>JAYFRL010000008.1:0-117213 GCA_034925905.1 Lachnospiraceae bacterium | reverse complement strand
GAATATGTTGACCCTTTTAAAGGGTAGCAGGTAAATAAACGTGCGGTTGGCGGAATCATAAAGCGCCTTAAGGCGCAATGTTGGTAATAGACCCTTTTAGGGCTCAAAGAAAAACCCCACGTTTACGTGGGGATGATTATTAAAATCCAAAGGCTGAAAAGTCTATAAGAGTAAAATCCAAGGGTATTTCAAACAATGAATTTGCTGTGCTCTGAGAAGCTTTAATTATTTTTACCAAAGCTTCATTTTCTCCTCCAACATCAGATTTTATATACCTTAATTCATCACCTGAGAAATAAAATCTTGCAAAATTTGTTCCGTTGCTGAATTCTTCGTATTTATATTCGGTATTATCTATATTTTCAACACCTGTTGTAAAAATGGAGTTGGCTATAGCTTTAGCTTCTTCATCAGTCGGCAGGAACCCGGATTCGGTTATATTTAAGTTTTCCATGCCGGGAATTGCCTCTCCGGATTCTATAACAGAATAAAACCTTTCTTTATTCATAACGAAATAAGCTTTGCCTTCTTTGGTTATTAATGAGACATCATAGCCTTCCCCGGAAACCAAATTTAACAGCATCTTATCGGACTTTTGAGCCATGGTTAAAACAACGTCTGATTTTTTCCCGTCTAAAATTTCTATTTTTGTTTCAAGCTTTATTAACCATTCGTTCCCTGAGGTAACTCTTTGGAAAAAAGCCAATGTCTTTGAATTTGTAATATTATTTTTTAGTGCAGCGTTTGAATTTTCAGCCGGAGGAGAGGTTTCAACATATATGCCGACGGATTTTGTTCCTTCGTTCCATGTAACCGACGCCCCCAAGCTCTCCGATATGGCTCGTGCAGGAACCATGGCACGGTCTCCGATTATTTTTGGAGCTACATCAAGAGCCGTTTTTTTGCCGTTTACCATTATATAGGCTTTTCCTATTGTTAATGAAATTTTTTTTTCTCCGCGTATTGCCGTAATTGTTTTCTTGCTGCCATCCCATGATATATTTGCTCCCATGGGTTCCAATATTGCCCTGAACGGAACAAGGATACGCCCGTTTTCAATTACGGGAGGTTGATCAAAAGAAATTTTACTGCCATCGACATTTACGGAAATTACATCCGCTGCAAATGCGGTTTGGCAAAGAGCGATAAGTGCAAAAATAAGCACAAAAATGTGGTTTCTCATTTTTTATCTCCTTTCCAATGCGGTATGGGAACATAGATTTTAAAATCCCTGTTTTTAAGCATAACACATTTAAAACACCATTAAAAGGAAAAAATGGAAAAATATTACATAAAAATTACCAAAAATTAAAAGCAAAGCTTTTAATTAAAGCTTTGCTTTTATATCATCCCACCATCTAAGGTTATAACTTGCCCGTTTAAGAAAGAAGAATCCTCTGTGGCCAAAAAAAAGGCAAGCTTTGCAACTTCCTCGGGAGTTCCAAACCGCATAAGAGGTATTTCTTCCGCAAGAGCAGCTTTTTCGCTTTTATCAAAGCTGGAATTCATTTTTGTATCTATAACTCCGCAGGCAATAGCGTTAACTCGTATCCCAGAAGGACCCAGTTCTTTTGCCATGGATTTTGTGAATGAATTTATTGCTCCTTTTGAGGCTGAATAAACAGCTTCGCAGGAGGCTCCTGTTTCTCCCCATATTGACGATATATTAACTATTATTCCACTTTTATTTTTTACCATTTCGGGAAGTGCTATATGTGTACAGTTTAAAACGGAATTTATATTTACGTTAAGAAGCCTTTGCCATTTATGCGGGCTCATATCTGTGAAAAGACCCCATTCGGATATACCGGCGTTGTTTATTATTATTCCGGGCATAGGGTAAACTAATTTTATTTCTTCAAACATTCTTTTGCAGGCTTCATAATCCGAAACGTCACAAAGTGTACAATGGCAGGAGCCGCCCTTGTTTTTAATCTCATTTTGTGTTTCAATAAGTTCCTCCTTGCTTTTGCTGGCGTTTATAATGACGTTATAGCCTTTTTCGGCAAACAATAACGCGATTGCCTTTCCGATGCCTCTTGACGAGCCGGATATAAAAACGGTATTATTACCCATAGCACACCTTCTTTTGAATAAATACAGCTTAATTATTTTAGCATTATTATAATACAATGCCTGCTAAAATAAAGCAAATAGTTGTTTACGTTTATAGCCAGGGATAGTATAATTATTTAACAAGCGAGAAATTTGGAGGTATATAATGAATGTAACTGACAAAAAAGAACTGAATATTTTCGAGATAATAAGCATAGCTATGGGAGTTTTCAAGGGCAGTGTTTTAAATATAACATTAACTGTAATAACCATATATTTTCCTATAGCCGTTTTGTCTGAAATGATAGCTCAACGCATAAATTTTGAAACTTTGTTTACAGATTTTCAAGCAGTTATTGAGGGGAGCGGCTCCTTTGCAAACATTATATCCAGCACCCAGCTTACATATTTTGGTCTTTTAATGTTGGTGCAGATAATTATAGCCCCGCTTTTAACTATGGCTATTGCAGTGATAACCAAAGGTTATCTTTCCGGCGAAAAAATAGATTATAAAAAAGCTTCTATTACCTCTATTTCCCATGGGCCGGGGCTTATTATAACTTCGCTTTTGAGCAGTGCCGTTACGATGCTCGGATATATGCTGTTTTTTGTTCCGGGTTTATATTTTACGGTTATATTCCATTTCTTTGCTTATTCTATAGTTTTAAATGATAAGGGTATATTTGAATCCCTTACATACAGCAAAAGTTTAACAAAAGGCAGATGGTTTAAGGTTTTTCTTTATATGGCAATATTTTATATTGTTGTTTTAGGGTTTAATAATTCCATAAGCGCACTTTTTATCATTTTAGGCGGAAGCTTTTCAGCTGGGATATTTACGTCTATGCTGGAAGCCTTTATAGAGTCGTTCTTTTATGTTATAACGACAGTTTGGTTTTTAAATCTCGAGAATTTTAAAAATGAGCCTCAGAATTCCTAATGTTTTTGGAGACTAATATGAACATAGATAAAATAAAAGGCCCGGATAAGGTCTTTTTAAAACAGATGCTGGCAATATCTGTGCCCATAGCTCTCCAGCAGTTTGTAAATTCGGCGCTTAATATGCTGGATGTTTTTATGATAGGGCGCCTTGGAGAAATAGAAATAACGGGTGTTGGGCTTGCAAACCAGATTTTCTTTTTATACAGTTTGCTTTTATTTGGTATAAACAGCGGGGCTGCGATTTTTATATCCCAGTCATGGGGAAGAAACGATAGGGACGGTATTTATAAAACAATGGGAATATCGTTTACAATATCTTTAATTGCTTCCGCTGTTTTTATATTTGCGGGAAGCATATTTCCCAAAGAGCTTATTTCGATATATTCAAAAGACGCGGATGTTATTTTGGCCGGAGCTAAATATCTTAAAGTTGTTATCATAAGCTATGTGTTTTCGGGGGTGTCAAACACCATAGGTTTTGCCTTAAGGAGCATAGGGCACCCTAGGATACACGCTTATGTTTCTTTGGCTTCTTTAGCTTCAAACGCTGTGCTTAATGCCATTTTGATATTCGGCTTTTTGGGTTTTCCTGCCTTAGGTGTTATTGGAGCGGCTATAGCCACGGATATTTCAAGGGTTTTTGAGTTTTTGCTAATAGTTTTTTTGGTTAAAAAATACAATATGCCTATAGTAACGAAAATAAGAAATTATTTCACATATAAAAGCATACATGTTAAAAAATTTTTTAATACGGCGGGAGTTGTGATTTTAAACGAGGTTCTTTGGTCTATAGGTACGTCAATGTATAATGTTGGCTATAAGTTTGCCGGAACAAAAGCCCAGGCTGCCGTTCAGATATCAAGCAATATCCAGAATATGTTTTATGTTGTCTCTTTTGGTATAGGCAGTGCCGCTGCGGTAATGCTAGGCAGCCTTTTAGGCGCAGGGAAGTTTGAAAAGGCCATAGACTATTCAAAGAAATTTTTTAAATCGGTTATAATAGCTGGGTTTGTTTGTATGCTTGTTCTTCTTCTTATTAGACCTCCGCTTCTTTCGGTATTTAAGATATCGGAGGAAGTTTATGTAAATTCGAGCAGAATACTTTTTGTGATGGCTCTTTATTTCCCTGCCAGAATGTTAAATCATCTTATAATTGTGGGGATACTACGTTGCGGAGGGGATACGCTTTCTTCGCTTTTTTTGGATGGCGTTGCCGTTTGGGCAATAGGCGTGCCAATGGCTTTTTTGGGGACTCTTGTTTTTAAGCTTCCCATATATCTTGTAATGGCTCTTGTTTTTGCAGAAGAACCCATTAAGCTTATTTTGGGTCTTATAAGGGTCAAAAGTAAAAAATGGGTGAAAAAAATAGAAATTTCTTAAGCTGCATAGTGATTTAGTATAATAAAGCCCTCTTTTTTTGTGAAAAACAGAAAACTTGTTTAAATATTTATTATTGTATTTTAAAATAAAGCCTTATCTGATAATATAAGTATAGTATACAAAAGACAGTATGCATTTAAAAAAAGGAGTGGGGTTTGTGTGTGAAGAGGAAATAAAACTTGATTTGGAATACCTTAACCTTTTGTCAAAGCAATACCCAAATATAAACAGCGCCAGCTCTGAAATAATAAACTTAAAAGCAATATTAAACCTCCCAAAAGGAACAGAACATTTTCTCTCGGATATTCACGGTGAATACGAATCTTTCAGCCACGTTTTAAGAAACGCTTCAGGAGTTATAAAAAACCATATCTCATACATATTTGGAACAAGTTTGAGAGACAGCGAAAAAAAGGAGCTTGCAACCCTTATATATTATCCCGAAAGAAAGCTTGAGCTTATAACAGGTAAAGAGGAAAATAAAGGGGAGCTTAGCGATTGGTATAAAATAACATTGCACAGGCTTATAGAAATATGCAAGGTTATATCTTCAAAATATACACGTTCAAAAGTAAGGAAGGCTTTGCCTAAAGAGTTTGCATATATAATAGAGGAGCTGTTGCATGAAGATGGAACAGGCGCAGACAAAGAGCTTTATTATAACGAAATAATAGAAACCATAATAAACCTTGACCAGGCAGACAGGTTTATCATAGCCATTTCAAATCTTATTCAGCGCCTTGCGATAGACAGGCTGCATGTTATAGGCGATATATATGACAGAGGCCCTGACGCCGCCAAAATAATGGACATTTTAAACAGCTACCATTCCTTAGACATACAATGGGGAAACCATGACGTGGCGTGGATGGGTGCTGCGGCAGGTTCGCAGGCTCTCATATGCAACGTAATAAGGATACAGGCAAGATATTTAAACCTTGATACCATAGAAGAGGACTATGGCATAAACCTTATTCCACTTGCGACATTTGCAATGGATAAATATGCCGATGACCCTTGCAAGGGGTTTATACCAAAAACCTCGCCGAACGACATAATAAATGAAAAAGATATAAATATTATAGCAAAAATGCATAAGGCAATTGCGGTAATGCAATTTAAGCTTGAAGCCCAGATAATTAAAAGACGCCCTGAGTTCAATATGGAAGATAGGCTTTTGCTCGATAAAATAAACTTTGAAACGGGCAAAATAACCATAGGCGGCGATGAATATGAAATGAACGATATGTATTTTCCAACCATTGATCCCAAAGACCCGTTTAAGCTTTCTACTGAGGAAGAAACGGTTATAGAAAAAATAAAATCTTCTTTTGTAAACAGTGAAAAGCTTCAGGAGCATATAAGAATGCTTTACAGCAAAGGGAGCATATATTTAATTTTCAATTCAAACCTTCTCTTTCACGGCTGCATACCTATGAATGAAGACGGAAGCCTTAAGGAAGTTATGTTTAGAGGAGCCAAATTGTCGGGCAAGGAATATTTTGATGCTATAGAGCGCACCGCAAGGGAAGCTTATTTCAACAAAGCACATACTGAAGAAAAAAGAAGCTGCATGGACATAATGTGGTATCTTTGGTGCGGGGAAGATTCACCGCTTTTCGGTAAAAAGAAAATGACTACCTTTGAAAGATATTTCATAGACGACACGGCTATGCATAAAGAAGAAAACAATCCATATTTCAAGCTTAGAGATGATGAAAACACCTGCAAAACGATATTTGAAAGCTTTGGGCTGGATTTTGAAAAGAGCCATATAATAAACGGACACGTTCCCGTTAAGGCTTCAAAAGGCGAAAGCCCAATAAAAGCGAATGGGCGCCTTTTTGACATAGACGGAGGCTTTGCAAAGGCATACCAGAAGGTTACGGGAATAGCCGGATATACCCTTATTTATAATTCGCACGGCCTTGTGCTTGTATCCCATGAGGCTTTTGAATCAACAGAAAAAGCTATAGAGGAAGAAACGGATATACTTTCGTCAAGGGTTGCCCTGCAATATTCGCATAACAGGATAAGAGTTGAGGACACCGATATAGGCACGGAGCTTAAAAAAAGCATAGGAGAGCTTCAGGAGCTGCTTAAGGCATACGGAAGAGGCCTTATAAAAGAAAAAAACTAAGATTAACCAAGCGGACGTATAATACGTCCGCTTTTGCTTTTTAAGCCTCTTTTTTATATGGATTATAAAGCTTTGTTGTGTTATAATAAAACATTGATAATTAATATTTAAGGAGCCTTTCTAATGGATGAAAAAGCTTTTTTTACGCTTGAATATAACAAAATAATTGCAGAGCTTTCAAGCTATGCCGCTTCACCTATGGCAAAAGAGCTTGCTGAGAACCTTAAACCTTTTACTTCTGTTTATGACATAGAAAAAGCCCAGGACGAAACAACAGAAGCAGCCTCCATGTCTCTTAGGAAAGGCAATATCCCTATAAGGGATTTTGGCGATATAAGAAACGAAATAAAAAGAGCCGATATGGGCGGAGCCTTAAGCGCTCTTGAGCTTTTAAAAATCTCAGGCTTTCTCGGTGTTTGTTCAGCTGTTAAAAGATATGCCAAAAACGAAAATAAATCCGAAGAATATAAGCTGCTTGATGAGCTTTTTTCACTTATAACCACACTTCCTTTGCTTGAGGGTGAGATATCAAAATGCATACTCCCGGAAGGCGAAATTTCAGACGACGCTTCAGGCGAGCTTAGGGGCATACGCCGGCAGATACGTCTTGCAAATGAAAAGGTAAGGGAATCGCTTAACTCGGTTATATATTCACAGACATATAAAAATATGCTCCAAGATCCGGTTATAACCATAAGGAACAACCGTTATTGCGTACCCGTTAAAATAGAGTATAAAAACAGCTTTCCCGGAATGGTACATGACCGTTCAAACACGGGCTCAACCCTTTATATAGAGCCTTTAAGTGTTGTTGAGCTTAATAACAAAATAAAAGAGTTGGAAGGCAAGGAAAAGGAAGAAATAGAAAGAATACTTTTTATGCTTTCGGCTATGGTTTCCGAAGAATGCCATGCCATTAAAAACAACCTCGAACTTATGATCCGCATTGATTTTATATTTGCAAAAGCTGCGCTTTCTCTTAAAATGAGGGCTTCAAGGCCATTGTTCAATGAAAAGCTATATATTAATATAAAAAAGGCAAGGCATCCTTTGCTTGATCCTAAAACCGTTGTGCCGATAAATATATATTTAGGAGATGCGTTTTCAACGCTTTTAATAACCGGACCAAACACAGGCGGGAAAACAGTTGCCTTAAAAACCTTGGGCCTTTTTTCTCTTATGGGTCAGGCGGGGCTTCATATTCCGGCTTTTGACAATTCAAGCCTTGCGGTTTTTGATAATGTTTTCGCAGATATAGGCGATGAGCAAAGCATAGAGCAAAATTTAAGCACCTTTTCAGGTCATATGAAAAACGTGGTAAGGATACTTGGCAAGGTTACGGATAATTCGCTTGTGCTTTTTGACGAGCTTGGCGCGGGAACCGACCCCACGGAGGGCGCGGCTCTTGCAATGTCAATAATAAACAGCCTTCATGAAAGAAAAATCCGAACAGCCGTTACAACACATTACAGTGAACTTAAAGCATTTGCCATATCCACAGAAGGAATTGAAAATGCCAGCCTTGAGTTTGACGTTGAAACCTTAAGCCCGACATATAAGCTTTTAATAGGAATACCCGGCAAAAGTAATGCTTTTGCCATTTCTAAACGCCTTGGGCTTACGGATGAAATTATAGATAATGCCAAAGAATATATAAGCCAGGAAAACATTCGCTTTGAGGATATAATAACCGATCTTGAAATAAGCAGAAAGCAAGTCGCTTATGAGCAGGAAAGGGCTATGGAATATAGAAAAGAAGCTGAAAAGCTAAAAACGGAGTTTGAGTCCCAAAAAGAAAAGCTCGAAAAGCAAAAAGAAAAAATAATCGAAAAAGCAAAGGAAGAAGCGAGGCAGATATATAAAAACGCCAAAGAAGAAGCAGACAGCATAATAAAAGATATAACAGCAAAGGGCAAGGAAAATGCTTCTTATGGTGACTTAAGCGCTTCAAGGCAGAAGATAAACGAAAAGATATCCGAAATGAGTGAAAATGCACTCACAAAAGGCAGAAATCTTGAATCACCGCAAAATCTTGAAATCGGAGACAAAATATTTGTTGTTCCGTTTGGCCAAAAAGGAAGTTTGCTCACAAAGCCGGATTTAAACGGCGATGTTTTTGTTCAGGCAAGTAACATGAAAATGAAAGTTCCGCTTAAAGATATAATGGCGGACAAAACAAAAGAGCCTAAAAAAGCGAAACCAAAGATTGAAAGCAGAGCAAAAGCCGACAAATCACAATATATTTCTGCGGAAATTGATTTAAGGGGGCAGCTTGTGGACGAGGCCTTGGGTAATGTTGATAAATATTTGGACGACGCTTATCTTTCAGGTCTTAAAAAGGTTACAATAATACATGGAAAAGGAACGGGCGCGCTTATGAATGCCATAAGGGCGTATTTAAAAACCAACCCGCATGTTAAGTTTTCGAGGCCCGGAGTCTTCGGAGAAGGAGAAATGGGTGTAACAATAGTTGAGCTTATGTAGAGGAGGCGCTCGGTATGAGCCAAAAAACGAAGGTGCTTGTTGTCGATGATGATAAGCATATTGCTGAGCTTATATCTTTATATCTTTCAAAGGAAGGCTACGAGACCAAGGAATCATATACAGGCAAAAAAGCCGTTTCCGATTTTTTTGCGTTTCAGCCTCAGCTTGTGCTTTTAGACCTTATGCTTCCTGAAATGGACGGGTACAGCGTGTGCTCAGAGATAAGAAAGGTGAGCAAAGTCCCCATAATAATGCTTACGGCAAAAGGCGAGACCTTTGATAAGGTTTTAGGCCTTGAGCTTGGGGCGGACGATTATATGGTAAAGCCGTTTGAGCCTAAAGAGCTTGTTGCCAGGGTCAAAGCGGCTGTAAGACGCTATGAATATGAGCCAAACAAAGAAGAAAACAAGCTTGTTTTTGATAATCTTGAAATAAATATAGCAAATTATTCCGTAACCTATAACGGCGAAACAATAGACCTTCCCCCAAAGGAGTTTGAACTCTTAAGTTTTTTGGCAAAAAACAAAAACCAGGTTTTTTCAAGGGAGCAGCTTCTTGAAAAAATATGGGGCTATAAATATTTAGGCGATACAAGAACGGTTGACGTGCATGTGAAACGCTTAAGGGAAAAATTCGGGGAAGAAGAAAATTGGGCAATAAAAACAATTTGGGGAGTAGGCTATAAATTTGAGTCCAAATAAAGAGGTAAAACCATGATTAAAATAAACCCGAGAGAAGTTGCGGCCAAAACGCTTGGAGAGATTGCCTCCGGTGCGTATAACGGTATAGCTCTTTCACGCACGCTAAGGCAAAACGGAGCAATGCCGGAATATGATAAGGCTTTTGTAACAGAAACGGTAAACGGAAGCTTGAGAAATATAATATATATAGACTATATTATAAATAAATTTTCAACTCTTCCCGCAAACAAAATTAAGCCCTATATTCTTTCGGTATTAAGGATTTCTGTTTATCAGATAATGTTTATGGATAAGGTTCCCGTTTCCGCAGTCTGCAATGAAGCGGTTAAGCTCGTTAAGAGCAAAAACATGGGTGCACTTTCAGGCTTCGTGAACGGTGTTTTGAGGTCTGTTGTAAACGGGTATAAAGATGTGTTGCTCCCTGATGAATCGGCTGAGCCGCTGGATTTTTTGTCCGTTAAATATTCCTGCCCGAAATGGCTTGTTAATATGTGGTTAAGCTATTATGGTTATGAGTTTACAAAAGAAATGCTTATGAAAAATAATACCCCGCCTAAAGTAACCATAAGGGTTAACACACTTAAAACAGATACTTTTTCTCTTTGTGAGGAACTTTCGTCCGAAGGGGTGCGTGCGGAAAAGTCTAAAAACCTAAGCGATTCTTTATATATTTCAAATACTTCCGATATATCCCGGCTTAAATCGTTTAAAGAGGGTCTTTTCCACGTTCAGGATGAAGCCAGCCAGCTTGTATCTTGGATTTTAAATCCAAAGGAAGGCGAAAAAATTTTGGATGTGTGCGCTGCTCCGGGCGGCAAAAGCTTTACAATAGCGGAGCTTATGAAGGATAAGGGCAGCATTGTTTCAAGAGATATATATGAAAATAAGGTATATATGATATCAGAAGGCGCAAAAAGGCTGGGTCTTTTGTCTGTAAAAGCCGAAGAATCAGATGCAGTTAATTTTAATGAATCCGATTTTGAAAAATATGACAAGGTCTTGGTTGACGCGCCATGCTCCGGGCTTGGGCTTATAAGGAAAAAGCCGGACATACGCCTTAAAAAAGATGGAAATTATATAGACAGCCTTATAGATTTACAGAGGAAAATATTAACGGCTTCAGAAAAGTGCGTTAAGCCCGGCGGGATCCTTGTTTATAGCACTTGCACCCTTTCAAAGAAGGAAAACACAGGCAATATGGATTGGTTTTGCGGTAAATTTAATTTTTGTGGAATTGACATAACCTCACTTTTGCCGGATAATATAAATTCGGAAACTGCCCCATGCGGATATATAGAGCTTTATCCGCATATAAACGATATGGATGGGTTTTTCATATCCTGCATGAGAAAAAAGGAGTATAAAAATGGCTAAAACAGATATAAAATCATTGTTTCCCGAAGAAATATCGGCTATGCTTTCAGAAATGGGAGAACCGTCCTTCAGAGGCAAACAAATTTTCAAATGGCTTCATGAGAAAAGAGCAGAAAACTTCGACGAAATGACGGATATTCCGCTTAAGCTCAGAGATAAGCTTAAAGGTGAGGTTAAAATAAGCAATGTAAATATAGTTGAAAAAGTGGTTTCTTCCAAGGATAATACAGTTAAATACTTGTTTGGCCTTGATAATGATAATATAATAGAGAGTGTTTTAATGGACTATTCGTTTGGAAGCTCTGTTTGTGTCTCAACTCAGGCCGGCTGCCGTATGGGCTGTTCGTTTTGTGCGTCCACCCTTTCGGGGCTTTCATATAACCTTCTTCCGGGCGAAATGCTTTCTGAGGTTTATAAGATATCAAAAGATACGGGAAAACAGATTAAAGGTGTTGTTTTAATGGGTAGCGGGGAGCCGCTGGACAATTATGAAAATACATTAAGGTTTATAAAGCTTATAAATTCGCCGGACGGCATGAATCTTGGGCAAAGGCATATAACCCTTTCAACCTGCGGCCTTGTTGATAAAATATATATGCTTGCGGAAGAAGAGCTTCAGATAACGCTAGCGGTTTCGCTTCATGCCCCTAATGATGAAATAAGGAACAGCCTTATGCCTATATCAAAAAAGCATAAGATGGATGACCTTTTGCTTGCCTGTAAAAGGTATGCCGATAGAACAAAAAGAAGAATAACATTTGAATATGCTCTTATAAAAAATGTGAACGATAATGAAAAGTGCGCGTATGAGCTTGCGGAAAGGCTTAAAAATATGCTTTGCCATGTGAACCTTATTCCTATAAACGATGTTAAGGAAAGAAACTATGTTAAAAGCTCTTATGAGACAATCCAAAATTTCGCAAGAATTTTAGAGCTTAAAGGAATAGAAACAACCGTAAGGAGAAAGCTTGGAAGCGATATAAATGCTGCTTGCGGACAGCTTAGGAAAGGATATATGGATAGAAAGAAATAAGGAGGTGTCTTATGGAATCTGTTGGTAGAAGCGTAACGGGGATGCTAAGAGAAAAAAACGAGGATAATATTTTTATTTCGTCAAAAGGGAAATTAAACCTGTATATAGTTGCCGACGGGATGGGTGGGCATAATGCCGGCGAGGTTGCAAGCAGCTTTTCTATAGAAATGTTTAACGAATATTTCGATAAGGCCTTTAAAGACGGAATAAACGAAGACAATGCCCTTGACACAATGGTTGAAGCCATATCATTTTGCAACAGGGAGCTTTATTTAAAATCCCTCTCCAAAAAAGAATATTCCGGTATGGGCACGACCTTTTTAGCCACCCTTATAATAGGCAAGAAACTTTATATAGTCCATGTTGGAGACAGCCGCCTTTACATATTCAGCAAAGGAGAATTAAAACAGCTTACAAGCGACCATTCTTTTGTTATGGAAATGGTAAGAAAGGGAAAGATAACAAAAAAAGAAGCAAAACGCCATCCTCAGAGGAATGTGATTACAAGAGCTGTGGGCTCGGAGGAAAATGTTGACATAGATACTATAATGGCGGATATATACATAAACGACATAATACTTATCTGTTCAGACGGGCTTACAAATATGGTTACAGATGATAAAATAAAGGAAACTCTTGAAAAAGATATTACGATTGAAGAAAAGGTAACTGAGCTTATAGATATTGCAAACGAAAACGGCGGTAAAGACAATATTTCGATTATTATTGTAAAAGCTGACGGCTTGGGGGTGGAAGAATGATATTGCCAATTGGAATGTGCCTTGGCGACAGGTACGAGCTGATTGAAATAATAGGAAAAGGCGGGATGGCAATAGTTTATCGCGCCAGGGATAAAAAGCTTGAAAGGTTTGTAACCGTAAAAGTTTTAAGGGATGAATATACTTCGGACGAAGAATTTAAAGCCAGGTTTAAGGTTGAAGCCAGAGCGGCCGCAAGCCTTTCACATGTAAACATTGTGAACGTATATGACGTAGGGCAGGAAGACGATATATATTATATAGTTATGGAATATGTCCATGGTGACAGCTTAAAACAAGCCATAATAGAAAAAGCCCCATTTGACAATATAACAATTTTAAGTATCGCAATACAGATAGCCTCTGCTTTGTCCCATGCGCATAAAAACCATATTATACACAAGGATATAAAGCCTCAGAATATTCTTGTTTCGTTCGACGGCACTATAAAGGTTACTGATTTTGGAATAGCAAAAGCTCCGTCAACAACGACGCTTGCTCAGGAAGGGGCCGTAGGCTCGGTGCATTATCTTTCTCCGGAGCAGGCTCGTGGAGGATATGTTGACGAAAGAAGCGATATATATTCGCTTGGGATAACCATGTTTGAAATGGCAACGGGGCGTCTTCCGTTTGAAGGGGATAATTCTGTTTCTGTGGCCCTTATGCACATAAACCAAA
The DNA here is from genome assembly GCA_034925905.1 of Lachnospiraceae bacterium. Classification (GTDB taxonomy): domain Bacteria; phylum Bacillota; class Clostridia; order Lachnospirales; family Anaerotignaceae; genus JAYFRL01. The sequence goes on along the minus strand of JAYFRL010000008.1, from coordinate 103,668 downwards.
AGCTTCCCGATATAAAAGAGTTTAACCCGGAAATTTCAAGAGAAATTCAAGGTATGATAAGTAAAGCCACCAGAAAAAGAGCCGACGAAAGATATGCAAATATAGATCTTTTGCTTGAAGATTTAAAAAGGGCGCTTAGTGAAGCTTCCGAAGGTTTTATAAAAGGGAATGCGGCAGGAGAAGCTCTAGGACCTGTTTTGAGCGAAGCTCCAAAGCAAAAAGAAATACCCGAAAAACCGGCAGAAGTATATTCTGCTAAATATCAAAAGGGCAATGACGATAAAACCACGGAGAATGAAGACATTCAGGAGATAGACATACCGAATTTTGACAAACCGAAAAAGCAAAGCCAAAACGGATATCAGCCTCAGGGGAAAAGAGTTAACGATATTAGAGAACCTTTAAACGAAAGGCAAAACCGTAGCGTGAATATGAAACCAAGCTCAAGACAGCAAAAAGAGTATGATGAAGAAGTACAGCTTGAAAAAAAGGTAACCATAGCCGCTGTTATAACAGCTTTAGTAATAATATTCACCATTTCTTTTGTGGGCATGAAATTCATCAAAGAAGGGATCTTGGGCGGAAGCACCGAAGCTGTAGCCACAGTGGAAAACATGCCGAATTTTGTTGGAATGAGCTATGAAGATGCGGTGAAGGAGGCAGAAGCTCTGGGTCTTTCGCTTGAAAGAGACGGCGACGACTATAGCCTTGTCTATGAAGAAGGGATTGTTATTTTGCAATCTGTAGAAGCAAACACGCTTATTGGGGACACGAAGGAGGTAACGGTTGCTGTCAGCCTTGGAATCAAGTCATATGATATGATTAATTTTATTGGCCAGGATGAGGAAAAAGCCGTAAGCAAGCTTGAAAGCCTTGGTGTAACGGACATAAGCACAGAATATGAATATACAACAGAGGCGGAGCTTGGGAAAATTATTTCTCAGCAGCCGACATCAGGAGTTAAAATAGATAAAAACACGAAGGTTATATTCGTAACCAGCAAAGGCGCTGAGCCAGAACAGGTTACAGTTCCTGATTTAACCGGTAAAACCGAAAGCGAAGCAAAGTCCTTAATTACAAATTCAGGCTTTATATTTGGTCAGACATATAAAAAATCAAGTGACACTGTGGATGAAGGTCTTGTTATAAGCCAAACGCTTGAAAAAGGCACAAAGGTTGCCAAAGACAGTGTGCTTTCAATCGTTGTGAGCACAGGCAAGGATGAAAGCGCTGAAGAAACCAGCGGCACTTTGGAAAACACAGACAGCAGTGATACAAGCAGCCAGACCTTAACTGTTTCTGTGCCTATGGGAGCTGAAATTGCCGATGAGATAACGATAGATATAGTTAAAATAACAAACGGCGGAGCACCTGAAACTGTATTTAGCGGAGTTAAGCAAAAAAGCGAGCTTCCGTTTGATGTTCAGATAAGCGGAGAAGGGAACGTCGAGGTTCAGGTTTATTTTGACGGAGCTTTGCAGTGGACTGAAAACTTTGAATTCCCGGAAGGCGGCAATTAATGGCGGAAGGAGTAATAGTTAAGGGTATAGGCGGGTTTTATTATGTTAATACGGACAGCGGAATTTATGAATGCAGGGCAAGAGGCATATTCCGCAAAGAAAATATAACTCCGACTGTCGGAGACAAGGTTGTTATAAGTATATTAGACGAAAGAAATAAAAAAGGCAGCCTTGATAAAATCCTTGAACGCAGGAATTCTCTTTCAAGGCCAAAAGTGTCTAATGTGGATCAGGCTGTTGTTGTATTTTCAATCAAAAATCCAGATATTAATTATGATATATTGGACAGGTTTCTGATTTTGGCGGAAACCGAGGGTATAAATCCTGTTGTCTGTATAAATAAAACGGACATTGACGAAGAAGGCCGGCATAAAGCAGTTTGCAGGCTTTATGAAGATGCCGGATATGAAGTCTATGCTGTCAGTTCGCTTACGGGCGAAGGAATTAAAGAATTAAAACCGGCGCTTGAGGGTAAGATATCTGTTTTCGCAGGTCCTTCCGGGGTCGGGAAATCAAGTATAATAAACGCGCTTAATTCCGATTTTTCACTTAAAATAGGAGACCTTAGTGAAAAAATAATGCGCGGACGCCATACTACGCGCCATACCGAGCTTATGGAAGTTTTGAAAGGCTGTTATATAGTCGATTCCCCGGGATTTACTTCTCTTGATATCGGAGACATTAAAAAAGAAGAGCTTTGGCAATATTTCAGGGAATTTTTGCCATGGGGGAACAAATGCAGATATACCGGATGCAGCCATATAAACGAACCGGACTGTGCCATAAAGGACCAGATAGGCAAAACTATAAGCAAAGAAAGATACGAAAGATATATAAATATATATAACGAACTTGCGGAAGAAAGGAAAAAATAAAATGATAAAATTATCACCGTCGCTTTTATCGGCAGACTTTTCAAAGCTTGATAGAGAGATAGCCCTTGTTGAAAACGCAGGAGCCGCATATCTGCATCTTGATATAATGGATGGGAATTTTGTGCCGAATATAACCTTTGGAGCGCCTGTGATAAAAAAGCTCCGTCCTGTTTCAGGGATGATTTTTGACACGCATTTGATGATAAGCGATCCGGTTAAATACATACCTGATTTTGTTAAAGCGGGTGCCGATATAATAAATTTTCATGCCGAAGCGGTGAATAATCCTAAAGAAGTTATAGATATTATAAGAGGCTTTGGAGTTAAAGCCGCGGTAACAATAAAGCCATATACTCCGGTGGAAGAAATAGAAGAACTGCTTCCTTATGTGGATATGGTTCTTGCTATGACGGTTGAGCCGGGTTTTGGAGGGCAGAAGCTTATAGCGCCTGCTTTGGACAACTTAAGAAAGCTTCGCAGAATAAGGCTGGAAAAAGGGTTGTCGTTTGAAATAGAGGTTGACGGTGGAGTTACGCTTTCAAATGTTAGGGAAGTTATAGAAGCGGGAGCCGATGTTATAGTTGCGGGGAGCGCAGTTTTTAGCGCGGAAGATGTGGGAGCAGCATGTAAAGAATTTTTAAAGATTTTTGAGGAGTATGACATATGAAAGCAGTTATATTTGCCAGCGCGGATATATATGATTATAGTTTTTGCAAAAAATATACCGACGAAGCGGATGTAATTATTTCGTGCGACGGGGGAGCACGCCATTGCTATGCCCTTGGGATTATACCGGATTATATTTTAGGCGATTTTGATTCCGCAGACCCAAAAATTCTGGATTATTATAGGCAAAAAGGTGTTTTTGAAAAAAAATTTCCCAAGAAAAAAGATGAGACGGATATGGAGCTTGCGTTTAACTGCGCGTTTGGTCTGGGAGCCAGCGAAATAACAATCTTAGGCGGAATAGGCTCAAGGCTTGACCATACTTTGGGCAATGTCCATCTTTTGGAGCGCGCTCTTTTAAAAGGTGTTAAAGCAACACTTATAAATGAAAAGAACAAAGCAGAGCTGATAGACGGGCATATAACGGTTAAAGGGGAAAAAGGAGATATAGTTTCTTTGATCCCGTTTAAAGGAGACGTTAAGGGAGTTACTCTTAAAGGGATGGAATATCCTCTTTTAGACGCATATATCCCTTATGACAGCACGATAGGCATAAGCAATATTATGCTTGCGGATGAAGCGGATATAAGCTTTAAAGAAGGGCTTTTGCTTGTTATAAGAGCCAAGGATTAAAGCTTAATGGCATCTTGAACTAAAAATATATATCCCTGCAACAATAAGCCCTATGGCAAGTACAAAACTCCACCAAGGTATTATTATGGAAATAAGCATTCCTATTCCCAGAGAAACAATTATAAGCCCCCATGTTTGAGCATTGCTTAGACGCCTATTCATAAAAACACCCTCAAAAATTGTTTTATATATTTTATTCCGAAGATATAAAAAAGTGAATAAAAACACTGTCCGGCTGCGTGGGTAATATTTTGTGCAGCCGTTTTTTGCACCTAAAAATAAAAAAGCTATGGAATTTTAATATATAATATGGTAAATTAGTATCTGAGGAGTGAGCCTTTATGTATAAAAGAATAATTCTTAAACTGAGCGGAGAAGCTCTTGCCAGCAAATCAAGCGGTTATTATAATGATGAAGTTATAGACAGCATAATAAATCAAATTAAAGAAATAAAGGAAATGGGAACACAGATTTCTCTTGTTGTCGGAGGCGGCAACTATTGGAGAGGCCGAAGCGCAGACAAAAAAATGGACAGAACAAAGGCCGACCATATAGGGATACTTGCAACCGTGATGAATGCGCTTTATCTTTGTGATGCTTTAAGGCAGGCCGGGGTTTATGCCCATGTTATGACGCCTTTTAAAGTAGGCACAATTACTGAAGAGTTTTCAAAAGACGCCGCTTTAAGCTTCTTGTCTAAAGGCGAGGTTGTTATTTTTGCCGGCGGGATTGGGCATCCTTTTTTTTCAACAGATTCGATAACAGCTTTAAGGGGGGCCGAGCTTGAGGCAGACGCCTTGTTTTTTGCAAAAAATGTTGACGGTATTTATGATAAAGATCCAAATGTTTTTTCCGATGCAAAAAAAATGGATATAATAAAATGTGAAGACATAATAAAAAACAACCTTAAGGTTATAGATTTGACGGCGGCAAGCATATGCCTGGATGAAAAAATACCCATTTTGATTTTTGGCTTAAACGAAGAAAAAAGCATCATAAGAGGCGTTAAAGGAGAAAAGATAGGTACGCTTGTAACTATATAATTATACAGGGAGGTTATTTATAATGGCAAACGAAATCGATTTATATGAAGAGAAAATGAAAAAAACTATTGCTTCGCTTGAAAGTGAATATAACACCATAAGAGCAGGAAGAGCAAATCCTCATGTTCTTGACAGGATAACGGTTGATTATTATGGAACACAAACTCCCATAAATCAGGTTGGTAATATAACTGTGCCGGAAGCAAGGCTTATCCAAATTCAGCCTTGGGATTCAAGCTTGCTTAAAGCGGTTGAAAAAGCCATAAATACATCCGATTTGGGCATAAATCCATCAAATGACGGCAAGATTATACGCCTTGTTTTCCCTGAGCTTACAGAGGAAAGACGAAAAGAGCTTACAAAAACCGTCAAGAAAAAAGCTGAAGACTCAAAAGTTGCCATAAGAAACATCAGAAGAGACGCTCTTGAGGCTTTTAAAAAGCAGGAAAAGAAACATGAAATATCAGAGGATGATTTAACGGATTTAGAAGAAAAAATTCAAAAACTTACAGATAAATATATTGCTGAGATAGATAAAAAAGGTGAAGCAAAGAGTAAGGATATACTTTCGGTATAATTTTTATATACAGAAAACGGCGGAGTTTATTATTTACAAAATCCGCTTGGCGTTATTGATATATCTCTAAAGCAAAAAGCCGCCGGTTATGCCGGTGGTTGGTTTTTTATATTTCAATTTTTAATATTTTTGGAGGAGCAAATGGCTGGATCAATTGATGTAAACAGCATAAAAGAAGATTTAAAAGGCTGTATGCCTAACCATATAGCGATAATAATGGATGGAAACGGACGTTGGGCTTCAAAAAGGTTTTTACCAAAGAATGCTGGGCATAAGGCCGGCGCCAATACGCTTGAAAAAATCGTTCGCTTTTCTGATTCAATAGGGTTAAAACATTTAACCGCATATGCTTTTTCAACGGAAAACTGGAAACGCAGCGAAGAAGAGGTTAAGGGCATAATGGATCTTTTAAGGGAATATCTTGACCGTTTCCGAAACCGCATTGATCTTGAAAATGTTAGAATAGATGTTATAGGGGACGTTTCACGTCTGGACGACGATATAAAAGACCAGATAGCCGTACTTGAAAGGGATACTAAAAACAACAGTGGGACAAACTTCCACATAGCTCTTAATTATGGGGGGAGAGACGAGATTTTAAGAGCGGTAAGGGCAATTGCAAACGATGTTAAGTCAGATAAAATAAAGATAGGCGATATAAACGAAGATGTTTTTTCGGGCTATCTTGATACAAAAGCTTTCGCAGACCCTGATTTATTGATAAGAACAAGTGGAGAGCTGAGGATAAGCAATTTTCTTCTTTGGCAGCTTGCATACACGGAAATGTTTTTTTCAGATAAATTATGGCCGGATTTTTCGGAGTCGGATCTCATAGACGCTATTTATTCATATTGTAAGAGAGACAGGCGTTTTGGCGGAAGAAAATAATATTTGAGGTGGAATTATGCGAACCAGGATAATATCAGCAATAGTCGGTCTTCCAATTCTTATTGTTCTTGTGTGGGTTGGTGGTCTGCCTTTGAAACTAGGTATTCTTGCGGTTTCCCTTGTGGCAATGAGGGAATTTTATTGTGCATTTTCAAAGAATCAAGATAAACCAATACACTTAATAGGCTATGCTTTTGCTGTGTTTTATCTGCTTGATATAGAAAGGATAGTTTTTGTACCTAATTATTTTAATATTTTTGTATCGCTTTTTATGCTCATAATATTAATATACATTGTTATTTTTCACTTAAGAACCAGTATTTATGAAGCTTTGGTTACTTATTTTGGATTTTTTTACTCTTGTTTTTTAATATCACATATATATCTTATACGTGAGTATGAGTATGGAATATATTTTGTGTGGTTAGCATTTATATGCGCATGGGGCTGCGATACGGGAGCATATTTTTCAGGCATGCTTTTTGGAAGGCATAAGCTAAACCCGGCTTTAAGCCCTAAAAAAACAGTTGAAGGAGCTATAGGCGGAGTTATAACTTCGGTTACAATAGGCTTTATATATGGTATGTCAATAGAAAAAGCTTTCCCCATCGAAGGAGTAAACAGCCTTCTTTTATGCGTTGTAACATCAGGCGCCGGAGCTGTTCTTTCCCAGATAGGAGACCTTGCGGCTTCTTCCATAAAACGTTACACCGATATAAAAGATTATGGCAACGCTATTCCAGGGCATGGCGGAATATTAGACAGGTTTGACAGCGTTTTGTTGACAGCTCCTGCGGTTTATTATATTTTGCTTGCTCTTTTGTCTATAGATTGATAGGTGGTTAATTTGAAAAATATTTCCGTTTTAGGTTCGACAGGATCAATAGGAACTCAGACGCTGGATGTTGTTTCACGCTTGAAAAACGAATTTAATATTTTGGCTTTAACAGCCAATTCAAACATAGATTTGCTCGAAAAGCAAATATATGAATTTAAACCTGCACTTGCTGTTGTTATGGATGAAAAAAAAGCCGTTTTGCTTAAGGGCAGGCTTAAAAATTCAAAAACGGAAATTATGTACGGAATGGAAGGCTTGGTTTGCGCGGCAACGCTTCCTGAAGCGGATATAATTGTTACGGCTGTTGTAGGGAACATTGGCCTTTTGCCAACCGTTAAAGCAATAGAATGTAAAAAAACAATAGCGCTTGCAAATAAGGAAACCTTTGTTTCTGCCGGCGAGATTGTTATGTCTAAAGTCCATTTGAACGGTGCTAAAATATACCCTGTGGATAGCGAACATTCCGCAATCTTCCAATGCATACAGGGAAATATAGGAAACGAGGTGTCAAGGATACTTTTAACGGCATCAGGCGGACCTTTCAGGACAAAAACGATTAATGAACTTGAGAAGGTCACTCTTGAGGATGCTCTTAGGCATCCCAATTGGTCTATGGGCAAAAAAGTCACCATAGACTCTGCAACGATGCTTAATAAAGGGCTTGAGCTAATAGAGGCAAAGTGGCTTTTTAATATTTCTCCGGACAAAATAGAAGTTTTAGTTCATCCGGAAAGCATAGTGCATTCGGCTGTTGAATTTGAAGACGGAGCTGTTATAGCGCAGCTTGGCGAGCCGGACATGAGGCTTCCGATACAATATGCGCTAACATTTCCAAAGCGGATAGACACAAAGCTTCCCAAAATAGATTTTGAAGAAAGATGCACTTTTAATTTTGAAAAACCTGACTTAAATAAATTCAGATGCTTGTATCTTGCAAAAGAAGCGGTTAAAACAGGGGGGAGTATGCCTGCTGTTTTAAATGCCTCAAATGAAATTGCGGTAAGCAAATTTATATCGGGGAAAATAAAATTTTTGGATATAAGCCGAATAATAGAAAAAACTATGAACGCATATACTGTAAAATATAATTGTTCTCTTGACGACATTTTTGAAGCTGACAGATGGGCTAGAGAGTATGCGGATAATTTGAATGTATAAATTTTAGAGGTGATATGTTGAGTATACTTTTTAAGTGGCTTTCAGGCGCAATGCCTATATTAATTGCCATCGTTGTTTTTGGTGTTTTAATTATTGTCCATGAATTTGGGCATTTTATTGCTGCAAAAAAAAATGGTATAAGCGTTTTGGAGTTTTCAATAGGTATGGGACCGCTGCTTTTCTCAAAAAAGAAAGGGGAGACCCTTTATTCAGTCCGGGCGCTGCCTTTTGGCGGGTATTGCAAGATGCTCGGAGAAGACGAGAGCAATCCCGATGAGCATGCTTTTAACAATAAAAGCGTTCTTTCAAGGATTTCGGTTATTTTTGCAGGGCCTCTTATGAACTTTGTGCTTGCTTTTGTGCTTGCTTTTATACTTTTAAGCACAAGCGCTTTTGTGCTTCCTGTTGTAAGTGATTTAAAAGAGGGTTCTCCGGCTGAGGCTGTAGGCATTGAGATAGGAGACAGCGTTACTTATATAGACGGCAGAAGGATAAGGACATATGAAGATTTGAAAATGGCTATAATGGATTTTGACGGAAGCGAGGTAAAAATAACGGTTAAAAGAGGAGACGAATCCGTTGGTCTTAATTTAACCCCTCAATATTCCGAAGAAGATGGAGGGTACATCATAGGCATAATTCAAACGATTAAAACAGGCTGTTTTGCAAAGACTGCAAAAGATATAGAAAAGGCTAGCCTCGCGGAAACAATAAAAGCAAGCTTTTTTACAGGTATATCCTATATAAAATCTGTGATTAACGGCTTTGCAAAGCTTATAACATTTCAGGTTTCGAAAAATGAAATTTCGGGTCCCGTAGGCATAATGCAGATTATCGGAGAATCATACGAAGAAGGTATGGAGTCCGGTGTCGTTGCCGCGCTCAGGAATATAATATATCTTGCGGCTGTTTTAAGCGCAAATCTTGGTGCGGTTAATCTTTTTCCGATACCCGCGGTTGACGGGGGAAGAATAGTTTTCCTTATAATAGAAGGCATAAGAGGTAAGGCCATACCTCCCGAGAAGGAAGGCTTTGTGCATTTTGTAGGCTTTGCCCTGCTTATGGCGTTTATAGTTTTTATAACATTTAATGATATAATGCGCATATTAAGCTAGCTTTACGGAGGCTTACATGGAAGAGTTTATAAAAAGAAAATGCACATGCCCTGTTAAAATAGGGAATATAGAAATAGGCGGGGGCAACCCCATAGCCATACAATCTATGTGCAACACAGACACAAGGGATATATCCGCAACAATCGCCCAGATAAATGAGCTTAAAAGAGCGGGCTGCGAGATCGTGCGCGTTGCCGTGCCGGATATTGACGCTGCAAAGGCTATAGGCAAAATAAAAGAAAATACGGATATCCCGCTTGTTGCGGATATCCATTTTGATTATAAGCTTGCCCTCCGCACCATGGATGAGGGTGTGGATAAAATCCGCATAAACCCAGGAAACATAGGTGATATTCAAAAAGTTAAAGAAGTTACCAAAAAAGCGGCGTTTTTAGGTATACCAATAAGAATAGGGGTAAACTCCGGCTCCCTTGAAAAGGAGCTCCTTGCTAAATATGGCAGGGTAACGCCAGAGGCTTTGGTTGAAAGCGCGTTAAACAACGTAAAAATACTTGAAGACCAGGATTTTTACAATATTGTTGTATCAATAAAAGCTTCAAGCGTTCCTTTTTCGATAAAGGCTTATTCAGAGTTGTGCGAAAAAATAAATTACCCTTTGCATATAGGGATAACAGAAGCCGGAACATCTTTTTCAGGCTCAATAAAATCGGCTGTCGGGATAGGCGCGCTTCTCTCAATGGGCATAGGAGACACCATAAGGGTTTCGCTTACGGCAGATCCTGTCTCCGAGATAGCCGTTGCAAAAGAAATATTAAAAGCTCTTGGGCTTAGAAAATTCGGCGCGGAAATAATATCATGCCCAACCTGCGGGCGTACGGAGATAGATCTTATATCCATAGCAAAAGAAGTTGAAATACGCGCCGCCGGAATAGAAAAAAATATAAAAATAGCCGTTATGGGTTGTGCTGTCAACGGACCGGGCGAGGCCAGGGAAGCGGATATAGGAATTGCAGGCGGAAAGGGCGAAGGCCTTATTTTCCGCAAGGGTAAAATAATAAAAAAAGTCCCGGAAAATGAGCTTGTTTCAGAGCTTATGAAAGAAATAGAAAAAATTTTATGAGGATTTAAAATGGAAAATAAACTTTTCAGTGAGGTTTTTGGTAAAATACCTTTTTCGTCTCCCGTTTTGGAAGCTTTGGGCGGGTCTTTCGTTAATTCACTTAAAATATCGAAAGAAGAAAAAATAATGAGCTTAACGCTTTGTTTAGACGAAATAATAGATGAAAGCATAATAAATACATTTAAGGCGGAAGCAGTTAAAACTCTTCCTTACATAAAAGACATAAAGCTTCATTTTTATTATGGTGAAAATGCCGGAAATAGTGGCTTTATAAATAAATATTGGGAGAATATATTGTTTCATGTTTCCTCTGAAAGCCCTTTTGTTAAAGTAATTATGGATGAAGCGGGATATAGCTGTGATTCCGGAAAGCTTATAATAAAAGTTAAAAACAATGGGGCTTTTTTTATGTGCAAAAACAAAATAGATAAAATCATAGAAGAAAAGCTAAAAAGCGCCGGATGCGCCATGAAGGTTGTTTTTAAAGATATAAAGCTTTCGGAAGAAGAAGCAAGCCGGCTTAGGGAAGAAAAAACCGAGCGCGAAAACAAGCTTGCCCAAACATTCATTACCGATTTCAAAAAAGACGATTCAAGTTTGGGAGCTTTTGGTAAGGATAGCTTTAAGGAGGAAAGCATTGATAAAAAACAACAGGAGAGCAATGTTATATTAGGCAAAGAAATAAACTCAGCTGTAATAAGCATATCCGAGGCAGGAACAGAAGGCGAAAGGGTTGTAATAAAAGGATATATCTTTAATTTGGCAGCCGTAAGCATAAAGGATGAACGGTATATAGTTTCATTTGATATAACTGATTTAACGGACTCGACAACCGTTAAATTTTTCTCGGACAAGCCTTCATATGACAAGACCTTATCTAAAACACTTAAAGACGGGGCATATGTTTTAGTAAGAGGCGACGTTCAGTTTGATAAATATGCCCGAGAGATTATAATAATGGCGCGTGATATAAACAAACTTAACGAGCCTGAAATAAGGCAAGACAATTCCGAAGAGAAAAGGGTTGAGCTGCATCTGCATACCCAAATGAGCAGCATGGACGGAGTAACCCCCGTTGAAGCTTATATTAAACGTGCCGCAAAATGGGGGCATAAAGCTATCGCCATAACAGACCATGGAGTTGTGCAGGCTTTCCCCGATGCAATGTCCGCAGCTAAAAAAGAAGGTATAAAGGTTATATATGGGGTCGAAGGTTACTTTGTGGATGACTTAGGCTCTGCCGTTCAAAACGCAAGGAACCAGAGTATAAAAGATACATACATAGTTTTTGATATTGAAACAACAGGGCTTACCGCCGGATATGACAAAATAACCGAAATAGGGGCTGTCAAAATAAAGGACAAAGAGATAATAGACAGCTATTCAACCTTTATAAATCCGGGGATACCCCTTCCGAAAGAAATAATAAAGCTTACTGGTATAACGGATGATATGCTTGCCGATGCGCCGGACATTTCAGCAGAACTCCCAAGGTTCATAGATTTCATTGGAGACGGTGTTTTAGTTGCGCATAACGCCGCTTTTGACACCGGGTTTATAAAGCAGGAAATGAAAGCCTTAAATCTTGGCGAGCTTAAAAATACAATAGTTGACACCCTTGAAATTTCAAGGGCAATGCTGCCTGATTTACCAAAGCACAGGCTTAATTTTGTTGCCGAAGCCTTGGGTGTTTCCCTTAAAGGGCACCACAGGGCTGTAAACGATGCAAAAGCCACGGCGGAGATATTTTTAAAGCTTATGGAAAGCCTTGAAGCAGAAGGGGTTAAAATGCTCTCAGAGGTTAACGCGTACACCAGCAGAACAGTAAACTATAAAAAACTGCGTACATACCACGGGATAATACTTGCCAGAAACTATACCGGGCTTAAAAACCTCTATAAGCTCATTTCAATGTCGCATATGGATTATTTTTATAGGCGTCCGCGTATACCCAAAAGCCAAATATTAAAGCTCAGGGAAGGGCTTATATTAGGCAGCGCATGCGAAGCAGGCGAGCTTTACCAGGCTTTTTTAAGCGGCAGGAGCGACGACGTTATAGAAAACATAGCTGGTTTTTATGATTATTTTGAGATACAGCCGCTTTGTAACAATTCATTTATGATAGATTCTTCGAGATATGAAGCTATAAAATCCATAGACGATATAATCAGAATAAACAAAAAAATAGTTGATTTGGGAGACAAACTGTTAAAGCCGGTTGTGGCAACCTGCGACGCTCATTTTTTAGATCCCGAAGAAGGAATATACAGAAAAATAATTATGACTGTTGAAGGCTTTGCCGACACGGAAAACCAAGCTCCGCTTTATTTAAGAACAACCGGAGAAATGCTTAAAGAGTTTGAATATTTGGGCGAAGAAACGGCTAAGAAAGTTGTTATTGAAGCAACGAATAAAATTTCAGATATGGTTTTAGATATGCTTCCCATACCCGAGGGGACATTTGCTCCTGAAATCCCAGGAGCGGACGAGGAGCTTAAAAAAATAACCACCCAAAAGGCAATGTCTGTATATGGAGATCCGTTGCCTGAAAAAGTAAGGGAAAGGCTTGAAAAAGAGCTTGGCTCGATAATTAAAAATGGGTTTGCCGTTATGTATATAATAGCAAAAAAACTTGTTTGGAAATCGCTTGAAGACGGTTATCTTGTGGGTTCAAGAGGCTCGGTAGGCTCGTCGTTTGTAGCTACCATGGCAGGAATAACGGAGGTAAACCCACTTCCGGCGCATTATGTGTGCCCAAATTGCAAATATTCGGATTTTGATTCGCCAGAGGTTTTAAAAACGGCTGCGGAAGGCGGAAGCGGTTGCGACATGCCGGATGCAAAATGCCCTGTTTGCGGCACTAAACTTAAAAAAGACGGACATGATATCCCGTTTGAAACATTTTTAGGCTTTGACGGGGACAAAGAGCCTGACATAGATCTTAATTTTTCAGGGGAATACCAGCAAAAGGCGCATCAATACACAGAAGAAATTTTCGGCAGCGAAAATGTTTTTAAGGCAGGAACAATAGGTACAATAAAAGACAGGACGGCTTTTGGCTTCGTTAAAAAATATCTGGAGATGACAAGCACCGTTATGCACAATGCCCAGATAAACCGTATGGCAAACGGCTGTACGGGAATAAAAAGGACAACGGGTCAGCATCCGGGAGGGCTTATGATACTCCCAAGAGGTCGAGATATACATGAGTTTTGCCCTGTCCAGCATCCTGCAAACGATATGGATTCAAATATAATAACCACTCATTTTGATTACCATTCAATAAGTGGACGGCTTTTAAAGCTTGATTTACTTGGGCATGACGATCCGACGGTTATTCGGATGCTATATGATTTAACTGGGGTTAACCCTCAGATGGTGCCTTTGGATGACAAAGAAACCATGTCTCTTTTTGAATCTCCCAAAGCGCTTGGCGTAACGCCGGAAGACATAGATTGCCCGACAGGGACACTTGGAATACCGGAATTCGGAACAAGGTTTGTAATAAAAATACTGCTTGACACAAAACCAAAAACCTTTTCCGACCTTTTAAGGATTTCAGGTCTTTCGCATGGCACGGATGTTTGGACAAACAACGCCCAAAGCCTTATAGAAAGCGGAGAAATAAAGCTTAAAGAAACCATTTCCACAAGGGACAGTATAATGGCCTATTTGATAAGCAAGGGGATCGAAAACAAAAAAAGCTTTAAAATAATGGAAAAAGTAAGAAAAGGCAAGGGTCTGGACGAAAGCGATATAGAAGTTATGGAGGAGAAAAATGTTCCGGGATGGTACATAAAATCCTGCCAGAAAATAAAATATATGTTCCCTAAAGCCCATGCCGCGGCATATGTTATGATGGCTTTCAGGATAGCGTATTTTAAAATAAACTATCCGCTTGCTTATTATGCTTCTTATTTTTCCATAAGGGCAATGGATGACTTTAATTATTCCGATATGTGCAGAGGGCTTGAGGCTACAAAAAGCTCTATGAAGGAAACAAAGGATTTGAAGGCGCAAAAGGAACAAAACCGCGAATCAACAACAAAAGAAAAAAACAAGCTTACGGTGTTTGAAATAGTTGTTGAGTTTTATGCAAGAGGGTATAAATTTTTGCCGATAGATTTTTATGAATCTGATGCGGTTAAGTTTTTGATTAAGGACGGAGCCTTGCTTCCTCCGCTAAGCTCTATAGAAGGGCTTGGAGCAACTGCTGCGAAAAGCATAGTTGAAGCAAGGAAGCTGGGTGAATTTAAGACGGTTGAGGATATTAAAAAGCGTACGTCCCTTGGCAAAAGCCTTATAGAGATATTAAAAGAAAACGAAATTTTAAAAGGCATACCCGATGATGACCAACTATCGCTGTTTAATTTTTAATAAAATGAAAAAGCTATGTATAAACATAAAAACATTGTCATGGCTGTCATTGTCTTTTATAATTGATTAAAATATTATATAGTGTATAATAAAATAAGACCATTGATAATTTGGGGAGGAATAAAGATGGATAAGGAAATGATTGCTGAAAGGATAAAGCTTCTAGGAACAGAAAGGGCATTTGAAGTTTATTCAAAAGCCAAGGCCCTTGAAGCAAAAGGAAAAGAAATGGTTTATCTTTCAATGGGTGAACCTGATTTTGATACGCCTAAAAACATAACCGAAGTTGGAATTAAGGCCATACTTGAAGGGGAAACACATTATACTTCAATAGAAGGTATCCCTGAATTCAGGGAAGCCATTGTAAACTATTGCAAAAAATATAAAAATGTTGATACAAATATAGATGAAATCGTTGTTGTTCCGGGCGGTAAACCTACTATGACATATGCCATTCTTTCTCTTGTTAATCCGGGAGACGAAGTTATATATCCTAATCCGGGATATCCCATTTACGAATCAATGATAAGGGCTGCAGGTGCAACTCCTGTTGCTCTTCCTATGACAGAGGAATGCAATTTCAGCTTTGATATTAAAAAGCTCGAAAGCCTTATATCGCCAAAAACAAAGATGATAATAATAAACAATCCTGCAAACCCAACTGGTGGGGTTTCGCCTTATGAAGACATAAAGGCTCTTGCAGAGCTTGCTATAAAAAACGATATATATGTTTTATCCGATGAAATTTACGACAGGCTTTATTATGGAAATGTTAAGCCTGTTTCCGTGGCCTCCATACCGGGAATGAAAGACAAGTCAATAATTCTTGACGGTTTCAGCAAAGCTTATGCTATGACGGGCTGGCGCTTAGGGTATGGGGTAATGAATAAAAAAATCGCAGAAAGCTATAATCTTTTAATAGCAAATTCAGTTTCGTGCACAGCCACCTTCACACAGCTTGCAGGAATGGAGGCTTTGTTAGGTCCTCAGGATTCCGTTGACAGCATGAAGGCGGAATTTAAAAAGAGGAGGGATTTCTTTATAGACGCGCTTAATGATATCCCGGGGGTAACATGTAAAATGCCGGACGGAGCTTTTTACGCCTTCCCAAATATAAAAGCTTTTGGCAAAACCAGCCTTGAGATAGAAACACATCTTTTAAACGATGCCGGAGTTGCATGTCTTGCAGGAACTTCCTTCGGAGAATATGGAGAAGGATATCTTCGCCTTTCATATGCAAATTCAATGGAAAACCTTGAAAAAGCTGCAAATCGTATGAAAGCTTCCCTTGCAAAGCTTTTGTAATCTTAACAAAAACAAAAAGGGTCTGAAATTAATTATTTCAGACCCTTTTTTGTTATTCAAATTTAATTTATTGATGAGCGTGTTTTTTGCATTCTCCGCATTTTCCGTAAAAAATAAGCTGTTCGTGTTCAACTTCAAAATCCGTAATGTTTTCTATTTTGCTCCTTAAATCGCAAAATTCTTTTATATCCAAATCAAAAACCCTATGGCAGTACGTGCAAACAAGGTGAGGATGGGGGCTGACATTTGCATCATATCTTGAGCGTCCTTCGCCAACATTAAGCTCTTTTACAAGGTTTGCGTTTTGGAAAGAATCCAAGGTTTTATATACGGTTGCAAGGCTCATGGAAGGATTGTCAGCTTCAAGAGCTTTATAGATTGTTTCTGCATTTGGATGTTCAACGGTGTTTGAGAGCATAGAATATATAGCCATTCTTTGCGGAGTGACTTTAAGCCCTTTTTCTCTTAGTTTATCAGCAGTATTTTTCATGTCAACAAGTCCTTAATAATAATCATTTTTATTTAATAATAGACTATGTTTACTATCAAGTCAATAGTATTTTATATTAATCGTCTTAAGTTGTTGTTCTGTGTTTAATGTTGTGCTAAAATCCAAGGTGGAAATAAAATTTTAGCGCAATGAAAAGAGGGAAAATATGCATATAGTTTTACACGAACCCGAAATTCCTCAAAATGTCGGGAACATAGCAAGAACATGTGCGGTGACAGATTCCGTGCTGCATCTTATAGAGCCTCTTGGTTTCAGAGTTGAAGATAAGCATTTAAAAAGGGCGGGGCTTGATTATTGGCATCTGCTTGATATAAGGTATTACAGTGATTTTGATGATTTTTTAATTAAAAATCCAAACGCCAGAATATTTATGGCTACAACAAAAGCAAAGCATATATATACCGAACCAAGCTATGAATTTGACGATTATATAATGTTTGGAAAAGAATCGGCGGGGATACCTGAGGAAATACTTGTTAAATACAAGGAAACGTGCGTGAGAATACCTATGTTAGACGAAGCAAGGAGCTTAAATCTTTCAAATTCCGTTGCTATAATAATTTATGAGGCTTTAAGGCAGCAAGATTTTACCGCGCTTAAAAAAGAGGGCGAGCTTCACAGGCTTAGCTGGGATTAGTAAAACTTAAAAAAATATAAAAAGCACAGCTAATTGCTGTGCTTTTTATATTTTAAATTTTATTCTTTAGGAGGCACAATACTTTTTAAAAATTCGGATTTATCAATTTTCCTTAAATACCTGTATGAACCGCCGTATTCCGGGTCGAACCTGCAGACAGATTTAAAAGGGCAATATATACACGGGTTTTTGTTTCCAAGTTTATATGGCTGTATATCTATTTTACCCGAATATATATCTTCGCCGAGATTTTTTGCTTTTTGTTTTGCATAATCTATAAGCCCTATAAAGCTTTCATATTCTGCGACTGAGGATGAGGGTTTTAATTCACCGTCTTTTTTTATATCCACGGAAACAATATCCGAGGCACCTGAAAGATTTCCATTTTCATCTATCAGGCTTTTGTCGATACCTGAAATAACGTCTCTGTTTTTTAGCATAAGACCGGACATCTTAAGCTCTTTTGATATGAGGCGTTCTATTTCTTCGTCACTAAACTCGGAAGCTCCTTGTATTATGGGGTTTTTTATCCTGAAATAGAAAGCGCCGCCAGGGAGGAATTCTTCGGTTGTGCCTCCGCTTTGGATAAAAGCGTCCAAATAAATCATAAGCTGGAGCTGAAGGCCATAATATACATTTTGGAGGTCAAAGCTTTTGCTCCCGGATTTGTAGTCTATTATTTTAACGTATTTTTTACCGTTTGAATCAAGGATGTCAACCCTGTCTATTTTACCCGTTAAAATCATTTTTTGACCGTTTGAAAGCTCTATAACTATAGGCGGCAAGGAGTTGTTTTTTCCAAAGCCGACTTCATAACCCATGGGTACAAAGCTCCCGTTTTTTATATGGTTGCTTAAAACACAAAGCACACGTTTTGAAATTTCGGACAGCCTTTTTGAAAGATAACTTAAGCTTCCACTGGACAAAAATATTTCATTGTTGAAATCCTCTGCTGTTTTGCCTGAGATTTTGTCAACAGCAAGGCTTATATCTTCTTTTGTAAGGCTTTGCCAGGAAAGATTTGTTTCGTCTATATATTTAGAAAAATTTTCGATAAGCTTATGGAAGAAGCTTCCGATATCCGGCGTTTGCAGTTTATAAACGGGTCTTTCTTTTGCTTTAAGCCCATATTTCATGTAATAGCCAAAAGGGCATTCGGCGTAGCTTTCAAGCCTTGATACAGCCGAAAACAGGCTGTTTCCATATAGGCTTTTAACCGTTTTTGCGGAGAGGGGGGGTTCTGCGTTTTTATAAAGGATGCCTTTTTTAATCATTTGTATATTTTTTGTATACCCTGACTTTTTGTTTATATAGCTTAAAGCATAGCCGAGATAGGGGGATATATTTTCTTTTTTGGTTTTTTTGGATATTTCTTCTTGTATATTTTTTATAGTGGGCAAAGGCAGGCTTATTAAATCCATGCCTTTTTTATCGCTTTTTCTTTGAATTTCTATATTTGGGAAAAGCTTTTTTAGCCTGTTTACAATGAATGACGGACGTTTTTCTTTTCCCTGCATGTCATTTTTATGGTAGCTTATGCTTAAAACATGGGAAGGCTGGGTTATTCCACAGTATATTAAAAACATTTCCTCAAATGTCTTTCTTTTTGTATCTTTTGAAAGGCTAAGCCCAAAGCCTTCCATAGACGCACGGTCATTGTCTGAAAAAAGCCCGCTTAGTTCCGTTGCCCGGGGGAGGATTCCATCGTTTGCGCCGATTATAAATAAAGCCTTTATTTCCGGGAGCCGTGTTCTTTCGATATCTCCGAAAATAATCCTGTCATATCCCGGCGGGATTATTCCTAAGCTGTTGTCGGCAAAACCTGCTTTGAGTATTTTAAGGTATTCTGCAGGGAGCATTTCCTGGGAGCCCAAAGCGCTAGCCATTGTATCGAAAGTTTCTGTGACAGATTGCCATATTTGGCTGTCTTCGTATGCTTTTTCCGTATTTTTAAAAGCCTTAGATATTTCCTCGCGACTTTCGAGTTTTTCCGGGATTTGGAGTGAATATAAGGTTTCAAAAATGACCTCGGAAAGCTTTAAAACCGATATTTTTTTGTTGTTTTTCACTTTTCTTATTTCTTTCGTGTATTCCATAAAACCGGCATGAAGCCGTGTTATTTTTTCTTTGAAATCCGGTTCGCAATTTTTGAGATAAAAATCCATGTCTCCGGTTAGTTTCCAGCCTTTAATTCCTTTTGCAAGGCAAAAGTTTTCAAATACGTCAATATCTTCAGGCTCCATGGGTGTAAGCCTTGTTTTAAACAATCTAAAAACGCTTTCATAGCTGTAATTTTGGACTATCATTTCAACAAGGCTTATTATGAACACAACAAGGGGATGTGAGGTGACATCCTTTGTTTTATCGATAAAATAAGGGATGCTATAGCTTGAAAAAACAGGCGGGATTATATTTTCATATTCCGAAACCGAGCCTGAAAGCACAGCTATATCCTTATAGCGGTAGCCGTGGTCTCTTGTTAGTTCAAGTATGTTTTCCGCGACGTCATAAACCTCGTCACATTTTTTTTCGGCTTCGTATATCCTTAGCCCTTTGTTTATTTCAAAGGGTTTGGCCGAATAATTAAACAGATTCTTTTCTATAGCAAGCATCAATTCCGACTTATACCTCTTGGGTTCGGTAAGAAACATGGGTAAATAAGCTTCCGGGATTGCAGCAGTCGCCGTTTCAATAAGTTTTTTTGCCGTAAGTTGGGTTTCATAGAACAAAGAAGTGGGGTTTAAATCATAAATATTCGTTTTAACCGCAGCTTCGAAGCTTTCTTTTGAGATTGTCAGCGTTACGGATACATTTTTTGAATATTTAAGCAGCATTGAAATTATTTTAAGCTCTTTTGGAGTGAAGCCGTTAAACCCGTCTATAAAAAATTCGCTGTTTTTTATAAGCATGGCGGAGGGAATTTTGTTATATGCAATATCTAAAGCTTCGTCGGAGGATATATAGTTTTCTTTGAGATATTTTTTGTAGGCTTCATATATAACAAAAATATCTGAAAGTTTTGAGGAAAAAGCTGAAAAAGGAACGGACTCTAAGGCATTTGAAATATCCTCAGGTGTTATGTTATATTGGCACAGCTCGGTTATCGTTTTTGAGAGCTCAAGTATAAAACCCGGCTTGTCGGCAGAGTTTTTATAATATGAAAGATCTTCGCACTTATCCGAGAGGATTTTTCTAAGCGTCATATTTTTGCCCGTTTCACCCAAAAAAGGTCTTCTGCCTCCGCCGGTTTCTGCAAGAATGTTGAAGGCAAGGCGCGAAAAGCTTAAAACCATAGCTTTCATAAGACCTTTGTGCTCCGTTGCGCGTATAAGGTCTTTTTCTGCCTGCAGTGAATATTGTTCAGGCACTATGTAAACAATTTTACCGCTGCTTTTTTCATCCTGTTTTTTGGATATTTCATTTAAGCAAAAAAAGGTTTTTCCATAACCCGACGGACCTGCGATTATATTTAAGCCCATAAAATACACACCTTTCATTTTGAAAAGCAATATTGGCATATTTAAGGTATATTTCTAATAAAATATAGCAACAAAACTGTTTTGGGAGGAAACAAAATGAGCAAAACAAAGTTTATGGTAATAAAGTTTAGGGAGCTGTTAAAAACAGCCGCTTTTGCTATTTTGGGGGTAATGATAATAATCGCTCTCATATATTTTTTAGTTCCAAAGGGCAATAATACAGCTTCTTACACCCCGGGTACATATACATCAAAAATTAACTTTGACGATGAAACAATAAATGTTGAGGTAAGCGTGAGTCAGAGCAAAATAAAATCCGTAGAACTTATTTATGATGGAGAAACGGTTCCTGTTTTCTATCCGCTTTTTGAATCTGTTGCGGAGGACATTGGCAAAGAGATAGTTAAAAAGCAAAGCTTTGAAGTCTCCGTTCCAAGCGAGGCGCCTGTAACAGGGCAGCTTATTTTGGATGCGGTTAAAAACAGCGTTGCATTAGCTTCAGCCAGCACTGATTAAACTAAAGGGAGCTTAAGGCTCCCTTTTTTTTATTTGTTATTATATTTTGCGCCAAACACGATGCCTAAAACCCCGCCTAATATATGCGTAAGATGTGAAACATTATCAGCCTCTAAAAAGCTTGATATTATTTCCTTCCCAAGATAGGCGGCGGCAACTAAAATGAGAGTTAGCGGTATAGTGCCCCTTTTTATATTAACATAGCTTGAAAGTATTATAAGCATGAAGACTATTCCGCTTGCCCCCAAAAGGGCTGTATCAAAGAATATGATATTAACAATACCTGTAACCAAGGCTACGATAAGCATGAAAACAGCCAGCCTTTTTGAACCGTATCTTTCTTCAAGCATAGGGCCTATCAGAAATATTATTATAAAATTGTTTATAAAATGCTCAAAGGAAGCATGCCCAAAAATATGGCATACAAGCCTGATATAAAAAAGCGGATCTAAAAAAGAGCTCCTGTATACTGAAAAAAGCAAGAATGTTGATTCAAAATTTGTGATATATCCTGCCACAAGAGAAATTATTGATATAAAAGAAAATGTTAAAATAACAGGCGAGTTATAAGTAAGCCTGAAGTTTTTTGACATAAAAATGATGCCCTCCTGCTTTTATTTTATATCCGTAAGTTTGAAATGATTTTTTCCAAGCTCCGTTATAACCCTGCCTCTGGGTGTTCTTTGTATGTATCCAAGCTCTATGAGATATGGTTCGTAAACGTCTTCGATAGTCCCAGGGTCTTCGCCTATGGAAACCGCAAGGGTATCAAGCCCGACCGGACCGCCTGCAAATTTATTGATAATTGAAAGCAAAAGGTCCCTGTCTATATTGTCAAGCCCTGTTTTATCAACTTCCAATATATTAAGAGCGTCAAAAGCAACTTTTTCGGTTATTATTCCGCCATATTTAACCTCCGCAAAATCACGGACTCTTTTAAGCAGCCTGTTTGCAATTCTAGGAGTTCCTCTTGAACGCTTTGCTATTTCGCTTGCGCCGTTTTTTTCAATTTCTATAGCCAGCACGTTTGCCGAGCGCAAAATAATGCTTGAAAGTTCAGCAGGCGTGTAGGTTTCAAGTCTGTGGATAACGCCGAACCTGTTCCTTAAAGGAGAGGTCAAAAGACCTATCCTTGTGGTTGCTCCTATAAGAGTGAACTTTGGAAGATCTATACGTAGGCTTCTTGCCCCCTGGCCTTTGCCTATTATTATGTCTATCGCAAAATCTTCCATGGCAGGATAGAGGACCTCTTCTATCATTCTGTTAAGCCGGTGGATTTCGTCTATGAAAAGAACATCGCCGTTTTTAAGACTGTTTAATATTGCGGCCATGTCCCCCGGACGTTCAATCGCAGGGCCTGAGGTTGTTTTTATACTTACGCCCATTTCATTTGCGATTATATTTGCCAGGGTGGTTTTCCCAAGCCCCGGCGGGCCATAGAGCAAAACGTGATCCAGGGGTTCTTTTCTTTTTTGGGCGGCTTCTATGAAAACTTTAAGGTTATATTTAACTTTTTCCTGACCGATATATGAATCAAAATTTGAAGGTCTTAAGTTGTTTTCAACTTCAAAATCTTCGTCAAGCAGAGAGCTTGTTATAATTCTGTTTTCCAATTTTATTCACCCCTACAGTCTGTTTAATGCGGAAAGAGCGCGTTTTATAATAGCTTCGGCGTTAAGGCCGTCAAAATAAACCGCGTTTATTGCGGCATATGCTTCTTTTTGAGTATAGCCAAGGCTTAAAAGGGCCTCGGCAGCCTCGTCTTTTACACTGCTTAAAGGTAAATAAGCTTCTGTTGCTTCGTATAGATTTGAAGTTTCTTTATGTATTTTTGAGAATTTATCCTTAAGCTCAAGCACAAGACGCTCCGCTGTTTTTTTGCCTATTCCCGGGGCTTTTGAAAGTGTTTTAACGTCTGCAAGAGCAACTGCACTTAAAAGTTCGTTTGGGCTTAAAGAAGAGAGTATTCCAAGGGCGCCTTTAGGGCCTATACCTGAAACGGTTATAAGCAGCTTAAATATCCCGAGCTCGTCCTGGTTTTCAAAGCCAAACAAGCTTATTCCGTCTTCTTTCACGCTCATATAGGTATAAACTGTGCATTCTTCGCCTGTTTTAGGCAAAGACGACAAAAAAATAGGCGAAAGCGAAACTTCAAAACCTATGCCGGAAAGGGTTTCTATTACGACGCTGTTTTCGTTTTTAAGTAGTATTTTGCCCTTTATATATGATATCATGACTTTTTCTCCTTAAATCTTCATAATTAAATTATACTTTAATGCAAAAAAAATCTCAATACACAAATCAATTTGGCAATCATATTTTAGGGTTTGGGCAAGTAAACTAATAAAAAAGTGTTATGGAGGCAACGGAATGGCAAAGATACGTGAAAAAACAAACAAAAATCAAAAGAGTAACGAAAAAAATTTACTTCATTCAATGATAATGGGTCTTGCCCTTGCCTATGCATTAACAAGCATAGTGTTTATAGCTTACGGAATAATACTTACATATACATGGGCAAACGAGCAGCATATATCCACGGTGGCGCTTTTAACAACGCTTGTTTCAGCAGGCTTTGCAGGCTATGAAGCCGCAGGAGGAGCAAACGAAAGGGGCCTTTTATGGGGGCTTGCAGAAGGCGGGCTTTATGCCGGGGTGTTGTTTATTATCGGATTTTTCGCAACAAATGCATTTTCATTTGACATGGGCGAAATCATTACTTTGGCGGTTTCACTTTCGGCAGGTGGAATAGGGGGAATTATGGGTATAAATGCAAAAAAATAATCCCATATTACAATTTTCACTTTTCAAATATATTAATGTGTGTTACAATTACCTAAATCGAAATAAATCCTTGAAGGAGGTAAATATATGAAACACATTAAGACGTTGAGCACAGCTTGCTTAAGCAAAAGCATTGCTAAAGGCGGCTGCGGAGAATGTCAGACATCTTGCCAGTCCGCCTGCAAAACTTCTTGCACAGTCGCCAATCAATCTTGTGAAAACAAATAATATTTTTAACGGCGTGTCTGAAGGCACGCTGTTAGTTTTGTTTTAGGCGCTTTGAAAGGAGAAAAAATGCTTCATAAATTTTCATATAATGGGGTTAATATACTTATTGACGTTGATAGCGGGGCAATACATATTGCAGATGACATAGTTTATGACATAGCGGAAAGCGTATTTAATCTTCCGGCTGGGGAAATATATAAAAAATTTCCAAAGTATTCTGAAGGCGAGATAGACGAAGCTATATCCGAAGTTAAATCATTAGCCGAAAACAATATGATTTTCACGGAAGAAAGCTATGATATGGTTAGAGAAAAGCTTGACAATAAAAAACCCGTTGTTAAGGCACTTTGCTTGCATGTTGCGCATGACTGTAATTTGAAATGCAGATATTGCTTTGCCGAAGAAGGCGAATATCATGGGAAAAGAGCGCTTATGAGCTTTGAGGTTGGGAAGGCTGCCCTGGATTTTTTAGTTAAAAATTCGGGAAACAGGGTTAATCTTGAGGTCGATTTTTTTGGCGGCGAACCGCTTATGAATTTTGATGTTGTTAAAAAACTTGTGCTCTATGGCAGAAGCATAGAAAAAGAAAACAAAAAAAATTTTCGTTTTACAATAACTACGAACGGAATACTCTTAAATTCTGAAATTGAGGAATTTATAAATGAAAATATGCAAAATATAGTATTGAGTGCAGATGGACGCAAAAGCGTGAACGATAAAATGCGCCCAACCGCTTCAGGAGCCGGAAGCTACGATATAATAATGCCAAAGTTTAAAAGAATAGCCGACAGAAGGACAAGCGAAGGGAAAGATTATTATATCCGTTCAACTTTCACAAGGTATAATAAGGACTTTTCAAACGATGTGCTCCATTTTGCTGATATAGGGTTTAAAGAAATATCGGCGGAGCCGGTTGTTGCTGAAGAAGAAGCGGATTATGCCATAAGGAATGAAGATTTGCCGGAGATATTCAGGCAATATGAAATACTTGCGGACGAGCTTATATTAAGGCGAAAGAAAGGCTATGGCTTTAATTTTTTTCATTTCAACATAAACCTTTCAGGGGGTCCTTGTGTTTATAAAAGGGTTACAGGCTGCGGAAGCGGAAGCGAATATATGGCTGTTTCACCGGATGGAAGTCTTTATCCCTGCCATCAGTTTGTCGGGGAAGAAGAATACAAGCTCGGAGACGTTATAAACGGGATTAAAAATTATAAGATTGTTGAAGAGTTTAAAAGCTGTAATGTATATACAAAAAAAGGCTGCAGTGATTGCTGGGCCAAGTTTTATTGCAGCGGAGGCTGCATGGCAAATGCATACCATGCAGACGGAAGCATTTTTGGAGAATATGCAATGGGCTGCAAAATGCAAAAAAAGCGTATTGAAATGGCAATATATATAAAAGCGAAAGAATTGCTTGGTTGATTGCCAAGCATAAGGTTAGGGGGATTTTTATATGAGCAGAACCAAAAGCTCTCTTATATTGGCTTTGTTTGTGGCCACGGCAGTTATTTTGGCTGTTGTTTTATTAAGAGGTATAGGTGACGATGGAAAGTTAAGCGTGAACAACATAAAGCAGGGTCTGGATTTAAGCGGAGGAGTTCATATACTTTATGAAGCGGCTCAAGATGAGGTTACAGACGAGGAAATGAATTCGGCGATATCTTTGCTCCGCGGACGCTTGGACAGAAAAAACTGGACAGAGGCTGAAGTTGGAAGAGACGGCATAAAAAGGATAAGCGTTGATATTCCTGGCGTTGACGATGTGGATACGGTTATAGACGAGCTTGGAAAAACGGCTCAGCTTTTGTTTGCGGATGAAAGCGGAAATGTTATTTTAACTGGAGACCACGTTAAAAATGCAACCAGAGAAGTTGGGGCAATCACCAGCGGCGGAGTTTCTGAGCCTTATGTTTCGCTTGAATTTGATGAAGAAGGGACGAAGCTTTTTGCTGAAGCTACACAGTCCAATATTGGCAAACGTATAGCAATTCTCCTTGATGACGAAATATTAATGGCTCCGACAGTTAAATCGGAAATAACGGATGGAAACTGTATAATATCGGGGAATTTTACGAATGAGAAGGCCGGAGAGCTTGCTGAGCTTATAAGAGCAGGAGCCCTTCCGTTTAACTTAAATATAATAGAAATGAATAATGTTGGCGCAAGACTTGGAGCAGACGCTTTAAGCACAGGCATTTTTGCTGGAATAATAGGGATAATACTTGTTTTAATATATATGTTTATAATGTACACTGCGTTAGGTCTTGTTGCGGATTTCGCCCTTGTTTTTTATATTGAAATAGTTCTTTTAATTTTAAGCGGAGCCGGAGTAACGCTTACGCTTTCAGGTATAGCGGGAATAATCCTTTCGGTCGGCATGGCGGTGGACGCAAACGTAATTATATATGAAAGGCTAAAGGAAGAGCTTATAGCAGGTAAAACATTAAGAACTTCCATAGACGCAGGGTTTAAAAAAGCATTTCCCGCCATTTTGGACGGGAATGTAACAACACTTATAGCCGGCGGAGTTTTATATTTTATGGGCGCCGGAACTGTTAGAGGCTTTGCCCAGACATTGATAATAGGTATAATAGTATCCATGTTTTCAGCTCTTGTCATTTCAAGGATAATAGTTAAGCTTTTAGTTGGCATAGGTTTAAACAATCCTAAGTTTTTTGGAATAAAGCAAATGTTGGGAGGGACTTTGAATGGACATAATTAAAAACAAAAAATACTTCTTTGGTCTTTCCATAATAATTATACTTGCAGGGCTTGTGGCTATGCTTATAAATGTTGCAAACGGGGAATCGATTTTAAACTACGACATAGAATTTACAGGCGGGGTTTCAATTGATATAAGCATAGGCAAGGAATTTGAAAACGAGGATATAGTTGCGATAGTCCAGAAACATACGGACGATAAAAGCCCTATGGTTCAAAAGATAATGGGAACAAACGATGTTACGATAAAAATGCAGCCTGTAACCAATGAGGTAAGGGCGGAAATAGTAACAGACATACTTCAAAAATATGATCTTGATGAAAGTGCTGTTTTAAAAATATCGGATATAAGCGGAACCGTAAGCTTTGAAATGCAGAGGAAAGCTTTAGTTGCCATATTGTTGTCCAGCGTACTTATGCTTATATATATAACAATAAGGTTTAAGGATTTTAAGGCGGGGGCAAGCGCAATCCTTGCGCTTATACACGACCTGCTTATAGTGTTGGCGTTTTATGCAATGCTTAGAATTCCTGTAAACAATGCGTTCATAGCTGCTGCGCTCACGGTTTTGGGATATTCAATAAACGCGACGATAGTAATATTTGACAGAATAAGAGAAAACAAAAAGGGCTACAGGCCGGATAATTATGGAGAACTTGTAAATAAGAGTGTAAACCAGACTTTAAGACGTTCGATAAACACCTCTGTAACAACTATTCTTGCTATTGGCTCGATATATGTTTTAGGGGTAAGATCGGTTAAAGAATTGGCTCTTCCGCTTATAATAGGAATGACCAGTGGGATATATTCATCTGTATTTCTTTCAGGCGCAATGTGGCATAGCATGCACCCAAAGAAATAAGAGTCTCATGCCAAAGAGGTGTTTAAATGAGCAGATGGACAAAAAAACGTAAAAGGTTTGATTATGAAAAAATGGCGAAAGCCTTGGGAATAAGCCCTGTTTGTGCGTGTATCCTCGCAAACAGGGGAGTTTCTTCATATTTTGAAGCCTTGGATTTTTTAAGCTGCGATATGGAAAACATAAAATCCTGTGAAGGCATGAAAGATGCCGACGCCGGAACAAAAATCATTTTAAATGCCTTAAAAGAAAAGGAACTTATTGCAATTTACGGTGACTATGACGTTGATGGAGTTATGAGCACGGTTATACTTTACAAAGCCTTAAAAAGCCTTGGGGGCAATGCTATTTATTACATTCCAGACAGGCACAGCGAGGGCTATGGTCTTAACATAGAGGCTGTGGATGAGCTTAATAAAAATGGCGTCAAAGTGATTTTAGCGTGTGACAATGGGATATCAGCTTTTAAAGAAGTGGATTTTGCAAAAGAACTTGGCATGAAGATTGTTATAATAGATCATCATGAACCATCCTTTGTTTTTGAAGCCGGGATGAAAAAAGAAATAATACCTTTAGCCGATGCTGTTATAGACCCGAAACAGGAAGCTTGCCCTTATGGCTTTTCTAACTTTTGCGCGGCAGGGCTTTCATATAAGTTTGCAAAAGGGCTCTTTGCAAAAGAAAACAAAGCTTTTGATGAAACAGGAGAATTTCTTACATATGCGGCAATTGCTACAATCTGCGATATAGTTGATGTTTTGGATGAAAACAGGACAATTGCAAAGTGCGGTATAGAAAACATTAAAGACACAGGGAATCTTGGGCTTGATGCACTTATTTTTGAATCGGGTCTTAAAGATAAGAAAATAACGGAATATCATATAGGCTTTGTTATAGGCCCGGCCATAAACGCGACGGGCAGGCTTAAAAGTGCAACTCTTGCGATAGGTCTTTTTATTGAAGAGGATTCGGAAAAATGCCTTGAAATTGCAAGAAAACTCTGCGACATGAATAGCAGCCGCAAAAGTATGACCCTTAAAGCGTATGATGAGGCTCTTGAAATAATAAAAACAAACGGTTATGAAAATCATAAGGTTATAACGGTTTTCAGCCGGGATATAAGCGAGAGTATAGCAGGAATAGTTGCAGGACGGATAAAAGAAAGCTTTAACAAGCCGGCTATAGTTATAACATCTTCGGATGATTTTGTAAAAGGCTCCGCAAGAAGCATAGAAACATACAATATTTTCGATGCACTGCTTCCACATAAAGGAATGTTTTATAAATTCGGCGGGCATGCCATGGCGGCGGGATTTTTGATGGATAATTCAGGCGTTTCTGCTTTAAGGGAAGCGTTGAATATTGAATGTTGCCTCTGCAAAGAAGATTTTGAACCCGTTTTTTCAATAGATTGCGAGCTTAAATTTAAAGAGATAACACACGCCGTTGCAAATGGAATAATGCTTCTTGCGCCTTTTGGCAAGGGTAACCCTGTACCTCTTTTCGGCATTAAAAACCTTATCGCATCTGGTATAAGGTTTTTAGGCGCGGATAGAAGCGTTGTTAAAATGACATTTACCGACAGTGAAAGAACGGGTAGTTTAAATGGAGTATACTTTGGAGGGTATGAAAACTTTATAAAAATACTTAAAGAAAACTACGGCGGTTTAATCTGTGATAAGGTTATGGCTGGCGGAAACGTAAAGCTTAACATGGACATGGTTTTTAACATTGATATAAATGAATTCAGAGGTGAAGAAAGCGTTCAGCTTATTATAAAAGATTTCAGGAAAGCGGTTCTTTGATTTGAAACTATCGGACCTCTATTTACTTTTGCCTTTAAGAATGCTATACTTTCTTAAATAAATAATTTTGGCAGACTGAAGAAGCCGCACTAAAGCAAGGATGGTTTTTCTCAAGCAAAAAAGCTGAAGCTGTTTTTATAGCCTCAAATCCTATAAAACGGCTCCGCCGCTAAATTCTCACTTTCTGCCTTAGGCTTGGGTCTTAAATTGAGATAGCGTAGCGGGATTTTTCACAAATAAAAATACCCAAACGGGTATTTTTTTTATTACTTCAGCCTGTTCTGCACGAGGAGTGTGCGGAACAAAAAGCCACCCGCTATGCGGGCTGCGAAAGTAAGCTTATAGCATATCATTCTGAGCAAAGCAAAGAATTTATGCTTTTATGATAATAAACCCGGACGCTGAGGATAATCCCCTTATCCGGTCCTGGTAAACGCCGAAGCCGCCTTCCACGTGGGAAAGGCGGGATATCTTGTCATGAAAGTTCCATAGAATGACGGATGAGGAAGATGACGGGACAGAGTGAAAAGGGATATATCTGTGTAAGTGAATTAAGCAAAGCGATTTGAACAGTGTTCAAACCAGCGCCTTTAGACGCAAGCTGGTAACGGGGTCTTATAGGCTTAGCGTAAACCATTTGTTTAACGGTTGGTCATGATTAGAGGTTAAAATGAGAGGATTTAGATATTGTCACCCTGTGTTGAATATGGCGTATTTTATCGCGGTTATAGGGCTTGCGATGTTTTTTATGCAGCCGGTTTGCCTGTTTATCTCTCTTTTCTTTGCTGTTTTTTATTTTGCTTATATAAACGGAGCATCTTCTTTCTTAAGGCAAATGAGATATATTTTCCCGCTTATGCTATTTACAGCTGTTTTAAATCCTTTTTTCAGCCACGAAGGAGAGACTGTACTTTTTCACATAAAAGAAATACCATTTACATTTGAATCTATTTTTTTCGGGATAACTGCAGCTTTAATGCTAGCAAGCGTGATATTTTGGTTTTCATCATACAGCCATATTATGTCTTCGGATAAGCTTATGTATGTTTTCGGTGGCATAGCGCCTTCGTTTTCGCTCCTTGTTTCCATAACCTTAAGGTTTGTGCCGTTGTTTAAATATAGGTTTAAAAGTGTTTCAAATGCGAGAAGCTTAACGGGATATGCTCCGGTAAGCATTCGGGGGAAGCTTAAAGAAGGCTCAAGGGTAATGTATTCAATGCTGGAATGGTCGCTTGAAAGCGCGGTTGTATCAGGAGAATCTATGAAATCAAGGGGTTATGGCCTCAAAGGCAGAACAAGCTGCCAAAGGCATGTTTTTTGTAAAAGGGACTTTTATGTTTTTGGTTTTATGATTATTTGTGTGTCCTTTATTTTATGGGGAATTATATCGGGCTTGGTTTCTTTTTCTTTTTATCCGGCCATTTCGGGTGATGTTATAAGCCTCAAAGCGGTTTTGTTTTATGTTGTTTATGCCGCGCTTTGCGCGTTGCCTTTGGCTATTGATTTTGCGGAGGATATAAAATGGAAATATATGGTGTCGAAAATCTGAGCTTTAAATATGCAGGGGATGAGCATAAAGTGCTTGAGGATATAAGCTTTTCCGTGCAAAAAGGCGAATTTGTAACTTTTTGCGGAGCTTCGGGCAGCGGAAAAACAACCCTTTTGCGTATGCTTAAGCCGCTTATTGCTCCCAAAGGCGAGATTTCGGGCAATATATTTTTTAATGGCTCGGATATTCTTAAGCTTTCCCAAAGGGAACAGGCTTTTCGGATAGGCTTTGTTATGCAGGAAGCGGAAGAACAGATAGTTACGGATAAAGTTTGGCATGAGCTTGCTTTCGGTCTTGAAAATTTGGGCGTTGAAAGCTCTAAAATATGGCTTAAAATATCAGAGGCAGCTTCGTTCTTTGGAATGGACAATTGGTTTAACAGTGATATTTCAAGGCTTTCGGGAGGCATGAAGCAGATTTTAAACCTTGCCTCTGTAATGGCAATGTCTCCTGAAGTTATAATACTTGATGAGCCTACGGGCCAACTCGATCCTGTTTCCGCCTCGGAGTTTATGGCTGCCCTTTTTAGGCTGAACAGGGATTTGGGCATAACTGTTATAATGAGTGAGCATAGGCTTGAAGAAGCCTTGCCTTTGAGCGATAGGCTTATAGTGCTTGAAAACGGGAAAATAATAGCCAATTCCACGCCGGAAAAAGTCGGCAGAGAGCTTTTTTTAAACGGCAGCAAGGTCTTTTTGTCTATGACTTCTTCAATGCGGATAGCGGCTATGCTTGGCGCGGACAGTTTACCTGTCAGCATAAGGGAAGGCAAGGAATTTATCAGAAGCCTTGCTGGGGGAAGCAGGTTAATCTCTAAAGCAAAGCCCGTTTATAAAGAAAAAAAAGAAGAGCTTTCCGTTTCTGTGGAGAATATATGGTTCAGATATGAAAAAAACGGGGCTAATGTGCTTAAAGGTGTTTATTTCAAAGCCTATAAGGGTAAAATTTCAGCAGTTTTGGGAGGCAACGGGGCAGGAAAAACAACCCTTCTTTCTGTTATTTCAGGGATATATAAACCATTTTACGGCAATGTTTTTATAGGCGGCAATAACATTAAAAAAAATATTTCTTCGGTAGGTATGCTACCTCAAAACCCAAGGCTTGTTTTTGCTGAAAGCAAAATAGGCGACGATATAAAAGATATACTTATGGATAAAGGGTTTTCCGAGCAAGAAGCCATTGAAAAAACCCGTGATGCCTTAAAGCTTTGCGGGGCAGAGGATATATATGAAAAGCATCCTTTTGATGTTTCGGGCGGAGAAGCTCAAAAGGCGGCCCTTTCAAAGCTTCTGGCAATGGATTTTGAAACTATAATTATGGATGAACCGACAAAATGCCTTGATTCGGATTTTAAAGCGTCTTTTGGCAATATATTACTTAAGCTTAAAGACGAGAAGAAAACAATAATAATTGTTAGCCATGATATAGAATTTTGTGCAGTTTATGCGGACAGGCTTTCTTTTCTGTTTGATGGAAGGATAGTCTCTGAAGGGAATCCTTTAGAATTTTTTACCCAAAACATGTTCTATACAACAGCCGCGAGCAAAATATCAAGAGGGATAATAGAGAACGCAGTGACAACGGAGGATATAATAGATGCTTTCGGAAAACACGGAAACTGAATTATATGAGGATAAACACCTTAAAAAAGAAAAAATAATATCGCTGGCAATTATATTTATTTTTGTCCCTTTAACGGCTCTTTCGGACATTTACGTATTTAAGAACACTATGTATAATATATTGTCAACCGTTATAATGCTTGAGATATTGTTTGCGCTTATAATAAGCGCGGAAGGCAGGCGCTTAAAAACGGGAGAGCTTATTATTGTTGCTGTTATGTCGGCCATAGGGGTTTGCGGGAGGATGGCATTTTATATGCTGCCGCAGGTTAAGCCGCTTGCGGCCATAATAATAATATCAGGTATTTCCCTCGGAGCTTACCATGGCTTTTTAGTTGGGGCTCTTTCCGTTTTTGTTTCAAATATTTTTTTCGGACAGGGAATATGGACTCCGTGGCAGATGTTTGGGTTTGGCATTATAGGCTTTGTTTCAGGCATTGTGTTTAATAAAAAAAAACCGGGAAGACTTAGTCTTTCGGCTTTTGGTTTTGCATCGGTGCTTATCATATATGGCGGGATAATGAATCCGGCTTCTGTGCTTATGTTTCAGCCCAGTCCTAAGCTTGGGATGATAATAACATCGTATATTATGGGGTTTCCGTTTGATATGGTACATGCTGTTTCAACAGCCTTGTTTTTGCTTATAATAGGCCGACCTATGTTTGAAATGATTGCAAGAATAAAGCAAAAATATAATATATAAGCTATATAAACTCATAGCCCTTTTCTAAAAGGGCTTTTTTTGTTTTCTCAATATTATTTTCCTTTATGAGAAAATAGTCGGTATTATATGTTGAAACAACAAATATGCTTATGTTGTTTTTGGCTAATACCCCTGAAATTTCTGAAATTATACCAACGAGCGAAAAATCAAGGAGACCTTCTATTTTTATGAGAGAAAAACCTTTTTCCTCCTCGGATACGTTCTTTGGCACGACTTTTTCATTGCATACAAGTGATGTTTCTTCATCTGTTTTGCCTATAAAAACAAAGTCTTGGTCAAGATTTATGTGCGATGGGTCTTTAAGCTTGCAAACAGCAAAGCTTCCTTCAATAATTTTAAGCTTCATGATTATCCCTTCTAGCTGTTTAGTTTTTTCCAAAGAGTGCTACGGCTTATCCCAAGCCTTTTAGCAGTGTTCGATTGATTGTTTCCCTCGTCTTTAAGCACTATACTTATGATGTCTTTTGATATTTCGTCTAAGGTTTTTGAAAAATCTATTTTATATGCTTCTAAATGAGAACCCTCAATATTTATAGGGGGATAGGGCAAAAAGCGCCTCACGTTTTCTTCCGTTATAAGCTGCGTTTGAGTAATTGTTGCGATCTGGCGCAAAACGAGCTTAAGCTGACTTATGCCGTATTCCCATGTGTGGCTTTGCAAAAGCTCCATTGCCTTAGGCTCAAGCCCAACAATTTGGACTGGAAGCTCACGGTTTATCTCTCCGAGAGCCGTGCCTGCAATTTGGGGTATATCCAAGGCTCTATGGTCAAGCGAGGGTATGCTAACGGGGACACCCGAAAGGGCGTGATAAAGTTCTTTTGAAAAAAGATTACCGGATATCATTTTGTTTATATTTCCCGAAAAAGTGGATACAACTTTATTTCTGGAGGTAAGGGCGGAGCTTTTTATATAATAATAAAGCTTATTTTGCAAAGAAAGACTTAAAGAATTTATATTCTCAAATATAATCATGCAGTCATTTTCAAACAAAGGAGAGCTATCGTTTTTAAAAAGCCGGGAAAAGCTTGTGTTGTCGGCTTTAGGGCAATCTATGGAAATAAGGGGATTATTTTTATATTTACTTTCGGCATAAAGAGCGTATGCAAAAGTCTTTTTCCCAGTGCCCGAATCACCGTATATAAGCATTGGGATTTTGCTGTCCTCAAAGTTTTTTGCGCTATCCCATATATTAGATAAAGATGTGCTTGACGATATAAGGGTAAGACAGTTTTTAGCATTTTCGTAATCGACTATGGAATATATTTTTGAATTATTATAATTTTCAGGCAGTATGTATGTAACATAAAAAAGGGCATATTTCTCATCCAGCGCATCAAAAACCGCTTCGCCTTTTATTTTAAACGTATTTCCACCCGTTGTTTCAAAGGCCTTGAAATGGTTTGAAGCAAGCACCCTGGGGACATATTTTTTAAGCCTTGGCTGAAGGTCCGCATTATTCTTATCAGAATAAAGATTGGAATATATAAGGATTTTATTGCTGTTATATATGGCAATTGGCAAAGATATGTTTTCTATTATGGATTTGTAAAATAAATTTTTACCTGAGGATAAATTTTTGGCTTTGCATATTTCAACAGCTTCATCTATTGCTTTTTCCATGCTTTCAGGCCCGGAAGTAACAAGTATGCTTTCCGCGCCTATGTTTTTTGCGCATTCGTTTAATGTTCCGTCTCCTATGAAAAGCTGGATGCCCTCATTATATAATTTTAATACAAGCTCCTCCATTTCTTCGGCGGTGTGGGGAGAAGGCGGGGTTACAATATCCATGCTAAAACCAGCAAGCTCGGAAAGCAAGCGGACATTTTTAGCTATATCGGAAAAGCTTATAAACGCAAATTTTTTATAGGGGCTGTTTTGAGCAAGCCTTATGCTGCGTAATATGTCATAACCCGAAAAATCGACGAAAACAACGGGAATGTCAACAGCGTCTTTAATCATATTGCCCGTTCGTCCTCTGCATATGATAACATCATAAACAGAAAGGTCGAGAGTTTTAACAAGATCCACGGCGTTTGAAAGCGTGGCGGAATAGATATCGGCATCAATGTCGCTTCTGCCGGCGATTGCATTTAAAAAGTAGCCTTTAAACCCTTCGTAAGGTGCGATTCCCAAAATTTTATATTTTTGCATACTATTTCTCCTAAACAATAGATATAGAAATTTTGTTCTAAAATCGAACAAAAAAAATATTACTTTTTATAATTATAATATAAATTTTACAAAAAATAAATAGGAGATTTTAATAATTCTGTAAGTGTTTAAATATCGAACAAAAAATGTGTATATGCTCTGGAATTAATACAAGCCAGAGTATATAATCAAGCTATATTGATATAATTATAATTTTAAAGGAGGTTTTAAAATGTCAGAAACAAGAGTTAATTATGCGTGCGGAAAACCGGGCAAAATGGTTGCAGCCAGAATCCTTCCGGGAACAGATCTTCTCACAGGTCTTGAAGAAATCTGCAATCAAAACGGAATAAAATACGGCGCCGTTAATTGCTTTGGAAGCTTTGCTGGCGCAGGGTTTATGTATCTTGTTCCGATGGAAGCAAAGGTTGGAGCCGGATATGGCGACGTTGTTAAGAAAGACGGCCCGGTTGAATTTTTATCAGGCACAGGTATAATCACCCAGAACAACGGAAAAACAGAACTGCATTTTCATGGCACAATGTGCGATAAAACAGGAACTGTTTTCGGTGGACATATAGTTAAGGGAGCCTGCCCCACACTTACTACAGTAGATGTTATGATTCAGGAAATAGAAGGCGTTGAAATGGTTCGCAAATACGATGAAGAAACGGATTTAACCCAGGTTTCTGTAAATAAAAAATAAGGAGTGGTTAAAAATGCGTGAATATAACAAAATAGGTCTCATAGGCTTAGGCGTTATGGGATTTGCGATGGCAGGAAACCTTATAAAAGCGGGGCATACTGTTGTTGCCTGTGATGTAAACGAGGAACGCATAAAAATGCTTTCCGACCAATCAAAAGTTATAGCTGTAAAAAAGCCTTACGAGGTTCTTCTCCATACAAACACAGTTATATTGATGCTTCCAAACTCCCCTCATGTTGATGCTGTTATAAACGGAGAGGAAGGTCTTCTCTCTGTTAAGTCACCCGAGGATCTTTTCATAATTGATATGAGCAGCATTTCCCCGGATGTTACACGCGAGATAGGAGGAAAGCTTGAGGCAAAAGGAATAAAGTTTATAGACGGACCCGTTAGCGGTGGGGAATCAGGAGCTATAAACGCAACACTTACCATAATGGTAGGCGGCAAAGCGGCTTATCTTGAAGAAGCTATGCCTATATTTGAAATTTTAGGCAAAAAAATTATACACTGTGGAGATTGCGGAGCAGGCCAGACTGTTAAGGTTGTAAACCAGCTTATGTCGGCAATAAATCTTATAAGTATGTCTGAAGCTTTCACCTTAGGCACAAAAGCCGGAGTTGACCCTGAAATAATGATGAATGTTATAAAAGGCGGAACCGGCAGATGCTGGGCTCTTGAAGACAGAATGCCAAGGATACTTGAAGGTGAATTTTCTGCGGGCTTTAAAATTGACCTCCATACAAAAGACATTAAGCTTGCTGTAGATATGGCTAAAAATATGAACCTGCCTTTATATGCTACAAACCTTGTTGCCGAGATTTTTAAAACTGCACAGGTTAAAGGCCTTGGTGGATACGACAACAGCGCTATAATAAAGCTTTATGAAGAGCTTGGCGGCGTTGAGATAAGAAAGAAAAAAGCATAATACGTATTTTTCTAAAATAATAAAAAGGTTGTGATTTAATCATGAATTTGTATGCATTTCTTCAAAAACACAAGGAAGATGGGAACCCTGTAAGGGTTGGCGTTATCGGAGCAGGAAAATTTGCCACTATGTATATTTCTCAGGTTAAAAAGGTGGAAGGCGTTCACCTTGTTGGCGTTGCAGATATCAATGTTAGCAGGGCAAAAGAAGCCTTTGCAAAAACCATGTGGCCGGAAGAAAGATACTCCGCAAAAACTCTTGAGGAAGCTTCAAAAACAGGCAAGACATGTATTCTTGAGGATTCTGTTAAGCTTATAGAATCTCCTTTTGTAGACATAATTGTTGAAGCTACGGGAAACCCGAATGTTGGAATTAAGCATGTTTTGCTTTGCTGCGAGAATAAAAAGCATATTATAATGGTAAATGTTGAGACGGATGCTGTTGCAGGACCTCTTCTTGCGAAAAAAGCAAAAGAAGCCGGAATTATATATTCCCTTGCATATGGCGACCAGCCTGCAATGATTTGCGAAATG
Source organism: Lachnospiraceae bacterium (assembly GCA_034925905.1). Classification (GTDB taxonomy): domain Bacteria; phylum Bacillota; class Clostridia; order Lachnospirales; family Anaerotignaceae; genus JAYFRL01. Next base: position 65,838 of record JAYFRL010000008.1, on the reverse strand, counting down.
GTTGACTGGGCGAGAGCAGCCGGTTTCGAGGTTGTTGCAGCCGGAAAAGGAACAAAATATCTTCCGATTTACCATAAGTCTACCCCTGAAACAGTTTGGAAATATTATGGAATTTCTCCTGAAAACGCAGCCAAAGGCGGAATGAACCCTAAAATGTTCAACTCGTTTTTGGATGGAACAAAATCTGCAATAGAAATGGCAGCAGTATCAAATGCAACGGGCTTGCTTGCAAACCCTGCTGGGCTTCAGTTCCCTGCCTGCGGAACCGATGACCTTCATCATATATTAAGGCCCGCTTCCTTAGGCGGAATACTTCCGCAAAAAGGAATGGTAGAGGTAGTTTCAAGCGTTGAGCGTGACGGACGCCCGGTTTACCGTGACATTAGATTTGGTATATACGTGGTTATGAGAGGCGACACCGAATACATGAGAAACTGCTTTAAAGAATATGGAATTCTTACAGACGAAACAGGAGAATATATATCACTTACAAGACCATACCATATGATAGGTCTTGAGCTTGGAATAAGCGTTGCTTCTATAGGAACGCGGGGCGAACCAACCGGATATCCACGCAATTTTATTTCAGACGTTGTTGCAACAGCTAAAAACGATCTTGCAGCAGGACAGATGCTTGACGGCGAAGGCGGATATTGCGTATACGGGAAGCTTATGACAGCAAAAGACAGCTTGGCAACTGGCGGAATTCCGCTGGGTCTTTGCAATAATGTTAAGCTTATCCGTCCTGTTAAAGAAGGAAGCCCGATTTGCTGGAGCGATGTTGAATATGATGCAACCAGCCAGGCAGTTCGTATCCGTAAGGAAATGGAAGAAATGTTCAGCAAAAAGCTTTAACCCTCCCATTTGTATAAACAAGCTGAACATCAAAAAAACTGAGCCATGGCGTATGTCATGGCTCAAGCTTTAAACGAAAGGAGGTTTAAAAATGGAACAAAAAATTACGCTTGGCTGTGTTGCCGATGATTTTACCGGGGCAAGCGACGCTGCATCTTTTATTGTTAAATCAGGGCTTAATACGGTGCTTTTTAATGGTACGCCTTTAAACGATGTGGATGTTTCCGGGTTTGATGCAGTTGTTATAGCGCTTAAAACAAGGTCTGACGAAAAAAACAGGGCTGTGGTCGATTCTTTAAATGCCTTTAAATGGCTTGAAAATAAAGGAGCAACACATTTTTACAGCAAATATTGTTCAACATTTGATTCCACAAGAGAAGGCAATATAGGACCTATTTTGGACTCTGCCCTTGAATATTTCAAAGAAAAGTATTCTGTGCTTTGTCCCGCGCTTCCTGTTAACAAAAGAATAGTTAAAAACGGAAAGCTTTATGTGGATGGAGTTTTGCTTAATGAAAGCCATATGAAAAACCATCCGCTAAACCCTATGTGGGATGCGGATATAGCGAAGCTTATGGAACCTCAAAGTAAATATCCCTGTTTTAACATTGATTTTAACCTCATGAAAAAGACGGAGGGTGAGATATTTGAAAAAATTGATTCCTTTGGCAATGGCAAAGAGCATTTTTATATAGTGCCTGATTATATAACAGACGAAGACGGCGAAAAAATAGCCGGGTTTTTCGGTGGTATGAAGGTATTAAGCGGAGGGTCCGGGCTTTTATACCATATTGGAAATCGCTATAACAAGCTTAACGCAAAAAAAAGCGAAGCCGTTTCTTCAAGTTCGAAAGGCAAGGCAATATTGCTTGCGGGAAGCTGTTCAAAAGCGACCCTTGGGCAGATAGAAAGCTTTAAGGCTGGCGGGTATCCGTCTTTTAAAATAAATCCAAAGGCTCTTTTAAGCGGAAGCCAAACCATGGAGGACATCTGGAGCTTTGTTGAAAAAGCAGGGGATGCAATGCTTTTATACAGCTCGGATACTGCGGATAATGTTAAAGAAGCGCAAAAAGCCGGCGATGTTTCTAAGATTCTTGAAAAAACAATGGCCGATTTGGCAAAAAAAGCTGTTGATTCAGGCTTTAAACGCATAATTGTTGCTGGCGGGGAAACTTCCGGCGCTGTAACAAAGGCTCTTGGCTATGACGCATACGTAATAGGCGAAAGCATAGCTCCGGGTGTTCCCATTATGATTCCGTTTGGGGACAGAAGCATGCGTGTTGTTCTAAAATCAGGGAATTTCGGACAGATAGATTTTTTTGAAAGAGCAGTTAATATTACAGGAAAGTGATATATTAAAGGGCTCCGGGTTTCGGAGCCTTTTAAGTTTGCATCCAAAACAGACCAAATGAGCTTTTAATTCGTATAAAAGTATGGTAAAGTTAGAAAACATACATCATATTTAAGGAAGGGGGCTTTTTTACATGGATAATTTAAAGCAGGAAGTTGATTATGATTTGAATTATTGTAAGGAAATATGGAAAAAATATTCTCATGACATAACCGTTATGGAGCCTCTTTTTAATAAAATGCTGCTTAAATATTTAAACGTGATAGAAAACTTTGATAAAGATTTAAAGGTTATATCTGTCTATGAGGAAAATAATAAAAAATCGGAAATTTGCCGTTCAAATATGTCCATCATAATTAATAAGCTTGAAGATTTTAAGAATAACGGCTATAATAACGAAAGGTTGTTTGAATACTATATAAATTTTGATGATGAAAGCCTTAGCATGGATGAGGTTTCAAGGCTTGGGTTTAACGAAGCAAGAAAGCTGATATCTGAGAGTGAAAGCATTCCGCCCAAAGAAAAGGAAGAAATATGCGATAAGATAGACGAAATAGAAAAGATATACCGGATGCTCGCCCCCAAAAATGAGAAATGGAGGCTTTTAAGACCTTATGTAATGTGGGTTTCAGGCAAAAGCGTTAATGTTGCCATGCTTGTTTTAAGCCTTATACTCAAAATAGAATAAAAGTCTTTGAATTTATAAGGAAATGATATGATGAAAACAGTTGCAAGCTATGCTTTGGGCTGCAAGGTAAACCAATATGAAAGCGAAGCAATTGCTGAGCTTTTCGTTAAAGAAGGATTTAAAGCGGTTGATATAAATGAAAAGGCAGATGTTTATATAATAAATACCTGTACGGTAACAAATTTGGGAGACAAAAAATCCCGCCAGCTTATACGCCGGGTTAAAAAGCAAAACCCCGATTCAATAGTTGCCGTTATAGGCTGTTATGCGCAAACGTCGCCGGAGGTTGTTTCGGGCATAGAAGGCGTAAACATAATCCTAGGCACAAAAGACAGGAGCACAATATTAAAAAAAGTTTTGGCATATGAGCCGCCAATGGGCATAAAAAATTATGTTTCGGAAATTTCGGATGAACACAGCTTTGAGGAATTAAAAATAGAAAGCCTTAAGGATAGGACAAGGGCATATCTTAAAATCCAGGATGGCTGCAATAATTTTTGCTCATACTGCATAATTCCGTATGCCAGAGGCCCGATAAGAAGCAGAAAACCTGAGGATATACTGTCCGAGGTTAGGAAGCTTTCGCAAAACGGGTTTAAAGAAATAGTTCTAACAGGTATACATGTTGCGTCATATGGCAAAGATTTAGAGGGTATAAACCTTTTAGACATAATAAAAGAGGTTTCCAAAATTGAAGGAATAAAGCGTATACGCTTAAGCTCCGTTGAGCCTAACATTATAACGGAGGATTTTATTTTGGCAGCAAAAAGCATAGACAAGCTTTGCAACCATTTTCATCTTTCGCTTCAAAGCGGCTGCAACAAAATTCTTAAAGCAATGAACAGAAAATATAATGCTGAGGAATATTATGGGGCTGTTTGCCTTTTAAGGGAAAATATAAAGGATGTTTCTGTTACCACGGATATAATAGCAGGATTTCCGGGGGAAACAGAAGAAGATTTTAAGGAAACGCTTGATTTTGCAAAGAAAGTTGGTTTTGCTAAAATACATGCGTTCCCATATTCGCCGAAAGCAGGCACAGTTGCGGCTAAGCTTAAAAACCAGATACCAAACTCCATTAAAAGCAGCAGGGCAAATGCACTTATAAAGCTTAGCGATGAAACAGGGCTTAATTATATAAAATCGTTTGAGGGCAAAACCCTTCCAGTGCTTTATGAAATGAAAAACGAACACGGTTTTTATGAAGGACACACATCTAATTATATATTGGTTCGCGCAAAAAGTGATGCCGATATTTCAAACAAAATTATTGAAACAAATATAATAAAAGCACGCACAGATGGAGCGGAAGGGCTTTTGTAACAATATTGTAAGCTTTTGGTGATAAATATTATTTGCATAGTGGTTAAAAGTATATTATCATTAGTATAAACAGACAGTTTTATTTTTTGGCATTTTATGGAGAGTGATATAAATGAAGGATTTTGATGATTTTGAAAACTCAACATTAAAATTCAAGGCATACGAAAAAGAACCCGAAAACAAAGCAAGAGATATTATACTTGCTGTCTGTGAAGCGCTCGTTGAAAAAGGCTATAACCCGGTTAACCAGATAGTTGGATATATTCTTTCAGGCGACCCTACATATATTACAAGCTATAAAAACGCCAGAATATTAATAAAACATCTTGAGCGTGATGAGATATTGGAAGAGCTTTTAGGCTTTTATATGGAGCATAATAAATAGGAGGCATTTTTTGCGTATACTAGGTTTGGATTTTGGGGATAAAACAATAGGCGTAGCCATAAGCGACCCATTTCTTATGATTGCTCAGGCTCTGGAGACTATTGAGCGTAAAAACGAAAATGAATTTAAGATCCCCATGAAAAGGCTTGCCGAGATAGTTGAGGAATACGATGTGTCGGAAATAGTTTTGGGTATGCCTAAAAACATGAATAACACAGAAGGCGACAGGTGCAAAAAAACACTTTTGTTTAAAGAACGTCTTGAGAGGCGCTTTCCTAAAATCAAAGTTATTCTTTGGGATGAGAGGCTTAGCACAGTCGCGGCGGAAAAAAGCCTTATTTCGGTAGGTATGAGGCGTGAAAACAGGAAAAAGATTATAGATAAAATGGCTGCACATTATATATTGCAGGGTTATTTAGACGGAAGGTTAAAATGAGGTGTTGGGATGAGCGATATTTTTGATGAAGATTTTTTGGATGATGATGACTTTGAAACGGTTATTATGACTGATGAAAAAGGGAACGATATAGAATTTGTTATAATGGACAGTATAAAATATGAAAATGCCAGATATCTTTTGGTTATAGAAAAAGAATTTATGGATGAAGAAGAAGCGGAAGCTTTTATTTTGAGGGAAACTTCTGAAAGCAGCAATGATTTTTTATATGAAACATTGGAAGATAGCGATGAGATAGACAAAATAGCGGCTCTTTTTGAAGAGTCGAGCAAGGACAGCTATGATATAAAGCTTGATTAATTATTAAAATGAAGTTTATTGATTGCTTGGCGGGAGAAGGGCAATCATTAATATAGTTTTATCAATAAAAAAGAATAAAAAATGTAAAATAAAGATGCTTGTTGCCAATGTTTATTTTGGTTTTTTTGTGTTGGATGAAATATAAAACCTTTGTTTTTGGCGCAGGATTATCATGATAATTGCAGGAATCGACTTTTGCAATTGCGTTTCTCATTGCCTGAAAACATATTTTACATACTTTGGCAATTACTTTTTAAAAATTTGGAGGTGTTTTTTTGGCTACAAAGAAATCAAAGCTTAAGGTTATACCCTTAGGCGGTTTAGAAGAAATAGGGAAGAATATGACAGTCCTTGAATACGGACAGGATATAATTGTCATTGACTGTGGTCTTGCTTTCCCGGAAGATGATATGTTGGGAATAGATTTGGTGATTCCCGATGTAACTTATCTTATTAAAAATATAGACAAGGTTAGAGGAATAATTTTAACCCATGGGCATGAGGATCATATAGGCGCTTTGCCTTATGTTTTAAAAACCCTTAATGTGCCTGTTTTTGGCACCCTTTTAACAAGGGGTCTGCTTGAAAACAAACTTAGGGAACATGATATGATAGATTCAACAACACTTCATACCATTGTTCCAGGGGAGACTATAAAGCTTGGGTGTTTTAAAATCGAATTCATACACACAAACCATTCGATAGCAGATGCGGTTGCCCTTGCAATAACGACTCCTGTAGGGGTTGTTATCCATACGGGAGATTTTAAGGTGGATTATACTCCGTTAGACGGAGAAATCATGGATATACACCGCTTTGCCGAACTCGGCAAGGAAGGCGTGCTTCTTCTTATGAGCGACAGCACAAATGCCCAGAGAAAAGGCTACACAATGTCTGAAAAATCTGTTGGCTGTGTGTTTAACCAGATTTTTGAGGATACTCCCAAAAACAGAATAATGGTTGCAACTTTTTCGTCTAATATCCATAGGATACAGCAAATAATAAATTCAGCCTATATATACAAAAGAAAAGTTGCTATAATAGGCAGAAGCATGGTTAATGCCGTTAAAACGGCAACGGATTTGGGTTATCTTAATATCCCGCCAAATATCATTATAGATATAACAGATATAAAAAACTATCTGGATGAACGCCTTGTAATAATAACTACAGGCAGCCAGGGTGAGCCGATGTCCGCGCTTTCAAGGATATCATCTTCAGAACATAAGCAGGTTTCCATAAAGCCGGATGACAGGATAATAATAAGCGCTTCTTCCATACCCGGGAATGAAAAAACGATATTGAAAGTTATAAATGACCTTATAAAAAAGGGCGCAAAGGTTATCTATGAGGCTGAAGGAATGGCCGATATCCATGTTTCCGGACATGCTAAGGAAGAAGAGCTTAAACTTATGCTTGCGCTCACAAAGCCGAAGTTTTTTATGCCTGTGCATGGTGAATACATGCATTTGGCAAGCCACAAGGAAATAGCTATGTCTATGGGAATACAAAAGCAAAACATATTTGTTATGAGCATAGGTTCGGTTTTAGAGCTTTCAAAAGATGACGCCAAAATAAACGGCTCGGTTGCTTCGGGCCAGGTTTTGGTTGATGGTCTTGGAATCGGTGACGTTGGAAATGTTGTTTTAAGAGACAGGAAGCTTCTTTCAGAAGACGGGCTTATGGTTGTTGTTGTAACCATGGAAAAGGAAACCGGAAACATTGTTGCCGGTCCGGATATAATTTCAAGAGGCTTTGTTTATGTCAGGGAATCTGAAAACCTTATGGATGAAGCTAGGAAGGTTGTAAGCGATGCGCTTATGCTTTGCGGTGAAAGGAACATAACGGGCTGGTCTAACATTAAAAATCTTGTTAAAGATACGCTTAAGAATTTCCTTTGGCAGAAAACCCAAAGAAGCCCTATGATTTTACCTATAATAATGGAAGTTTGATCTATGGCCCGCCTTTTTTAGACGGGCTGGTTTTATTTAATTAAAATAAAAATTGGAATGATGATATGCTTTCTTTAAAAGAGATAAAAGAAGAATTTGAAGCTGCAGATATAAATGGGCTTCCGCTTATTATTAAAAAATATGGGCTAGACGGCAGAGCCGGAGTTTTAAAAATTATAGAGCAATATGAAAATAAAATAAAAAGGCATGAAAAAGAGCTGAAAAGGCTTAACGAGCTTTGGAAATATGAAAGGGAGTTTTATGATAAAGGGGCTTTGTATGTTGCAGGGACAGACGAAGTTGGCCGTGGTCCACTTGCAGGGCCTGTTATGGCAGCTGCCGTTATTCTACCAAGGGATGTAATTATACCAGGAATAAACGATTCAAAAAAACTTTCGGAAGCCAAAAGAGAAGAACTTAGCAGTATAATTCTAAAAGAAGCTGTTTCTTTCGGTTTTGGGATAGTTTCTCCGGAAGAAATAGACAAAATAAACATTTTAAACGCAACCCTTAAGGCTATGCAAAAGGCTGTTTTTTCGCTTTCGGTAAGCCCGGATATTCTGCTTATAGACGCTTTGACTGTTCCGGGGCTTAAAATGTTTCAAAAGCCTATTATAAAAGGCGATGCTTTAAGCGTTTCGATAGGCGCCGCAAGCATAATAGCAAAGGTTAAAAGAGATGCTCTTATGAAGGAATATGCAAAGGAATATCCGGAATATTTGTTTGATAAAAATAAAGGTTATGGTACGGCTGAACATATGGAAGCAATTAGAAAACACGGGCTTTGCCCGATACATAGAAAAAGCTTTTTGAAAGACTTTATAAATTAAAGGGTGTTATCTATGCATAACAATCGGAAAACAGGTGCAAAAGGCGAAAGCATTGCCGAAACCGAGCTTTTGAAAAAAGGATATAATGTAATTGATAAAAATTTCCGCGGCCAAAACGGGGAAATAGATATAATAGCTGAAAAAGATGGCGTTTTGGTATTTATTGAGGTTAAGCTTCGGAAAAGCCTTTCAAAAGGTTTGCCGCGCGAAGCCGTAACCTTAAAAAAGCAGGAAAGGATAATAAAAACAGCCGAGGAATATATATACGAGAAGAGTGTTTGTAATATGGATATGCGCTTTGATGTTGCAGAAGTTTTTTGCAAGAACGGGAGCATATATTTTAACTACATAGAAAACGCTTTTAGCCAAAGATAAACTAAAAAAGGAAACTGCCCGCTATGAACAGAATAATTATGGATTCAACAATATATAACACAAGAACAGCCCTGGTTTTAGACGGTGTTTTAACAGAGCTTTTATATGAGAGCAACACGGACAAAAACCTTGTCGGCAGTATATACTGCGGCAGGGTTATTCGTGTTTTACCCGGTATAAACGCTGCTTTTGTGGAGATAGGAGAAGAAAGGACGGCTTATCTTCAATATGCAGACGAAGGAGAAGGAAGCTTTTCGTGTAGCCCTGTTAAAGCGGGAGACAGCGTAATTGTTCAGGTTAAAAAATCGCCCGTAGGGCTTAAAGGAGCCTTACTTACGAGGAAAATTTCGTTTGCCGGCAAGTTTTCCATTCTTATCCCAAATGATAAAAACATAGGAATATCGAAAAAAATAGTATCCGAAAAAGAAAGAGAAAGGATATCCGAAATAGTTGCGCCGCTTTTGCCCGAAGGCTACGGAATAATAGTACGGACTATGGGCGAAGGTAAAAATCATGATGATTTTAAAAAAGAAATTGAATATCTTTATTTAAAGAGCAAAGGTATATTTGAAAAGGCGGATTATTTAAAACCGCCTTGCCTGGTTATGTCTTCACCTTCTCCGGCTCTTTTTGCTGCCAGAGATATATTTTCGGATGATGTGGATGAATTTATAGTTAATAACGAAAAAGATTATAATGACCTTTTAAATATAGCCGATGAAAACGAAGCCGGGAAAATAAAGCTTTATAATAAAAGTGTTCCGGTGTTTGAAGAATATTTCATAGAAAGCCAAGCTAAAAAAGCTCTGGACAAAAAAGTTTGGCTTAAAAGCGGGGGCTTTATTGTTATAGAAGAAACCGAAGCCTTAACTGTTATAGACGTTAACACAGGTAAATACACAGGCACAAAAGATATTCAAAAAACTTTTCTTAAAACTAATATAGAAGCTGTTTATGAAGCTTCGAAGCAGATAAGGTTAAGAAACCTTTCCGGTATAATAATTATAGATTTTATAGATATGCAAGAGGAAGAAGACAGGCAGCTCATAAAAAAAACGCTTATGCATGAGACCTCAAAGGATAGGATAAAAACTGTTGTTGTGAGCATGACGGAGCTTAACCTTATGCAGCTTACAAGAAGAAAAACAAGACCTTCCTTAAGCAGCCAAATACTTATTCCATGTCCTTTATGTGCGGGAACGGGCAAGATTTATAATGCCCAATATGTTTTAGGTTCGATATATAGGGATATATTATCCCTTTTTTCAAATACGATTTACGATAAAGTCCAAATTTATGCAAATGAGACAATATTAAGGTGGTTTTACGGCAAAGAAGATTCCTTAAAGCAAAACCTTGAGGATATGTTTAATAATAAGGAAATAGAGCTTATACCGATAAAAGGGAAAAAGCATGATTATTATGAGATTAAAGGGATTAAAAGACAATGATATCAGGAATATAAATGTATAAATTAATATTGGTTTTGCATAAAGATAAAATTCTAAGATTAAAACTTTCTTGACATAAAGTATAAAAGGATTTAAAATTAATATTATGCTTTGAGCAAATTATCGTTTCCAAATTTGAAATATCTTAATTCCGCATTAAAAATTGCCTGAATATTCATTTTATCGTTAATAAGTTTATTAAAAAAAGTTTTTGGTACGCGATGTTTCTTGAAGGTATATATATTTTTTGCTAATAAATTTTTAATAAATTAAATATTGGAGGAGGTGTTTTGGATAGAACCTGTAGTTTTTATCTCAATTACCGCTGTTGTCGGACTTCTCCTTGGAATTCTTGTTGGCTTTAATTTTAGGAAGCGTATTGCTGAGGCTAAAATTGGTCAGGCGGAAGACAGAGCCGTTAAAATAGTTGAAGACGCTAAAAAGGAGGCCGAAGCAAGGAAAAAAGAAATACTCCTTGAGGCTAAAGAAGAAAGCATTAGAACTAAAAATGAGCTTGAAAAAGAGGCCAGGGAAAGACGAAACGAACAGCAAAAAACTGAAAGAAGACTTATACAAAAAGAAGAAAGTCTGGATAGAAAATCAGACTTGATGGAAAAAAAGGAAGAACAAGTTCAAAGAAGATTAGAAGAGCTTGAAAGGCAAAGGGAAGAGGTTTCAAAGCTTCATGAAATTGGGCTTAAAGAGCTTGAAAGAATAAGCGGGTTAACCTCTGATGAAGCAAAGAAATATATTCTTTCTGAAGTTGAAGATGATGTTAAGCACGAAGCTTCATTGATGATTAAGGATATAGAAGCAAAAGCAAAGCTTGAGGCTGACAAAAAATCGAAAGAAATCATTGCAAACGCAATTCAAAGATGTGCGGTTGACCATGTTGCAGAAACAACGGTTTCCGTTGTTCAGCTTCCGAACGACGAAATGAAAGGCCGTATTATTGGCCGTGAAGGAAGAAATATAAGAGCTCTTGAAACCCTTACAGGAATAGATTTAATTATAGACGATACACCAGAAGCAGTTATACTTTCCGGGTTTGACCCGATAAGGCGTGAGGTTGCAAGAATAGCTCTTGAAAAACTTATTGTTGACGGACGTGTTCATCCGTCAAGGATAGAGGAAATGGTTGAAAAGGCAAAGAAAGAAGTTGAAACAATAATAAGGGAAGAAGGCGAAGCCGCCACATTTGAAACAGGCGTAAACGGTCTTCATCCTGAGCTTATAAGGCTTCTTGGCAAGCTTAAATACAGAACAAGCTATGGCCAAAATGTGCTTAAGCACTCCGTTGAGGTTGCAAACCTTACAGGGCTTATGGCTGCTGAGCTTGGAGTTGATATAACAATAGCAAAGCGTGCAGGGCTTCTGCATGACATAGGTAAAAGCGTAGACCATGAAGTTGAAGGTTCTCATATAAGCATAGGGGTTTCTCTCTGCAAACGCTTTAAGGAATCAGATATCATTATAAATGCAGTTGAGGCGCACCATGGTGATGTAGAGCCGAAAACTATTATTGCGGTTCTTGTTCAGGCAGCAGACGCAATTTCGGCAGCAAGGCCAGGGGCAAGGCGCGAAACCCTTGAATCATACATCAAAAGGCTCCAAAAGCTTGAAGAAATCGCAGATAATTTCAAAGGCGTGGAGAAATCATTTGCCATACAGGCAGGGCGTGAGCTTCGTATAATAATTATCCCTGAGGATGTTAACGATGAAGGTCTACCGATGCTTGCAAGAGAAGTTGCCAAAAAGATAGAAGAAGAGCTTGAGTATCCGGGTCAGATAAAGGTAAATCTTATAAGGGAAACAAGAGCAATAGAATATGCGAAATAATTTACGGCGGAGAAAAATCTCCGCTGTTTTTTATTGCTATTATATGCCAATCTGTAATATACTTTTTAAGAGATAAATTTAAGAGGTGTTTTACTATGGGATATTTTTTTGCTGACGCGCACTCGGATACAATATCAAGGCTTTATGAAACAGGAGAAGATTTTTTTGAAAACAAGGGGCAGTTGGATTTAAAACGCCTCCTTGAATACGGCGCATGGCTTCAGTTTTTTGCTCTTTGGCTTGAACCTTGCTATTACAGCGACCCTTTAAATCATACATTTAAGCTTTTGGACTGCTATTATAAGCTTATTTCCGAAGATGAGCATATTTCACATGCAAACTGCTTAGAAGATATAATTAAAAATAAGAATGAAGGAAGGCTTTCAAGCTTTCTTTCCATAGAAGGCGGAGAACCGCTTTGCGGCAATGTTGAAAATTTAAGAATATTTCATAGGCTGGGCGTTAGAGCCTTAGGTCTTACATGGAACTATAAAAACCAGCTGGCCCAAGGGGTTTTGGGCAACAGTGAAAATGGGCTAACAAGCTTTGGATATGATGTTATCGACGAAGCGGAAAGGCTTAGAATTCTTATAGATGTTTCTCACTTAAATGATAAAGGCTTTTTTGAAGCCGCAGGCTGCATAAAAGGCCCGTTTATAGCCAGCCATTCAAATTCGCGCGCAATATGTCCGTCTGCAAGAAACCTTACGGACGAGCAAATAAAAGCTATAGCCAATCACGGAGGCTTTATAGGTCTTAATGCTTACAAGCCGTTTGTTTGCCCAAAAGACGGTGAAAGGGGATATATATATAAGCATATAGATCACATAATAAACATTGCGGGCTATGATATTTTGGGTTTTGGCTGTGATTTTGACGGTATGGACACTCCTGCTTTAGAGCTTGCGGACGTTTCAAAAGCCAAGGATATTGTGGAATATGTAGAAGAAAAGCATGGTTCTTCGGCGGCCGAAAAATTTGCCGGGGGCAATCTTTTGAATGTTATAAAGACCGTAATAGGCTAAACTTGTCTATTATCGGCAAAGGGCATTATTTTATTGCAAAAAAATATATGATAGTATAAAATAAAATATATATTTTGGAATTGAGGATAATAAAAAATTCAGCATGTAAATGAGGTGCGTATATGGAACTTTCAAGAAAGGCGTTGGGCATAAAATTTTCGTCAACTCTTGCAATAACGGCAAAAGCAAATGAGCTTAAATCAAAAGGGCTTGACGTTGTAAGCTTCAGCGCGGGCGAACCGGATTTTGATACCCCCGAGCATATAAAAGCAGCTGCTATAAAAGCTATAAATGACGGGTTTACAAAATACACCCCGGCTTCGGGAATAATAGAGCTTAAAAAAGCTGTTTGCGCAAAGTTTAAGAAAGACAACGGCATAAGCTATGAACCAAGCCAAATAGTTATCTCAAACGGGGCCAAGCAGGCTCTTCAAATTGGGCTTATGACGATATTAAACGACGGAGATGAAGTTATAATACCTGCGCCTTATTGGGTAAGCTATTCAGAAATGGTTAAAATAGCCGGAGGAACTCCCGTTATAATATATACGAGAAAAGGAAACAATTTTTCTCCCACACCCGATGATTTTAAAAAAGCATATACAAACAAAACAAAGGCTATAATTATTACAAGCCCAAGTAACCCCACAGGGGCAATGCTTTCAGGGGAAGACCTTTTACAAATAGCTGAATTTGCCGTTTCAAAAGATTTGATTGTAATTTCAGACGAAATTTATGAAAAGCTTATATATGACGATAATAAAAAGCACATAAGCATAGCTTCGCTTAATGATGAGATATATAAAAGGACCATAGTTGTGAACGGCGTTTCAAAATCCTATTCAATGACGGGTTGGAGGATAGGCTATTCGGCGAGCTCCGCTGAAATAGCAAAGATTATGGGAAGCCTTCAATCCCATATTTCGGGCAACCCTAATTCAATTGCACAGAAAGCGGCCGTTGAAGCCATTTTGGGAGATCAAAGCTGCGTTTTAGAAATGAAAAAGGAGTTTGGTAAGCGCAGGGAATATATATACCAAAGGGTTTTGGATACACCAGGGCTTTCTGTTTTAAAACCGGAAGGAGCTTTTTATCTTTTTGTTGACGTTTCAGGGATATATGGCAAAAAATATAACGGAAAAGAAATAAACAGCGCTGCCGAACTGGCTGCTATACTTATAGAAGAAAAAATGGTGGCTCTTGTGCCTTGTGACGATTTTGGAATGCCTGATCATGTAAGGCTTTCATATGCAACTTCCATGGAGACCATTAAAAAGGGAATGGACAGGATAGCTGAGCTGATTTCGCAGCTTGCATAATCAAAAAGCCTTCAGGAGGAAAAGAAAAATGCTTCAAAAAATAAAGTATTTATATGAAAACAGCCAAAGCTTAGACGGAAAAACGGTTAGGCTTGGCGGATGGATAAGAACTATAAGGATATCAAAAGCTTTTGGATTTATAGAGCTTAACGACGGTTCGTTTTTTAAGAATGTCCAGATAGTAATAGAAACAGACAAGCTAAAAAATTTTGACGAGATAGCAAAACAAAATGTCGGAGCGGCTTTAAGCCTGGAAGGGACTCTGGTTTTAACGCCAGAAGCAAAGCAGCCTTTTGAGATAAAGGCGACAAATATTAACATTGAAGGAGCGTCGACTCCGGATTACCCGCTTCAAAAGAAAAAGCATTCTTTTGAATTTTTACGCGAGAAAGCCCATTTAAGGCCGAGAACAAACACATTTTCAGCTGTCTTCAGGGTAAGGGGCCTTATGGCCTATGCTATTCATAATTTTTTTAGGCAAAAGGGCTTTGTGTATGTGAACACTCCGTTAATAACCGGAAGCGACTGCGAAGGCGCCGGTGAAATGTTTAAGGTTACAACCCTTGACCTTGCTAATGTTCCGCTTTGTGAGGATGGAAAGGTTAACTACACGGAAGACTTTTTCGGCAAAGAAACAAATTTAACCGTAAGCGGCCAGCTTTCTGCAGAGGCTTATGCCATGGCTTTTGGCGGGGTTTATACCTTTGGCCCAACCTTTAGGGCTGAAAACTCAAACACTGCAAGGCATGCCGCCGAGTTTTGGATGATAGAGCCTGAGGTTGCTTTTGCAGACCTTAACGACAATATGCAGCTTGCGGAAGAAATGCTCAAATACGTTATAAATTATTATATTGAAAATGCACAAAACGAGCTGGAATTTTTCAATAGCTTTTTGGATAATACACTTATAGAAAGGCTTAGCGCTCTTGTTAATTCAGAGTTTGCCCATGTAACATATACAAAGGCAGTTGAAATTTTAATATCTTCCGGTGAGAAGTTTGAATACCCTGTTGAATGGGGGATAGACCTTCAAACGGAGCATGAGAGATATTTAACCGAAAAGGTTTTCAAAGGTCCTGTTTTTGTAACCGATTACCCGAAGGAAATAAAAGCTTTTTATATGAGGCTTAATGAAGACGGGAAAACAGTTGCCGCTATGGATCTCTTAGTTCCGGGTGTGGGTGAAATAATAGGCGGAAGCCAAAGGGAAGAGCGGTATGAGGCGCTGCTTTCAAGGATAAAAGAAATGGGGCTTAAAGAAGAAGATTACGATTGGTATCTTGACCTCAGAAAATATGGCGGAGTTAAGCATGCCGGATATGGCCTGGGTTTTGAAAGGCTTATAATGTATATAACCGGCATTTCAAACATAAGAGACGTTATACCGTTCCCAAGAACAGTTAAAAACGCGGACTTTTAACGGGGGTGTTCTTATGTATGAAATAAAGGAAAGCAAGCTTATATACGAAGGCCCTGTGTTTTCAGCTTATAGCGACAAGGTTCTTATGCCGGACGGAAGCGTTGCAAAGCGCGAATATATAGAAAGAGGCGGCGCAGCGGCCATTGTCCCCGTTGATCCTGATGGGAATATAGTGTTTGTTTCGCAATACAGGCATCCGTTTAAAAAAATACTGCTTGAGATACCCGCGGGTATGCTTGAACCGGGCGAAACTCCTGAGGTTTGTGCAAGAAGGGAGCTTGAGGAAGAAACCGGGTTTATAAGCGATGATATTGCTTTTCTGGCAGAAGCTTATCCCGCTGTGGGAGTATGCTCTGAGATAATATATTATTTTATGGCATGGAACTTAAAAAAAGGCAAGCAAAATTTTGACCCGGATGAATTCATAGAGCTTGAAACACACAGCCTTAAAGAAGCTTTAGACATGATCTTTAGCGGAGAAATAAAAGACGGAAAAACAATAACGGGAATACTTATGTATAACGAATTATTAAAGAAAGCGAATTAAGCCTGTACCTTAAGCATATATTTAAGTAAAGCTTAGATGTATGGAGGACGGTCTATGAAACTTAAATTTAATATAAATAAAAAGAGGCAAATTCTTATTATTGCAGTTTGTCTCTTTTTTATGGCGGGTATAGTAGTTGGCAGCATTTTTGCCAGAGGGCTATTTGGCGAAAAAATAATGGACATTCTGCCCGAAAGCAGCTTTGAAAACGGGAAAATGAGCTTTCTTCCTTTAAACGAGGCATTTTTAAAGAATGTGTTTTTTAGTGCCGTTATATGGTTTTGCGGTTTTGCTTCTTTTGGGGTTGTTTTTATAGCGGGCATTATATTTTTAAAGGCTATGTCATATGGCTATGCCGTTTCCATTGTTATACGGGCTAAAGGTCTGGGTTTTGCCGCTCTTGCTTTTTTACCCCAGGCTATTATAATCGTTCCTGTTTATATATTGATGGCTTGTGTGGCCATAAGCTATATAAAAGAAAAGAATTTTAATAAAATACCGATAAAAAGGCTTAAGCGCGAAAAAAGCAGGATGTTTACGGAATATGTAATAATATTTGCGTCCGCTGCAATATTAATATTTTTGGCATCCCTTATTGAAAGTTGCTTTGTTCCATTTTTTATTGGGAATTAGTTTATTTTGGCAAATAAATTGCTTAAACCCCCTTTTTTTTATTCAAAAATGGGTATAAAGTAACAAAATTTAAAAATAATTGCAAAACCGTCGACTTTTTTAAATAAAAGCAATATAATAAAAATTATTAATAAAAGAGGAGCACGGGCAATGGGAAAAGCTATTGATGACTTTGCCGAATATCTTAAAGAGTATAAAAACTCAGCTGATAACACGGTCATTTCTTATAAAAGAGATCTAAGCGGGTTTAAAGAGTTTTTAGATGGTTTGGGTATCGCAGGCTTTGAAAAAGTTAACAAAACAAATATAATAGCTTATATTTATAGCCTTCAGAAAAGAAATAAATCATCTGCGACAATTTCTAGGAGCATTGCTTCAATAAAGGCCTTTTTTACATATTTATATAATGAAGGCAAGGTAAACGTAAACCCTGCTTATAAGCTTGAGGCCCCGAAAGTGGATAAAAAAATGCCGGAGATACTTTCGCTTGGCGAAGTTGAACTTCTTTTAAGCCAACCTGAAGAAAAGGATTTAAAGGGTATAAGGGATAAGGCTATGTTTGAATTGATGTATGCAACAGGCATGCGTGTTTCCGAGCTTATATCGCTTAAGCTTTCGGATATAAGCCTTATGTTTGAATATGTTAAATGTAATTCATTAGGGAAAAGCAGGATAATCCCCATAGGCAAAAAAGCTCTTGCAGCCCTTAAAAATTATAATGAAAATGCCAGGGCATCTATGATAAGCGATGCAAAAGAGGACAAGCTTTTTGTAAACTGTAATGGCAAACCAATGACAAGACAGGGTTTTTGGAAGATAATAAAAATATACGCCAAAAAAGCAGGCATATCTTCCGATATAACTCCGCATACTTTAAGGCATTCTTTTGCGGCGCATTTAATTGAAAACGGAGCGGACATAGCTTCCGTTTCGGAAATGCTTGGTCATTCTGATATTTCTACAACTCAAATATACGCAAAAGTTAATAAAAATAAGCTTAAGGAAGTCTATGCAAAGGCTCATCCCAGAGCCTGATAAACTTAAATTTTATTAGGCTCTGTTTTTTGTATTGACTTTTTACATTAAAACAAATAATATATAAAAATATTATGAAAAGGAGAGTTTGAAATGGCTTTTTATTATGATGAACCGTCAAGGACATTTAGTGAATATCTTTTAATACCGAGCTATTCTTCACCAGAATGTATTCCAGCTAATGTAAACCTTACAACACCGGTTGTTAAATTCAAGTCGGGTGAAGAACCGTCTTTGAAAATGAATATACCTTTAGCTTCAGCTATTATGCAATCTGTTTCAGATGATAAAATGGCAGTTGCCCTTGCAAAAGAAGGCGGTATTTCTTTTATATACGCTTCCCAAAGCGTTGAAAGCCAGGCGGCCATGGTTCAGCGCGCAAAGGATTTTAAGGCCGGCTTTGTTGTTAGCAATTCAAATATTAGACCGGATCAAACTTTAAAAGATATACTTGAGCTCAAAGAAAAAACAGGGCATTCAACTGTTGCTGTAACCACAGACGGCACATCTGCGGGCAAGCTTGTTGGCATAGTTACAAGCAGGGATTACCGCGTTAGCCGCATGAACCCGGAAACTAAGGTTTCCGAATTTATGACGCCTTTTGAAGACCTTATATATGCCCCGGAAGGCACAACATTAAGCGAAGCAAATGATATAATATGGGACCATAAATTAAACTCACTTCCTATAGTTGATAAAAATGGCAAGCTCTTATATTTTGTTTTCAGAAAGGATTATGATGCGCATAAGAAAAATCCGCTTGAGCTTTTAGATTCTTCAAAACGCTACGTTGTTGGAGCAGGTATAAATACAAGAGACTATAAAGAAAGAGTTCCTGCGCTTTTAAATGCTGGAGCCGATATACTTTGCATAGATTCTTCCGAAGGCTTTTCGGAATGGCAGGCTATGGTGCTTAAGTATATAAAACAGGAGTATGGAGAAAATGCAAAGGTTGGAGCCGGAAATGTTGTTGATAAAGAAGGTTTTTTGTTCCTTGCAGAAGCTGGAGCGGATTTTATTAAAGTTGGAATAGGCGGCGGTTCAATCTGTATAACGAGAGAACAAAAGGGCATAGGCCGCGGACAGGCTTCCGCTGTTATAGAGGTTGCAAAGGCTAGGAACGAATATTTTGAGGAAACGGGAATATATATACCAATATGTTCAGACGGCGGCATAGTTTATGATTATCATGTAACCCTGGCTATTGCTATGGGAGCCGATTTTGTTATGCTTGGCAGGTATTTTGCAAGATTTGACGAAAGCCCGACAAATAAAATAAACATAAACGGAACATATATGAAGGAATATTGGGGCGAAGGCTCAAGCAGGGCAAGAAACTGGCAAAGGTATGATATGGGCGGAGAAAAGAGCCTATCTTTCGAGGAAGGCGTTGATTCGTACGTTCCTTATGCCGGAAGCCTCAAGGATAATCTCAGCTTTACGCTAAGCAAGGTTCGTTCAACGATGTGCAACTGTGGGGCAACTTCAATTCCTGAGTTTCAAAGTATTGCAAAGCTTACTTTGGTTTCTTCAACAAGTATAATTGAAGGCGGAGCTCATGATGTTGTTCTTAAGGATAATGTGCTTTCGGCAAGTATAAAGTAATAAAGATATTCCGCCGGGCGTTTTTAGTACCCGGCCTTTTTTAGTTGTTTTTTGTATGCGGAATTTATTGCATAAAATAAGCCTTTGTAGTATAGTATTAACAAACAATGGGGGTGTTTTTTTGGACCTTTATAATAGGTTTGGGAAAGTTAAAAGAATTGTAGTTAAGGTTGGAACTTCAACTATTACTTATGAAAATGGACTTCTTAATTTAAGGCATATTGAAAAGCTTGCCAAGGTTCTTTCAGACCTTAAAAACAAGGGTATGGAAGTTGTGCTTGTAACATCCGGCGCAATAGGTACGGGCGCGGTTAGCTTAGGTTTTAAAGACAGACCTAAAATCATGCGTGAAAAGCAGGCTACCGCTGCAGTTGGCCAGGCTATGCTCATACAGATATATCACAAATTTTTTATAGAATACAACCAAAAGATAGCTCAGGTTTTACTTACAAAAGAGGACATCAAAGAGAATGAAAGAAGGGAAAACGCGATAAATACTTTTAATACCCTTTTTGAATTTGGCGTTATCCCGATAGTTAACGCAAATGATACGGTTTCTACAAACGAACTGGATTTCAGTGATAATGATAGGCTTTCCGCCCACGTTTCAGAGATTATAGGTGCTGATTTGCTTGTTATATTAACCGACATAGACGCTCTTTACGATGGAAATCCAAAAACCAACCCGAACGCAAAGAGGATAAGCCAGGTAACTGAAATAACCGATGAAATACTTAACATGGCCGGGGATAAAGGCAGTACTTTTTCAATTGGGGGAATGTCCGCAAAGCTTTATGCCGCCAAGATATGCGAAGAAGGGAATGTTGACATGGCCGTTGCAAACGGAGACAAACCTGAGGTCATATATGATATTTTGGAAGGAAAAGATGTGGGTACATATTTTTTGCTTAAAAAATAAAAGGAGGAAGCTATGAATTATTGTCCGAATTGCGGAAGAAAAACCGCAGAAGGGGAAGACAAGTGCTCATACTGCGGATATGAGCTTATAATAGACGATATTCCTGTAAAGGAAGTATCAAGCGAAACGATAGAGCCTGAAAAAGAAGACCCGGAACATAAAAAAGCTTCTTCTGGGAATCAAAACCACGGAACCGATTCTTCGGAAGAAGACCTGTCCACAATTTTAAAGGTCCTTATTGTCCTTGGAGTAATATTTTTGCCGGGAGCCGGCATTATATTTGGGATAATATCAAGTACGATATTTATGAACGATAAGCGCATAGGATACAGAAGCTTTGGCAAAAAACTTCTTATATTCACTATAATTATGATGGTTTTATGGATACTTTGCTGTGTTGTAAGCAGTATACTTTCGTTTTTTGGACTAGCATTTTATAATGTATGATTATTGATATTTTAGGTTTTTTTGCAAATACGGTATGCCATAGAATGGATAGCCGTTCTGTTTTTATATATGGGAAAAAGCTTCCGCTTTGCGCGCGCTGCACAGGCATATATATAGGGGTTTTGGTAGGCTTTTTGATGCTTTGCGCGCTTAAAAGGCTTGATTTTAAAAAACCTCCGGAGCTTAAAACAGCTGTGCTTTCCGCTGTTTTTTTGCTTCCGCTTATGCTAGACGGAGCAGGCTCGTATTTTGGTTTTTTTGGGACGGCAAATATTATACGAATAATAACAGGCGCTTTATGCGGCGTGTTTTTTCCGGCATTTTTTGTTCTGGCCATAAATTATACCGGAAATTTTGAGAATACATCAAAGCCGATAATATCTTTTAAAGAATATATTGTAATGTGCCTTTTTTCTCTTTCTTTAGCGTTTGTTGTGTATTTTGGCTTTATAAATTATTATGTGGCGGCTGTTTTTTCTATTTTAGGCGTTGCTGTTTTTTATATTCTTTTATTTTCTATGCTTTTAAGGCTTATATTTAAAAAAACCGGTATTTCAAAGATACTTGCGGCTTCGGGGATTATTATGGTGGGATATGTGTTTTTGTTTAATTTTGCTTTGGGAATGATGACATGAAAGAAAATATAAGGAAAGAAGCTTTAGCTGCGCGGAAAAACCTTACAAAAGAGGAACGGGTAGAAAAAAGCTTTAAAATTTGCAGTAAATTTATAAAAAGCAGGTATTTTTCAGAAAGCCAAATTATTTTTGTGTATTTTGCAACTCCATATGAGGTTGACACAAGTATGATATTAAAAACCTCTTTTAAGGAATCAAAGAGGGTTGCGCTCCCTGTCTCTTATGATGACGGGGCAATGTATTTTGCTGAGATATCAGATATTAACGGGCTTTATAAAGGAAATTTCGGAGTATTTGAGCCTGATAAAAGCTTAAAAGAAGTTTTACCTCAAAAAGGGGATGTGTTTATAGTTCCGGGAGTTGCTTTTGATTATCATAAAAACAGGCTGGGACATGGCAAGGGTTTTTATGACAGGTACTTTTCAAAATACAAAGACACTATAAAAATAGGCCTTGCATATGGCGTACAGCTTTTTGAAAGCATACCATCTGAAGAAAATGACGTTAAAATGGATTTTATAATTACCGAAAACGGTTTTATATAATGGAGGGATGCCACATGACAATGATAGAAATGGGGAAAAAAGCAAAGGAATCGGCATATGCTTTAAGCTGTTTTGGGACAGACGGGAAAAACTTGATTTTAGATAAAGCTGCCAAGGCTCTTGTTGCAAACATTCCTGAAATATTGAAGGCAAACCAGAAAGATGTTGACCTGGCAATAGGAAAAGGGGTTAAAGCCTCACTTATAGACAGGCTTAGGCTTGACGAAAAAAGAATAGAGGATATGGCATCAGGTATTTTAATGGTTAAAGAACTCCCAGACCCAATAGGTGAGGTTATTTCCATGAACACATTGCCAAACGGGCTTATTGTGGGCAAAAAACGTGTTCCCCTGGGTGTAATAGGAATAATATTTGAAGCGCGCCCGAATGTTGCGGCAGACGCTTTTGCCCTTTGCTTTAAGGCGGGCAATGCGGTTATATTAAGGGGTGGCAAGGAAGCCATAAATTCAAACATGGCTATTGTAGGAACAATCAGAAAAGCAATAGAGCTTGAAGGCTTAAATGCCGATGTTGTTCAGCTTGTGGAAGACATAAGCCATGAAACCGCAAAAGAAATGATGAAGCTAAACGGATATATAGACGTGCTTATCCCGAGAGGGGGAGCAGGGCTTATAAAAACAGTGGTTGAAAACAGTACGGTTCCCATTATAGAAACAGGAACGGGCAACTGCCATTTATATGTTGACGAAACGGCGGATTTTAAAAAAGCCATTGATATACTTATAAACGGAAAAACTCAAAGAACAGGGGTTTGCAACGCGCTGGAGAGCCTTTTGGTAAACGAAAAAATAGCAGATAAATTTGTGCCGCTGGCCATAGCCGAGCTTAATAAATACGGTGTTGAAATAAGGGGTGACAAAGCCTTTCAAAAGGCGTCAAGCCTTGTCAAGGAGGCAACCGATGAGGATTACGCGGCAGAGTTTTTAGACCTTATAATATCGGCAAAGGTAGTTGCGGATACGGACGAAGCCATTTCGCATATAAGGAAATATAGTACCGGACATTCTGAAACTATAGTAACAGAGAGCTATTCAAACGCACAGAAGTTTTTAAACAATGTGGATTCCGCTGCGGTATATGTTAATGCGTCAACGAGGTTTACCGACGGAGCCCAGTTTGGGTATGGCGCGGAAATAGGAATAAGCACCCAAAAGCTGCATGCAAGGGGGCCTATGGGGCTTAAGGAGCTTACGTCATATAAATATATAATATACGGTGAAGGCCAGATAAGAGAATAAAGCATAAGGGATATAAAAACAAGACGGCATATGTCGTCTTGTTTTTATATCCCAATCAAATAATTAAGGTTTTTAATTGACTGTGGAAAGTCTTGCATTTATACTTAAACATATAATAAAGGAGGCTTTTGGATGGGTTATTTATTAGGCTTTGATATGGGAACGAGTGGTCTTAAATGCATTTTATACAATCCGTCTATGGGCAAAGTTATTTCTTTGTATTCCGAATGGAAGCTTAGGATGCCCGAAAAAGGCTATGTCGAAATAGACTGTGATGAAATTTGGGAGAATGTTATTAAATGCATAAAACGCCTTAAAACGGAATATGGCATAGATGGAAGCGAGATTTCTTCAATAGGCTCATGCGCGCTTTGCCCCGGGCTTATAGCCATTGATTCCGAAGGCAAAACCATGACAAATTCAATAATATTCATGGATGCAAGAAGCGGAAAGGAAGCCGCGTTTATAAAGGATGTTTTAGGCGAGGACTATTGCTATGGCATAACGGCAAACCGCATAATGGCCGGAGCCGCATCCATAACCACAATGCTTTGGATAAAAAATAATCTCCCCGAAGTATATGAGAAAACAAAATATTTTGTTCATCTTCCTACATGGTTGGGCTACCGTCTTACGGGAGAAATAAAAATGGACTATTCAAATGCCGCCGGAACGGGGCTTTATAATATACATAAAACCGAATGGTCTGAGGAGATGGCTGGGAAAACAGGCATAGACCTTAAAAAACTGCCGCCGTTAAGCCAGGGGGCAGACCTTTTGGGAGGGCTTATAAACGAAGAATTTATTGCCCTGGGTGTTAAACGCGGAACTCCCGTTGCCGTTGGCGCCGGAGACACCGTGAGCACAGCTCTTGCCCTTGGCATAACATCACACGGAAAGGCTTTTCTTTCGATGGGGACATCAGGGGTTTTAACCTGTATTTCTGAGAAGGATTATTTTGATAAAAGGCTCACGGCGCGTTCATATATATTTAAAAACGCATGGATGATAGCGGGGACAATGTCTAATGTGGGCGGAGCTCTAAAATGGTTTATAAATAATTTTTGTGAGGATTTGAAAAAAGAAGAAAAAATAACGGGTAAAAGCGCATTTGAGGCCATTGATGAGATGGCTTCAGAAGTTGAACCGGGGGCTGACGGGGTTTTGTTTTTGCCATATCTTAACGGTGAGAGGTCTCCTGTTTTTGACTCTAAAATAAGAGGAGCGTTTATAGGTGTGGGCCTTTCAAGCACAAGAGCGCATTTTGCCCGAGCGGTTTTGGAGAGCGCGGCTTATGGCATAAGAGAGCTTATAGAAATACAGGAAAAGCTGCTTTCGGCAAAATTTGACGGTATAACGGTTGTTGGCGGAGGCACAAAAAGCGCTTTTTGGATGCAGCTTTTTGCAGACGTTTTAAACAGGAAGGTATACATTTCAGACGTTATGGATTCCGGAGCCGCAGGAGCCGCAATGCTTGGCGGGATTGCGGGTGGAATAATAGAAAAAGGCCATAAGCTTAAAAGCGGAAGTGAAAAGTGCTATGCTCCAAACCTTAAGTTATATGATAAATATTCAAGCCAATATGAAAGATATATAAAAATATATCCTGCAATAAAGGATTTGTTTTAAAATAATTATCTAAAAAGGAGACAGATTATGAATGTTGGAGAAATCAAGCAAACAATAATTGAATATTCAAAGGATTGCTATGAAAACGGCCTTGTTTCGGCAGCAGGCGGAAATATAAGCATGTGCCTCGGCGACAGGTTTTTTATAACTGCTACAAATGCGGCTTTAAGGCATTTAACTCCCGAGGATATAGTTGAGGTTGATATAGACGGAAACATAGTTGGAGAAAGCTATGGGCGCCGCCCTTCCAAAGAGGTTTTTATGCATCTTGAGGTTTTTAAAAACAGGGAAGATATAGACAGCATTATTCATATTCATCCTGTTTTTACAATTTCCTGCACAATAACCAAAGGAAGGGATTTTCCACTGCCTACGGTTTCATCAAAGCTTAAGCTAAGGAAAATGGGTTATGTTGAATATGCGGATGCAGGTTCGATTGAGCTTAAAGAAGGAGTTAGGGAAGCTTCCAAGGACAGGGATATAAACATTATTCTTTTGGAAGGCCATGGTATAGTTGTTTATGACAAAGGTATGGAAAAATGCTATAACACAGCCGAGCTTCTTGAAGAAACGGCAAAAATAAACTGTATAACGTCAATGATGAAATAAATGTCAGCCAAAAGGAGATGCATAATATGATAAAGGTTTTAATTTCGGGAGACAGCTTTTTTGACCCCGATATATATAAAGAAAGACTAAAAGAAGCCTTCCCCGAAGGCACACTTGATATAAGAACCCATAAATATGTATTCACATGCCCCGGATATCTACTTGAAGAAAATATTTCGATCCCAAGCGGTATGGTTATGGAAGACCCTGCCGTTAAAGCGTCTTATCCCGATTGCGGTGTAAACGAATTTTATGGTGAGCCATATATGCTTTTTGACGAAATAAAAGATGCCGAAGTGCTTTTTATACACGGAGCGGCGCTTCCAAGGAAGGTTATTGAAAACGCGGACAACCTAAAATGCATAATCTCAATGCGCGGCGGTCCGGTTAATATAGACAGGCAGTGCCTTAAAGAAAGGAATATAGAATTTTATAATACAAACGGTAAAAACGCACAGGCGGTTGCCGAATTTGCCTTAGGCGCAACGCTTGCCTTTGAGCGGGGAATGGCATATGGGAATGCATGTCTTATGGAAAACTGGTGGTGGATTAAGGCTGCGGATAAATATAAAAGCCATGAGCTTCAAAATAAAACCTTCGGTCTTATAGGATATGGCAGGGTTGCTCGCTGCTTAAGGAAACTGCTTACCGGTTTTGACGCAAAAGTTATTGCTTATGACCCTTATGTTGGCGACGAAGCTTTTGCGGCAGAGAATGTTAAAAAAGTTTCGCTTGATGAGCTTGTTTCAACTGCAGATTATGTGAGCCTCCATGCAAGAGCCGAAAAAGGAGAACCTCCGGTTATGAATAAAGAAAAGATAGCAATGATGAAGCCTTCCGCCGTTTTAATAAATTCGGCAAGGGGAGCCTTGCTTGATTATAAAGCTTTAAAATCCGCACTCCATGAAAATAAAATAAGAGGCGCCGTTATAGATGTTTTGGGCAGCGAGCCCTTTGGTTTTTATGAAGACATAATAAAATCAAGGACAGCATTTATAACTCCGCACATTGCAGGAAGTACGGTTGAAACAGTTAACCGCGGCTATAGCATGGGCATTGATTTGCTTAAAAAATACATTTCCGAGAAATAATAATAAAAATAAAATGAAAGGAAGTGAAAACATGAAACTTTTTAACATTGACTACATCCCGGGTTCTGAGATAGAAGCTTTAGGGCTGGTTAAGGGTATGACCGTCCACAGCAAAAATTTAGGCAGGGATATTATGGCGGGATTTAAGACTCTTGTTGGCGGGGAAATAAAAAGTTACACTATGCTGCTTAAAGAAGCAAGAGAAATTGCAACGCAAAGGATGATAGAAGAGGCTGAAAAATTAGGAGCAGATGCCGTTGTAAACGTAAGATACGGTTCATCCTCCGTCATGCAGGGAGCGGCGGAACTTGTTGCATATGGAACTGCCGTGAAAATAAAATAATACTAAAAACCGCAGGGAAAATTTCTCCTGCGGCTTTTTTAGTTGATATATTAAAAAATTATATAAACACTCCGTAATACGATTGAAAGATGTAAGCTTTTGTCGTATTATTATAATATATAGTGTATATTTTAAAGGGCAGAATATGTGGACATGCGGAGGATTATATGCCTAACGATGCAGATATTAAAGAAAAGCTTTTATATGCTTTGGATTACGCGAAGAAAAACGAAAAGCTTTTTAAAAAGACTGAAAAGCTTTTGAAGCTTAATACTGTTAATTTCGATAAGTATGTTTTTGCCGCGGCGGTGCTTTTTTTTGCTGCCGCATTGTTTTTAAACATTACATTTTTATATTTGATTTTACCTTTGGTTTGCGCGGTTATTTTTGATTGTACAAAAAAACCGATTATTGTTGTTATAAACATAATTATAGCAATTGTTGCTTTTTCTCTTATTTGGGTATATGTTTACAACTGGGAAATACCTGTTTTTGAACTGTACTCAAGGAGATATCTTCTTGTTGCCGTGGCCGTTTTTTATATAGTGCTTACAATTGTGATAAATGCTATTGAAAAAAGCTGCCTTAAAAAGCGTAAGCTTAAAAAGCTTGTATTAAAAATAAGGGATTATTACAATGATTCCCCTTCTTCTTTGAATGATGCTATAAAACCTGAGCATTTTACAATATCAAATATAAATACCCTTATAGGTTTTTATGACAAAGGGTACACCATGGACTATTCAAGTCTTTATGATACATTAGACAAAACAGGCCTTTTAATAAGCCTTCCTTTTGGAGGTGGCTTATGATAGAGCTTGTGTTTGCTGCACCCATAGCCCTTGCGGTTATTTTAACTCCAAAAAAGACTTGTAAAATAATTTCTTATATGCTTGCCCATGATATTTTAAGGCTTGCTCTTTTTGTTGCCGTATGCGTTTTATATTGGTTTTTTGCCTTAAACATATATTTTATCGCAGACGAATATTTGTCTTCGACAGAGATTGTTTTGGAAATAAATAAAAGACTCCCGTTTGCTTATCCTGATATTCTGGCACTCGGCTTTTCTTTTATAATATTCATACGCTATCTGAGCTTTATATCAATAGTTTATGCTGATTGTGAAGAGGCCATAGCTAAGCTTACCAATGAAAAAATGCTTTTAAGGGAAAAAAAGAGATTTAAAACAGTTTGTGAAAACGCAAAAGAAGAAATAGATAATTTCCTAACACACACAAGCTTTAAAGAAGCCTTAAAAACAAGTAAAAACCCTATTTTGCCCGGTGAGAAGAAAATAAAAAGCGATGGTCTTTTTGGAAGGGAAAGTTTTTATAAAGAACAGAAGGAAATGTTTGAAAAAATCATGCCTTTCCCTGTTTTTATACCAGATTATAGCGAAATTGAGTTTAAAGACAGCAGGGAGCTTACAAAATACGAACGCCTTTTGCAGTTTGACCTTGACGAAAGGGAGATAGCCCTTTATCCGGCTATACTTAAAAAAGAAACTGAAAATGATATATATGAATACAACTCAAACCTCCAGATGATAAAAAAAGAGCTTATGGAGGAATACTTGTCTGTAAATAACGAATGCGAAGGCAAAAGGCGTGTTAAAAACAACCTTTTGGTTTTTGGGGACGAATTTGGAACAATATATGATTTTATAACTAAAATATACGACCCAATAAAAAATACCGAAAGCTCTTTGAAAACGGATGTAATTATTGTTTCAAAAGGCGGAATTTTCTGTGTCGGAATAAAGAACATACCGGGTAATATAATAGTTTCAAAAGACGGAAAATGGCAAAGATATGTGTCCGGCGAAGCCGTTTTGGAGAAAAACCCTATTCTTGAATCAAATTTTATTTTAGGCGCGCTTCACGGTATAATAAACCAAGCCATAAGACAAAGGTTTGGCTGGGATATGGATATAAAAATCCCATTATATTCTTTACTTGTCATAACAAACGATGATGCAAAGATAACAAACGAATCTGATTTTGCAATAGTACGCCCTGAGCTTATAAGGGAAAAACTTAGAACAATGCCTAGGGCAGACGTTATAAAGGATTCGCAGATAGACGATATAACAGAACTTATAAGAGAACTTGGAACAGAAGAAATAAAAAAGGATATGTTTGATTATACGGATATCTATAGTACATACTTTATAAACATGAATCAGAAGATATCAAAAGCTATGGAGGTTTTAAAGGCTTCCGAAAAATATAAGGAAATACTTTATAACTCCTCATTAAAACGTAAAAAATAATTAAAGGTGAGATAATATGGCTTTCGGTGAAATTAACATAGCAAAAACCATGGTTGAAACGGATAAAAAATGTCCTTCCTGCGGAGCGGTTATGGGTTTTGACCCGTCAACCGGCGGGTTGAAATGTTCTTATTGCGGGCATACAGAGGAAATATCCGCTGAAGATTCAGCAAAAGAGCGGGATTTTATGTCGGAAGAAGAAAAGGGTAACCACGACTGGGGTGTGGCCACAAAAACCGTTATATGTAAATCCTGCGGAGCTGAGACTGTATATGATGAGCTCCAGATTGCAAGCGAATGCCCTTATTGCGGGAGCAATCAAGTTATGGAGGTTAAAGAGGCAGATACTCTTGCACCCGAAGGAGTGTGCCCTTTTAGAATAGACATAAAAAATGCCGGAACCAAGTTTAAAAAATGGATATCCAGAAAACTTTTTTGTCCTAGGGAAGCAAAGAAAAAGGCAAGGCCTGAGGCATTTAAAGGGGTATATCTTCCTTATTGGACATTTGATTCGGATACGAAAACAAGCTACCGGGCAAACTATGGCATAGATCGTGTTGTATCGGATTTTAAAGGTAAAAGCAGAATTGTAACGGATTGGCATTCAACCTCGGGAACATATAGCGAATTTATTGATGACCAGACTGTTCTTGCAAGCGTAAGACATGGTGAAAATCTGCTTTCAGGCGTAGAGCCTTTCGTAACCAAAGAAAATGTTATATATAGTCCTAAATACATAGCCGGGTTTGCCTCGGAAAGATATTCTGTAGGCTTAAAAGACGCATGGGAAAAAGCAAAAATATTAATATCACGCAGGCTTGACAACAGCATAACAAGAGAAATAAGGGCAAGGCATAATGCGGATAGGGTAAGCAATTTGAGCCTTAGCACAATATATACAAATATAAAGTATAAATATCTCCTTCTCCCGGTTTGGCTTTCTTCTTTTAAATATAGGGGTAAGCTTTATCAGTTTGCAATAAACGGTCAAACGGGCAGGGTAAGTGGGAAAACCCCAATTTCTCCTTTAAGGGTTGCCGTTGCTATTTTCATATTTATTGCCATACTTGCATTTATTTATGTTTCAATGCAGTATATGTAATTAAAACTAATAAAAATTTGGTTTAAACCCCAAGGTTTCTGTAAATATAAGTCAGTAGAATAATATTGACTCCATGCACATAATATGTTATCATGTCAATAATCTCTTTGCGCTGCATTACATTCACTTGAATGCGAGATCAACAGTACAAACTGAGCAGGCGATGAACCTAAAAGGTCATGGGGCCGGGCTGCGCCTTAGCAGCAACAGAGTGTTTATTTGTGCACATCTGTGGGACAGTGTATGTTCCGTAGGTGTGCTTTTTTATATCCTGGGACGTTCAGTTAAGTGCGGTGGCATAGAGCTATCTTATTTTGCCAAAAAGGGCAGGAGGTAACTTTTATGACAGGGAACGAAGAAATACTTATGGGAATAACAACGGAAGAAGCGAAAAAGCGCCAGGCTTTGTATGGTAAGAATGAGCTTGTTCCAAAGAAAGAAGAAAGATTTATAAAGAAAATTTTAAAGATAATCCGTGAGCCTATGTTTTTGCTGCTTATAATTGCGGCTGTTATTTATTTTATTTTGGGCGAACCAAGAGACGGAAGCATAATGCTTATTTTTGTTATAGGCATAATAAGCATAGAGACTATACAGGAATGGAAAACGGACAAAACGCTTTTGGCGCTTTCCGAGCTTTCCGCGCCACGGGCAACGGTTATACGCGACGGAGCCGAAACTGAAATTGCAAGCTTTGAGCTTGTTCCCGGGGATATTATGATAATATATGAAGGCGT
Source organism: Lachnospiraceae bacterium (assembly GCA_034925905.1). Classification (GTDB taxonomy): domain Bacteria; phylum Bacillota; class Clostridia; order Lachnospirales; family Anaerotignaceae; genus JAYFRL01. Next base: position 34,860 of record JAYFRL010000008.1, on the reverse strand, counting down.
GAAAATCCCTGCGGATGGATTGGTTATAAAGTGTAACGATCTTTGTGTTGATGAATCTTCTTTAACGGGTGAATCTGAGGCTGTTTGGAAGCAGGCAAAAGGCCAAGGAGAAAGCTCTGACGGATACTGGCGGAAAGATTACTGCTATGCCGGTACTCTTGTTATTCAGGGAACTGCCTATATTGCAGTGGAAAAAACAGGAACAAGAACAGAATACGGGAAGATAGGCTTAAGCGTAGCTTCAGTACCGGAATGGGACACTCCTTTAAAAAAACAGACAGATGCCCTTGTTAAAACCTGTGCATTAATTGCGGCAGCCCTTTTTGCGCTCGTTTCTATAATCACATGGTTTAATATATCTGGGCATCTTTTTAAAGAAAGGCTTACGGAAAGCATATTATCGGGGATAACCCTTGCCATGGCAATGATACCGGAAGAATTTCCGGTTATATTAACGGTTTTCCTTTCCATGGGCGCTTGGCGCTTGGCAAAGAAAAACTCCCTTGTGCGCAGCTTGCCCGCGGTTGAAACATTAGGCGCCTTGTCTGTTCTGTGCGTTGATAAAACAGGAACCATAACAACGAATCAAATGTCAGTTCAAAGCATATATCCTTCAGGCAAGCATGAAAAAAGGCTTTGCGAAGCAATGTTTCTTGCTTGTGAAACGGACGCTTATGATCCGATGGAAAAGGCAATGCTTATCCATTGTGAAAATTTGGGATTAAACAAAGAAAATTTTGAAGGATACAAACTTATAAAAGAATATTCGTTTACAAATGAACTTAAAATGATGGGCCATGTTTGGCTTTCTAATGAAGAGAAAATAGAAATCGCCGCCAAAGGTTCGCCTGAAAGCATATTGCCGCTTTGCGGGTTAAGCTTGGATGAGCTTGAATCTTTGCAGGAAAAGACAAGAGAAATGTCTGAGGAAGGCTTAAGAGTTATAGCCGTAGGTTCTTTAGATATTAAAACTAAAGAAGAAATACCCAAAAAAATTACCGACTGTAGTTTAAGCTTCCGTGGGCTTGTAGGTCTTATAGATCCGCCGCGGGAAAGCGTTAAAAAAGACATAGCTTCTTGCCAGAAAGCCGGAATAAGGGTTGTTATGATAACCGGAGACAACGGAATAACCGCATCCTCAATAGCAAAAAGAATAGGCATGAAAAATTATGACAACATAATAACCGGGGATATGCTTGATGGTATGACGGATGAAGAACTAAGCAAAAAGGTAAACGGTACGGATATCTTTTCAAGGGTAATCCCGGAGCATAAGATGCGTATAGTTAAAGCTCTCAAGGAAAACGGAGAAACGGTTGCCATGACGGGTGATGGCGTGAATGATGCTCCGGCTTTAAAATATGCGGACATAGGAATTGCAATGGGAAAACGCGGAAGCGAGGTTTCACGCGAAGCCGCGGATCTTATATTATTGGACGATAATTTTTCAACCATTGTGGATACTGTTAAAGACGGAAGAAGGATATATGATAATATCCGACGTGCGGTGGGTTATGTTTTTTCTATCCATATACCTATTGCGTTTGCATCATTGCTTGCGCCCATGCTCGGTATTTCTTCAAAAAGCCTGTTTTTGCTTCCACTTCACGTTGTTTTGCTGGAGCTTATTATAGACCCGACATGCTCAATAGTTTTGGAGCGCCAACCGGCCGAAGCAAATATTATGGAGAAAAAACCGAGGAACCCCAACGAAAAAATACTTTCTAAAGGTCTTATTATAAAAAGCGTTTTGCAGGGTATATTTATATTTGCGGCATCCTTTGGCTCATACTGGTTTATGCTGTCTAAGGGCAGCCAAGCTGATTTGGCCCGCTCAATGGGTCTTACGGTAATAATGCTTGCGAATCTTTTCCTTGTTCAGGTTAATTCTTCGGACAATGACTTTGTATATATTTCTTTGAAAATGACTGGGAAAGACAGATTTATGAGGTTTATAAGCATGTTGACGGTGCTTTTGATTCTTGTGATACTTTATACGCCTTTAAACAGCTTTTTAAAGCTTGCGCCTCTTTCGGCAGCTCAGCTTTTAGCGGCTTGCTTTATAGCCGCAGCTTCTGTTTTTTGGTATGAGTTTGTGAAGCTTGTAAAAAAGAAAAAATGCAGCTAAGATTTATAAAAATAAAAAAGGCATATGCTTATATGCCTTTTTTTGTATGCGTTTAATTGGGTTTATTTAAAGATATTCCCGGAAGGATAATATCCGTCCTTCCCCAAAAGCTCTTCCATCCTTATCGCTTCATTCCATTTAACCGTTCTTTCGCCTCTTGCAACGGAGCCGACTTTAAGCTGGCCCGCATTTGTTGCAATTGCAAGGTGTACTATTGTGGCGTCTTCCGTTTCTCCCGACCTTGCGGAAATAACAGGGCGGTAGCCGTTTTTCTGCGTAAATTCTATCACTTGAAGCGTCTCGGTTATAGTACCTATTTGGTTAAGCTTTATAAGCACTGAATTACATGCTTTATTTTTTATTCCCTCGGAAATCCTTGATATATTTGTTGTAAATATATCGTCGCCTATAAGCTGTATTTTGTTTCCAAGACGTTCGGTAAGCAAGGTGAAGCCTTCCCAATCCAGCTCGGAGCAGCCGTCTTCAATAGAGATTATGGGATATTTTTCTACCCATGCGCAGAGCATAGCTATGAATTCTTCTCTTTTAAGGGCCTTATTTTCAAGCCTAAGCTCATAGTTTCCGCTTTTGCTGTTGTAAAACTCGCTTGAAGCTATGTCGAGGGCTATGGCAACGTCTTCCATAGGCTTATACCCGGCTGTTTTTATGGCGTCAGTGAGTATTGCAAGAGGCTCTTCGTTTGTTTTAAAGCCCGTTGGCCAAAGACCGCCTTCGTCCGCTACGGAAAGAGGCTTCCCGAAGACCTGGAAAATCTTTTTTGCGGCATTATATACGTTAACAACCATTTCAAAGCCTTCCGCAAAAGATTTTGCGCTCATGGGTATAACCAGATAATCCTGGACGTCAACAGAGTTTACGGCGTGAGCCCCTCCACCTATAATCTGTATCATTGGAACAGGAATGGTTTTTGCGTCCTCTCCGCCCAAATATTTAAAAAGGGGAAGGTCCAACGCGTCCGCCGCCGCATGCGCAACTGCCATGGAGCAGCCCAGCATTGCGTTTGCCCCAAGGCGGCTTTTGTTTTCGGTTCCGTCAAGCTCTATCATTAAGGAGTCTATTTCACTTTGCTTTCTTGCATCCAGACCTATAAGCCTTGGCGAAATAATTTCATTGATGTTTTTAACAGCTTTTTTAACACCCTTTCCCGAAAGGTAAGAAGCGTCCTTGTCTCTCAGCTCAAGAGCCTCGTATATGCCGGTAGAAGCGCCGGAAGGAACCGTTCCACGGCCGAAGGCGCCACATTCAAGGTAAATGTCAACCTCGACCGTGGGGTTTGCCCTGGAATCAAAAACCTGGCGCGCTATAACTTTTTTAATTGTACAATCTTTCATATGTCTCCTCCTGTGTATAAAAGCGTAAGCTTAAGTATTTTCTTATAGTCGAAAAGCTCAGTGCTTATTATTTTTAAAGCTATTTCCCTTATCATTTTTTTATCGTTTTCGTCCGTTATATATTCGGCAGGGGATTTTCCGTCAACCCGCGCAAGGAATAAAAGCGCAAGAAGCTTTGTAAAGTCTTCTTTAAGCTTTGGTTTATCCATATAGCTTATGTTTTCAAAATATAAATCCAGCATCTCGTTTATCATATTTGCAGTTGCAAGGGAATAGCGTTTGTTTTTAACCATTTTGAGCAGGAAATGGTTTGTAAAAAAGGCGAGGTCAAACGCGGGGTGTCCGTAATGAGCAACCTCGTAATCCAAAATATAAACATCATCATTATCTATCATTATGTTTTTAGGGCTGAAATCTCCGTGAACAAGAGTTATGCTGCTGTCCATAAGAAAAGCGCTCACATGCCCGGCAAGGTCTTTTAACTCGGGATATTTTTTGGCGGTAAACTCTATATACGGCGATATCCTTAAATCGTAGAATATGGATTTATCCTTGAATTTCTCGTAAATTTCAGGATTATTTGCGCATTTTTCATGTACGGTCGCAAGAGAAGAAATAACCTTTCTTGAAACATTAAAATCAAAGCGCCCCGAAAGAAGGTCTGTTTTCCACATCCTTGCATTCTCAGGAGCTGCTTTACGCCCGTATATATAATTTTCACTGTCATAAAAATAGACCTCGGGAGCGCAATCGGGCACGAGCAAATGATATATAGAGTTGCTTTCCTGCTCGATATACATCCTGTTTTGGTCACAAAGCCAGGTCTCCGCCGTTTTAAGCTGTGCAAGAGCCTGCTTTATTATCATTTCCTCAGAACCTCTTCGCAGGAAGACAACAGTGCAGGAAACTCCGCCATTGCAGTAAAAATAGCTGTAAGGGATATTTTTATCAACTATGTTTTTATCAAGCAAATACTTTTCAAGATTTTCTTTAACCGATATTTCTATCAAAAAAAGACCTCCCAAAACCTTTATTTAACAGTTATTTTAGCAGATACAGCATATTTTAACAATAAATAACCTAAAAAATCAAAAGATAAAAATTTATGATCTGTAGGCTTAAATAAAAAAGGCAAAAATAAGCGGAAGCCTAAGCCTCCGCTTTATTTAAAATCAGTCTATTTTTGCTATTTTCTTAGCCATTTCTTTCTTAGATTCTGTGTTGCCTTGCCTTGCTATCATTACTCTTTGAGCCTGCGGGCTGCCTGCCCCATGCATGGATTCAGTTCTGTAGCCTACGGCGGCAGTCCCTAATGTAATATTTTCTATGAGGCGCATTATGCGTATCCTAGCCTCGACAGACGGACATGAAGGTGAAGCTGCAAAATATTTTTCTATATATTCTTTTGTGACCGGATTTTTAAGGTCTTTTTCAGACGGAGCCGTAACCATAAGCCCGCCAGCTATGTCTTCGGCAAGCCGTGCTATTTCATACGGGAATCTTGTTACATTTTGCTTACATACGTTTGCAAGCAAGAGATTTATAATATAATTGCCTGATTTTGTTTTGTTGCCTTCTGCAGAACAGGCAATTCCGCAGGAGTAAAGGGTTTCGTTTAAATGAGTCATTTCTATAATTTTATCTTTAACATGGGAAGCTTTTTCGGCTCCGTTATATTGCGCTGCAAGAGCGGATGCGCCTATTAAAACGTCGCCCACGCCAACTTTGCATCCGCCGTAGCTTTGCCTATGGTAGCCTGCAAAGCGTTCAACGAGCATGCCGGCAAAATCAGTTTCACCGTTTAAGAATATCCTTTCGTTTGGAACGAAAACATTTTCAAAAATTGTTAAAGCTTCAACCCCGCCAAATTGGCTGTTTCCGACGTCTATTTGAGAACCTTCAAGCTTACGCGTATCGCAGCTCTGGCGTCCAACTATCATGAATAATCCTTCGGAATCCAGAGGAACGGCAAAAGAAACAGCATAGTCCTTGTCATCCGGACCCATTGCCACAGTTGGCATAACTAAAACTTCATGCGAATTGCATATCCCTGTTTGGTGGGCTTTTGCGCCGCACACAACTATTCCGTCCTTGCGCCTTTCAACAACGTGAAGGTAAAGATCAGGGTCTTTTTGCGCGCTTGGCGGAAGGGAACGGTCGCCCTTAGGGTCTGTCATTGCGCCGTCAACAACCAAATCGTTTGTCTGGCAGTATTTTGCGAATTTCTTGAAGTTTTCATGATAAGAGGTTCCGTATTTTTCATCAACTTCAAATGTTGTGCTGTAAACCGCGTTAAATGCATCCATACCAACGCATCTTTGAAAACAAGCGGCTGTTTTTTGACCTAAGAGCCTTTGCATTTTAACTTTTTTTACAAGGTCTTCCGTGCTTTGATGAATATGCGTGAAACGGTTTATCTTTTCTCCTGTCAAATGTGAAATTGTTGTCATAATATCTTCATATTGAGGATCACAGGCAAGGTCATATGTCATTTTTAAGGAATTTATAGAAGGTTGGAGGATAGGATTTCCGACAGCTGTATGAATTTCTTCGCCGAATAAATATATCCGCATCCTGATTTTTTTTAAACTTTCTATGTATTGTTCCCCGTTCTTAAGTGGCATTTTAATATTCTCCTCTCAAAAATGCTTTAGTCATATATTATATGATAAATAAGAAATATCAAAAAAACAACAATTTTCGCTGTAAAACATTAATAAAAATAATGGAATAAACTTATTCAAAAAGACCTTTAAACCTTTTTTCAAGATCTTTTTTGCACAAAGCTGTTTCTTTTTCAAGCCTTGTAAAAGAATTTTCAGAAAGACCGATAATATCCCCTTCATTAACCTCAAAGGGTATCTCGGATAGCTTTATGTTAAGCATATTTTTATTTTCGTCTTCGCAAACGGCAAAATCCTCTTCTATTCTGTCTATCGTAAGTTTCATGCTTTACCTCCTTCTATGGCTTGCAGTTTCCGCAAGGCTCATATCCCGCGCTTATGGCTTCCTCTCTTGAACCAAAAAACTCCGCATAATTTTCAGCTTTTATTTTACTGACGGAGGCACAGCTTGGGAGATGGAATTTTTTAGTACTTGTGTTAAGTATATAAGAAACAGTTTTAGTGTTTTCGGCTTCGGGTGTTTGGGTTTCGATGTTTTGAGGTTCTGTTTTTTCGGGTTCAATATTTTTAGTTTCAGTTTTTTGCGTTACGGTACCAGAAGCAGTTTCTGCCGGAGAAGATTCTTCGGCTTTTGTATATTCGGATTTGCTAAGGTTATCAGAGGAGCTATAAAAAGAACCCTTTTCCATTTCCCAAGAAATATTCTCTCCATCACTTTCGGCAATTATGGTTCCGTTTTTATCTGTTCTTAAAATTTTAATTCCTTTTTGTAAAAGATTATCAAGCGTTTCCTGGTGCGGATGCCCGTAATCGTTGCCTTCACCTACGCTTATAACTGCGTATTCAGGGTTTACGGCATTCAAAAAGCTTTCGGACGTTGAGGTAGAGCTTCCGTGGTGACCGATTTTTAAAACATTCGCCGATATGTCAATTCCTGTCTTAAGTATGTCACCTTCAGCAGCTTCCTCTGCGTCTCCGCACATAACAAAGCTTGTTTTTCCGTATGTGAGCTTTATACCGACAGACCAGTTGTTAAGCTCATCTCCGTAATCTCCGTTAGGCGCAAGTATTATAAATCCGGCGTCGCCAAGGCTATAATTTTCGCCTGTTGTCGGCGCCGTTATTTTTAGCCCTTTATTTTCAATAGCTGTTAAAACATCTTCAAATGTTTTTGTTGAATTCACTTTTTGAGGCATTATAATTTTTTCAACGTCAAAATTTTCGATGACTGTATCCAAAGAACCTATGTGGTCTTCATGCGGATGGGTTCCTATAACATATTCAAGAGAGACCACACCGCAATTTTTGAGGTAATTTGTCACGGTTTCGGCATCGGCGTTGTTTCCGGCGTCAATAAGCATAAATTTTCCGTTTAATTCTATAAGGATTGAGTCTGCCTGGCCAACGTCTATAAAATGTACTTTTAAGCTTTTGCCAACTTCGCTGTCTGGTTTTTCTTGTTTGCCTGAATTGTTTTCCGGAGAAGAAGGGGTTTCCTCTTTAGGTTTTTCCGAAGCATTCGTATTTTCAGTTTTTTCGGAAGAGTCCAAAACACTTGATGCAGGTTCGGTATTTTGATTTTTTCCGCAGGCATATGAGAGCAAAAATACGGCAATAACTGCAATTATAATAATAAGTTTCTTTTTTTTCATTTTGCCATCTCCTTAATAAAAACAGTATAGCAAATATATGGATTTTAAAAAAGGCGAACATGGTAAAATATAAAAAAATACGCATAAAAAAACGCTGCTTTTTTGGCAGCGTAGAAACTTTTTAAGGTAATGGTTTTATTTCTCCCGCTTTTGTTAATGCCCATTTTGCAGCTATTGGCCCGATCAGTTCATATATTAAAGTTCCGCAAAGCACAACTGCGCGTATTATATCCGCATATTCGGGTACAACAGTGTGAGCAACCATGGCTAAGCCTATTGCGACTCCAGCCTGAGGCAAAAGAGCCGGTCCGAGATTTTTCTGAACCGTTTTGGGCGCGTGCATTATAACAGCGCCAAACCAAGCTCCGGTCATCTTGCCAAAAACGCGGAGAACAATATATATTACTCCCACAAGACCTATGGAAGGCAATATTGATAGATCAAGCTCAGCCCCAGAAAGAACAAAAAACATTATAAATATGGGTGGTGTTATACTGTCTGTTATGTTCATAACCTCAGAGGAGCTTTTACAGAGATTTGAAAATACTGCGCTCATAGACATTACTGTGAGAAGTGTGCTTATATCAAGGTAATTCGCAATAGCAGTTGCAATAAACACAAAAGCTATGGCAAGGGAAAGCTTATTGCCGGCAGACTTGAAAAATTTAACTAAAAATGTTATTGCTATCCCCAAAACAATACCTATCCCAAATGATTCAAAAATACCCAAAAACGGGGTTATTATGTTTTTAATCAATGAAATGCCATGGGTGTTTACAAAAACTTTTGCAAATGCGACGGCTACTCCGAATGCTATAAGCGCAACCGCATCATCAAGCGCAACAACACTTAAAAGAGTTTCCGTTACAGGCCCTTTTGCAGAATATTGACGTATAACCATAATTGTTGCAGCCGGAGCCGTTGCCGCTGCAATAGAACCTAAAACCAATGAAAAAGGGATTGAATGCCCGCTTATTATAAGCCCTACCGTAACAAATATTACGGCTACAATGCTTTCAAAAATTGCAATAACAATAGGCGTGAAGCCAACGCGTTTAAAATAGCTTAATTTAAATTCATCACCTATTGAAAAAGCTATAAACCCAAGGGCAATCTCTGATACCATAGAAAGGCTATCAACAACCTGCGCGGTTAATAGCCCTGAAATAGACGGACCTATTAGAAGCCCCATAATTAAATATCCCGTTACATCTGGGAGCTTTAGATATTTTATAAGTTTACCGCCTAAAAGGCCGGCAAACAGGGTTACTGAAAGATAAAAAATAATTCCCATTTTGTCGCCACCTTATCTGATTCCTTTTGCGAAGTCTACGGGTGCTGTAAATATTATGCCTGTATTTGGGGCGTTAATGTCACCAATCGTTTCTTCTATTGTTTTAATAGCAATGTCTACCTTTTCTTCGTTTAGCACTATAAATATAGTGCAGTTTTCTTCCCTTTCAGGGTCAAGCACAGAGCGAAGGTTGCCTAAAAACGGTATATCTTTTTTAGAGTCTAAAAGGGTTACCGCGATACCTTTGCTTTGCAAAACAGTCGCTCCTTTAATTCCTGCATATTCCAGTTTATTTAAAAGCTGTTCGAGTTTTTCCATCTCTTGCAATACGCAAACCAAAAGCTTCATACTTCCTTACCTCCTTTTTGTTATGCCTAAAAGTATACCACTTTGTTCAAAAAAACAAAGGGTTTTATTAAAAAACTGATATTTTAAAGAGTAGCTTTGATTTTATAACGGAATTCTATTTATCTTTTAAATAGTATTTTAAGTATGGATAAACCAAACAAAAAAATTAATATAATTCAAAAAAGTTTATTGTATTGCTATGATGCGTTAAATATTGTAAAATAATAGCATCCATATTTGATTCTAGGCAATTAAAAAAATTTACAGTTAATTAAGGAGGAATATTGAATGAAGAAATATGAATGTGAGCTTTGCGGCTATATTTATGACCCTGCGGTTGGAGATGCAGAGCAGGGAATAGCTCCAGGAACGGCTTTTGCAGATTTGCCGGCTGATTGGGTATGCCCGCTTTGCGGAGCCGGCAAGGATGAATTTAAAGAGGTTTAATTTGTTAGGAGGATTCCTATGGATTGTACTATAAAACTTACGGAAGACATGTTTTGGGTTGGAGGCAATGACAGAAGGCTTGCGCTTTTTGAAAATGTTCACCCCGTGCCTAAGGGCATGTCTTATAATTCGTATATTGTAAAAGACGAAAAAACTGTTTTGCTGGATACGGTTGATAAATCTGTTTCAGAGCGTTTTTTTGAGAATATCGAAGCTGCTCTTGAGGGTAGGAGCCTGGATTACCTTATTGTAAACCACATGGAACCGGATCATTCTTGGGCCATGAATGAGCTTATAAGAATTTATCCTGATATTAAAATAGTGTGCAATTCCAAAATTGTCACTATGATAAAGCAATATTTTGATTTTGATATAGAAAGCAGAGCGGTTGTTGTTAAAGAAGGGGAAACCCTTGAAACAGGGAAGCATACGTTTAAGTTTTTTATGGCTCCCATGGTTCATTGGCCTGAAGTTATGGTAACATATGATATTACAGACAAAGTGCTTTATTCTGCGGATGCATTTGGAACATTTGGCGCTTTAAACGGTAATATTTTTGCGGACGAGCTTAATATTGAATGTGATATCCTTTCTGAAGCAAGGCGTTATTATACCAATATAGTTGGAAAATATGGAAATCAGGTTCAAGCCCTGCTTAAAAAAGCGGAGGGCCTTGAAATAAGCCTGCTTTGTCCTTTGCATGGGCCTGTTTGGAGAAGGAATATATCATGGTTTGTTGACAAATATGCCAAATGGAGCACATATACCCCGGAAGATACGGCCGTTATGATTGCCTATGCTTCTGTTTACGGAAACACTGAAAATGCAGCGGAGATATTGGCTGTGAGCCTTGCAAAAGAGGGAGTTAAAAACATCTCAATGTTTGACGTTTCCGTAACCCATCCGTCTTATATAGTTTCGGAAGCTTTCAGATGCAGCCACCTTGTTTTTGTATCCACGACATATAATGCCGAAATATTTTGCAACATGCAGACGCTTTTGCATGATATAAAATCGCATAATCTTCAAAACAGGACGGTTGCCTTTATGGAAAACGGCTCCTGGGCGCCTACTGCCGGCGGCCTTATGAGATGCATGGTATCCGAAATGAAGAACATGCAGCTTATTGAAGAAACAGTAAGCATAAAGTCTTCGCTTAAACGTAACCAGCTTGCCGAGATAGATACTCTTGTTGCGGCAATAATGGCTTCAATGCCTAAGCCGGCGGCTCCTTTGGCAGCTCCAAGCTCGTCTAAAGTTGAAATTGGCACTATGTTTAAACTTAGCTATGGCCTTTTTGTGCTTACGGCAAAAGAAGGCAAAAAAGATAACGGCTGCATAATAAACACAGCTATTCAGGTTACGGATAATCCAAAGCGTATTTCGATAGCTGTTAATAAGGCTAACTATACGCATGATATGATTTTAAATACAGGAGCTTTCAATGTTTCTATATTGACAACGGAAACGCCGTTTTCAACATTCCAGCATTTTGGTTTCCAAAGCGGAAGAAGCGTTGAAAAGTTTGCCGATGGATCCTCAGAATTCAGAAGCGAAAACGGGGTTGTTTATCTTCCAAAATATACAAACGCATATATTTCAGGAAAGGTTATATCAACTGCAGATTATGGTACGCATACAATATTTGTTGCCGAGGTGACGGAAGCCAAGGTGCTTTCAAATGAGCCTTCGGTAACATATCAATATTATGCTGACAACATAAAGCCAAAGCCTAAGGCTTCGCCGGAAAAGAAAAAAGGCTTCATTTGCACGGTATGCGGCTATATTTATGAAGGGGACGAGCTCCCAAAAGATTTCATTTGTCCGATTTGTAAGCATGGAGCGGAAGTGTTTGAACCGCTTAAATAAATTAAAACAAAAAGCATCCTTATATTAAGGATGCTTTTTATATTATATCTGAAATACTTCCAAACGCTTTTCCGTTTGAATAATGAAAGAGTATTTCGTCCTGGCTTATGTACTTCAGTTCGTTTTTTTCTTTAAAGCATATAAGCGAGTAGCTGTCATACGAGAAAAGTCGTATTATGCTTTTTAATTCTCCTGTTTTTTCCAATATAAATATTTTTATAGGCAGTATTCTGTTTTTAAATTGATTTTTTGAGGACATACTGTCTATAAAATTCATAAATATTTCTGCATAAGCGTTTTCCTGTGAATGTATTATAAATATCCCTATGAGAAGCAGGCTTAAATTAAACGGGAATAAAATTGTTTGTATAAATCCGCATATTACCATTATATATCCCAAAATACGGCTTAAGCTTATGATGAAGCCGGCTGAATTAAGCACGCCGGTTTTCCTGCCTATGGCATGAAAGGCTATCATCCCCCCATCCAGCGGAAATATCGGGAGAAGATTAAAAAGACCTATAAACATGTTTATTTTTATAAGCAAATCATCTTTAAAGAACAAAAATATTATGAGAGCCGCTGTAAAGTTTGATAAAGGACCTGAAGCATAAATAAATATCCTTTTTATAAAACTAAGCCTTTCAATATTTTTTATAACTGCGCGCTCGCCTATGGGAGATATGTTTATGCTATAAAATTTGCATTTAAACATAAGGGCAGTTATTATATGCGATGCTTCATGCATCGTAACAAATATAATAAGCTTTAGAAAAAGTGGGAGGCTGCCATCGATATAAAAAAACGCCGCGAACAGGAATAATGACGGATTTATGTTAATTTTTCTTCGTTTCAATTATGGCTTCACCCCGCAATATGTATTCTTCCGTCACTTCGTCTGTGTAAGGCAAATCTATATATTCCATGGGATCGCAAAGCTTGTTGTCTTTATATACACCGAAATGCAGATGTGGTCCCGTTGAAAGACCTGTGTTGCCGGATAGAGCTATTTTTTCACCGGCATAGACATATTCTTCCTCGGAAACAAAAAGTTTGTTTAAGTGCCCGTAAAATAGCTCATATCCGTCGTCTGTTGCTATTTTTAGAAAATTGCCAAAGGTTTGGGATTCGCCTGTTTCTATTATTTTCCCGTCTTTTGAAGCAAAAACAGGAGTATTTTCATCAAGCGAGATATCTATGCCGGTATGAATTTCCAAAACACCAAGAATAGGGTTTTTTCTTTTGCCGCATGAAGAAGTTATTATGCCATTAGCAGGCAATACCCATGGTTTCTCGTATTTTACGGCAGAATTGTTACCCTTCGGGGGTTAAGGACTCAGGTATATATGTAGTTCCTTTCTCCGTGGATTTAGTTTCGCTTTCTTTTTCGGATTCTTCGGCTTCATTAGTTTTTTGAGTATTGCCTAATATGCTGTTTGTAAGGCTTTCAGCCTTGTTCTTTATTACCGCAATGCTGCTTTTGCCCGCGCTTTGAACGCTTTCAAGTATTTCGGCATAACTGTTTGTGCCTATTGCGGAATCCAGTCTTTCCGATACCGATGATATTTTGGGAGTGTCAAAAAAAGACATTAACAATGCTATCGTAATAAGCAGCATACTTACGTAAGCCTGGGATATAAACCGCTTGTTTATTAAGGTTTTTTGCACGTTTTTTTCAGACTTCCTTCTTGTCCTTGATGTTGATCTTTTTGTGGGTCTTTTTTTAATTAGCTTGTTCAATCTAACAGCCCCTTTCCGCCTGTATATTAAAATATATTTAAACAGGCTTTTAATTATTCTGATTATCAGAAAACGGGGAATTAATTTTTTAGTGCATTTTGTGGTTTTTTAGGTTATCATATATGTGGCAAGTTGTTGGCTTCACGGAGGTAGGATATGGAAAAAATTGAAATCCCATATGAAATTCTTATGCAGACTGAAAAGCCTGCAAGATATACAGGGAACGAAACAAATATGGTTAAAAAAAACCTGGACGACATAGATGTGCGTTTTGCTTTTTGTTTTCCAGATGTTTACGAGGTTGGGATGTCCCATCTTGGGCTTCAGATACTTTACTTTTTTTTAAATAGAAGAAGCGATACATATTGTGAAAGGGTTTTTGCGCCTTGGACGGATATGGAAAAGCTTATGAGAGAAAAGGGGATACCTCTTTTTTCATTGGAGACAAAAAGCCCTGTCTGCGATTTTGATATGGTGGGTTTTACGCTTCAATATGAGATGTGCTATACAAATGTTATAAATATGCTGGATCTTGCTGGGATACCCATATATTCAAAAGACAGGACGGATGACGACCCTATAATTGTATGCGGAGGCTCATGTTCATATAATCCAGAGCCTTTGGCTGATTTTGTGGATTTTTTTTATATAGGTGAAGGAGAAGTCTCTTACGACGAGATAATAGACAGGTATAAAGAAAATAAAAAAGCCGGTAAAGGAAGAAAAGATTTTCTTTTGTCTATAATGAATGTAAAAGGAGTATATATCCCTTCGTTTTACGATGTGAAATATAAAGAAAACGGTGAGATAGATTCGTTTTTCCCTGTTGTTAACGGTGCGCCAAAGAGCATAATGAAGGTTATTGTTAAAGATCTTGACAAAGTTTTTTACCCTGAAAAACAGCTTGTGCCATATATAGACATTATTCATGACAGAGTTACCCTTGAAGTCTTCAGAGGCTGTTTACGAGGCTGCCGTTTTTGCCAGGCAGGTTTTGTATATAGACCTGTCAGGGAAAAAAGGACTGAAACGCTTATACGGCAGGCACGTAATCTTGTAGACACTTCAGGGCATGAAGAAATATCTTTAATTTCTTTGTCAACGAGCGATTTTAGTGATTTTAAATGTCTTTCTGAAAAGCTTTTATGTGAATTTAAGGATGAGATGATTAATATTTCGCTTCCTTCTTTAAGAGTGGACTCTTTTTCGTTAGACCTTATGAAAAAGGTTCAGGAGGTTAGGAAAAGCAGCTTAACTTTTTCGGCCGAGGCGGGAACCCAGAGGCTTAGAGACGTAATAAACAAAAACCTTACGGAAGAAGACATACTTAGAGGCTCAAAATTGGCCTTTGAAAACGGCTGGAGCAAGGTTAAGCTTTATTTTATACTTGGGCTTCCAACGGAAACGGAAGAAGACGTAATAGGTATAGCCAAGCTTTCGCAGAAAATAGTTGATGTGTTTTATAGCTTGCCCCCCGAATTGCGGAGCCGCCCTGTCAGCATAACCTCAAGCAGCTCATGCTTTGTACCTAAGCCCCATACTCCCTTTCAATGGGAAGCTCAGGATACCTATGAGGAGTTTGAAAGGAAGGCGCGCCTTGTTAAATCCATTATAAAGAACAAGCACATAAGATATATATACCATGAAACAAAGCTAAGCTTTTTGGAAGGCGTTATGGCAAGAGGCGACAGAAAAGTTTCGGCCGCAATATATGAAGCATGGAAGCTGGGAGCACGTTTTGACGGCTGGGCGGAGCTGTTTGATTTTAGAATATGGCAGGAAGCTTTTGAAAAAGCAGAGGTTGATCCGGCCTTTTATGCAAACAGGAAAAGGAGCTTTGATGAAATACTTCCATGGGACCATATATCCATAGGTGTTTCAAAAAGCTATTTAATAAACGAAGCCATGAAGGCGTATGAAGGAAAAACAACGGAAAGCTGCAAAGATAAATGCAACAACTGCGGCGCCAAAATTTTTGGCGGAGGCATTTGTTATGACAAATAATAATTTTAAGCTCAGGTTTAAGTTTGAAAAAGGCGAGGAAGTAAAATTTATAAGCCATTTGGATATAGTGCGCCTTTACCAGCGTGCGGCAAGGAGAGCTTCTTTGCCCATGGCGTATTCAAATGGTTTTAATCCCCATCAGCTTATGACGTTTGCAAACCCTTTGAGCCTTGGGATGACAAGCATTGGCGAATACGGTGAAGCCGAATTTACACAATATATAACCCCTTCAGAGTTTATTAACAGGATAAACGAGGAGCTTCCAACCGGAGCTAAGATTCTTGGAGCCACGGAATGTAAAGCCGGAGGGAAAAGTGCAATGGCAAAGGTTTCTGCGGCTTTATACTATGCCTTTTTTGATGATGCAAAAGATTTTGAAAAGATAAAATCAGATATTGAGGCTTTTATGGCACAAAAGGAAATAATAGTTTCAAAAAAGACCAAAAATTCCGTTAAGGATACGGATATACGCCCTGACATTTTTGATATTAAAGCTTTGGAGTATGGCGGAAAAGAGGGCTTAAGCCTGTTTTTAGCCTCAGGAAGTGTGAGAAACTTAAAGGCAGGGCTTGTGGTGTTTTCACTCTGCGGTTTTTCGGGTGTAGAATTCAACAAATTCAAAATAAAATATAAAAGGATAGACGTTTTTTATAATGATAACGGGGGATACCGCAATCTTTTAGATATAGGCACTATGCTTTAAACGAGGTAAATATGAAAAAACATGAAAATATCATTTTAAAAGTTGAAAAAGACAGTATTGCGGAAGAGCTTGGAATAATGCCTGGCGATATACTATTGTCCGTAAACGGGAAGGCAATCTTAGATATATTTGACTATAGGTATCTTATAAAAGATGAATATGTTGAGCTTGGCATAAAGAGCAGGGACGGCGAAGAATATATAGCGGAAATAGAAAAAGATGAGGATGAGGATATAGGCATAGATTTTGAAAAAGGGCTTATGGACGATGCAAAAAGCTGCCAAAATAAATGTATTTTCTGCTTTATAGACCAGCTTCCTCCCGGTATGCGTGAAACCCTTTATTTTAAAGACGACGATACGAGGCTGTCTTTCCTTTCCGGGAATTATGTAACCTTGACAAACATGAAGGATTCCGATATAGACAGGATAATATACTATCATCTTTCACCGATAAACATTTCTGTGCATACCACGGATTTGTGCTTAAGATGCAAAATGCTGAACAACAAAAAAGCTGATAAAATATTAAAGCATATGGAAAGGCTTGCGTCTGCCGGGCTAGATATGAACCTTCAGATAGTGCTTTGCAGGGGTATAAACGATCAGGAAACTCTTGAAAAGTCGATTAAGGATTTAAGCAGGTTTTATCCGCGCGCAAAAAGCCTTTCTGTTGTTCCCGTAGGTATAACAAAATATAGGGAAGGGCTTTATCCGCTTATCCCTTTTGACAAAAAAGCTTCGGCGGAGGTTGTTTCTCTTATCCATAGGTGGCAGAAAAAGCTTAAAAAAGAAATAGGCTCTGCTTTTGTGTTTGCAGCGGATGAGTTTTATTTAAAGGGGAAAGTACCCATTCCTCCGTGTGAGGCTTATGAGGATTTTTATCAGATAGAAAACGGCGTGGGAATGACGGCCTTAATGGAAAAAGAGTTTTCGGATTGTATTGAAAAAATTGGAGAAAACATATATATTAATAGAGAAGTTTCAATTGCAACGGGAACCTTAGCTTTTGATTTCATAAATGGCCTTTCGCTGAGGCTCAACCAAAAATTCCCAAACTTAAAAATCAATTTGTACGCTGTGGAAAATAAGTTTTTCGGGAGCGAAATAACAGTTTCAGGTCTTTTAACAGGGCGTGATATAATAGATGCTTTAAAAGACAAACCGCTTGGAGAGTTTCTTTTGCTGCCATTGAACCTTTTAAGAAGAGGTGAAAACGTCCTTTTGGACGATATTGCGATAGAGGATATAGAAAAAAGCCTTAAAATTCCTATTAAAATAGCGGATTACTCGGGTAAAGATTTCATATATTCCATAATAGATACGGAGGGGAAAACATGCCAAAACCTATTGTAGCTGTTGTCGGCAGGCCAAATGTCGGCAAATCAACGCTTTTCAACAGGATCGCAGGTGAAAGGATATCTATTGTCCAGGATACTCCCGGAGTAACCAGAGACAGGATATATGCCGACGCCGAATGGCTTAACCATAAATTTACGCTTATAGACACGGGCGGAATGGAAATAGGAGCCGAGGACACAATTTTAAGGCAGATATTGCAGCAGGCTGAAATAGCCATAGAAACAGCCGATGTTATAATTTTTGTATGCGACATAAAGCAGGGCGTAACAGATGAGGACATGCAGATAGCAAATGTTTTAAGACGTACAAAAAAACCGGTTGTTTTAGCTGTAAACAAGGCAGACAGCATAACCCAGGATTCCATTAATGTGTATGAGTTTTACAGCCTTGCAATAGGAGATCCCATTCCTGTTTCGGCGGGACAAGCCTTGAGCCTTGGAGACCTTTTGGATGAGGTTGTGAAGCATTTTGACAAAACAGAAAACGAAAATTATGATGACGACGCAATAAAAGTTGCCATAATTGGCAAGCCGAATGTTGGCAAATCTTCGCTTATAAACAAAATAATCGGCGAAAACCGCCTTATAGTTAGCGATATCCCCGGGACAACTAGGGATGCCGTTGATACTCCTATAAAGATAGGCGATGACAATTATGTGTTCATAGACACCGCGGGGATAAGAAGGAAAAGCAAAATAAAAGAAGAAATAGAACGCTTTAGCATAATAAGAGCTGTTTCTGCTGTTGAAAGAGCTGATGTGGCCGTTCTTGTTATAGACGCAAACGAAGGAGTAACAGACCAGGATACAAAAATTGCCGGAATTGCCCATGAGAGAGGCAAGGCTGCCATTATTGCAATAAACAAATGGGATTCCATCGAAAAAAACGATAAAACTATGAATAAATACTTAAAGGATATATCAAACGAGCTTGCCTATATGCCTTATGCGCCCAAGGTGTTTATATCTGCGGAAACCGGACAGCGGGTTAACAGGCTTATAGAAATGATAAAAATTGTTTCTGAAAACCATGCTCTTAGGATAAGCACCGGAGTTTTAAATGATGTTTTGATAGAGGCTATGGCTATGCAGCAGCCGCCGGCAGACAAAGGAAGGCAGCTTAAGCTTTTTTATGTTACCCAGGTTTCTGTTAAACCGCCCACTTTTGTTATATTTGTGAATGACAGAGAACTTTTCCATTTTTCTTACAGAAGATATATAGAAAACCAATTCAGGGAAGCTTTTGGTTTTGAAGGCACGCCGATAAGGTTTGTAGTAAGGGAAAAAGGGGAGAAAGAATAATATGGGAAAGATTATTTCTATTGCCATAGGCTATGTTTTAGGTCTTATACAATCAGCTTTTTTTGTAGGAAAGACCATGAAAGGAATAGATATCCGCGATTTTGGCAGCGGGAATATTGGCAGCACAAATGCTTTAAGGGTCTTAGGCAAAAAAGCAGGATTGGTAACAATAATTTGCGATATATTTAAAGCAGTGGCGGCTTTTGTTATATGCAGAATTATATTTAAAGACATACTTTTTGGTGTATATGCATGTGCCGGAGTTGTTTTAGGCCATGACTTTCCGTTTTACCTGAAGTTTAAAGGAGGGAAAGGTATAGCTTCAATGATAGGCATGCTGCTCTGCCTTGGCTTTTATGATCCTGTTTCTGTATTGCTTGCGGCGATTTTTGGAATAGGGACCCTTTCTATAACAGGATATGTTTCTGCGGGTTCTCTTGCTTTTTCGTCGACGCTCCCGTTTATAGTGTATTTTAGGGGCTTTTCTTCGGAGATTTTTTTAATAATACTTGCGCTGGGCATCCTTGCGGTATATAAGCACAAAGCAAACATATCAAGGCTTTTAAACGGAACGGAAAGAAGAATAAGCTTTAAAAAAAGTAAGGAGTGATATTATATGAAGAAGATTGCCATTATAGGCTCTGGAAGCTGGGGCACAGCCCTGGCAGTTATGTTTGATAAATATGGGCACGATGTAACTATGTGGTCATGGAAAGAGGAAGAGGCTTCTGAAATAAGAAAAAACAAAGAAAATAAGGAATTTCTTCCCGGAGTTGAAATAAAAGACAGTTTAAAAATAACCACTTCACCAGAAGAATGTGTTTTAGATGCAGACATTGTGATAACAGCTATCCCTTCCAAGTTTGTAAGGGTTAACATGGAAAAATTCATTCCTTATGTTAAACCAAATCAGGTTATATTAAATGTTGCAAAAGGTATGGAAGAATCATCGCTTATGAGGCTTTCGGAGGTTCTTTGCGAGTGTTTCCCAAACAATAAGGTTTGCGTGCTTTCAGGGCCGAGCCATGCGGAAGAAGTAGGGCGAGATATACCGACTGCATGCGTTATAGCTTCAAGCGATATTGAGCTTGCAAAAGAGCTTCAGGTAGAACTTATGAACCAGAATTTCAGGATATATACAAACACCGACGTTATAGGGGTTGAGCTTGGTGCGGCTTTAAAGAATGTTATTGCCTTAGCCGCAGGAATGTCGGACGGGCTTGGCTATGGGGACAATACAAAAGCCGCGCTTATGACACGAGGTATGGTTGAAATAGGACGCTTGGGCAAAGCCATGGGAGGAAAGCAGGAGACATTCATGGGGCTTTCCGGTATGGGAGACCTTATAGTTACCTGTACGAGCATGCATTCCAGAAACAGGCGTGCCGGGATACTTCTTGGGCAGGGCAAAACGCTTGAAGAAGCGCTTAAAGAAGTTCATATGGTTGTGGAGGGCGTGAATACCGCGAAATCGATAAACGCCCTTGCAGATAAATATAATGTAAGAATGCCTATAGCAAGAGAAATAAAAAGCGTTCTTTTTGAGGGCAAAGACCCAAGACAGGCTGTTTTGGATCTTATGATGAGAGATAAAAAAGAAGAAGCCTTAGATTAAGGACATTATTATAACTGGTTTGACACCTGCCAAGCCGGTTATTTTTTTGGTTTAAACCAAACGCTTAGAATTTCTAAGACAAATCAATGCAAAGGAACCCCCATGTATCAATACATGGGGGTTCCTGGTTTTTCATTTTAAATTGTTATTCAGAGCTTTTATTTATAACTGTAAATTTGCTGATGTATCACCTGTTAAATCTTTTCCGAATTCATAATCATTGCCTGGAAGGATCGCATTTAAAAAGATACCGAGTATTGCAGCTATTGCAAGTCCTGAAAGGGTTATTGTGAAAGATTCAGTTGAAACTATTGTGAGACCTCCGAAGCTGTTGAACCCGAGAGCGCTAACAAGTATTACGGCTGCGATTATAAGGTTCCTTGATTTTGTGAAATCAACCTGGTTTTCAACAACATTTCTTATGCCTATGGCGGATATCATTCCGTAGAGTATTAAAGAAATCCCGCCTATTATAGCAGTTGGAATAGTGTTTACTATTGCATCGAATTTAGGTATGAAGGAGAGCAAAACAGCTATAATGGCAGCTATTTCTATAACCTTTGGGTCGTAAACCTTTGTTAAAGCTAAAACACCTGTGTTTTCGCCATAAGTCGTATTTGCAGGACCTCCGAACATTCCTGCAAGGCTTGTTGCAAGCCCGTCTCCAAGGAGTGTTTTTGCAAGACCTGGATCTGCGATAAAGTTTTTACCAACCGTTGCACTTATTGCAGCTATGTCTCCTATATGCTCCATCATTGCGGCAAGAGCTATAGGCATTATTGTGAGTATAGCGCTTATATCAAATTTTGCTATTGTTATAGGAGCGGGCTGGAGGAATTTAGCTTCCGAAACAGCAGTGAAATCAACTACTCCCATGAATATTGCTATGATATATGAAATACCTATTCCAAGGATTATGGGGATAATTTTAATCATTCCTTTCCCCCAGATATTGCAAAGTATTATAGTTGCAAGAGCTATAACGGCTAAAAGCCAGTTTTGGCTTGCGTTTGATATGGCTGAAGGAGCGAGGATAAGTCCTATTGAAATTATAATTGGGCCTGTTACTATAGGCGGGAAAAACCGCATTACTTTTTTAATGCCAAACACATGTATAAGCCCTGAAACAACAACATAAACAAGGCCAGCTGCAACTACTCCTCCGCAGGCGTAGGGGAGCATTTCGGTATTCGGGCTGCCGTCGGCAAGCATAGGGGCAACTGCGGCAAATCCACCTAAGAATGCAAAGGAAGAGCCTAAGAATGCAGGGACTTTGCCCTTTGTTATAAAGTGGAACAGCAATGTTCCAAGACCGGCCATAAGCAGGGTGGTTGACACGTTAAGCCCTGTAATAAGCGGGACCAAAACGGTTGCTCCGAACATTGCAAAAACATGCTGTAAGCCTAAAAGAAGCATTTTAGGTATTCCAAGTGTTTTTGCATCATAAATTGCGTCTTCTCCAAATTTCCTTTTTTCGTCACTCATTTTCTCTTCTCCTTCTAAAGATTGAAATATGTTAAAAGTGCAAAAAATAAGCATCGGTTTTTCTTTTAAGAAATACCAATGCTAATATTAAAAAAATTATAGATACTTTTGTTGTGATATGAAGGGCTAAGAAAAGAGAAAATTAAAGAGAGAAAAAAATCCGTTAAAAACGAAATGGGAATTATTTCTCGCTTAACCATTTTTTCTTCCTCCAAACACAATTTTTAATATGATATCACAGCTTTAATTTTCATTCAACATATTTATTTAACATATTTTATTTTTATATAATATTTACAAAAATATTTTAAAATTCAAACTAAAATTTTGTATAGGCATTAATTTTTTTTGAGATTGCATTTAAAAAAGCTTTAAGCTATACTTTTAAAATATATCTGTAGTTTAAAGGAGAATGGTATTGAAAAAGGATTTTAAGTATTTGAAAACCAAAGCTTTTACTGCTGCTTTTCCGTATACTTTGCCTGTGCTTGCGGGGTTTGTGACCTTAGGCATGGCTTATGGGGTTTTAATGCAAACAAAGGGATATGGTTTTTTTTGGGCAATGCTTATGAGTGCTGTTGCTTTTTGCGGCAGTATGCAATTTGTTGCTATAACATTACTTACAATTGCTTTTAATCCTTTCCAGGCTTTTTTGCTTAGTCTGCTTGTAAATGCAAGGCATTTGTTTTATGGGATATCAATGCTTGAAAAATATAAAGGCGTCGGAAAGGTAAAAGGTTTTTTGATATACACTCTTTGTGATGAGACCTTTTCAATTTCATCAGGGGCAACTCCTCCAAAGGATGTTAAAAAGAGCGATTTTTATTTTGCGATATCTTTTCTTAATTATATATATTGGCTTTTAGGAACATTTTTGGGAAGCCTTATAGGAACTTCCATAAATTTTAACACAGAAGGTATGGATTTTGCCTTAACGGCATTATTTTTAGTGCTTTTTCTTGAACAATGGAAAAAGAAAGAAAACAGGATTCCGTGTATTATAGGTCTTTTTTCTACGGTTTTATGCCTTATGGTTTTCGGAGAGAAAAATTTAGTTATACCGTCAATGGTTTTAATTTTAGCAATACTCACAGCCGGGAGGAATAAACTATGCAATTAACCCCTTTGGAGACGCTAATAACCATAATTGCTGTAGCTTTAGGAACAATGGTAACCAGGTTTACGCCGTTTATATTGTTTCCTGAGAACAAAGAAGTGCCTGAGTTTGTAGGTTATCTTGGGAAGGTTCTTCCGGCTGCGACTATGGGCCTTTTAGTAGTATTTTGCTTTAAAAGTGTCTCTTTTTATGCTTTTCCATTTGCGCTTCCGGAAATCGTTGCCTCCGTTGCGGTTATAGTTTTTCATTTATGGAAAAGGAATGTCCTTTTTAGTATAGGCGGAGGCACTGCTGTTTATATGATTTTAATCCAAACGGTATTTTAGTAATAAAAGCCTTTAAATTTTTGAAAATTTAAAGGCTTTTATTTTTTAAAATAAAAATGAACCTTAAACGGTTTAAAAGTATCTAATAAGTGTAAAAGCAAATAACGGCCGTTTTAGTTTGCTTTGGGAAAGGAATAGAGCCATTGGACAACAATACATTTTCACAAAATATAATTGACGCTGAGTCTGTTTTATATCATATCTCAAAATCAATCTTAATAAACGAAGCTGATTGCGAGGATGCAGTTTCCGAGGCTGTTTTAAAAGCTTATGAAAAGCTGTATACGTTAAAGGACGAGCAATATTTTAGGACATGGCTTATAAGGATTATGATAAACGAATGTTATAAAATCCTAAGAAAAAAGCGCCCGGTTATCTCTTATGAGGATTCTTTATCTGAAGAAGAATATGAAAGCAAGGATTACATGGAGCTATATGGTGAGCTTACATGCCTTGAACCTAGAATAAGAATTGCGGTTGTGCTTTATTACGTTGAGGGCTATTCTCTGGAGGAAATAAAAAGTATCTTAAAAATTCCGTTGGGAACAGTTAAAAGCAGGCTGTCAAGAGGAAGAAAAATATTAAAAAATAAGTTGGAAAGCGAGGAGTAAAAATGCATAAGTACGATTGGAACAAAGCCTTTCCCGATACTCCAAAAGGATTTCATAATAAAATAGAGTCGGCGTTATATAGCTTAGAAAATAAGGAGAATGATAAAATGAAAGAAAAAATCAGGAGCATGAAATTAAGAAAAGGAGCCATAGTGGCTATTGCCGCTACTTTTATAATAGGCACAACAGTTTTTGCAACGGGTAAAATAACATCTTTTTTGTCAATTTCAAGTTCAACACCCGAGTATACATCAATGCCAACAGAAAAACAGATTGAAAAGGACGCGGGAATGTCTCCAAAGCTTCTTGAAGCCTTTGAAAACGGATACTCCTTTGATTCGGCTAAGGCAATAAACAAGCAAGCCTTGGATGAAGAAGACAACATAATGAAAGAATTTAAGTCTGTAGGGATTACTTATAAAAATACCGAAGGCATATTAAATCTTTTTATGGAGAGCGATGCCGATTACAACGGCGATGAAAACAGCAAAATCGTATGCACATATGAAGGGATAGACCTTAATTATTTTTCATATATTAATAAAATAGTTCCTTCAGATTATGAAATGACTAAACAGGATAAAGAAGATGAAACTTCCGGTAAATATATATTCAGCTTTGGTTCACAAGAAGTTGAAATTTCAGAAATCCAGTCAATAAGATGGATAGACGGTGGAATATCATATTCTTTGCTTGGCATCGATTCTGAGCTTGGGGAAGAAGATCTTATCGGAATGGCAAAAGAGATAATAGATGTAGAATAAAAGATAATAGAAAAAGGACTCTTTGGAGTCCTTTTTCTATTATTAAAGCGATTTACATAAAAAGCTTAGATCTTATTTTTCTGATATCATGATGAAGTTAAGCCGGTTAGGTTTACCGCTCTTCCCTGTAATAATTTAATCCACAGGCCATTGGCTGAGATTTTTCCCTGGAATTTTTGATTGATGTTATTACAAGCACAAATGCCGTCATAAGGAAGGGCAGCATATCATAAACTCCGTTTGGAATGGATATATTGCTTGGCATATAATATCTTAAAACCTTTAAAAGTCCGAAAAGGAAGGCTCCAAGTATAGCCTTTGAGGGATTCCAGGAAGCAAAGATAACAAGGGCAACTGCTATCCATCCAAATTCACAGATGTTATTGTCTATCCAAACGCCGTTATTAACCATCATGGAAGCATAAGCTCCGCCTATGCCGCATATTCCACCGCCCATTAAAAGGTTTAAATATTTGTATTTAACAACATTTATGCCAGCAGCATCCGCAGAGGCCGGGTTTTCTCCTATAGCGCGGAGATTGCGCCCAGTTTTAGTGCGGTGGAGATAGATTGTAAATATTATAGCGATTGTAACCGCCAGATATACGAATACATTATATGAAAAAAAGAGTTTGCCTATAACCGGTATCTGGCTTAAGCTTGGTAAAACGATGGAAGAAAGACGCACATTAAGATTTTCCGGGAGCTTAAGGGTCCCAACGCCAATGCTGTTTAAAACGGTTTTCCCTATGAAGTTTGCAAGAGCCACGCCAAATGTTGTAAGCGCAAGGCCCGTAACATTTTGGTTTGCCATCATCGTGACAGTTAAAAAGGCATATATCAAAGAAGCAAGGGAGCCTGCAATAAACGAGGCTATTATGGCAAAAGTGAGGCTGCCCGAAAAATATCCGGCCATAAACCCTGCACACCCGCCGATTGCCATCATTCCCTGGACGCCGAGATTAAGATGCCCAGCCTTTTCATTTATTATTTCGCCTAAGGTTCCAAAAAGTATAGGGGTTCCAGAAACAACGGCAGCAAAAAGCATGTTTTGAAGCGTTACCCAATTCATGCTTTTTCACCTCCTTTATTGCTTCTTTTCCAAGCAAATTTATATCTTATAAAAAATTCTCCTGCAAGGACAAAAAATAATATTATTCCCTGAAGTATATCGGATGAGTTTGACGAAATATTAAAGCTCGACTGGACAATAGAGCTTCCTTTTCCGAGTATTCCAAAAAGCGAAGAAATAATAAGTATCCCCAAGGGGTTAAGATGCGCAAGCCATGAGACTGTTATTGCCGTAAAGCCTACACCTCCCGCAACACCCGAAGCAAGAGTTGCATCGGAGCCGGAGGACTGGGTCATTCCGGCTATTCCGGCTATTGCTCCGCTTAAAAATACGGTGCGTAAAACTATTTTTTTAACATTCATTCCGGCATATGTAGCCGTTGCTGTGCTTTCACCGACAACGCTTATTTCATAGCCCTGTTTTGTATATTTCAGGTATATGAATATGAGGACAACAAGTATAAGCGCTATTATCCAGCCCACATGGACGCCCAAAACCTTATCCAGCTTTGCGTTTGCCACAAAAGTCGCTATTTTCGGAAAGCCTGCGGCATGAGGGTCTCTCCAAGAACCGTCGCGAAGGAGTGTTATAACATACAATGCTATGTAGTTCATCATAAGGGTGAAAAGGGTTTCGTTCGTATTAAACTTAACCTTGAATATTCCGGGTATAAGAGCCCATAGACCTCCGCCCAAAGCCCCTGCAATAAACATTATCGTCATTAAAACAGGATGCGGGAGATGGCTGTAAAATAAAGCAAAATACGAGGAAAATACAGCACCCATTATTATCTGGCCTTCTGCGCCTATATTCCAGAACCGCATTTTAAAAGCCATTGTAACTCCAAGGGAAGTTATAAGCAAGGGAACTATTATCCTTGCGGTTGCTTGCATTGACATTGCGTTTTTGAAGCATCCGATGACCATTGTTGCATATACAGAAAACGGATTATGCCCAAGAAAAAGTATGAATATGCCTCCGGCAAAGAGAGCAAGCAGGAAAGAAGCTATTTCAAGCCAAAATTTAGCCCTGTCCGACAATTCATTGCGTTTTACTATTCTTATCAGGGCTTCTTTTTTATTTAAAGCCTTATTCATTTGCCCCAGCCCCCTTTACGCCGACCATCATAAGACCCAAGGCTTCTTTGGTGGCGGATTTTGCATCGACTATACCTGTTACCTGGCCGTGGCAAAGCACCAATATACGGTCTGAAATTTCAAGCAAAACATCTAAATCCTCGCCGATGAACATAACAGCTACATTTTTTTGCTTTTGCTCGTTCAAAAGATGATATATGTTATATGACGAGTTAATATCAAGCCCACGGACGGGATAGGCGGCTATAAGCAGATTTGGGCTTGAATTTATTTCACGCCCCAAGAGCACTTTTTGAACATTCCCGCCTGAGAGCATCCTGACAGGCGTTTCAAGTCCCGGTGTGTTTATTTCAAGCTGGGAGACCATTTTCAAAGCGGATTCTCTTGCGGGTTTTTTATCCACAAATATGTTTTTTCCTTTGTGATATGATTTAAGCATCATGTTATCCGTTATGCCCATTGAGGCAACGAGACCCATACCAAGGCGGTCTTCGGGAACAAAACTCATGCTTACTCCAAGAGAGATTATTTCAGACGGGGATTTCCCTACGATGTTTTCTTTATTAAAAAGGATAGCGCCTTCTTTAACCGGCATAAGACCTGCTATCGATTCGCAAAGTTCTTTTTGGCCGCTGCCGGCTATTCCCGCAACGCCTAAGATTTCTCCGCTTCGTATAGCGAAATTTATGCTGTTAAGAGCAATGCTCCCATCACTCCTTAAAACGGTTAAATCCACAACTTTAAGCAGGTTTTTTTTGCTTCCTGTTTCCGGACGGTCTATTTTGAGCAAAACCGGAGCGCCAACCATAAGCTCCGTGAGCTCGTTTTCATTTGTTTCGTTGGTATAAACGGTGTTTATTGTACGTCCTTTTCGGAGTATGGTAACTCTGTCGCTTATTTCCATAACTTCGTTTAATTTATGAGTTATTATTATAATTGCGCATCCATTTTTTCGCATAGTCTTAAGAATCTGGAAGAGCTTTTCCGTTTCCTGAGGTGTTAAAACGGCTGTTGGTTCGTCTAATATAAGTATTTTTGCGCCGCGGTATAAGACCTTTAATATTTCAACGGTCTGTTTTTCACTTACGGACATATTATAAACTTTTTTTTCGGGATCAATTTCAAGACCGAAGGAAGAGCTTATTTCATTTATTTTCTTCTTCAAAGCCGACGGGTGGATATATTTTTCCCTTACGCCCAAAACTATATTGTCCATAGCCGAGAATACATCTACAAGCTTGAAATGCTGGTGTATCATTCCGATTCCAAGCTCCATCGAATCGCTTGGGGAATGTATTATGGTTTCGACGCCGTTTACAAAAGTTTTTCCTTCGTCAGGATAATATATACCGGAGAGCATATTCATGAGAGTTGTTTTTCCAGAGCCGTTTTCTCCAAGTATGGCTAAAATCTCACCGTATTTAACATTAAGCTCTACATGGTCATTGGCAACAACGCTTCCGAATTTTTTTGTGATTCCGTGACATTCAATGGCATATGCTGCGTCTGTTGCTTTTGTGGTCATAAATATTCACCTCAAAAAATAGATTATAAATTGTCACACACATCAAAATAATATCATATTTTAGATGAAAAAGCAAAAGGGCATTTAATTAAATGCCCTTTTGATAAGTGTTTTATTTAAGTTAAATTATTCAACAACAACATTCTTGAAATACCAGTTGATTCCGCCTGTAATTGTTGCGTCATCAAGGGTTTTGCCTGCTTCGCCAACTGTCTTGCCGTCGTTTGTTTCGATAACTCCGTCAAATACATTGAAGCTTCCATCAAGTATTTTTGTTTTTGCTTCTTCAACCTTTTCTGCTGTTCCTTCGGCGCAGAAGTCTGCAAGAGGAGCAATATCAACAAGACCTTCTTTTAATCCGCCAAAGTAGTTTTCAGGCTTCCATGTTCCTTCCATAACGGCTTTTGCGGTTGCTGTATAGTAAACTCCCCAATGCCAGATAACTGATGTAAGAGCAGCATCAGGAGCGTCCTTAGACATGTCTGAATTGTAGCCTATGCCGTAAACCCCAGCTTTTTCAGCAACTGTTTGCGGATTTGGAGTATCGCAATGCTGAGCTATAACATCGCATCCCATATCAACAAGAGCCTGAGCTGCTGCGGCTTCTCCTTCGGGGTCAAACCAGCTGTTTGTAACCTTTACGTAAACTTTTGCATCAGGGTTAACTGAATATACACCCATTGCAAAGGCGTCGACTCCGCCTGTAACCTCAGAACTGCCGATTCCCATTGCAGCAACGTAGCCAAGCTTGTTTGTAGCTGTTTTTAATCCGGCAACAATACCGCTTAAATAACGAGCCTGATATATACGTCCGAAATAGTTGTTGAAGTTTGTATCATTGCTCTTATAGCCTGAACCGTGAGAGAAAACAACATCAGGGAATTCCTCGGCAAGAGCTTCCATTGTATCCATATAGCCAAAGCTTGTTCCGAAAATAAGATTGCAGCCTTCCTCAATACATTCTCTTATGGCGTTTTCAATAGCTGTAGGGTCAGCGTCGCTTACGTTGTTTTTACGAACTATCTGATCGTCTGAAAGACCAAGGTTTTTCTGCATGTCTTGAATACCTACGTCATGTGTATATGTATATCCCGAACCCTCGGCCGGATCGCTTAAATGGATAACGCCAACCTTAAGCTCTTTTACTTCTGTTTTTTCTTCTGTTTTTTCTTCAGTTTTTTCTTCTGCCTTAGTCTCAGTTCCGGTGCTTGGCGTGGTTTCGGTCTTAGGAGTGCTTTGACCGCAGCCTGCAAGTAAGCCGGTTGTCATAAGAGCAGCAATCATGATTGCAAGTGCCTTTTTCATTGTTTTTCCTCCTTAAAAAAATACATGAAAAGTTGATAATCGTGAATTTTATATATTTAAGAGCGCAAGCTCAAAAAATCGTTTAATCGCAAAACCTAATCCCATCTTTGATGCTCATGGATTTTATTTTTGCAAGCGATTCAATGCGAAGACCGCTTTCTCTAAGAGATTTGCCTCCGTTTTGAAAGACTTTTTCTATAACTATTCCGGCGCCGACAACCGTTGCACCCGCAAGGTTTGCAAGGGTTACAAGACCGGTAAGAGCATTGCCTTTTGCGAGAAAATCATCAATAATAAGGATTTTATCTCCCGGGCTCAAAAAATTTTTTGAAACAAAGATATCATAGGTGGTTTTATGGGTAAATGATTCAACTTTGCTTATATAAGCATCCCCATATATGTTTATCGTTTTTGTTTTTTTTGCAAAAACAACAGGAACATTAAAAAACTGGGCGGTTAAGCATGCAATGCCTATCCCTGAGGATTCTATGGTAAGGATTTTAGTTATTTCGCAGTCGGAAAATATTTTTTTGAATTCTTTGCCTAGTTCAGACAAAAAGGAGACATCAATCTGATGATTCAGAAAGCTGTCCACCTTTAAAACATTACCTTCTCCAAGTTTTCCGTCTTTTAATATTCTTTCCTCAAGCAAGCGCATAAATTATTTGCCCCACTGTTTTATTTGTGAATCTTTTGGAACAGACAAAATAAAAAACATATATACATTTTATTAATAAAAAGGTTAAATTTCAATATAACAAAGTGTAAAAAAAGCCCAAACTTAATCAATTAAAATTGTATACAATGTCAAAAAATAAAAAAATGGCGGATTTTTTAGCGAATTTATACAAAAATAAAAACAACAAGTAAAATTCAGAGAAAATCCAAAACTGTTATTTTAATTGACGGTTAAACAAATGAAATAGCGCTATATTAAAAATTGCACAAAAATCTAAACGTAAAGTATACAAAATGTACATAGCTTTAAAACTTTTTTTAAAATATGCCTTGACCGAGGACGTTTAATTTAATATTATTAACTTGAATATGGTGAACTGACAATTTTGTACAAAGAGAGGAGACCTCAAATGAAAAGGGCGTTAATAAGCGTTTCCGATAAAAACGGAATTGTTGATTTTGCAAAAGAGCTCGTGGATTTGGGTTATGAAATAGTTTCAACCGGAGGGACAGAAAAAAGTCTTTTGCAAAGCGGCATTAAGGTCTTAAATATTTCAGATATAACAGGCTTTCCGGAATGCCTTGACGGAAGAGTAAAAACTCTCCATCCAAATGTCCATGCAGGGATACTTGCAATTAGGCAAAACGCCGGGCATATGAAGCAGCTTGAAGAGCTTGGTATTAAAACCATAGATATTGTTGTCGTAAACCTTTATCCTTTCAGGGAAACTGTGCTTAAAGAAGGAGTATCCCATGAAGAAGTGATAGAAAACATAGATATCGGCGGGCCTACAATGATAAGAGCCGCTGCAAAAAACTATCAGGATGTTGCCGTTATAGTCGACCCAAATGATTATAAAAAGGTTATTTGCGAGCTCAGAGAAAAAGGTGAGGTATCTTACGAAACAAAGCTTTATCTTTGCGCAAAGGTATTTATGCATACTTCAAACTACGATACGCTTATTGCGTCATACCTTAAAGAAAAAGCGGGGATACCTGAGTTTTCCGATACTTTTACCCTCACATACGAAAAGG
Organism: Lachnospiraceae bacterium; assembly: GCA_034925905.1. Lineage (GTDB taxonomy): Bacteria > Bacillota > Clostridia > Lachnospirales > Anaerotignaceae > JAYFRL01. The sequence goes on along the minus strand of JAYFRL010000008.1, from coordinate 3,407 downwards.
TCAGCGATATGAGATATGGAGAAAATCCTCATCAGCAGGCAGCTTTTTATAAAGAAATTTCAAATTCCAAGGGTATGCTTACGGATGCTGTGCAGCTTCACGGCAAAGAGCTTTCATTTAACAATATAAACGATACGCATGGAGCACTTGAGCTTTTGAAGGAATTTGACGAACCTACGGTTGTCGCTTCAAAGCATTCCAATCCCTGCGGAGTTGGAAGCGGAGAAGATATATATGAGGCTTATATGAAGGCTTATACCTCAGACCCTGTTTCGGTTTACGGTGGGATAATAGTTGCAAACCGGGAAATAGACGAAAAAACGGCTGGAGAGATAAACAAAATATTTGTTGAAATAGTTTTAGCCCCTTCGTTTTCGGATAAAGCTTTTGAAATTCTTGCACGGAAGAAAAACATACGTCTTTTAACGCTTTCAGATATACAGGAAAAACAAAGCAATAAGTCTATTGACATAAAAAAAGTGTCGGGTGGAATTCTTATCCAGACTATAGATAATAAGCTTCTTAACGAAAACGATTTAAAAGCTGTTACAAAACGCACTCCGACGGCAAAAGAAATGGATGACATGCTTTTTGCCTGGAAGATGGTTAAATATACAAAATCTAATGGAATTGCGATAGGAAAGGACAGACAGTCCATAGGGATAGGCCCGGGCCAGGTTAACAGGATATGGGCGTGCAAACAGGCGATAGAGCATGGCTGCGAAAATCTTTCCCCGGATTTTGTTAAAGGAGCAGCTCTGGCTTCTGATGCGTATTTCCCGTTCCCTGATTGCGTTGAGGAATGTGCAAAAGCAGGGATAACAGCAATAATTCAACCTGGAGGCTCTATAAGAGACCAGGAGTCCATAGACGCATGCGATAAATATGGGATAGCAATGGTGTTTACGGGAATGCGGCATTTCAGGCATTAATATTAAAAAACAAAAAATATTTAAGTCGGTGTAAAAAAAGCTTAAACAAATTCATGACAGTGGTTTAATCCCTTAAAACATGAATATTAAGTGACAAAAACAAATAAAAAAGAAATTTCTTAAAAGACTAAAAACATCTCCCAAAAAGTAGTTGTGGGAGGTGTTTTTTACTATGAGGAAGGAGCGCGCAAACCGCTATTTATTATATCGCAAACGGTTCATTTGCAGCGATATTACAAGTATCATTTGTGGCTGCGGAGGGAATATACACTTCCATTTATTTAAACGGGATATCTAAAAAAACGGATACCTTGCCATACAGGAAAGCTTTTGCTTGGTTGGCAAAGACTTTTTCGTATGGATGGCACCAGCCTTTTTTGTGTACGTAAATATGTGGGTTTCATCACCTTAACCCATTCGATTTTATCGGATTTTGCCATTGCGTCTGGGTAAAGCTTTTTTCGTACACATTCATTAGGCACCTGTATTGTAAATATAAAGCCAATGCAGCTTATAACATCCAATGTTTGATCTTTGGTGATTATTTTGAGGATGATTTTTTTATCTGGATTTAATATGTTTTTCTGTACGCTTATATTATGTTTCCCAAGCTTAATGTTCAAGTATCCTCCATGCTTTGGCATCTTTAGATATAACACAGTCATTGCACAAATGTATTAGTATCCTCCTAAGGTCTAAATGAAGTTAGCATTGGGTCATTTCTTTTCTTTTATTTCCATTTGCTCAAGGATAAATGGGAGGACTTGATCCTGATGAATACCTAATACATGGGAAAATTCTTCGTAAAGCATTTTCTCGGCTTCTTTCATAAAACGTTCGTCGGCAGAATGTAACTTTTTGCCTTCATTTTTTCTTTCTTGCCCATATAGATGTAAAGTCTTTATTAATCTGATAAGTTGCAGCCTGTCTCCGGTTGCCAATATTTGCCTATATTTTTCTTTGCGCTTCGCGTCATCTGATATCCATATCGGGATTTCATTCGTCATTGAGTTTATCAGTTCATATATTTCTTTTGAGGATAGGACATGACGTATTTTTGCCGCTGTTTTTTCACTTTGAACAAGAATATAGATGGTGGAATTTTTGTTGCGTGCCGGTTTAAGGACATAATATTCCCTGATTTGCCCGCAAAACTCTTTCTGTGTTCTTCCGATTACCTTACACACTCCATCTGTTCCATATATAATTGTGTCATTAATATTAAGAACCATAGTAAAGCCTCCTTCCGTTTACTCTCAAAGGGTAATCCGTATGGCCTTATGAAGACCGGTAAAGACAAAAATAACGTGTTATCTGCTGCAACAGGACTTACGCCGTGCATAGCAAGCTACACGTTGAACATCTTTATTATAACACTTTTTTTGAAAAAACGTAAGAGCAAATTCAATAAATATTACTGCGAAAAATAAATATACCTTATTTGTCAAGGAATTGAGCGCCCATGAGGTTCTTATCAAATAAAAGATACCCATTAATTACCATTTTGTGATGCAATGTTTGCCAAAGTGATGTAGGTTAGGTTTTTTGCATAAATTTATATAACAGTAGGAGTTTAATTATGTTATCTCTATAGTAGGCAGGCATAGGGGTGAAACCCTTATATTTCTTTTTGAGAAGCGTGAGCTTCCGATAATTTTATCGACGCTAGGAAGAGGAACTGCAAGCAGGATACTTTTGGATTTGTATGGCTTGGAGGCTACGGAAAAAACCGTAGTGATGACAATAACTGACGCGGAAAAAACCAAGCTTCTTATAAAGGATTTAAGGGAAAGTTTTTATATAGATATGCCTGGCAACGGTATTATACTTGAGATTCACGTAAAGAGTGTAGGAGGTGGAAACACATTGGCGTTTTTATTTGATAATAAAATTCCGGACAAATCAGTCCCAAATATGAATTTTGAGTATAAAATGATAGTTGTTATCCTTAATGAAAGCCGTACCGACCGCGTGATGGATGCAGCGAGGAAAGCCGGGGCAACAAGAGGTACGGTTCTCCATGCAAAAGGAACTGGCGCAAAAATGACGGAGTATTTTTATGGAGTTTCTCTTATGAATGAAAAGGAAGTAATCCTTATTGTAGCTAAAACCGAGGAAAAAAACGGAGATAATGCGCGAAATAATAAGCTTTGCAGGATCAGACAGCCAGGCGGGTGCAATAGCTTTCTCGCTTCCGATATGTCAGGTTGCAGGGTTACATTCCCCGGAAGAGGATTGATTCTTATAAAAAACGGAAGAACAGAATATATCCTGTTCTTCCGATTTTTGTGTATAATGAATACTACCGGCTATGCCGGTAGTTCCAAAGAGCTTTAGCGATGAACAGAAAAAGGCCTCCATTTGATATAATAGGTGAGGTTCCCCAACCGCACAAATTAAAAACAAATGGAGGTAGTCCAATGGACGAAAACAGCTTAGCACATACCAAATGGGAATGCAAATACCATATTGTAT
>JAYFRL010000029.1:0-53405 GCA_034925905.1 Lachnospiraceae bacterium | reverse complement strand
TCAACCTAACCAAAGAGTACGGCATTACGCCGTCTATGTCAAGACGCGGTAACTGCTATGACAATGCACTGGCTGAAAATTTCTTTTCCATTCTTAAAACTGAATGTATTTACCGCCGTAAGCTTTCCTCTTTTGATGAAGCGAGACAACTCATCGACGAATGCATTGATTTCTACAACAATGAGCGCATCCAAACAAAAACGCGCCTGACACCACTCGAAAAGCGGCGTCAGGTAGCGTAATTTTACAATATTCTGCGATAGGGCTTTTTTATTCTTTGTCCGTTAACTCTGGGGCAGTCCATAATCGGGTGGCCTTTTTTTTATTTGAAAAAGTATGATATTTAATATTTTGAAAATAATACAGATATATACTTAAAAATTTTACGAGGAGCTTTTTATGGATGTATATATTAAACCTGACAAAAAAGCAAGCGTCATAAAAAGAAAAGTGGTTTATCTAAAAGATGTTGCCGATGTTTTTTCACCTTCCGGCAAGCTGGAAAATATTAAAAATATAATATTGCTTAAAATAACGGAAGATAAGAAAAAAAGCTACCTTATAAGCATAGTCGACATATTTAAAGCCATAAACAAATCATTTCCGGATGCCAACGTCACAAATCTGGGGGAAATGGATACTATTGTGGAATATATACCCGAAAAGAAAAAACCGGGGAAGATAATAACGATTCTTAAGGTGTCGGTTTCATTTTTCATAATGTTTTTCGGTGGCTCAACAGCGATAATGGGGTTTCATTCCGATGCTCAAATCCCCAAAATTTTTGAAAACTATTACTATATTTTTATGGGTGAAAGAACAATAACGCCTTATATTTTGACTATTCCTTACTCAATAGGGATAGCTTTCGGAATAATATTTTTCTTTAACCATTTTTCAAAGAAATTTTTAACCACAGACCCAACACCGATAGAGGTCCAAATGACAACATATGAAAAAGAAGTTAACGACAATGTTATCGATACCCTTGAACGCGAAAATAAAAAGGAGCAGGGGAAATGACGGATTTTTTAAAACAGGTTTTTATGGTTTTAATGGCTTTTGCTTCAGGAATAGCTGTTTCAGCCGGTATTTTTGCATTTATTGCTGTTATAGGCATTGTTCCTAGAATAGCATGGAAAACAAAAACCATAGAGTATATACCGTTTTATGAAGACGCTATAACTCTTGGTGGTATATTTGGATGCACCACGATGCTTATAAATTATAAACTTCCGTTTGGAGAAGTTTTTACCGCTGCAGTGGGTTTTGCGGTTGGTATATTTATTGGATGCTTGGCGGTATCTTTAGCGGAAGTTCTCAATGTAATGCCTATATTTACACGTAGATTCAGGATTATAAATAGCATTGTGTATATGATTTTTGCTTTGGCCTTAGGTAAGGCTGTGGGTTCATTACTGTATTTTTTCGTACCTGGATTCTACAGAAATTTTTAGGAGGTTATATATGCCGGATATAAAAGTATCAAAAGAAAAATACGACCAAATGGTTAAAGAGGTCTCTCCAAATTCGCCTATATTTTTAAATTGCATAAAAGCTTTTGTTGTAGGCGGATTTATATGCTGCATAGGGCAATTTATAATAAACAGTTTTGTGGAAATGGGTTATTCGCTAAGAGATGCCCAGCTTGCGGAATCTATAATACTTGTGTTTTTATCCGCCTTTTTTACAGGGCTTGGATTATACAGCAAATTTGGGAAATTCAGCGGTGCGGGCACGATAGTGCCAATAACGGGCTTCGCAAATTCCGTGGCGGCTCCAGCCATTGAATTTAAAAAAGAAGGAATGGTTTTTGGCCTCGGAGCCAAAATGTTTGTTGTTGCAGGGCCGGTTATAGTTTATGGAACACTTACGTCCTTTATTGTAGGCATAATTTATTATATATTTTCAAAGGTTGCTTAGGAGGAAAATATGGAAAAAAGAATCGGAAGGCAAACTGTAATGCTATCTAATCCTGTATATATAATTTCTGCCGCTTCGATAGCAGGCAAAAAAGAAGGCGAAGGACCTCTGGGGAGTTGTTTTGACGTTATCCTTGATGATAACCTAAACAATGAAGAAACATGGGAAAAAGCCGAAAGCAGCTTTGTTTCCAAGGGTTTTAAGCTTGCTCTTTCAAAAGCAGGGCTTAACCCTTCTGATATAGATTATGTTTTTGCAGGGGATTTGCTAAACCAAAGCTCGGGAAGTACTTTTGGAATAAGAGAGCTTGAAATACCGTTTTTTGGAATTTTTGGCGCATGCTCAACTATGGGTGAAGGAATGAGCTTAGGGGCAATGCTTATAGACGGAGGTTTTGCTGAAAAAATTCTTGCAGGTGCTTCAAGCAATTTTTGCGCTGCCGAAAAACAATTCCGCTTTCCACTTGATATGGGAACGCAAAGGCCACCAACAACTACATGGACCGTAACAGGTCAGGGAAGCGTTGTGTTGTCCAAAGAAGGGGAAGGTCCTCGAATAACTCATATAACAACAGGTAAAATAGTTGATTTGGGTGTTAAAGACGCAATGAATATGGGTGCGGCAATGGCGCCTGCTGCCGCAGACGTATTATATAATCATTTTAAGGACACAGAAAGAGGACCCGATTATTATGATGTAATAGCTACAGGAGATTTAGGATATATAGGGCATGAGCTTACGGTAAAGCTCTTAAAAGATAAAAACATTTTCATGGGAGAAAATTATACGGATTGCGGAATAGAAATATTTGATAAGCAAACTCAGGATACACATTCAGGAGGAAGCGGATGCGCATGTTCTGCGATAACTTTTTGCGGCTACTATTATGAAATGTTAAAAAAAGGAAAAATAAGGAATATCCTGTTTATACCTACAGGCGCATTAATGAGCACAACTACAAGCCAGCAGGGTGAAAGCATACCTTCGATAGCCCATGCAATTACAATTGAAGGTGGTGTAAAATAATGGATTATTTAAAAGCTTTCATTATAGGAGGACTCATTTGTGTTATCGGTCAAATATTGATTGATAAAACAAAACTTACCTCAGGAAGAATACTAGTTATATACGTTGTTATAGGATGCATATTAGGAGCGATAGGTCTTTATAAACCGCTTGTGGATTTTGCAGGAGCAGGAGCAACAGTTCCTTTAACAGGGTTTGGTTATAATCTGGCAAAAGGTGTTATGGACGAAGTTGATTCATCGGGGTTCATGGGAATATTTACAGGCGGCATAAAAGCGTCGGCGGGAGGAATAACAGCGGCCGTAATTTTCGCTTATATTGCAGCATTGGTGTTTAATCCCAAAGAAAAATAAGTCGATTAAAATCTCCTTAAATCTATTGTGTATTATAGATTTTATGTTTATAATGTAAAGTAGTTTTTTAAAGAGGAGACAGATGGATGAGAGCTATTTTTTCAAAAAAAGACATAGAAAATGATAATAATGAATTAATATATGAATTTTGGGAATGTGTATCGGATTTATTATATCAAGAAGATGTTCAAAAACTTAAATTTTATAGCCAGCATTGCAACACAAGCAGATTTCAGCACAGTTTAAATGTTGCATACTATAGCTTTTTGGTATGCAGGAAAATGGGGTGGGATTATCATTCTGCCGCAAGAGCCGGTCTTTTGCATGATTTGTTTTTTTATGATTGGCGTGAAGAAGACATTACAGGTAAAGAACACATTATGAACCATGCAAAGATTTCTCTTTCTAATGCGGAGAAGATTACAAGCTTAAACAATATTGAAAAGGACGCAATAGTAAGGCATATGTGGCCATGCACCTTAACTCCTCCGCGCTATAAAGAATCATATGTGGTTACTATGGTCGATAAGCTTTGCGCTACCTTTGAAGCATGTGAAAATAAATTTAAAGAGGCTTTTGCATAAATTTGTCGTTTTTAGTAACAAAATAGAAGTTTAAATCATATCCTGTATTATCAAGGTTGATAAAGGAGGATTTCATATGGCTTGTTCCGGAAGCAGATGGCGGTTATGTTGCCGTTGTTACAGGAGAGGATACGAGACCGGATATCAGGCTGCTCTTGATTCTGATGAATGCAATTCAGACAGTGATTCCACATGTGGCTGTAGTACTTCATGCAACTCATGCAACTCATGCAATACATGCAACTCATGCAATACATGCAATACATGCAACTCATGCAACTCATGCAACTTCTAAGTTTTGTTAAAACTTAGAAGTTGTCAAACTAAAAATGGCAATTCGAAAAATTTAAAACCTTATATTTCTTTTAAAATCAAATAACCCAACAGCAGCCGAATTTTTATTCCGGCTGCTTTTATTTTCTCAACCTATAAGATACAAACATTCTTCAATAACCTCTTTTGGTATTTCGTTCATACTTGCAATCCTCCTAAATTTCAAATAAAATAAGATATATTAGTATATGATAGATTACTAGAATATGTTTTACTTTAATAAAAAATTCTGATTTATTTAATTTTTTATTATTTTCATTGACTTAAATTATCTATGTATATAATATAGGTACTAAGATTAAAATTTTAAGGGAAATCTTATGTAAGGGGATTTGCATGGTTGCCAAAAATGTTCATGATGGCCATAGAAAAAGAATGAGAGAAAGATGTATTAAAGATGGTGCTGGAGTTTTTGAAGATCACCAGCTTGTAGAAATGCTGCTTTATTATTCTATTCCGAGGAAAGATACAAACGAAATTGCCCACAACATAATTAGCAAATGCGGCTCTTTAAGCAACATTATTTATTCAAACCCAAAGGATTTGATAAATAAATATTCCCTTACTGAAAATCAGGCGATTCTTTTTAATATCATAGGCGAAATATTAAAAAGATGCAGTATGGAATCTAACGCAGGGAAACCTACCCTTTCAAATAATATTGAGGCGGGTGAATATGTATACGCACTTTTGCGTTATGAGAAACAGGAATGCTTTTATGTTATATGCTTGGATGCCAAGAACAGAGTAATAAACACTTCGCTTATATCCGAAGGAACTGCAAATACGGCTCACGTATACCCTAAGAGCGTTGTTGAAACTGTTTTAAGGCATAATGCCACAAATGTTATATTTGCACATAATCATCCTTCAGGAGGTCTTAGGCCCTCGTTTAATGACATAGACCTTACAAATGAACTTTCTAAAATAATGAAATTTTTGGATATAAATGTTGTAGACCATATAATTGTTGCAGAAAATTCATATTTTAGTTTTGCAGGAAATGGATTTTTAAAATAAACCATATAATGGGAGGATTTTAACATGGAAAAAAAGCTTTATAAAAATAAAGAAACTAAAATGGTTTCGGGAGTTTGTTCAGGGTTATCCGTATATTTTAACATGGATGTAACATTAATAAGGATTATTTGGGCTTTAGTTACCGTTTTTTCTTTTGGTACGGGTATAATCGCCTATATAATTTGCGCGATAATAATACCGGATGCACCTGAATATATAGACTCTGATTGCAAGGAAAACAAATAGTTAAGAGCAGCCTTTAAAGGCTGCTCTTCTCATGTTCTTTATATAACTCTTTTAAAAAATATTATGAGCAACCGCAATTACTGCAAGAGTTGCATTCGTTTGAGCATCCGCATCCTGATAAATCTTCTGGTGTTCCCGGAGGAGAAAATACATCCATCGGGAAATCAAGGCTATTAAAGAAATCGCATGGGTTTGCGGCGGAAGCCGTTGATTCACACTCTTCAGGGACGCAAATTCCGCTTGAAGAAACTAAGATGTTTACAAGGCGGAACATTTTAATTATTGTAAATAATCCGATAGTAACACCAACAGATGTTGCAACCTTCTTGGTTATGCAGCATCCTGAGAATCCTCCGATGCAGCCGCAATTATCAATTGCGCATGGAAGACAGGAACAGTTAGAGTTGCTTGAGGATGGCTCGCAGCAGGTTTTGGTTGTATAAACGAGTTCTGCCGCAAGAGGAACTGCTTTACCTTCAACTGTAACATATGGCCCTGAATTTGCAGAAGTTGCTTCAGAGCAATACAAATCAGAAACTGTTACTATTTCAGAACCTACAGAACCAAAGAGAGTAACTGTTGTTGTGTATACGCTGTTTGCGGGAACGCAGCAAATTTCGCAACCTTCCGAAGTTTTGAAAACAAGGTTATATGAGAAAACGTAGCGGAGATCAACATCCCAATATCCTGTTCTGAACGAGTTCGGGCACTTGCTTACAATAATTATTCTGCTAAGCTTGAAGCATTCAATTGAAACTGAAGCTGCATTTGATGGAGGAACGATAGTATCCCCTTCATGATATATAGTATCGCAAGCTGTTGTGCATTTTGAAGCGCGCGCAGGTCCTAAAATTGTTGGGGTAAGGCAAATTTGCTGTCTGCATTGGTCATAAATCTTATAAGCAATAATACATTCTTCGCAAGTAGAAGAACAAGCAGAAGAACAATTAGAAGAACAATTAGAAGAACAAGCAGGCGAGCAAGAAGACGAACAAGAAGACGAACATGAATTGTTGCACCTTCTGCAGGATGCTTCATTACAAAGTTCGAATAATCCCATTATATTACCTCCTTATATTTCTTTAAAATCATTTCTGCTATATCATATGAATTATTGAAAAATAGGTGATAAAAATAACAGGAGTAAAAAAGAATAAAAAAACATATAAAGATTCTTATTAAAAATACAGATAAATATATAAAATAAATAAACCTTGTTTTAAAAATAAAGCTTTAGTAATAAAAAATAACTCTTTATTACATAAAAATATCATTTAAAAGATGAAAAAAATATATCTTGATGCTTTATTGACGATAAAAATATTCTTTTGAAATATTTGATTTTTTAAATTGATTTATGATATAGTTTTATCAAAATAATGCCATATATTTTTTAAATATTTAAATATGGGGAGGATTATAATGAGTAGTTTTGATTTTAGCGAGATTAGGAAGGTAGATCCGGATGTTGTTGATGCTGTTGAAAAGGAGCTTAATAGACAAAGAGAAAATATTGAGCTTATAGCATCTGAAAACTTTGTTTCAAAGGCCGTTATGTTTGCAATGGGAACGCCTCTTACAAACAAATATGCTGAAGGTTATCCTGCGCACCGCTATTACGGTGGTTGCGAAATGGTCGATATCGTTGAGAATCTTGCTATTGAAAGGGCAAAAAAGCTTTTTAACGCAGACCATGCAAATGTTCAGCCTCATTCAGGTTCTCAAGCCAACATGGCAGTATATTTTGCAATGCTTAATCCCGGAGACACTATTTTAGGCATGAACTTAAGCCACGGCGGTCATTTGACACATGGAAGCCCTGTAAATATCTCCGGTAAATATTTTAATATTGTCTCATATGGCGTTGAAGAAGACGGGTTCATAAACTATGATAAGTTTCGTGAAATAGCTCTTAAATCCAAACCCAAAATGATTGTTGCTGGCGCAAGCGCTTATGCAAGAACAATTGATTTTAAAAGGATGGGGGAAGTTGCAAAAGAAGTCGGAGCATATTTTATGGTGGATATAGCTCATATTGCGGGTCTTGTTGTTTCTGGCCTCCACCCATCCCCAGTTCCTTATGCAGATTTTGTAACCTCGACTACCCATAAAACCTTAAGAGGCCCCAGAGGCGGGCTTATACTTTGCAAAGAAGAATATGCAAAGGCTATAGATAAGGCTATATTCCCTGGAATTCAGGGAGGCCCCTTAATGCATATAATTGCGGCAAAAGCTGTATGTTTTAAAGAAGCTCTCGAACCTTCATTTAAAGAATATTCCACGCAAGTGGTTAAAAACGCTGCCGTATTGGCCAAATCACTTATAAATAACGGAATAGATATAGTTTCAGGCGGAACGGACAACCACTTAATGCTTGTTGACCTTAGAAGCCTTAATGTTACAGGCAAAGAGGCTGAAAAGCAGCTTGACCTCGTTCATGTTACCTGCAATAAAAACACCATACCTTTTGATCCTCAATCTCCGTTTATAACAAGCGGAATAAGGATAGGGACTCCAGCTGTTACGAGCAGAGGGATGAAAGAAGAGGATATGGAAAAAATTGCAGACATAATTGCCATGGCGCTTAAAGATTTTGAAGGAAATAAAGACACAGCAATTAAGATGGTTAAAGAGCTTACAGATAAGTATCCCTTGTATTAAATATAAAAAAGCCGCTAAAAGCGGCTTTTTTATATTGTATAGCTTTTTCCAATTAACTTGACAAAAGAGTATAGTAATAATAAAATTAAATTTGTATAGCTATATGTTTTTTTGGATTCTTTCGGAGGATGATTTTTTTTGCTAAGCAATATTTTGACTTTTGCAGGTTTGTTGTTTGTAATTGCTTTGTTTTCGGCTCATGAAGCGGCTGTTGTTTCGGTTAATAACAAAATAAAATTTTCCGGGGATGCAGTTGAAAAATACAATGAAAGGCTTTTTAAATACGCGGAAAACATAACGGGGATATTAACCACAATAAAGCTTGTTTTAACTGCTCTGCAATTAACCGTTGGGGCTTTTGTTTTAAAGCCCTTTAGTTCATATTTTTTTGCGGTTTTCTCTAATGGCTTAAGCCAAAGGGCGTCTGTTTTTCTTTCTTATTTAATTTCTTTTTTAATAACAGTTTTTTTGACTGTACTTCTTGGTGATGCAATTCCTAAGAAAATCGGTTCCAGATACCCTGAAAAAACGGTATCTTATTTTATGAATATTGTTTCTACGCTAGTTATGCTTTTAAAACCCCTTTGGGCATCTTTATATGCTTTTACAAAGGCTTTTTCAAACCTTATGGGTCTTGATTCTGAAGAATCCGAATCAAACATAACCGAAAAAGAAATAAGATTTATGATAGACGCTGGGGAAGACAACGGAACAATCGAAGAAAGCGAAAAAGAAATGATAAACAATATCTTTGAGTTTGACAACACATCCGTTGAAGATATAGCAACCCACAGAACGAATATTTTTGCGATATCCGTCAATGCATCTATGAATGAAATAAAAAACGCCATAATAATGCAAAAATATTCGAGAATTCCAATATACGAAGAAAACATAGACGATATTATAGGCATATTATATGTTAAAGATTATGTAAAATATATATTTGAAAACGAGCATATTATAGAGAAAAATTTTGATATCAGAAAAATAATTAAAAAGCCGTATTTTGTGCCTACAAGCAAAAAAACAAATGATCTCTTCCGTGAAATGCAAAAGAAAAAAATACATATGGCAATTGTCATAGACGAATACGGAGGAACCCTTGGGCTTGTTACAATGGAAGACCTTCTTGAAGAAATAGTGGGCAATATTTTTGATGAGTTTGATTTTGGTGAAAAAGAGGATATTCAGATTTTAAAAGATAATGAATATATCATAAAAGGTTCCGCTCCTCTTGGCGAGGTTGAAGATGTGCTTGACATCGAATTTGAAAGCCACGATGATTATGATACAATAGGCGGGCTCTTAATAGGTCTGCTTGGCAGGATTCCTGAAGATAATGAGCATCCATGCCTTAGTTCAAACGGATATGCTTTTAAAATCCAAAAAATAGAAGAAAAAAGAATTGAAACAATATTGGTTACAAAAGCCGAGGAAGAGAAAGAAGAATAAGGCTCATATGTTTAAGAGAAGAATATTTTATTGGGAGTGAGGAAATGAAAGAATTTAAAGGAAGCAATAATTATGTTGTATCAGAAGAACTAATGAGAAGTGTAAACATAGCGGTAGCTTTAAAAAAACCGCTCCTTATTAAAGGAGAGCCCGGAACGGGTAAAACTATGCTTGCCGAAGCAATAAGCGAGGCTTTTGATAAGAAACTCATGATCTGGAACATAAAATCAACAACAAAAGCTCAGGATGGGCTTTACGTTTATGATACCGTTCAAAGGCTTTATGACAGCCAGTTTGGCAACGAGGGTGTTGACGATATAAGGAAATATATAAAGCTCGGAAAGCTTGGTGAAGCTTTCAGCTCAGACGAGCAAATTATACTTCTTATCGATGAGATTGACAAAGCAGACCTCGAATTTCCAAATGACCTTCTTTGGGAGCTTGACAAAATGGAATTTTATATTCCTGAAACCAAAGAAACCATAAAAGCCAAAGAGCGACCAATTGTTATTATAACTTCAAATGCTGAAAAAGAGCTTCCGGATGCGTTTTTAAGAAGATGCATTTTTCATTATATTGCTTTCCCGGACAAAGAGATGATGAAGGAAATAATAAAAGTACATTTTGGGAAAATTGAAAGCAGGCTCTTAAATCAGGTTCTTGAAACTTTTTATCTTATAAGGGGTATAAAAAATTTACAGAAAAAACCAAGCACTTCTGAGGTTTTAGATTGGATACAGGCTCTCCAGATAGGGGGAATTTCTCCCGAAAGGATAAAAGAGGATCTTCCTTTTGCGGGAGTTTTGCTCAAGAAAAACGAAGATATGGATACACTTGAAGCTGAAAGAAAACGGACTTACGGTAATGTTCGCTGGTAGGGCTTATTCTTTTGGAAGAGGGTGATATCATGTTTACAGATTTCTTTTATCTGCTTAGAAAAAGAGGACTTGATATTTCACTTAACGAATGGTTTACACTTATGGAAGCTCTTAATATGGGGCTTGCTTATTCAAGTCTTTTGGAATTTTATTATTTAAGCAGAGCTATACTTATAAAAACAGAAGCTGATTTTGATAAGTTTGACCTCGTTTTTGCGGAATATTTTAAAGGAGTTCAACCATTTGATGAAATCCCTAAAGAAGTGATGGACTGGCTTGAGGCTGTTAAAGAGATGGGATTTTTTGATAAGGATGAGGTTGACCAAAGAACTACTTTTGACCTTGAAAAGCTTAAAACGATGCTTGAAGAACGTCTTAAAGAGCAAAAAGAAAAACATGACGGCGGAAAATATTGGATAGGCACGGGTGGAACGTCTGTTTTCGGTCATTCGGGATATAGCGCAACAGGTATACGCGTTGGCGGAGAAGGCAAAAACAGGCGTGCACTTCAGGTTGCCGGAGAACGTAATTTTAAAGATTTCAGAGATGATGATACTCTTGACATGAGACAGTTTCAGCTTGCTTTCAGAAGGCTCAGACAATTTTCTTCAAAGCAGGACGGACCTAAAGACGAACTTGATTTGGACAGCACGATAGACGAAACCTGCAATAACGCAGGGAAGCTTAAGCTTGTTTTTGACAGACCCAGAACCAACACTGTAAAGCTTATGATTTTATTCGACTCAGGTGGTTCTATGTGGCCATATGCCAATCTATGCAATTTGCTTTTTCAGTCTGTAAGCAAGTCAAATCATTTTAAAGATTTAAAGATTTATTATTTCCATAACTGTTTTTATGAGGAGTTATTCTTAACACCCGGATGCTATTATTCCGAAAGCATAGAAACAGATTGGGTGTTAAGAAATTTAAATAATGAATATAAAGTTATAATGGTCGGAGATGCCTCCATGGCTCCTTCAGAGCTTTTAAGTATAGGCGGCAGCAGCTATTACAATAAATATAATGAAGAATCCGGAATAGACTGGATAAGACGCTTTACTAAGAAATACGAGAAAACTATATGGCTTAACCCATTGCCTGAATCTGAATGGGAATATGGTTACGGTTACAGGACCATACAACTCGTTAAAAAAGAAATGCAAATGTTCCATTTAAGCGTTAAAGGTTTAGAAGATGGGTTAAAGTATCTTATTGCAGCAAGATGATATTGCGAGGATGATATTATGAAAATTGTAATTGTTGGCGGCGGTAAAGTTGGGAACACCTTAGCCAGTCAGCTTTCAAAAGAAAACCATGATATTGTAGTTATTGACAACAACATCAGCATTGGTCAGAGGATGGTTGAACAATATGATATTATGTCTATATCTGGAAATGGGGCAAGCGTTGAAATACAAAAAGAAGCCGACGTAGGGAAAAGTGACCTTCTTATTGCGGTAACTTCGGCTGATGAGATAAATATTTTATGCTGTATACTTGCCCGTAAACTCGGGTGCAAACATACGATAGCCAGAGTAAGGAACCCGGAATATACTCAGCAAATGAGGTTTTTAAAAGAAGAATTGGGTCTTTCCATGGCTATAAATCCTGAACGTACTGCAGCAAGGGAAATATATAGAATTATCCGCTTCCCTTCATTTTTAAAATTGGATTCATTTGCCAGAGGAATTGTAGAATTGGTTGAAATAAAGATTAAAGAGGACAGCATATTAAACGGCAAAAGGCTTGGAGATTACAGTTCTATTGTTAATGTAAACTCTCTTGTTTGTGTTGTTGAAAGAGAAGGGGAGGCATTTATTCCTAAAGGGAACTTTGAGCTTAAGGCTGATGATAAAATAACTGTAACTGCGGCAACCAATGATTTGCCTCGTCTTATAAAGACACTTGGAATAGAAATGCCAAAAGTTAAAAACGTAATGATTATCGGAGGGAGCCGTATTGCAGTTTATTTAGCTGAACGGCTTATTCAAAACGGAATCGATGTTAAGATAATTGAGCAGAGTTTTGAGAAATGTAAATACCTTTCGGAAAGGCTGCCTGAGGCGCTTATAATAAACGGAGACGGGACTTTGCAGGACACTCTTATTTCAGAAGACATAAAAGATACCGATGCTGTTGTTTCCCTTATGAATTTCGATGAAGGGAATATTCTTATTTCTATTTATGCCGAATATGTAGGGGTTAAAAAAACAATTACAAAAATAAACAGGATAGAATATAAAAAAATGTTCAACAGCAGTGCGGTTGATACAATAGTAAGTCCTAAGCTTATAAGCGCTAATGAAATAATAAGGTATGTCCGCTCAATGGTTGACAGCAAAGGAGGTTCTGTTTTGGCGATGCATCAGGTTGTTAATGATAAAGCCGAGGGCCTCGAATTTTTAGCTGATAAAACCACAAAATATCTTGGAGAACCGTTTCATAATCTCCCAATAAAAGAAAATGTACTTGTTGCGTGTATTGCCAGGGATGGCAATGTTATAATACCTAAAGGTGATGACTATATATATGAAGGTGACTCAGTTATTATAGTGACATCCGAGAATCATTCCATATTTAATTTAAATGATATTTTCACAGAATAATTGCGTTTATTGAGAGGTTATAATGGATATTATCGCTATTCTTGAATTTGTAAGTAATATTTTAGCTGTAGAAGCTTTGCTTATGCTTCCATCAGTTGGAATCTCTGCTTATTGTGGAGAGTTTTCTTCTGTCAAGGCCTTTTTGGTAACTATAGTTCTTTTGACACTGACAAGCTTACTATTAAGAATTAAGGGCAAGGGCACAAGAGTGATACACGCAAAAGAAGGTTTTGCCATCGTTGCAATATCGTGGATAGCAATGTCTATATTTGGGGCCTTACCTTTTTATATAAGCGGAAGCATACCAAGCTTTATAGATTGTGTCTTTGAAACGGTTTCAGGGTTTACAACCACAGGAGCAAGCATATTAACCAATATTGAATCCCTACCAAGAGGGATATTGTATTGGCGTGCATTTACCCATTGGATTGGAGGAATGGGAGTTCTTGTTTTCATACTTGCCGTTTTACCTGTTTCAAAAAGCACCGTTGGATCTTTATATATTCTCCAATCCGAAAGCCCTGGGCCAACAGTTGGAAAGCTTGTTCCTTCTATGAAATCCAGCGCATCCATACTCTATAGAATATATATGTTTTTGACATTAATGGAAATTCTATTTCTGCTGTTAGGAGGGATGCCTCTTTTCGATAGCATAACGAATGCTATGGCAACTGCCGGAACAGGTGGTTTTTGCATTAAAAACTCAAGCATAGCAGCGTATGACAGCTTTTATCTGCAGGGTGTAATTTCTGTGTTTATGGTGCTTTTCGGGATCAACTTTAATATTTTTTATTTCATACTGATTAAGCAGTTTAAAAGGGCATATAAAAACGAGGAGCTTAAAATCTATTTAGGTATTATAGCTATAGCCACAATACTTATAGGATTTAATGTCCGTTCGCTTTTTGATACGCCTTTTGAAGCTTTCCACCATAGCTTTTTCCAGGTTGCTTCGGTGATGACAACGACAGGTTTTGCAACAACAAATTTTGATTTGTGGCCTGAGTTTTCCAGGATAATAATAATCGGACTCATGATAATAGGGGCTTCAGCCGGTTCAACCGGCGGCGGAATAAAGGTGGCAAGGCTTGTTTTGCTGGCAAAAGCCGCTAAAAACGGCGTACAAAAGCATCAGCACCCAAACAGCGTACGCGTAATAAAAATGGATGATAAAATTGTGAGTGACCAGGTTATATCCAGTGTATTTGTTTTTATGTTTGTTTATTGCACAATAGTTTTTATATCTATTTTAATTGTAGCTTTAAATAATTTTGATTTTGAAACAACGGTAACCTCTGTTTTAACATGCATAAATAACGTAGGTCCAGGCTTTGGAATGGTTTCACCCATAGGAAATTTCCATGAATTTTCCGTTTTAAGCAAAATTGTTTTAATAGCTAATATGCTTATAGGAAGACTTGAAATATTCCCAATGCTTATGATATTTATGCCTTCATATTGGAAACGCGGGAAATAAAAAGTTTAAAGGCCATTATAAATACATAAATCTGGCGGTGATATTATCGTATATATAGCTTTGATTTTTACAATAATATTTATAGATTATTTTTCAAAATTTGCAATAAGAAAAAATATAAGATTAAATGAAAGTAGGGAGCTGATAAAAGATAAGCTTTATTTATGTCGTACAGAAAACACAGGAATTACTTATAACATGCTTTCCGGAAGAAAAAAACTTATAATTTTTCTTAATTCTGTTTTAATAGCTTATATTTCTATTTTATTTAAAAAGTTTAAAAATCCCTGTTTAAGGATAGGTCTTTCCATGGTTCTGGGAGGAGCCTTGGGAAATATATTAGATAGGATAAAAAATAATTCTATAACAGATTTTGTCTATATAAAACATAGGAAAGCTCCTGTTTTTAATGTTTCCGATATGTTTATAGCTATCGGAAGCGTAATCTCAGGGATATTTTTATTTATAAATATGGAATAATATCCTTGTTTTTACTATTGTTTGAATTCTCTTTTTGTATTACAATAAGAATATAAATAAATACTCCTGGGATGTTCGACAACCTGCTGTTTTGAACCTACATTTATTTAAAGGGATTCCTATACTCTTATGATATGCCGGGCCTCTTACTAATTCCCTTTGGGCTGAGGAAGGCAGGTTCATAGATGCGGTTGCCCACCTAGCTTTTGCTAGGCGTCAAAATGCGGGAACGGCATTCTGGGAATTTTTTTTAAACACAGATTTTCTGTGTTTTTTTTATTTATTTGAATAGGATATATTTTTTGTAGGAAAATAATATAAAACCTTTGCTATGCTTCTAAAATCAGTTTCCAGAGAATAATAATACTATATGGAATATTCAGCTTGACACAAATAAGGAGGATAAAGATGCAAAGCAAAAAGGTGCTTTTAAACAATTACGTTGAATTAAGAGGAAGCGTTGCAGAAAAATGTTCCTTCAGTCATGAAATATATGGGGAAGGATTTTATATGTTCAAGCTTTCGGTTAAAAGATTAAGCGACAATAATGACATTATACCAGTGACAGTTTCAGAAAGGCTTGTTGATATAAGTAAAATAGAAAAGGAAATAAAAATAAGCATAGCCGGACAGCTTAGAAGCTATAATAATTTTTCGGGCGAGAAAAACAGACTTATGCTTTCTGTTTTTGCCAAAGAAATTTCTTTTGTTGATGAAATCGAGTCTGACATGGATCAAAATATAATATTTTTAAACGGATTTATATGCAAGGAACCAAAATACAGAACAACTCCTTTCGGAAGAGAAATATCCGATATATTGCTTGCCGTTAACAGGGCGTATAATAAATCCGACTACATTCCTTGCATTGCATGGGGAAGAAACGCAAGATTTTCTCAGAATGCAAAAGTTGGAACGAATATTAAACTTTGGGGAAGGATACAAAGCAGGAATTATCAGAAAAAAGAAGAGGAAAATATTATTGAAAAAACAGCATATGAGGTGTCCGTTTCAAAAATAGAATATTATATTGAAAATAATGATGAACCCTTTGAAATCTAATGGATTTTTATGTAAAATTTATTATTGACAAAAACTTTCTATAAGTGTATCATTTCCTTTGTGCTTCAATCTGGAATAATCTACATAATTAAAAACATCTCGTTTTGATTTTGCATATTTTATATATGATTAATGGGAGCTGGAAGTTTTGGATAAAGGATATATATATATTTATCATGGAGAAGGCAGGGGCAAAACAACGATTGCCATAGGACAAGGGATAAGAGCTGTCAGTAGCGGTCTTAAAGTAATAATGATACAGTTTTTGGATTATAACAATACCAAAGAGGCTACCGTGCTAAAAAAACTTGAACCAGACTTCAATGTTTTCAGATTTGAAAAAATCAGGGACGGAATTGAGTCTTTTGATGAAAGCATTAGGAAAGAGATTAAAAATGAGATTCATACAGCCTTTAACTTTACTAAAAAGATTTTTGATACAGGTGAATGTGATTTATTAATATTAGACGGAATTATTGAGGCAATAAACCAAGGGTATATAAGCAAAGATGATTTTCTTGAGACTTTATCAAAAAAACAGGGGTTTATGAGTGTTATTTTAACGGGAACCCAAGTAAACCAGGAAATTATGGATATGGCTAATTTTGTGTATGTCATCCAGACCGAAAAAAAGACGACATAAAAAGCAACCGCTTAACAGGCGGTTGCTTTTTTAGCAATAAAGCCGGGGAAAACAGCCCGGTTGAACGTAAAAAAGCCTTCCCGTACCTTACGGAAAGGCTTTAAATTTGTTAAAAAATATTATTCATTGTGTAAAACCCTGCCGGTTTGCCCGAAAGAAACTTTGCGGCTTTCAAGGCGCCCGTTGCAAATATTTCTCTTGACATAGCCCTATGAGATATTTCCACTATTTCGTTTTTACCTGCAAAGATAACCTCGTGTTCACCGACAATTGTTCCTCCGCGGATTGCATGAATCCCAATCTGGTTTTTTTTGCGTTTTTCCTTTAAAGGAGTTCTGTCATAAACATATTCAAGAGAATTGTCTAAGCTTTCGTTTATTGCATCTGCGATTGCCATTGCGGTTCCGCTTGGCGCGTCAATTTTTTGGTTGTGATGTTTTTCGATAATCTCAATGTCGAAGTTTGAATCATACAAAATCTCGGTGGCTTTTTTGACAAGATTGATTATAAGGTTTACCCCCAAAGACATATTTGCAGATTTTAATATGGCAATGCTTTGGGCGGCTTTTTTAACATTTTCCATATCGGAATCACTAAGACCTGTAGTGCAAAGAACGAGGGGAATATTTCTGTTCTTTGCAAATTCCAGAAGAGCCGGCGTTGCTTTGGGATTTGAAAAATCTATTATAACATCTGCGCCCTCCGTGCATTTATTTATATTTATATATGTAGGAAAGGGGAGAGAAGCTTCCAAAACATCTATCCCGGCAACTATCTGCGAGGAAGGGTCTTCATTCACAGCCGCCATGACAGCTTTACCCATACGCCCGTTACATCCATGAAGAATAATATTAGTCATTATAAACACCTCAAATCAAGCCGTAATCTTTAAGCTCTTTTTTAAGAAGCTTAAGATTTTTTTCTTCCATATCAACCAAAGGAAGTTTGCATTTTCCTACATTATATCCCATAAGGTTAAGGGATGTTTTAACAGGGATAGGATTAACTTCAACAAATAACGCTTCTATAAGGCATATTGCCTCAAGCTGAAGGCGTGTGCTTTCTTTTATATTTCCGTTAAAGAAATTCATAACCATGTCATGGACTTTTTTTGGCGCAATGTTGGCAAGAACCGAAATAACACCTTTACCACCCAACGAGAGAATAGGAAGAATCTGATCATCATTACCCGAATATATGTCAAAATCAGGGCAAAGTGCGGCTATTTTTGCAATATTGCCAAAGTTTCCGCTTGCTTCCTTGATTCCTATTATATTTTTAACCTTTGAAAGCTCATAGCATGTTTCCGGAGAAATACTCATCCCGGTTCTTCCGGGGACATTGTAAAGTATTATTGGAATATTTATACTGTTTGCTATTTTCGTGTAATGTGCGACAAGACCTTTTTGGGTTGTTTTGTTATAATACGGAGTAACAAGAAGAACTCCGTCTGCTCCAACAGCTTCGCTTTCGCTTGCAAGATGAATGGCATGATTTGTATCATTGCTTCCTGCGCCTGCGATAACAGGGACTCTTTTGTTGACATAATCAACAGTAAATTTTATGCAATCTATTTGTTCTTCATCGGTAAGCACAGAAGCTTCACCTGTTGTTCCGCAGATAATTATTGCGTCTGTTGAATTCGCAAGCTGGAAATCTATTAATTCCCTTAATTTATCATAGTTTACTTTGAAATTTTCATCAAATGGTGTGACAATTGCAACTCCAGATCCAATAAATAATGACATCTTAAGACCTCCTCTTGATTTTATAAATTATTTATTAATAATTCTGCTATTTGAATTGCGTTTGTAGCGGCTCCTTTTCTTATGTTATCGGCCACAACCCAAAGATTAACTCCGCTTTCAACACTTTCGTCTCTTCTTATTCTGCCTACATAAACCTCGTCATGATCTGTTGCGTTGACAGCAAGGGGATACAAATTGTCCTTTGGCGAATCTTGGACTATCAACCCCTTTGCATTTGTCAACACATCTTTAAGCTCGTTTATATCAAAAGCTTTGTTGAATTCAACATTTATTGATTCAGAATGGCTGTTGAAAACAGGTACCCTTACTGTTGTTGCAGTAATTTTTAAGGTTTCTTTATGAAGAATCTTTTTTGTCTCCCATATCATTTTCATTTCTTCTTTTGTGTAATCGTTATCTAAAAATACATCTATATGAGGGAGACAGTTATTTGCAATAGGGTGGGGAAATTTTTTGTTAGGAAGACCCTTAAGCCCGTTTTCCAAGTCCTCCCATCCTGCATGACCAGCGCCGGAAACAGCCTGATATGTAGAATATACAATCCTTTTTATATCATATTTATCGTCAAGAGGCTTAAGAGCAACCATAGCCTGAATTGTTGAACAGTTCGGATTTGCTATGATGCCTTTTTTAATAGATTTTACATCTTCGGGGTTAACCTCGGGAACAACAAGAGGCACATCCGGATCCATACGCCATTGAGCGCTGTTATCTATAACAGTTACACCTTTTGAAGCTGCAATCGGAGCGAATTTTGCACTTACACTCCCGCCGGCGGAAAAAAGGGCTATATCTATAGGCTTATCAAAAGAGGTTTCGGTAAGCTCTTCGACAATATAAGGCTTGCCTTTAAAGATAACCTCACTTCCGGCAGAACGCTTAGACGCCATAACATAAAAATTTTCAATTGGCAGGTTTTTTTCTTCTAAAACTTTTAAAAATGTCCTGCCTACCATTCCTGTTGCACCAACAACTGCCAAATTAATTTTTTTCATTTAAAGCTCACTCCATAAATTATTTTTACAAATAAAAAAAATCGGTGCAAAAGCGCCGACATAATACAAGCAAAACAAAGTCTGCTTAATAAAGTTGCCAAGTAGCGCTCCATCCAAAAGATGACAGACATGCAGCTCTTAACTGTATATCCAGACTGAAAACTGTAAGGTTTTTTTAGCCTTCGGCATTGTCCCCTTTCCATATAAATCATATACACCTACTGCATCATTATATGTACTATTGAAAAATGCACCTCTACTTTTTATTTATTTGTATATAAATAATAGCACTAAAGCTAAAGAGTGTCAAATGCTTTTGGCTTTTTATTAAAAAGAAGAGTTTGTTTTTTGATTTCACCTTGATTTGTTGTAATTATGACTGTAATATATAAATTTATAAAGATGTTTAAGGGGATATATGATGAAAAATTATGAAGGTTTTGCTTTGGTTTATGACATATTTATGAAAGACATCAATTATAACTTATGGACAGACTATATTAAAGATATATGGGATAAAAATCATCTTGAACCTAAACTTGTTGCGGAACTTGGATGCGGGACAGGGAATATTACAAGACTTCTTTCCGAAATGGGGTATGATATGATAGGTATAGACATCTCAGAAGAGATGTTATCCATTGCAAAACGGAAAGAAGGCTCGGGAAAGATACTTTATCTACTTCAGGATATGCGCGAATTTGAACTTTATGGGACTGTCGACTCTATAATATCGCCCATGGACAGCATTAATTATATAACAGATTCTGATGAATTGGTTTCTGTATTTAAACTTGTTAACAATTATCTTGAGCCCGGAGGGATATTTATATTTGACTTAAATACAGAGTATAAATTTAAAGACATACTTGCGGATAACAGTTTTTCGGAAATTAATGATAGTTCTGCATATATATGGGAAAACTTTTATGATGAATCCCTTAAAATAAACGAATACTCCTTAAATTTTTTTATTGAAATGAACGATGGAAAATATAGAAGATTCGAAGAAACACATTATGAAAAAGCGTACTCTATTGAAGAAATAAAAAAAGCGATAGAAAAAAGCGGTATGCGCTTTTTAAATGTTTACGATGCGTTTACTTTCAACCCTCCATCTGAGGAAAGCGAAAGAGTGTTTTTTATTGCCAAAGAAGTTACAAAATAAAATCCTGTATGGAAATTTTATATAAATAAATTATTATTTAAGGAGATTAAATATGTCTGATTATATATTAAGAGCAACTGCTGCAGACGGAAACGCCAGAATATTCATTGCCGATGCAAAAGAAACGGTTGAAAAAGCAAGAAGCTTGCACAATACAACTCCGGTTGCAACGGCGGCTCTTGGTCGTACGCTCATTGCAGCGGGAATAATGGGTTCGATGCTTAAAGGAAAAGATGATATAGTTACACTTCAGATAAAAGGCGACGGACCCTTGGGCGGAATCGTTGTAACATCAGACGCTGCTGCAAATGTCAGAGGTTATGTTCACAAT
Source organism: Lachnospiraceae bacterium (assembly GCA_034925905.1). Lineage (GTDB taxonomy): Bacteria > Bacillota > Clostridia > Lachnospirales > Anaerotignaceae > JAYFRL01. Next base: position 32,395 of record JAYFRL010000029.1, on the reverse strand, counting down.
CCTTTTGCGGATATTCCGGAGGCAAATAGAGGCAAGCTTGATGTCGCCAAGGCTATCGGGAAGGGAACTTTAAGCGTTGCCATGGATATAGGGTTAAAAGAACCTTATACGGGGCAAATAGAGCTTGTAAGCGGAGAAATAGCAGAGGATTTGGCATATTATTATGCTAAGTCCCAGCAAACTCCGTCTTCGGTCGGTCTGGGGGTTTTAATAAACACTGACTGTAGCGTTAAAAAAGCAGGCGGGTTTATAGTTCAACTTATGCCCGAGGCGACAGACGAATTCATAGGGAAGCTTGAGGACAATATCTTAAAAATGCCATATATAACAGATTTATTAGATATGGAGATGACTCCGTACAATATTCTTGATATAATTCTTAAAGATTGTAAGTATCAGATAGTTGATAAAATACCCATGCAATACAAATGTAACTGTTCCAGGGAAAGGGTTGAGCGAGCCCTTATAAGCCTTGGTATCAATGAGTTAAAAGATATTCTTGAAAAAGAGGGAGAAGCCAAACTTTTTTGTAATTTCTGTAATACCGAATATAAATTCGGATCAAACGAAATTAAAAGTCTGATTAATAAAAAATCATAACAAAGCATATAAAGAGGAACTTAAAATTTTAAGTTTCTCTTTATATTGTGGCTTTAACCTGGTGAGCTCGCGAAGCGTGCGAAACAATATAGAAGCAAGCTTATAGCATATCATTATGAGTGAAGCGAAGAATTTGTGCTTTTATTATAATGATAATAAACCTAGACGCTGAGGATAATCCTACATATGGGCTTGGTAAATGCCGGAGCCGCCTTGCCCGGGGGAAGATGGGATATCTTGCCACGAAAGTTTCTCAAAATGACGGATGAGGAAATATGACGTCAAATAACGGAACAGAGTGAAAACGGATATATCTCTTGAGTATCGGATTGAGCAAGCTATTAAACAAAAAAGTTTAAACAGTGTTCAAGCGGGTAATAAAGCCTTATAGGCTTAGTGCATACCACCCGTTTTACGGGTGGTCATGATTGTTAAAGCAGAAATATTTACTCCCAAAATTAAATTAATAATAATTAATGAAATAAAAACTTTGTGAAAAATTCTACATACTTAGAAAAGGAATTCAGAATATTAAAAAGCCCTGTACATTATAGATTTGACAAACAATTGTCATTTTAGGTATTTTACGACAAAAGTAATCTATAATCTTCGTCTATATATAAATTTAAACCCGGATTTTAGTGTAATTTTGCAAAGTTATACAACAGAATCTCAAAGTAAAATTATACAAAAAAGGAGATATGCGAGGATTGAAAATAGAATATTTTGATGAAAAAGCATATTGACAAAAAAAAATTTTTATTTTATTATCAATATTGTATGTATCAATGATATAAGGGGTAATAGTTGGTTTTTTTAGACAATGTTTATTTTCTGTCAATTTCTTGCGTTTAATTATATGCTTTGAGTTAAATTTTTGTCATCAGGTATGAGTTTTGGTTCATTAAAAAAGAAAATTGTAAATTAAGCTATGGTGGAAACTTGATTTAAATATATATTATATAGAAAACTTCCGTTATTTATATATTTAAATTGATTTTTATACACATTAATTAATTACATAAGAGAGGTGATTAAAAAATGGCTTTTGATGTAATCAAAGATATCGTTGAAGCTGAAAAAGAAGTTGACAACATAAAAGCTAAGGCCTCCGCAGAAGCAGAAGCAATGCGGGCCGAAGCAAAAGTTAAAGCAGCTGAAATGATCGCTGAGGCAAAAAAGCATGCTAAGCTTAATCAGGAGCAGATGGTAAAATCTGCTGTTGAAGACAGCCGTAAAGATGTTGAAAAAATTATTGCCGAAGCCGCCCGTAAGTGTGAAGACGTAAAAAAGACTGCCGAAGAACGCAAAAGCAAAGCGATTCAAGCAGTTATAGGAAAGGTTGTGGGCATAAATGGCTGTAGTTAAAATGAGTAAGCTTAATGTCATAGGTCTTAACGAAAATAAAGCTCAACTTTTATCGGACCTTATTAACATTGGTGTTGTTGAAATCAGCAACCAAGATTCAAAGCTTACTGATGAAGAATGGTCATCTTATGTGGAAAAAGACGGCGATGAAAACGGTGTATATACAAAGGACATAAAAATCTCTGAAGTTTCGTCGGCCATAGAAGCTTTGGACAAATACTATACGGGTAAAAAACCTCTTTTTAAAACGAGAAAACCTGTAACTTGTTCAGAATTTCAAAATCATACCGGTAATAAAGATAAAATTTTCGAAAATGTTGAGCTTATAAACAAAATAAGCAAAGAAATTTCTTGCTTAAGAAACGATGAAAACAGAATTAAAACTGCGATTATAGCTTTAAAGCCTTGGGTTGGTTATGATTTGCCTTTGGAAGTTTCAGGCACAAAATATACCAGTGTTTTAATCGGTACAATTCCGGTTTCAATAAATCTTCCGGATGTTGAAAAGGCCATAAGCGAAGTTGGAAACGGAGCAGTTCTTTATAATGTTTCCACCGATGACTTACAGCAATATGTTTCTGTTGTGTGCCTTATCGAAGATAAAGGCGATATGCTTGAAGCGTTAAGGCAATACAGTTTCAATCCTATTGTTTTCAGCGAGTTTTCAGGAAAAGCCGCGGAAAACATTGTATTATTTGAAAAAGAGCTTTCTGCAATATTGTCGGATATTAGCGAACGCGAAGAAAAACTCGTTTCTATGTCTGAATACAAGGCTGAAATAGAGTATTTATATGATGACCTTGTAATTGAAAGAGATAAAATTAAAATTTTAAGCAATATTGTAAAAACTAAAAAAGCCTTTTATTTTGATGGCTGGATGCCAGAAAGCACCAAAGATAAAGTTAAAGAAGTATTGGATGCAAACGGTTGCTACTATGAAATAAAAGAACCTGAAAAGGGTGAAGAAACGCCGATTTTAACGAGACAAGGTAGGCTTTCTGAACCTTTTGGAGCAATTACAGATCTTTACAGTACCCCATCTATAAACGATATAGATCCAACTCCGTTTATTGCGCCGTTTTATTTTATTTTCTTCGGGCTTATGCTCAGCGACGCAAGCTATGGAATAATTCTTACAGTTGCATGTTTTATAATACTTAAAAAATATAGGCTTGAAGGGTTACTCAAGAAACTTGTAACCATGTTTATGTATTGCGGTATTTCAACTGCATTCTGGGGCGTTATGTTCGGCGGTTATTTTGGAGACCTTATACCGGTTGCCGCAAAAACATTATTTGGTTTAGATGTGAAAATAAATCCGGCTTGGTTTGATCCTGTTAAAGACCCTATGAAGCTTCTTATATTCTCTCTTATATTAGGAGTTATTCATCTTTTTACAGGTATGGGAATAAAAGCTTATATGCTTATTAAGAGTGGACATCTTTTTGATGCAATATGCGATATATTCCTTTGGTACATATTACTTATAGGCCTTGTTCTTTTTGGAATAGGCGGGATGGTAGCCCCTGTTGTAACAACAATAGGAAAAGTTATGTCCATAGTAGGAGCTTTAGGTATCCTTTTTACTGCGGGTCGCGAAAAAAAAGGCATAATAGGGAAATTACTCGGAGGATTAGGAAGCCTTTATGGTTCAACAGGCTATTTGTCAGATGTGCTTTCTTATTCAAGACTTCTTGCCCTTGGACTTGCAACAGGAGTTATTGCACAAGTTGTAAATACTCTTGGTTCTCTTGCTGGAGGCGGAATCGTAGGAGCTTTGGTAATGCTTGTTGCAATTGTTGTAGGACATTCGTTCAACTTTGCAATTAATGTTTTAGGCTCATTCGTTCATGCCAGCAGACTTCAATATGTTGAATTCTTCGGAAAATTTTTCGAAGGTGGTGGAACCGCCTTTAATCCATTTAACAGAAAGACAAAATATGTTGAAATTATTGATAAATAAAGGAGGAAAAACAATATGGTAACATTTGATGGAAGTTTCTTTGCATTATTAGGAGCAGCAACGGCTGCTTTAGCAGGTATCGGCAGTGGTATTGGTGTAGGTATTGCCGGTGAGGCAGGAGCAGGGGTAGTTTCAGAAGACCCTAACAAATTTGGCCAGGTTCTTGTTCTTCAGGCTCTTCCTGGAACACAAGGTATTTATGGTCTTCTTATTGCGTTCATTATCCTTCTTAAAGTTGGATTTTTAGGCGGCGGCGGAGTTGCTGACATAACAGCTGCTCAGGGCGCATACATTTTTGCTTCATCCCTTCCGGTTGGTCTTGTTGGTATTTTTTCAGCTATAGCTCAGGGCAAAACAGCCGCAGCGGGTATAATGCTTGTTGGAAAGAAACCAAGCGAGCTTTCAAAAGGTATGATTTTCGCAGCTATGGTTGAAACATATGCCGTTCTTGCTCTTCTTATTTCATTCCTTATGATTAACAGCATTACATTCTAATACTATAAATGAATAAAAAATTATAAGAAGGAGGATAGGCTCCTATGGCTAATGGTAGTGGTCAAAATATAATTGACAAAATCCTTGCCGACGCAAAAGCACAAGCCAAGGAAATAACAAATGCTGCAAAAGCAGACTATGATACAACTGTTGGAATGGCCAAGCAGAAGGCCGAAAAAGAAACATCCGCTGCATTAAAAATTGCCCAGGATGAAGCTGCAAAAGCAGCCTCAAAGGAAATTTCTGCCGCTGAGATGCAGGCAAAGAAAATGATACTTGAACAAAAACAAGCTTGTCTTGAAGAGGTTATTTCAATTGCTAAAGAAAAGCTCAAATCATTAAGTGATGATGAATATAAAGTTATTTTGTTTTCAATGCTTGATAAGGCTATTGCCAACAAAGGTTCGGAAATTATTTTTTCTGCAAAGGATAAGGCTAATCTGCAAAAAGAAGCAACGGCAAAAGGCTTTAAAATTTCTGATGAAACCAGAAATATAGAAGGTGGATTTATAGTTAAAAAAGGAGACATAGAGTACAATTACTCTTTTGAATCTATAATTTCTGTTGAAAAGGAAGAAATAGAACAGATAGCAGCTGAAATACTGTTCGCTTAAGGAGGCGCCAAAATGGCAAAAAATCAGATTTATCCTTATGCCGTAGCACGAATCAGAATGCTTGAAAGAACGCTTCTGACAGAAAAAAACTATATCCAGATGGCAGAAGCCAAAAATATCGATGACGCTTTAAAGGTTCTTTCGGAAACAGGATACAGCGATTGTGAAGTTGATAAAAAGAACTTTGAAACAGTGCTCTCGGACCAGCTTTCAAAAGCATATTCCGATATAAAAGAGTTGGTTTCCGAAGAAAATTTTATGGACGTGTTCTTATTTAAAAACGACTATCACAATTTGAAAGTGCTCATAAAATCGGATTTAACAGGTACTGACGGAAGCAACTATCTGATTGACGGCGGAACAATTCCGCTTAGTGAAATGAAAAATGCTTTCGCCACAAGAAGCTTTGAAGCTTTACCTGCCGATATGACAGACGCTATATCTGAAGCCTATGATGTCTACGGAAGAACTCAAAATGGCCAGATGATAGATATAATTATGGATAAGGCCGCTTTCAGAGATATGAAGCGTACGGCGGATAAATGCACCAACAATTTTGTAAAAAAATATGTTGAGTATGTCTGCGATATAACAAATTTAAAGAGCTTTTTAAGAATCAAAAATATGAATAAGACATTTGAAGTTTTTGCTGATGTATATGTTGACGGCGGTTCTTTATCACTTGAAACTTTTAGAACGGCGTTTTCAGCAGAAAGCCCGGCTACAGGGCTTAGAGGGACTCAATACGGCGAAATTTGCACAGAAGGCATGCCAAAAGGTTTTACGGTTTTTGAGAAACTTTGCGATAATTTTATAATGGCTTTCATTAGGGAAGCAAAGTTTAGATCACTTACGCTTGAACCTATGGTTGCATATGCATATGCCCGCGAGACAGAAGCAAAAATCATAAGAATTATTTTAAGCGGAAAGCTCAATAACATTGATGTGGACGTAATCAAAGAAAGATTGAGGGATGCTTATGTATAAGGTTGGAGTTGTTGGAGATAAGGATAGTGTAATGGGTTTCCTTGCTCTTGGCATTGATATTTTCCCGGTATATGATGCAGAGGAGATAAAAAGAACCATACATAAGCTGGTAGAAGATGAATATGCCATAATATATATAACTGAGCAGGCATCACTGCTTGCTAAAGAATCAATTGCTCGCTACAAGGATAATCAACTTCCCGCAATTATTATTATCCCTGGAATCGGAGAAAAGCTTGGTCTTGGTATGACGGAAATAAGAGAATCAAGCAAGCGTGCGATTGGTATGGACATATTGTTTAACGATTAATTATAGGTTTTGTAAAACTATATAACAGAATTGAGTGGTGATTATTGATGAAGACAGGCACAGTCGTTAAAGTGTCAGGTCCGCTTGTAGTTGCGGAGGGAATGAGAGATGCAAACATGTTCGACGTTGTTAAGGTTTCAGATAAGCACCTTATTGGTGAAATTATCGAAATGCACGGAGACAAAGCATCTATTCAGGTTTATGAAGAAACATCAGGCTTAGGCCCAGGCGAAATTGTTGAATCAACAGGTATGCCTATGAGCGTTGAGCTCGGACCCGGCCTCATATCAACAATATATGACGGAATTCAAAGACCTCTTGAAAAAATGTATGCAGCAACCGGAACAAACATCAAAAGAGGTGTTGAAATTGATCCTCTTGATAAAGAAAAGAAATGGAATTTTAAACCTGTTAGAAAAGTAGGAGATAAAGTTATTGCCGGAGATATCATAGGCGTTGTTCAAGAAACAAAGGTTGTTGAATGCCGTATTATGGTTCCTTATGGAGTAAGCGGAACAATAAAAGATATCAAGGAAGGCGAATTTAATATTATAGAAACAGTCTGCGTTCTTACAAACGATAATGGCGAAGACGTTAATGTAACAATGTTCCAGAAATGGCCTGTTAGAAAAGAAAGGCCTTATAAAGAAAAACAGTCCCCAGATTCGCTTCTTGTAACGGGGCAAAGAGTTATAGACACCTTCTTCCCGATAACAAAAGGTGGGGTTGCTGCTATTCCTGGTCCATTTGGAAGCGGAAAAACAGTAACACAGCATCAGCTTGCAAAATGGGCTGATGCCGACATAGTTGTCTATATCGGTTGTGGCGAGCGTGGAAATGAGATGACAGATGTTCTTCTTGAGTTCCCTGAACTTAAAGACCCTAGAACGGGTGAATCTCTCATGCAGCGTACAGTTCTTATAGCAAATACGTCAGACATGCCTGTTGCAGCTCGTGAGGCTTCAATATATACAGGTATTACAATAGCTGAATTTTTCCGCGACATGGGTTACAGCGTTGCTCTTATGGCAGACTCCACATCAAGATGGGCAGAGGCTCTCCGTGAGATGAGCGGTCGTCTTGAGGAAATGCCTGGTGAAGAAGGATATCCTGCATATCTTGGTTCACGTCTTGCTCAGTTCTATGAAAGAGCAGGGAAAGTTTCATGTCTCGGTTCAGATGAAAGACAAGGTACGCTTACAGCTATCGGTGCTGTTTCGCCTCCAGGTGGAGATACTTCAGAGCCTGTTAGCCAGGGTACGCTTCGTATAGTTAAAGTTTTCTGGGGTCTTGATTCCGCACTTGCATACAAGAGGCATTTCCCAGCCATTAACTGGTTAACAAGCTATTCATTATACCAGGATAAGGTTGACGTTTGGGCAGACAAAAATGTTGATGAAAGCTTTTCAATTCAAAGAGCTGAATCTATGAGGTTACTTCAGGTTGAAGCAGAGCTTCAGGAAATCGTACAGCTTGTCGGTGTGGATTCCCTTTCGGCTCCGGATAGGCTTATTCTTGAAGTAACACGTTCAATAAGAGAGGACTTTTTACATCAGAACTCTTTCCATGAAATTGATACCTATTCTTCTCTTCATAAGCAGTTTAGAATGCTTGGTCTTATTTTGAACTTCTATAAGCTTGCAAAAGAAGCTATCGGGCAAAATGTTACCATTAACGATATCAACAAGATGCTTGTTCTTGAAAAAATAGGACGTGCTAAGTATGTTGAAGAAGAAAAGGTTGACGCAGCATATGACGAAATAGAAAAAGAAACAGAAAAAGAGATTAATAAACTTATAAAGGAAAGGGTGGCTGATGAATTATGATAAAGGAATACAGATCTATTCAGGAAGTTGCCGGTCCTCTTATGTTGATTAACGGCGTTGAAGGCGTTAAATATGATGAGCTCGGTGAAATAGAGCTTGCCAACGGAGAAACACGCCGTTGTAAGGTCCTCGAAGTTAACGGAACGACAGCGCTTGTACAGCTTTTTGAAAGCTCAACAGGTATAAACCTTTCAAACAGTAAAGTTAGATTTTTAGGCAAAAGCCTTGATTTCGGAGTTTCCCCTGATATCCTTGGCCGTGTATTCAGCGGAATGGGTAAACCTATCGATGGAGGTCCCGAAATTATACCCGACAAAAGACTTGATATAAACGGTGCTCCTATAAATCCTGCAGCCCGTGACTATCCTTCCGAGTTTATTCAAACAGGCGTTTCTGCAATAGACGGACTTAACACACTCGTTAGAGGTCAAAAACTTCCTATATTCTCGGGTGCTGGTCTTCCTCATGCCAATCTTGCAGTTCAGATTGCACGTCAGGCAAAGGTTAGGGGAACAGATTCAAAGTTTGCCGTTGTGTTTGCTGCTGTTGGTATAACATTTGAAGATGCCGATTTCTTCATAAGCGATTTCAAAGCAACAGGAGCTATCGACCGTTCGGTTATATTTGTTAACCTTGCAAACGACCCTGCTGTAGAGCGTGTTTCTACACCGCGTATAGCGCTTACGGCAGCTGAATATCTTGCGTTCGAGCAGAATATGCACGTTCTTGTTATCATAACAGATATCACGAACTATGCAGAAGCTCTCCGTGAGGTTTCCGCAGCCAAAAAAGAAGTTCCGGGACGCCGCGGATATCCGGGATACTTATACACAGACCTTGCAACAATGTATGAAAGAGCAGGAAGAATGAGAGGGCATGAAGGTTCTATCACAATGATACCTATCCTTACAATGCCTGAAGATGACAAAACGCATCCTATCCCTGACCTGACAGGATATATAACAGAGGGTCAGATTATTTTGAGCCGTGACCTTTACAAAAAAGGTCTTCAGCCTCCTATTGATGTTCTTCCGTCCCTTTCACGTCTTAAAGATAAAGGTATCGGTAAAGGCAAAACCCGTGAAGACCATGCAGATACTATGAACCAGTTGTTTGCTGCATACTCAAGAGGAAAGGACGCTAAAGAGCTTATGTCCATCCTTGGTGAGTCAGCTCTTTCCGATATAGATTTGCTTTATGCAAAATTTGCCGATGAATTTGAGAAAGAATATGTTTCTCAAGGCTTCAGAACAGACAGAACAATTGAACAAACCCTTGAAATTGGCTGGAAGCTTTTAAGCATCCTTCCAAGAACAGAGCTTAAACGTATTCGTGACGAATATCTTGACAAATACCTGCCTAAGGAGTGATATCTATGGCCAGATTAAATGTAAATCCGACCCGTATGGAATTATCCAGGCTTAAGAAACTCCTTAAAACGGCGACGAGAGGTCATAAGCTTTTAAAGGACAAATTAGACGAGCTTATGAAACAGTTTTTGGAAATCGTAAAAGAGAACAGGATTTTGCGTGAAGAAGCTGAAAACGCCCTTGAAAGGGCATATCAGAGCTTCATCATCGCAAGAGCCGTTATGAACCAGGAATATCTCGGTGAAGCTCTTATGATGCCAAAGCAAAAAATTGCTGTTGATGTTTCTTCAAAAAATGTTATGAGTGTAAATGTTCCTATATTTTATTTTAAAGCTGAAAACAATCAAAATGACATTTACCCATACGGCCTTGCTTTTACATCCGGCGAGTTGGATAAAGCTATGGAGGCATTTGCTGCTGCAATGGAACCGCTTTTGAAATTGGCAGAAAGTGAGAAAAGCGCACAGCTCATGGCTCAGGAAATTGAAAAAACGCGTCGTAGAGTTAATGCTCTTGAAAACATTATGATACCTAACTACCAAGAAACAATTAGGTATATAAGAATGAAGCTTGAAGAAAACGACCGCGCAAGCACTACAAGGCTTATGAAAGTTAAAGATATGGTTTTGAAAAAAGCCATTGAAGAAAAGAGAAAGCTTGACGAACAAATGGGTGCATAGCATAAAAAAGTCTCCTTTAATGGAGGCTTTTTTTACTTCTGTTTTTTCAATTCTTTTTTATTTATGTTCCGTATATAGTTATACAAAAGCCTATATTAAGCACAACTAAAATAATTTTAGAACTAAAATAGATGGGCATTGAATCTTGCTATATGGTACAAGTATATTAATTAAAGTTAGAAGGGACTTGATTGAAAAATAAATTTAATGTTACCGGAATGACATACTCAGCATGCCAAGCTCACATTAAAAAAAGTGAAAATAAGCTTGACGGTGTCATAAATGCAAATGAAAACCTGCTTACAAATAGCATGGTTGTTGAATATGATGAAAACAGCCTAAGCAGCAGTGATATAATCAAGGCTGTTCAAAATTCAGGTTATGGTGCAAATCTTGCGGATAAAAAAACCAAAGCAGCCTCAAACTATGAAGTTTAGGATTATCTTTTCCATTTTCTTTTTGATACCTAGCTCAGGAAGAGTGGAAAGAGCCTTAAACAGTATCGACGGAGTTTTGGCTAAGGGATCCCTTGATGAGAAAAAAGCCGACATTGTTTTAAATAAAGATATAGCTGATGACGTTTTAATAAAATCAGTTACAGATGCAGACTATGAAGTAGTTTCCACCAAATGATTTTTCTTTTAGTCGAATTTTTTGTTGCAGAATTAACTGTACTTTGCCATAAAATATGTTATAATATTTAAAATGATAGTGTAACTGTGCTTTTGGGAGGTTTTTTTTAAAATGGCGGTTATTGAAGAATTAATAAGGCTTGAGAACAACGGAACATTAAGCTTTGGGAACTATTTAATGGATGAAAAGAAAAAGGTTTTGGATTTTGAAGTTGAAGGGAATTTATATAAAGTAAAGACTTTCAAAGAGATAACAAAACTTGAAAAAAACGGAAAATTTCTTGTTGAAGTCGTTCCGGGAGCAACTGTTCATGAGTTTTTTATGGATGATAAAAAGGTATCCTTTAAGCTTGAAAGCAACGAAGATATACAGGTTACGATGGAGCTTGAGCCTGAAAAAGAGTACAAAATAATAGTCGACGACGTTACTGTTGGAAAGGTTAAATCAGGGCTTTCCGGTAAAATAAACTTTAGCGTTGAAATATGCTCTGCTCTTTCTGATGTTAAAATCGAGAAAATATTATAGTAATACATAAATGCGGATTATAATCCGCATTTTTTCTTAAGTTTGGATATTGGGAGGGGATTTTTCTTGAAAGAAAAAACCATATATATTTGCTCTTCATGCGGGTATAATTCGCCCAAATGGCTTGGAAAATGCCCTTCATGCGGTGAATGGAATTCTTTTAGCGAACATTCTAAGGAGGTTTCCAAGTCCGTTTTAAAACGTGCCTCAGATATAAAAGTACATAAACTTAAAGATGTAAAAAACCAAGATAACGAACGGATTTTAACGAATATAAACGAGTTTAACAGAATAACCGGCGGAGGTCTTATAAAAGATTCCGTTACAATTCTTACATCTCCTCCCGGAGGAGGAAAATCAACACTTGCGTTAGCTGTTGCAAACGATATTGCTTCTCAGGGTTACAATGTGCTTTATGCCAGCGGAGAAGAAAGCTATACACAGGTTAAAAACCGCGCAGACAGGATATTAGATAATATAAGCGAAAAACTCTGGATAATTTCTTCAAATAGTTTAGACGATGTTTTGGATTCAGTCAAGGAAATCAATCCGGATTTAGTAATTGTAGACAGTGTTCAAACATTTACACTAAATGAATTTTTGCCGGCTAGAGCAGGGAACCCTGTTCAAACCATGGGTTGCGCAGGAGAGCTTGTCAGGCTTGCAAAGCATGAAGATAAAAAGCATGCTGTTATAATAATAGGTCAAATGAATAAAAATGACGAATTGGCGGGTTTGCGAACTCTGGAACACCTTGTCGACACAGTTCTTATCATAGACAGTGAAAATGAAGAAGAATTGCGTGGAATAACCGCTACCAAAAACAGGTTTGGAAGCACTGGCGAGATTGGTTTTTTTGCAATGACAGAACATGGGTTAAAATCTATAGATAACCCGTCTGAATTTTTTGTTACAAACCGTGAAAATAGCGAAAAGGGGGTTTCCGGTAGCGCAGTTACAGTTATAAGGGAAGGCACAAGACCTATAATAGCTGAAATAGAAAGCCTTGTATCAGCATCGTTTACTCCTTATCCTTCACGGATAAGCGATACTATGAAAAGAGAACAGCTTAATACGCTTGTTTCTGTTATGGAAGAAAGATGTGGCATAAATTTATTTGACAAAAACGTAGTTATAAAATCAACCGGCGGGATAAAGCTTAAAGAACCTTCAGTTAATCTTGCTGTTATAATGAGTATAGCTTCTTCTTACTACAATATAGCTATCCCTGATAATTGCATATTTATAGGAGATGTCGGTTTAACAGGCGAGCTTAAAAAAGTTCCGCTTATGGAATCCAGGCTTAAAGAGTTAAAAAGAAGGAAATATAAGAAGATATTTGTTGCAAAACAAGCTTTGCCTTCTCTTAAAAAAGATGAAAACTATGAAATCATAGGATTAAATACATTAAAGGAAGTTATAGAATACTTTTTTGGCATGCGTAAGCTATAACCTGTGCTTATATCGAAGCTAAGATATTTATAGTTTACAGTATACAAATACTTAATTATAATAGTTATATAACATAATATAACTATAAGGTTATACGTATATTGCCGAATAAGTGATGAAAATCCAAGCCGTCTGCAAGATTTGTATACGGCTTGTTTTTATCTTATACCAACTAAAAAATTGTTGATAAAAGTCCAATTTGATAAAACTTGTTTACTGCATGTTTTTACTGTTAAGAGGGGGATTAAATTGTCAAAAATAAAAATTAAAAAATTTAAAAGAGTTCTCGTTGCAAACAGAGGCGAGATAGCCATAAGGATTTTTAGGGCACTTAATGAATTGGAAATTGAAACAGTGGGGATCTATTCAAAAGAAGATATTTATTCATTGTTTAGGACAAAATGTGATGAAACATATATCTTAAACAAAGAAAAGGGACCTATTGATGCATATTTAGATATGGATAAAATAATAAATATTGCAAAATTAAAAAATGTCGATGCAATTCATCCGGGGTATGGGTTTCTTTCTGAAAACCCTGAGTTTGTTGAAAAATGTGAGCAAAATGGAATTGCGTTCATAGGTCCAACTGTTAAAACCATGAACGATATGGGTGATAAAATTTCATCAAAAAAAATTGCCGTTGAATGCAATGTTCCCATTATTCCCGGAATTAACAGGTCTTTAAAAGATGAAAATGAAGCTATGGAAGTTGCCGAGAGAATAGGGTATCCTGTAATGCTTAAAGCATCAAACGGCGGCGGTGGAAGAGGTATGCGCATTGTAAACTCGGCTTCGGAAATGCCTAAGGAATTTCTCGAAGCCAGAAATGAAGCTAAAAAAGCTTTCGGTGACGACAAGATATTTATGGAAAAATACCTTAAAAACCCAAAGCATATTGAGGTTCAGATTTTAGGCGACAAATATGGGAATGTTGTGCATCTTTTCGATAGAGACTGTTCCGTTCAAAGGCGTCATCAAAAAGTTGTTGAATATGCCCCGGCAGACAGCATAAGCGACGAAACAAGAAAAAAGATATTTGAAGATGCAATCAGGCTTGCAAAAAGGGTAAACTATAAAAGCGCCGGAACACTTGAATTTTTGGTTGATTCAAATGAAAACTATTATTTCATAGAAATGAACCCACGTATTCAGGTTGAACATACCGTAACCGAAGTTATCACAGGAATTGATATCGTTCAAGCTCAAATATTAATAGAAGAAGGATATCCGTTAAACTCAGAAGAAATAAATATTTCTTCACAGGAAAACATAAAATCCATGTGCCATGCAATACAAATGCGTGTTACAACGGAAGACCCTGCAAATAACTTTCTGCCTGACACAGGTAAAATATCTGTATACCGCTCGGCTGCCGGAAATGGCATAAGGCTTGACGGAGGAACAGCTTATACGGGAGCCGAAATAACGCCTTATTATGACAGCCTGCTCGTTAAGGTTATTGCGTATGACAGAACCTTTAGAAATGCGTCAAAAAAAGCCGTAAGGGCATTAAAAGAAACAAGAATAAGGGGAGTGAAAACAAACATACCGTTTTTAATAAATGTGCTTCAAAGCGAAACATTTATACAAGGAAAAAGCACAACCACATTTATTGAAGACACCCCTGAGCTTTTTAATATAGTGCTCGGAAAGGACAGAGCAACGAAAATTGCTGAATTTATAGGTAATAAAATTGTAAATGAAAGCATGGGAAACAAACCTATATTTTCAGAAATTAATCCGCCAAAATATGATAAGAAAATTAAAGTGTATGGCGCAAGAGACGAGTTTTTAAAACTTGGCGCAAAAGAGTACACTCAAAAAATTTTTAAAGACGAAAAGCTTTATATAACAGACACAACCATGCGTGACGCCCATCAGTCTTTAATTGCCACAAGAATGAGAACTATTGATATTCTGAAAGCGGCAGAGGCTGAAAATGTTGCTATGAGACATGGTTTTTCATGTGAGGCATGGGGTGGAGCAACCTTTGATGTTGCATATAGATTTTTAAAGGAGTCTCCATGGGTAAGGCTTCAAAAACTGCATGAACTTATGCCGAATACGCTTATACAAATGCTTTTGCGCGCTTCAAATGCAGTTGGGTATAAAAACTATCCGGATAATGTCGTTAAAAAATTCATTGAAGTTGCTTCCGAACGCGGTGTGGATGTATTTAGGATATTTGACAGCTTAAACTGGATAGAAAACATGCGCTTGCCCATTGAGGTTGCGCTTGACACAGGCAAAATTGTTGAAGGCGCTATTTGCTATACTGGAGATTTATTAAATAAAGATGAAAAGAAGTATACTATTGACTATTACGTTAAAAAAGCAAAAGAGCTTGAAGCCTTGGGCTGCCACATTTTTGCTATAAAAGACATGGCTGGGCTTCTTAAACCATACGCTGCAAAGGAACTTTTCTCTGCTTTGAAAGCTGAGCTTAATATACCTTTGCATCTCCATACGCATGATACGACAGGAAACGGTGTAAGCACAGTTTTAATGGCTTCGGAAGCCGGGGTTAATATTGTTGACCTTGCAATAGAGTCAATGAGTTCTCTCACAAGCCAGCCATCCTTAAACTCTGTTGTTGCATCTCTTGCCGGAACCCGCAGGGATACTGGGTTTGACATGGATGAAATTAATGAAATAAGCAGATATTTTGGGGATGTGCGTAAAATATATGCTGGTTTTGAAAGTGAAATGAAAAATCCCACTACTGAAATTTATAAATATGAAATTCCGGGAGGTCAATATTCAAACCTTTTAGCCCAGGTAAAATCAATGGGATCCGAGGATAATTTTGAAGAAATTAAAGCTTTGTATAAAGAGGCTAATGAATTGTTTGGAAATATCGTAAAAGTTACACCAACATCAAAGGTTGTTGGCGACATGGCGATATTTATGTCGAAAAACGGATTAAATAAAGAAAACATATTTACAAAGGGTAAAGATCTTTCATATCCGGATTCTGTTGTTGAATATTTTAAAGGTATGATAGGTCGTCCGGACGGGGGATTCCCTGAGGAATTAAGCAAGATAGTTCTTAAAGGCCAGGAACCGATAAAAGGAAGGGCAGGAGAACTTCTTCCTTCGGCAGACTTTGAAAGCATCAGAAAACATCTTATGGCTAAAAAGAGCTTAAACGAAAAATCAGTTAATGACAGAAACATACTAAGCTACGCTCTTTATCCTAAGGTTTATGATGATTATTGCTTGTCGCTTGAATATTACAATGATGTTAGCAGGCTAGACAGCCATGTTTTTTTCTATGGTTTGCGTAAAGGAGAAGAAACCTTGCTTAAAATTGGCGAAGGAAAACAAATCATAATAAAATATATCGACATGAGCGATCCCGATAAAGAAGGCATGAGAATATTAACCTTCGAAATAAACGGAATTATGCGAGAAATAAGGATACAAGACAACAACCTCCATGTTAAGACAGATAGGAAGCTTAAAGCCGAAACAAATAATCTTTCGCATATAGGCGCTCCAATTCCGGGAACGGTTGGGAAAATCCTAGTTAAAGAAGGACAAAAGGTATCAAAGAATACATCCCTTATGACTATAGAGGCTATGAAAATGGAAACAAGTATAGTTTCAAAGGTTGATGGAGTTGTAGATAAAATTTATGCAGCAGAAGGCGAGCGCGTAAACCAGGGTGAACTTCTTATGTCATTTATAATATTGGATAAAGATAAGAATTAACAAATAAAAAACAATGCTTATAATAAAAAAATTATAAGCATTGTTTTTGTTATAGCAATTATTATATCGGTATTTATGGGATTTGTTTAAAAGAAGAGAAAGAAGGGTATATAAAACTATACGCAAAACAATGGTTTTACGAATAAATCAAGGGTATTTATACTCCAAAGCCATAAAACTGATAATTTTCCCCTTTAATTTATTAATTTAAGTTTTGCTATAGCGATTACTTATTTTTTTATATAGATTATATAGAAAATAATATCATATAAAAATTTATTAATTTTGAAATTTACATATTAGAAAATTAAAACTTTAAATCCTTCTAAAATTTAAAAATTATTTTGCATTTTAAAATATTACACCACACCAACAGATAAATATGTTAAAATATGAATTAAATTATTCAAATAATTTTTATAACATAAAAACCTGTCAAAAAAGCACTTCTCTCGTCGAATAAAAATTGTTTGAATGATATTTCCCATTTATAAGGAGAATTTTAAATGATATATATTGAAAGCCCTTCAAATGATCCAAGATTTAATTTAGCACTTGAGCAATATGTTTTTGATAACATGGATAAATCCAAGGAATATTTTATGCTTTGGCAAAATGACAACACAATTGTTGTTGGAAAGCATCAGAACGCAATCTCTGAAATTAATATGGAGTATGTTAAAGAACATAACATTAAAGTTGTTCGTAGATTATCCGGTGGTGGCGCCGTTTATCATGACATGGGGAATCTTTGCTTTACTTTTATTGTTGATGGTGGAGATATGAGCACTTTTGATTTCAGTAAATTTTGTATACCGATAATTAAAGCTTTAGATAAATTCGGAGTTAAAGCTGAACTTAACGGTAGGAATGATATGACCATAGATGGGAAAAAGTTTTCAGGAAATTCGCAATATTCAAAAAACAACCGCGTTTTGCATCACGGAACTATAATGTATAATTCCAATATAGGCGTTGTAGCCGCTTCTTTAAATGTTTCAAAGGATAAAATTGAATCCAAAGGAATAAAATCAGTTAAAAGCCGTGTTACAAATGTTAAAGAATATATTAAGGATGATATTCATGTCGATGAATTTAAAAATATGCTGCTTCGTTTTATGTTTGAAGACGGAGATATTGAAGAATATAAGCTTACAGAAAATGACTTGAAAGAAATAATTAAAATCAAGGAAAATAAATACGACACATGGGAATGGACGTTCGGGTCTTCTCCAAGATATAACATTTTAAAAGAAAGACGCATTGAAGGCTGCGGTAAAATCGAAATTTATATGGAAGTTAAAAACGGAATAATAAATTCTCTCCAGATTTACGGAGACTATTTCGGAAACGGAGATAACCGTGAAATTGCAGAGCTTCTTATAGGCCGAAAGATCGAGGAAAATGATATAAAAGATGCCATTAAGGACGTAAATATAGGATATTATTTCAACAATATGACAAAAAAAGATTTTGTTGATATACTTATTATGTGATAAAAAGTATATGTTAATATAAAAAAACTGCTATGAAGAAATTCATAGCAGTTTTTTTATTTATTTAACTACAATATTTACAATTTTGCCGGGAACATATATTTCTTTAACTATTGTACCCTCTCCTATTCTGGAAGACAGGGCTTCTTTAGCCATATTTAAAATATTTTCTTTTGGTTCGTCAACTGAAATATTCATGTTTCCCTTAACTTTACCGTTTATCTGAAGTGCAATCGAAACTGTTGAAACAGAAAGCTTGGATTTATCACATTCTGGCCATTTTTCAGCAAAAACAGATGTTTCGTGCCCGATTCTATGCCAAAGCTCCTCGGAAAGATGCGGAGTAAAAGGAGACAACAAAATAATCAAGGTTTCGATTGTTTCTTTGTCAATCCCATTTTCAGCCCTTGCAATTTCAATAATTTTGTTTGTAAATTCCATAAATCCGCTAACAACAGTATTCATTGTAAGTTGATTAAGCCTGTTTGTTATTTCATATATGATTTTATTCTTTATAAAAACCATATCACTTGTTGCTTTTATAAATTTGCCGTTATATGTGTCAACAAGCTTCCAAACCTTATTGAGATACCTGAAAACTCCGTCTATCCCACTGTCATCCCATTCAGAATCAAGCTCTGGGGGTCCAACAAAAAGCTCATAAAGCCTTAATGAGTCACAACCGTAATGTTTAACCAAATCATCAGGCGAAACTATGTTTCCCTTTGATTTGCTCATTTTTGCTCCGTCTTTATTTATCATGCCTTGATTAAAAAGACGTTTAAACGGTTCATCAAATTCAATTGCGCCTATATCATATAAAAATTTTGTGTAAAACCTTGCGTATAAAAGATGCAAAACGGCATGTTCAATTCCGCCTACATACATATCAACAGGAGCCCATTTTCTTAACGCTTCTTTGCTTGCAAGCTCTTTATCATTATTAACATCCGGATACCTTAAAAAATACCATGATGATCCTGCCCATTGTGGCATTGTGTTTGTTTCACGTTTTGCAGGACCTCCGCATTTCGGGCACGTTGTATTAACCCAGTCCGTAATTGCTGCAAGAGGAGATTCTCCCGTATCCGTAGGCTGGTAAGAATCAACCTTAGGAAGCAGAACAGGAAGTTCATCGTCCGGGACAACAACAGCCCCGCATTTTTCACAATGAACAATCGGGATGGGTTCGCCCCAATATCTTTGCCTTGAAAATACCCAGTCCCTAAGTTTATAGTTTATGGTTTTTGTTCCTATGCCTTTTTCTTCAAGATATGTCGGAACCCAGTTTTTTGCATCATATGCTTTCATTCCGTTAAAATCTCCGGAATTTATTATAATTCCATCACCTATATAGGCTTCCGTAAGCTCTTTTTCTTCTTCGCCCTCTTTTAATATAACCTGGATTATAGGCAAATTATATTTCTTTGCAAAATCAAAGTCACGCTGGTCATGAGCAGGAACGCACATTATGGCTCCAGTACCGTAATCCGCAAGAACATAATCTGATATCCATATAGGCAAAAGGCTATTGTTAAGAGGGTTTATGCAATATGAGCCTGTAAACACACCTGTTTTTTCTTTATCAGCCATCCTGTCCACTGAAGATTTCGTTGAAGCGGCATAGCAATAAGCTTTAACGGTTTCTTTATTTTCAGAAGTTGTAACTTCACTAACGTATTTATGCTCAGGAGAAAGAACCATAAAAGTTGCGCCGTAAAGTGTATCAGGTCTTGTTGTGAAAACTTTAATTGCTTTATCTGAATTTTTTATTTTAAAATCAACTTCTGCGCCATAACTTTTACCTATCCAGTCAGATTGCATTTTTTTAACCTTTTCTGACCATTCAAGGTTATCCAGGTCATTAAGCAATCTTTCGGCATAATGAGTTATTTTAAGCATCCATTGGCGCAGACTTCTTTTGGTAACAACAGAGCCGCATCTTTCGCAAACTCCGTTTGTAGCTTCTTCGTTTGCTAAAACACATTTGCAGCTTGGACACCAGTTAAGAGGCATTTCTTTTTCATACGCAAGCCCCTCTTTGAACATTTGAGCAAATATCCATTGTGTCCATTTGTAATACTTAGGGTCTGTAGTGTTTATTTCTTTATCCCAGTCGTAAACAGCGCTTATTTCATGAAGCTGGCGCTTAACATTTGCAATATTGTTTGCTGTGCCAACTTCCGGATGGATATTCTTTTTTATGGCATCGTTTTCAGCAGGCAGACCGAAAGCATCCCATCCCATTGGATGAAGAACCTGATAACCGCAAAGAATTTTATAACGGCTTATAACGTCGCTAAGCACATAGCCTCTCCAATGGCCTACATGAAGCCCACTTCCTGAGGGATAAGGAAACATATCTAGGCAATAGTATTTAGGCTTTATGTCGTCATATTTATTAACCGGATTTTTTTCCCATTCTTTACGCCATTTCTGCTCTATTTTTTGAAAATCATAATAATTGCCCATAAAAAATTATCCTCCTAAGCTTTAATAAAAAAGCTTTTCGCCTTTTTAAATTTAGAGACGAAAAGCTGATTTTCAATAACCACTCTAGTTCATTTTGTGTACGTAAAAATATAATACACTAAAAAATCCGTTAACGCCGGAAACGTCAATCCCTACACATAGGCTTTCAGCATATTTCAGAATGAAGCTCCGAGGCGAGTTTGGCATATTTGCAAATACTGCTTTTCAGCAAAACGCAGCTCTCTTTGAAATGCTTTTATGTCTAATATTCCTCTTCTAAGCTTTTTTGTTATAATTTATAAAATTAAGTAAATCCAAAGTAATTTATATCATAATTTTACTTAAAAATCAAGCTTTTATTTATTCTTAAGATGTTTTAATTCCAATAAGCATGTTTACCATAATTAAGTTATGTAAATATAAAACATTGAAATATTAAATTCAGCGCTTTTTTTTAATCCTGTATGCGTATTTTAGCCTTTTGTGTCTGTTTCGTCTATTATGTATAATTCTCTTTATTATGGAAGCTATTATAAGAAATATTACGGTTAAGGCCAATAAGCTTATTATAAACATTAAAAAACCTTTTACCGTAAAAATATTTTTTAAGAATCCTTTTAATATATCAATTATACTTTTTTCGACCTTTTCGGGAACGGATTGCTTAGCATAAACAGGTTCTTCATGTAGGATGTTATTATTTAAAACATACTGCACCGTTCCTACGGGATTATATTTATCAATAGGGGCTTTTAATGTTACATCTTTTCCTGTATTATCGTTTTTAACCAAGTCCTCCCCTTCTTCTGGGACATAAATATAATCAGACGAATAAACCATCTTGCGTTCAAGCTTTGAAAACTCTTCATCACTTAAAAACAAAAGAACTTTTTTTCTTACTTCAATATCTATATTATCTGGGTAATCTTTTTCCTGGTTTGTAAGCTTAACATTATCTAGTGTATTACCATATGAATCAACAGTTTTAAATTCATAGTTATTAAATCCATAATTAAAAAGGGTTTTTGCATCAATCCATCTGTTCGGATCTTCTGAATTAAATATAACAGCTATAAGCTCAACCCCATCTTTTTTTGCGGAAGCAACAAGGCAGTCCCCTGCTTCGTCTGTAAAGCCTGTTTTTATACCAGTGGCATATTCATATTTATATTCTCCGTCACTCAATAAAAGGTTATGTGTTTCCCAGTAATAGTTTTTAATTATAAGGGATGATTCTCCTGTCAGGCTTTCGTCTGCACCAAGTCCGGAATAAAGAGTTTCTCCGGCGATTTCCATAAGAGTGCTGTTTTTTGCAAATGCTTGTGAAATTTTAAAAATATCGTTGGCAGTCGAATAATGGTTTTCATCATGATAACCATGCGGATTAACGAAGTTTGAATTAGTGGCTCCCAAAGCTTTCGCCTTTTCATTCATAAGCTTGGCAAATATTTGTTCGTCTTGGGTATAGTTTAAAGAAGAGTTACCTGAAACTTTTTTTGCAACAGCCGAAGCTATAACAGCCGAGGTATCGTTTCCCGAAGGAATTATAAGACCTCTCATGAGATTTAAAACGCTCAAGGTCTCTCCCCTTGTGTGCCCTGCCTTGCTTGAATCATACGGAATTGAATTAATCTCGTCTCCTACCGTAATCAAAGAATCATAATCATAATAATCCAGGGAAACAAGCGCAGTAAGGATTTTTGTCATGCTGGCGGGATACATTTTTTTATCGGCGTTTTTTGAATATATAATTTTGCCTGTTGAAACTTCGCCTAGAATACAAGCTTCGGCATGAATTTCAACAGTTTCCTCGGCATAAGAGAAAACGTGCAAATTATTGGAAAAAACAAAGACCAATAAAACCAATATGAACTTTTTTTTAAATTTTGGAAAATTCATACTTCATCACCACCCAAAATCATTTCTTTTTATTGCGTGAAGCACTGATATGGTTTCTGATTTCTTTGATGAGTTCATCTTTTGTATAATGGGATTTAAGACTTGGGAAAGCTTTAATCAAACGCTTTTCAACAGCATTAAAACTATCGAACATTTTTTTATTCTTAGCTATTGAATCATTAAAGTCAATCTCAAGGCGGTCAAGCGAGTCTAAAAGCTTTTGTTTGTTTAAAACGAGACCTTTTGCTCCTTCAGCCTTTTCTTCTACTTTTTGTTTGAGATGTTCAAGCAAGAGCTTGCTTTCTGAAAAATCATATTTCAGTTTTATTTCTGAAATATTTTCATATAGCTGGGTATTTGCAAATCTTTCTTTAATATTTTCTCTGATTTCTGCAATAGATTTAATTTTGTTGTTGAATTTAATTATATTGCATACCGTTACCGTAACATCTGAAATTATATATGCAATTATAAAATACCCGAATATTTCGCCAAACTTAAGCGGCATTTTATCAATAAGCCTTAAAGCGGCAGGTTGTAAAATTTCCAGCATTATAATTGAGAGAAACCCCCAACAAAGAGAAATTGAAAGGCAAATACGACCTTTTATGTTATACCTACGCTGGCTGTAGTCCCACCATTTTGCGTTAAAAATGAGCTCAAGAAGCACAGACGTCAGATATTCAACTATTGTTGCAAGCGTCATACCACATATAAAAACAAGGGCATAATTATTCCCCATAGGAGTTAAAAAAACATAGAAAAGACTTGCTCCTGTGCCATATATAGGGCAAAAAGGTCCGCTCATAAACCCTCTGTTAACAAATTTTTTACCTTTCACAGAAACAAAGGTTGTTTCCATAATCCAACCTAAAAAACTGTAAATGATGAAAACATAAAACAAATGATAAAAATCAACATTAAAAATTATCTGTCTCCACATAAGCAACACCTTTTTGTCAAATATCTAATAACCCATCGTTTCTCATTTCCTGAAGACCCTGAAGAATCCCCAGCTTTGCATGATGCCATGATAATCCTCCTTGCACAAAGACATTATAAGGAGGTTTTATTGGAGCATCTGCGCTTAATTCTATTGATGAACCCTGGACAAAGGCGCCTGCCGCCATGATAACCTTACAATCATAACCTGGCATATCCCATGGTTCGGGAGTAACAAAGCTGTCAACAGGAGCTGCTTTTTGTATTCCACGGCAAAAAGCGATAATTTTGCTTTCAGAGCCAAGTTCTATGCTTTGAACTATGTCAGCTCTTTTATCTGTTGATTTCGGAAGCGTTTTGTATCCGAGTTTTTCAAAAACCTTTGATGCGAATACAGCTCCTTTCAAGCTTCCGGCAACAATTTGAGGGGCCATAAATATGCCCTGATAAAGCGCAGGCATAATTCCAAGCGACGGTCCGACTTCTCGTCCAAGCCCAGGAGCCGTCAAACGGTTTGCGGCATTTTCAATATATTCCTCTTTCCCGGCTATATAACCTCCAACCTGAGCCAAGCCGCCTCCCGGATTTTTTATAAGTGAACCAACCACCATATCTGCACCGGCCTCTATCGGTTCCTTAGTTTCAACAAACTCACCATAGCAGTTGTCCACCATACAGATAAGCCGTTTATTAATACTTTTTATAAATGAAATAAGCTCAAAAAGACGTTCTATTGTAAAAGAATCCCGCATTTCATATCCTTTTGAACGCTGAATAATCACAAGCTTTGTTCTTTCATTTATAGCATTTTTGATTTCTCCATAATCAAAATCACCGTTTTCAAGCAGATCAACCTGTTTATATGTTATACCGAATTCTGAAAGCGAGCCTCGTTCTTTTCTTATTCCTATAACACCCTGCAAGGTATCATAAGGTGCGCCGGCAGGAGACAAAATTTCGTCTCCAGGGCGAAGGTTTCCCGAAAGAGCTATATATAAAGCATTTGTTCCCGATATAAGCTGAGGCCTCACAATCGCTTCTTCAGCTTTGAAAATATCGGCATAGACTTTTTCAAGGGTATCACGCCCAAGGTCATTATAGCCATATCCCGTGGTAGCGGCAAAATGCACATCGCTTACCCTGTTTTTATGCATTGCCGAGATAACTTTAAGCTGGTTTAGTTCAGCATTATCATCTATCCTGTCAAATGAATGCCTTATTTCGTTTTCGCGTTCATGGCAAAAGGAAATTATATCTTCATCTATATTGAAGTTTTCCTTTAAGTACTCATTTGTTTTCATAATATGGCTCCGTTAAATATCCTGCCGCAATGGTTAAGGATTTCATTTAAAATATCATCTATGTCGCGTTTATCAACGTCGTTCACCCATATAGCATTCTTTTGCGCTTTAAACCAGGTAAGCTGCCTTTTTGCAAAATGCCGTGTTGACTTTTTAAGTTCATAAACAGCGTCTTCAAGGTTTTTTTCGCCGTTTAAAACGGGTATAAATTCTTTATATCCTAAGCCCTGCATTGAAACAAGGTTTTTGTCATACCCCATATTGATGAGATTTTCGACTTCTTTTAAAAGTCCGTTTTCAATCATTATATCAACTCTTAAATCAATTCTTTTATAAAGCTCTCCCCTCTCCATATTAAGAACAAAAAGAGCAGTATTGTAGGGAGAAACCCTGTTTTTTTCAATTTTATTGTGTTCTGAAATCCTCTGGTTCGTAAGTATATAAAATTCTATGGCCCGAGCAACTCTTTTAATGTTGTTTGGATGGATGCTAGCGGCAGCGTCGGGATCTATTTTTTTTAATTTATTATGGAGATATTCCACTCCAAAAAGTTCAGCCTCTGAATAAAGATTTTTCCTTAACTCTTCGTTTTCATTGGTTGACATAAATATATTATCGTTAACTAAAGCATTTATATAAAATCCTGTACCGCCTGCAATGATAGGAAGTTTATTTCTTAAATAAATATCATTGATATAAGAAACGGCTTTTTCTTTAAAAACAACCACATTGAATTTTTCGTCCGGGTAAAGCTCGTCTATCATGTAATGTGGGATATCATCCATTTCTTTTTTCGTTACCTTAGCAGTTCCTATATCCATATACTTATAAACCTGCATTGAATCCGCGGATATTATTTCTCCGCCGGTTTTTTTTGCAAGCTCTATTGATATTTTAGTTTTTCCGCAAGCCGTTGGGCCTGCAATAACAATAAGAGGTTTTTTCATATAAGCTCCATTATTTACTGTATACGTTTAAACATTTTTTCCATTTCATATTTGCTTATTTCAACTATCGTAGGTCTGCCATGTGGGCATGTAAACGGATTTTCAAGCAAGAGAAGGTCTCTTATCAAAGCGTTTGCCTCTGAAAGGTCCAACAAGTTGTTGCCTTTTACGGCAGCTTTGCATGCCATTAAAGCAATTGTCATAGAACCCCTGTCATAAGCATTTTCCATAGGCGTTTCAGAAACAGTGTCTATTATATCCCTTAAAAAGCTTGGAGATACGGGTTCTTTAAAAAGAATGGGAACAGAAGAAACTTGAACTTCGTTGCCTGAAATTTTTATATCAAAACCAAAGCTTTTTATTTCTTTTTCATATCTGTTTAAAATATCGCTTTCCATATCATTTAAATCAAGTTCGTAAGGAACGGCAAGCTTTTGAGACATAATTTTGCTGTTTTTGAGCGCCGAAGAAAACTTTTCAAATAAAATTCTCTCATGGGCAGCATGCTGATCGATAATAAAAACACTTTCTGATTGTTCAATAATCCAATATGTGTTAAAAATCTGCCCAATTATTTTATAGGCATTAAAAAACTTATATCCTTTGTCTTCTATATCAAGGCTTATATTTTCGGCAGAATTTAAAGACATATCTTTTACGGCATATGTGCTTCCTGAGGTTTTTACGAATTCTGTGGTTTTATAGCCGTTGTCTTCCACAGGTAATGTTCCCGAAAAAGCCTGGCTAAAATCCTTCATAAAGCTTTTAGCTTCGTTTTTCATACCAGCGGAATTATCGCCATATGTTTTTAGACTGCCTTCTGTTTTTGATTCATGTGGCGCCGATTCATAAGCTTTTGATTCATAAGGTTTGTCCTCAGAGAAATCATGAAGCCTGTCCTTATGAATATTAATAGAATAAGTTTTGTTTTTTTCCATAGTAAAGCTTTCTTTTGGAGTGTCAAGCTTTATATCGGGTATCAAAATGCTGTCTTTAAAAGCGTTATCAATTGCCAAATACACGGCTTTATAAATAATATCTTCGTCCGCAAAGCGCACCTCAAGCTTGGTTGGGTGCACATTTACATCTATTTCGGAAGGAGAAATTTCAATTTTAACAATATAAAACGGGAACTTCCCTATGGGCAGCCTTGTTTTATAAGCGTCCTCCCCTGCCCGCATAATAACATTGCTTTTTATAAACCTGCCGTTTAAAAACATCAGTTCATAGCTTCTGTTTGCCCGAGAAAGCTCCGGGTTGCCTATGAGCCCGTGAACTCTTATTCCCTTGTATGTATAGTCTATGTCTATCATTTTGGAAGCAACTTCCTTGCTGTAAACATAAAGCATAGCTGATTTGAGGTCATTGTTCCCCGGGGTATGAAGCACGGTGCTGTCGTTATTTATGTATTCTATTGACACTTCAGGATGAGCAAGCGCCATTTTGTTTACAATATCGGAGATATAAGCGCTTTCGGTAGCTGTTTTTTTTAAAAATTTCCGCCTTGCGGGAATGTTATAAAATACGTTTCTTATCATAAACGTAGTGCCTATTGAGGAGGCTTCTTCAGCTTTATTTATGAGTTTTCCGCCCTCGATTATTATTTTTATACCTGTTTCTTCAGATGAAGTACGGCTTATCATCTCAAGCTGCGAAACGGCGGCTATGCTTGAGAGCGCTTCTCCTCTAAAACCCAATGAAAATGAATGCAAAAGGTCTGAGATTTCGCGTATTTTGCTTGTTGCGTGGCGCAAAAAAGCAAGCTCGGCTTCTTCTTTGGGTATACCTTTTCCGTTGTCTGAAATCTTTATATACGAAATGCCGCCTTCTTTTATTTCCACGGTAATTTTAGTTGCCCCTGCGTCAACAGAGTTTTCAATAAGCTCTTTAACGATAGACGCAGGTCGTTCAACAACTTCACCGGCTGCAATTTTATTAATCGTTGTTTCGTCAAGCAGCATTATTTTTTCCATTCAAGCGCCTCCTTTTTATTCTAAAGCCCTCTGGATTTCTTTTGAAGCTCAAAAAGAGTTTGAATTGCCTCTATAGGAGTTAGAGAAAGAACATCTATTTTGTTAAGTTCTTCCAATATCTGGTTTTCTTTGATTGTAAATATGTCCATTTGGACGCTTGTTTTTTCAACTTCTTCCTTTGAATCAATAGCTATCTTTTTTGCTTTTTTAGCTATATCGGCAGCGTTAAGCTGTTTCAAAATTTGTGAAGAGCGTTTTATAACCTTACCGGGAAGCCCCGCAAGGCGAGCAACCTGTATGCCGTAGCTGTGGTCTGCTCCCCCTCTTTTTATTTTACGCAGGAATATTATATCTTCGCCGCTTTCCTTTATTGCGATGCAATAATTTTTAACGCCCGAAAGCTTGCCTTCAAGTTCTGTCAGCTCATGATAATGTGTGGCAAAAAGAGTTTTTGCCCCAATAAGCTTTTCATCAGCTATATATTCAAGAACCGACCATGCGATGCTAAGCCCGTCAAACGTACTTGTTCCGCGCCCTATTTCGTCAAGTATGAGAAGGCTATTTTTTGTGGCATTGTTTAAAATATTTGCAACCTCTGTCATTTCAACCATAAATGTGCTTTGCCCTGAGGAAAGGTCGTCTGAAGCCCCAACTCTTGTAAATATACGGTCAACAACGCCTATATGCGCATAAGAAGCAGGAACAAAGCTCCCCATTTGAGCCATTAAGACTATTAAGGCAACCTGACGCATATATGTGGATTTTCCTGCCATATTAGGTCCTGTAATGATTAAAAGGCGGTTGTCTTCACAATCCAAGGATACATCATTTGGTATGAAATCTCCTTTAATGCTTTTTTCAACAACAGGATGTCGTCCGTCTTTTATTTCTATTTTATCGCTGTCTGAAACGACGGGCTGAACAAAATTTTGGCTTTCCGCCACTTGGGCTAAGGACTGCAAACAGTCTAAAACGGATATAAGATACGCCGAAAGCTGAATCCTTTCCACCTTTAGCGCAATTTGGTTTCTTATCTCGCAGAATATATCATATTCCAAAGAAACCATTTTTTCTTCCGAGCTTAGAATAAGCTCTGCAAGTGAATTAAGCTCTTCCGTTGTATATCTCTCGCAATTTGCCAGAGTTTGCTTTCTTATGTACCTTTCAGGGACATCTTTAATATTGGATTTTGTTATTTCTATGTAATAGCCAAAGACTTTGTTATATCTTATTTTAAGATTTTTAATGCCCGTCTTTTCTTTTTCCTCTTCTTCAAGTTTTTCTATCCACGTCTTACCTTCTGTTTTAGCTTTAAACAAAACATCAAGCTCACTGTTAAATCCAAGCTTTATAATTCCACCTTCTCTAATGGTGAAAGGAGGCTCGTCCACTATCCCCTTGTTTATAGTGTTAAAAATATCTTCTAGCGTATCAAAGGAATCATATATTTCTTTTATGTAATCGGATTTACATTTTTTGATCGTAGTTTTAAGCAAAGGCAGGTTTTCTATTGAGTTTTTAAGTGAAACCAAGTCTCTTCCGTTTGCTGTCTGATAAATTATTTTGCTTAAAATACGTTCATAATCATACATTTGTCTTAAAATTTCTTTTATTTCTTCACGTATAAAAATTTCGGATTTTAATTCCGCAACAGACATAAGGCGTTTGTTTATCATATTGCAGTCTATAAGCGGACGTTCGGCCCATTTGCGCATAAGCCTTGCACCCATGGCAGTTATAGTTTTATCAATTACCCAAAGAAGCGTGCCTGTTTTGGATTTTTCCCTCATTGTTTCAGTAAGTTCAAGGTTCCTTCTTGAGCTTGAATCAATGAACATATAGTCAAGAACAGAATAAGGCTTTATCCTGCTTATGTGCATTAAGCCGTTTTTTTGGGTTTCAAGCAGATATTCCATAAGAGCCCCGCAGGCAGTTATTGCAAAATTCATATCTTTTAACCCAAAGCCGTGAAGATTATGAACCTTAAAATGCTCGCAAAGCTTTTTAGATACGTTTATAAAATTAAAATAACGCTGATCCAAAGTGGAAATATTTATCCTAAATCTGTTTTTTATTTCTTCTGCAAGCGGATTTTTGAAAAATTCTTCATTTGAGATTAATTCGGCAGGAGAAAACTTACTTATTTCGTCTATAAGAGATGAGTTTGCATTATAGCTTTTAAGCTCCGTAGTTTCAAATTCCCCGGTGGAAACATCACAGGCCGAAACGCCATAACCGTTTTTATTTGCATAAATGCACATTATATAGTTGTTTTTTCTTTCGTCAAGAGCAATATTATCAATAACAGTTCCGGGAGTTATAACTCTTATTATTTCTCTTTTAACTATGCCTTTTGCAAGTTTTGGATCCTCAACCTGTTCACAAATTGCAACCTTATATCCTTTTGCAACAAGCTTTGAGATGTATCCGTCTACCGAATGAAAAGGAACGCCGCACATAGGCGCACGCTCCTCTTGACCACAATCTTTGCCTGTCAGCGCAATATCCAGCTCCTTTGACGCAACTATTGCGTCGTCATAGAACATTTCATAAAAATCCCCCAGCCTGAAAAACAAAATGGAGTCTTTATTTTGATTTTTAATATTGAAATATTGTTCCATCATAGGAGTTAATTTAGCCATATAAAAGTCCCTTCTTATAAAGCTTTAGACATACTTAAAAATTATATTAATGGCATCCGCCGCAGCTTTCGCAGCTGCCGCTGCAGTTTAAGTCTTCTTCCGTCATTTCCTCGCCTGAGATCGTTGTTGAAATAATTTTATAAATCTTTGTCATATATTCGTTAAATGCGTTCTCTGCATTTATAAGTTCAGAGGTAACAGCGTTTTCTCTAAGCTGCTGCCCTTTTTCTATGAGCTCATTTGTGGCTTTTTCATATTCCTCTTTCGAAAGCTCGCCGACCGTAATTTTTTCCTGATATTCGTTCTGTATTTTGTTATAGCTTTCAACCAATTCAACAGCCTTTTCATTGCTTTCGTAAGCTGCTTTTGCGTCTAAAATTCTTTTTGTTTCAGGTGTTTTTAAAATTTCCTCACCGAGTTGCTTTGCCAATTCAAATATTTCCACTTTATTCACTTATCCTTTCTCCTAATAAATAATATGTCTTGTTTTCTATAATTTTTATCGGCACAATTTCACCAATTAAATTATTCTCACCTTCAAAATGGACCAAAATATTACTGTCGTTACGACCAGTTAATATTTTAGAGTTATTTTTATTTTTTCCCTCAACCAAAATAAGCTCCGTTTTGCCTACCTGCTTTTCATTTGTTTTATGAAGCGAATAATCCACCGTTTTAAGAAGCCTGGGAAAACGCTCGTTTATAACTTCTTCTGGAAGCTGGTCTGGCATAACGGCTGCCGGAGTTCCCGTCCTTTTTGAATATATAAATGTGAACGCGGCACAAAATCCAACTTTATTTACAACATCTATGGTTTCATTGAAATCTTCTTCGGTTTCTCCCGGAAATCCTACTATGATATCAGTGCTTATTGTTATCTCCGGTATAGCTTCTTTAAGTTTTCTTATTATTTCGAGATATTTTTCTTTGGTATAGTTCCGGTTCATTTTCTTTAGTATCAAAGAACTCCCGGATTGGAACGGAAGATGAATGCTTTTGCATACTTTATCGCAATCTTTTATGGCAAGAATAAGATCGTCGGAAATATCCTTCGGATGTGAGGTCATAAAGCGTATTCTTTCTAAACCCTCTATTTCGTTTATTCTTCTTAAAAGCTCGGCAAAAGAAAACGGCCTATCAAGTGTTTTCCCATATGAATTAACATTTTGACCCAAAAGGGTTATTTCTTTTGTCCCCGAACAGGCCAGTTTTGAAACCTCATTTATTATATCCTCAGGTTCACGGCTGCGTTCTCTTCCCCTAACATATGGTACAATACAGTATGAGCAAAAATTGTTGCAGCCATACATTATGTTTACGCTGGCTTTAAAGCTATATTTTCTGAGCTCCGGCAGGTTTTCAACCTCGCCCTTTTCTTTTTCCCAGATATCAATAACAGTTTCTCCCGTATCCATCTGTGTTTTTAAAAGCTCAGGCAGTTTGTAGATATTAAATGTACCAAAAACTATATTCACAAACTTATATTTGCTTTTTATTGTTGAAATAACGCTTTCCTGCTGCATCATGCAGCCACAAAGAGCAATCTTAAGGTTTGGATTGCTTTCTTTTAAATGCTTAAGATAGCCTAATTTTCCATAAACTTTATTTTCGGCATTCTCACGTACACAGCATGTATTATAAATAACAAAATCCGCTTCGTTTTCTTCTTTAGTCTCCGTATAGCCCATGGCTGTAAGCATTCCTGAAAGCTTTTCGGAATCCCTTGCGTTCATTTGGCAACCCATGACAAGGCTATAAAAACAAAGTTTCTTGCCTGTTTCTAAAAACAGCTTGTTGTTAATATTATAAATCTCACGAATGTAGCCGTTTTGAACGGCAACTTCATCGGATATAGTTTGCCTATCTATATTATCCATATAAAATTCACCTTAAAACAAAATTTAATATCTCCAAAAAATTACATATACTTAATTAGTATAGCATAAATTTTATTTTTCCTCAACTCAATTTTGGTCGAATTATACTGCAAATCATGACCACCCGCTTAGCGGGTGGTTTGTGCCAGCCCTATAAGGGCATGCTACTTGCTTAAGCCTTAAGGCTTACTGAATAGTTTGCCAACCGCATTGTATTTACCCGCTACCGCTAAAACGGTTGGTTACTTGCTCTTTTTTACCTGTTCGCCCGTAAACGGGTCCATATACTCTTTGATACTTATTTGG
>JAYFRL010000036.1:0-37375 GCA_034925905.1 Lachnospiraceae bacterium | reverse complement strand
CCGCACCCATTGCGATGTCTGTGGCTATGCGGAAGTATCATTGTAGGCTGTTCAGGTCTTGGCGGTACGATCCACCACGGATCGTTTTATGGACGAACATTTCTCGCTCTGCACCTTTGATGCTATCGTTTTTACAAACAGATAATCTGCCTGCAGGTGGTCTTGGCGTGTTCTCCAATGCCGCTTTCGCTCATCACGCTTGAACAGCTAACGTATCTAAACTGCTGGATATTCAATTTTCAAAGAGCAACAGGGAACAAAAAGCTCCCTCACTTCTATAAAGGAAAAAATGAGGGAGCTGGACGGATTTATTTTTAATTTTCTATAACTTTTCTCATCTTTCTGAGAATGCGGTGCTTACGACCACTAAGGGTCATGCGGGGAACTCCAAGCTCTTCGGCCAATATTCGCTCACTTTTTCCATTGAAAAATAATTCATGGATCAGCAACCGTTCTTCAACCGTTAAGGTATCAAGTGCTATATGTAGTTTTCGAAGCTGTTCCTGCTCTATCTGCATGTCCTCTATACTTGGCTGAAAACGAGTGATTAAAAACTCCACATTAATGCCCTCATCTTGGAATCGTTCCAGGGATAGCTCAAATTGATGAATAAGTTTCCTTTGATATCTTTCAGTTTCACGCTCTTTATGGTATGCATGGTAGACAGATTCGCTGACCTCCACACGGTTACTTTTAACAACGATTGTATATTTCTTATTTTCTGACATATGCTTGTCCTCCTAATTTTCAAAAATGAGTTTGAAAACGAAGGACAAGTGGAGGGCCTCTGCACATCTCAATGAATTTATGGCAAAAAGAAAGAACGCACAGAAAGGCACTATGGCCTAAATGTACGTTCTTGCATTTTTCTTGTTTTACATGTTCTGGCAGTTCGTAATACTGCCCACAAGGAGCCTGTTGCTGAACATGAATTTTTTTGAGCAGTCACCATTTAATTCAGATGGCTTTAGCTTGATTGAATGTCGCTGCTACGAATAAGCAGCGGCGTAGTTATATCCCAGCGCATAAAAACAACCCTCCAAACTTAAACGTAGCTTGAAGGGTAGTAAGATGGCATAGTAATACTGCCCGTCAAGACACTGTTTTTTTTGACGGGCTTTTTACCGTTAAATATAGAATAAACTATAATCGGGAATTATCAGGGGAAGAAACAGGAAAGAAAGAGGGAAGAATATCGACACCGCTCGACAAAAGAACAGCCATAGCTACAGTGTTTCTGCAGCTATGGCTGTTCGTCATCATCCGGGGAAAATCGGTAACCGATTCCCCAAACGTTCTTTATATACTCCTTTCCTGCAGGTATCAGTTTCTTGCGAAGTGCCTTGATATGAGCTTTTACCAATTCATCTACATTGTAGGATGCATCCTCTTTCCACACGTAACTATAAAGTTGTTCGCGGGTTAATACTTGTCCGACATGCTCTGCAAGACAAAACAAAAGGTCGAATTCCTTGCGGGTCAGATTCAGTAATTCTCCCTTCAGTGTTGTCTGATGACTTGTAGGATCAATAATTAAATCCACGCCAAATGCCAAAGTATAAATATGACTTTCGATTGTATGTAGCCTTGTGTAAAGATCTATCAGCGATTGTGCATAGGCAAGGCATTCTTCTAATTCATACGGTTTTTCTACATATCCACTGGCTCCAGCCCGGAGTGCTTTAATACGCTCTAAACTGCCTGTGTTAGATGACAACACTAAAACAGGGAGAGGCTTGGCCCGTTGGATTGCTTTCAGTAACTCAAAACCATTTGTTTTTGGTAAAAGAGTCTCCATAATAACAAGGCAAAAATGATATTTTGTAATCAGTTTTAGTCCATCAGGTGCAGAAGGAGTATAGTAAACATCAATTGTTTCATTTTGCAATAAGGATTTAATTTCCTTACAGACATCGATATCATCATCAATAATCAAAACTTTCTTTTTGATAGTTTGCCACCTCCCGTTGAACCATAACCGTTATAAAAAGTGATAAATTATTACCGAAAAAACTGGTAATGGAAATTGCACTTGTTCTGGCAGTCATAGGCATGGTTAAAGCCTATGCACCCAAGGTTAGAGAGAATATCAAAAGCATCCCTTTTTTATACTTGTATACACCTCGTGACAAATTTCAATCTCCGTAGACTTCTTTTGCCATACGTAGAGCCGCCCACGCCTTTGGCCATCCGGCATAAAAAGCAAGCTGTGTCAATGCTTCTGCCATCTCGGTTTTTGTAACGCCGTTTGCTTTTGCCCGCTGAATATGATGCAGAAGGGAACTATCCAAAATTCCGCTGGACATGAGAGCGGAAACGGTAATCAAGCTGCGATCCCTGGAAGACAGCTGTTCTTCCCGTGACCAAACCTCTCCAAATAAAACATCGTCGTTCAATTCTGCAAATTTAGGTGCAAATTCGCTCATGGCATCTCTACCTGCTGTCACTTTACCCATAGTAAATCCTTCCTTTCTTATCTCAATTCCTTATATGCTGCATCATCAACAGCCTCCATCCACTCAGTCGAAGCGCTTTCCTTTGGAACAGATATAGCCAAATGCGCAAACCAACTACCAAGCGCTGCGCCATGCCAATGCTTCACTTCGGATGGAATCTGTACCACATTACCCGGATGCAGCTCTCTGGCAGGTTTCCCCCATTCTTGATAATATCCTTTTCCGGCAGTGCAAAGCAGTAACTGCCCTCCACCATGGTGGACATGCCAGTTGTTGCGGCAACCCGGTTCAAATGTTACATTCACGACAGAGACTTCTTTGGCAGACAAGCTGCATAGAAAGCTCTTGCCAGAAAAATACTCGGCGGTTGCCTCATTGAGGACACCCTTTTCAAAAATATTGTTAAAATCTGATTCCATATTGCAATTCCTTTCTTTGTTCTTACTACGCTTTGACATAGTCAAGAATTTTCTACAGGCTATTCCCGTACAAAATTCGTATTGATTCTTTCCTCTTGTTCCGGAAGAACCACACCTGCTTTATTGCCGACATCGATGCATTTTAAAAGCCACGCCATGTTTTTCCCGACTGTTCTCATAATCTGCATCCCCTCCAAATCCTCCAGCACCTGCTTTGGGGTCTGCCCATGCACCATGTTCCAATATCTAGATGATGCGATTGGCATTTGTGAATATAAAAGGTATTTATTCATCTGATCCAACGCCGCAGTCGTACCGGCACGTCTTGCAGAAACAATGGCGGCTCCCGGTTTTAATTCAAACAGATGCAGACCCGCGCATTGATTAACAAAAAAGCTCCGATCCATCAGGGCACCCATGGAGGCTGCAGCAGATGCAAAATGAACTGGCACTCCAAATACGAACCCGTCATATTCTTTTGCATCTGCAAGAAAATCGTTCACACGATCGTCATACCTGCATTTTCCGTTTTTTACACAATACCCGCAGCCGATGCAGCCCGTCAGTGGTTTATTTCCGATCCAAAATACTTCTGTTTCAATGTTTTCTTTCTCCAATGCATTTCTAACTTCACATAACGCTGTATAAGTGCAGCCCTTTTCATGGGGGCTTCCATTTACTAAAAGTACTTTCATCCTTACCTCCCGGCAGCGCCTGCGCCGCCTTACTCATTCTTTTTTTCATAATAGATTTTCGTAAATCACCTTTTGCCGCCATCCTCATAGTCACTACTGCAGCTAAGCGTCTTCCACGTATTCAACTCAGATAATCTGCTTTCATATTCGCTCTGAATCGCCTGCACAGCGTCACTTCCTAATGCAAATCGTTTTGGAAGTTTACCGCCATTAACGAGTATGAGATTGACGATTATCTGGCCCGCTTTGTCTGGATCTCCCAGCTGGTCGTAGCGATTCACCATATTTTCAATGTGCATACGACCTGCGGTATCCATATAGTCATGGATACTATTTTTTGTTCCTCGCAACTCGCCATAAAATCCCGTTCGGAACGCTCCCGGTTCTACCGTAAGAACTTGGATACCGAGTGGCCTGCATTCCTTATAAAGTGTATCAGAGAGAAGTTCCAACGATCCCTTTGCTGCTGAATACCACCCGTTTCCAACTGCCCCTCTGATACCGCCCATAGATGTAATATTTATAATAATACCGTTTTTTCTTTCCCTCATCTGCGGCAGTATTTCTCGAATCAATTCAGAAGGTCCAAAGAAATTTACATCAAAAAGCTTACGAATCTCATTCTCTTCCCCTTCCTCTACTGCACTCCGATAGCCGTATCCGGCACTATTTACAAGCACATCAACGCTGCCAAATTTCTGAACGGCCTTTGCGACTGCTGATTTTCTATCATTCGAATCGGAAACGTCCATTTTAACAGCATAGGATGTTTCCGGATATCTATCTACTAGTTCCTGCAATTTTCCAATGTTTCTGGCAATGAGAACAGCTTGGTCTCCATTGGTCAATACTGCTTTGGCAATTCCTTTCCCTATACCGGAAGAAGAACCCGTAATTAGCCATGTCTTCATAATCGTCTCCTCCGTAATGAGCCATAGTCGTTTTCAATCACAACCCGTATAAACCTAAATTCTTTAAGAACTCTATCACTTATTTTAGTGTTTCACTCAATTTGCCCGCTTCAGTAGAATTGGTAGCCATTCCCAAATAGGTCATACCGTAAAGTCCGGCGAAACGGCTCATAGTGTATTCTCCAAACTCTAGCATCTTTTTTGTCGGTGCTGCACCCTGAAAGAGGAAAAACAACATTCTTCCTTTCAAAGCTCCTTGCTGTACCGGACCATAGAAACGATCCAGCAGCGTGCGAATAGCCCCGCTCATACTATGCCAGTAAACTGGAGAGCCAATTACAATCGTCTTCGCTTCCTTCATTTTCACAACAATCTCGCCAAATTGATCATCTGCAAATTCCTGCCCATAACTGTAAATTTTGTAATCGACTAGATTTAGTGTTTCATATTCTCTGCCTTTAAGCAATTCATTTGCCAACGCGACTGTATTGCCATTTTTATTTGGACTTCCATTGATAAATAAAATATCCATCCCTGTTACCTACCTTTCACTCAAAATTATTTATTCTATTTATTACAACGCCACATTATGCCTTCCAACGCAAATTGGCATATGCGGCACTCTTTCCGTACCTCTCACGAATAGAGGTTTCACTTGGCACAGTTGAATAATACCTTCCTCAACTTTTCATATTATTTTCACAATCTATAAAATTGAAAAACTCACCTGCGTGCAGATAGAAGGATTAGTGTCCAAGCCCGTCTACCCATTGAGTAACGGTTGCCTGAGATGAACCGCTGGAAAACCGCTGGCCATCTAGCCAGTCACCGCCCGTTGCTATTCCTTTCAGCAGATTGCCGCTGTCACCCATACCGGAGCTAGCGGAAGTGCAGAAGGGAATTACTGTTTTCCCGGAAAAGTCATTTGATTTCACAAAAGAATCTACCGGCCATGCGGCAATGCCCCACCAAATGGGATAACCAATCAAGACGGTATCGTAATCATCCCAATTTTCAACTGTGGTAGTTTCCAACTCTACCTCACGGTCATCCGGATGCTCATGTTCATAAACTACCCGGCTTGCATCATCATTCCAGTTGAGATCCTCTGAGGTATATGGATTTGCCGGAATGATTTTAAACATATCTGCATTCAGTTCTTCTGCAATGTATCCTGCCACGGCTTCAGTGCTACCGGTTGCAGAGAAATAAACAACAAGTGTTTTTCCATCAGTTGTAGGGGTATCAGGATTTCCAGTTGT
Source organism: Lachnospiraceae bacterium (assembly GCA_034925905.1). Classification (GTDB taxonomy): domain Bacteria; phylum Bacillota; class Clostridia; order Lachnospirales; family Anaerotignaceae; genus JAYFRL01. Next base: position 31,632 of record JAYFRL010000036.1, on the reverse strand, counting down.
CATTGTCATATAATTATGCAGAATTGTTGCTACCTGCGCACGGGTGGCATTTCCCTGTGGATCAAAAAGATTGCCGGATTTTCCACTCACGATGCCATTCGCACGCGCCCAATTCACCGCGGTAACAGCGTAGTCAGCAATCATGCTCGCATCTGCAAAATTCTGTCCTGCATCAGCGGAAGGGCTTCCAGCATAACGCCAAAGAATGGTTGCAATTTGCTCACGGGTTATAGGGTCGTTCGTACCAAAATAGCCATTTCCATATCCGGAAACGATGCTTTTGTTCGTAGCCCAATTTACGGCATCGGCATAGTATGCTCCCGGCAACACATCTATAAAACCTGATTTGTTGGTAAATGCAGGACTTCCAACAGCCCGATAAAGAATAGTTGCCAGCATAGCACGGCTGGTGGTAGTCTCTGGTTCAAAGGTGGTGGAACTGGTTCCACTCATCAGACCATTATCTCGTACATATTGTACTGCATCTGCATACCAAGCGTTGGCAGCAACATCAGAAAAGCCGGTATCACTGCTGGCAGCAAAAGCCGGGACACTCATTACTAGCATCATCATTACCGCCAGCAGAACCGATAAGGTTCGTTTTAGATTGTTCATATGATTCACTCCTTAAATAGCTTTGTAAAAACACTTTAATTATCTACTGTTTCTGTTGAGATTTGCTGATACTCCTCGTCAGAAATACGATCAAACCACTCTAATCCGGTTGCTTCTGGATTGGTATTGATAGAGATATGCGCAAATTTTGTGTCTGCACTGCCACCGTGCCAGTGCTTCACACCAGGCGGACACAGTGCCACATCACCGGGATGTAAAACCTGCACTGGCTCACCTTCAATCTGGTGAAAACCAATTCCATCTGTAGCAATCAAAATTTGTCCGCCCTCATGGGTGTGCCAGTTATTAATCACGCCCGGCTCAAAAACAACATAATGCAGTTCGGGAGCACCAGCAGCGTTGTCACCTTCGATCATGGACGATACATAAACAGGGCCATTGAAGGTATCAAATGTTATTGGCTCTGCAGCCCGCTGAAACATAAACTCGTTGTCATCGGTAACCATGCGGCTCACATATTCCTCAGATTGCAGATTGTTGTAGTATTCGTCTGTTACCGGCTCTTCCGCCGGAGTTACACCATCTTCAGGCACATAGTGAGAGTCATAAATCACCATTTGTGAGAACCAGCTGTCAGGTGCCGCACCATGCCAGTGCCAGACACCTGGTGCACATTCGATTACGTCTCCCTTGCGGATAATCTGAGCAGGCTGCCCTTCTTCCTGATAGTATCCAACGCCGCCTGTTACTAAGATAATCATACCGCCGTGACTATGCCAACTGCTACGTGCCCCTGGTTCAAATGTCACATTATTTGTAGCAGGAAAATTATACACATCGTCATTCGCAATCATCGGAGCAATATAGACCGTACCAGTGAAAGAGTCAGAATTGATCTGCTGACCAAGCGGAAAAGTAAGCGCATCACTGCTTGTGATAATATCAGAATCAGGAACGGATGTTTGTGCTACTTTGCTACCGTCTGCGCCTCGCACGGCATTTGCGGATGACTGCATCTGACTATCATGATTTCCACAGGCGAACAGGGTCAGGCTCAGCAATAGAGCCATGGCTAGCATTCCTTTTTTTCTGTTGGGGTTCATGAATTACCTCCGTTAATATACATAATCCGGTGCCAGTATGGACATGAGTGCCTCATCATGGTGATATTCCATCACAGACGTCGTATCAAGTATCATAGTTGCACCACTCTTGCGAGTATATGGTTTCCACGCTGGCAGCCCTTCGGCACTTGGAACTCCAGTTTTTGCAAAATTAATCCATGCCTGACTTATCTGACTTGCAAGTGCTTTCTCTTCATCGTTTTCAACTGCATGGTCAAAAACATATGGTATCTCGGCTCCATGATAGGAGTTTCCATATGTAAATACATAAGCATAGACAGGCGCTACGTTCTGATCAGCCTTGTGGGACATGATTTTCAGCAGAGGCAGACGAATGGTCGTAGAATCCACCTGATCTGCCGTCAAATTTGGTTTATTGGGGTAAGCTGTACGGAGCGCATTGGTCAGTTCTTCCGATGACTCAATTGGATTAGCCGGGAAATATCCGCTCCATTCATTCAAATTGCTTCCTATCAGCAAAGGAATATCCGCTCCCGCGTCAGCAAAGGAGTCCGCAGTCACAGGATCCGTGGGGAGGAAATCACCATCGATGACCGGTTCCCAATCCATCGAATATGCATCGCCTAATGCCGCCGGGATCTGAAGTTCTTCACCGGTCTGCTGCAGAGCCTGCGTTGCTGCCGCCTGCAGGTCTTCCGCAGAAACAGTTTGTATATCCTCAATGTTGTCGGAAGAAATTCCCAAAATATTCAAAATGTTTTCTGTCAATCGTGTACTAGACTCCTGTGTATTAAATTTAACACCCATCGTTTCAGTAGCGCCGCTTTGTACGATACCCTTGTCAAACAACCCCTTAGCATAGGGAGAAGTCATAAGTGCAAGTACCTTTGCTCCGCCGCCTGACTGACCAAACACAGTCACATTGTCGGGATCCCCTCCAAACGCTTCGATGTTATTCTGAATCCACTCAAGGGCAGCCACAATATCGGTAATACCAGCATTGGCAGAATACTGATACTTGTCTCCGTAAGCAGAGAGATCTAGGTGCCCGAAGACATTCAGGCGATGATTGACCGATACGACTACGACATCCCCGCTGCGACTGAGTGCTTCACCGTCATACTCTTCTTCATTAGCAGAACCAGTAGAAAATCCACCGCCGTGCAGCCACACCATAACAGGACGTTTTCCCTCATCATTGGTACCCGGTGTCCAGATATTCAGGTTCTGGCAGTTGTTATCAGTCCCTGTTTGATTACTTTCACCGCCAACTCCTGAGATACTTCCCTGTGGAGACATGGGACCATAGCTGTCGGCTTTCAGGACACCCTCCCAAGGTTCTACATCTTGCGCGGGTACAAATCGTTCAGTAGCTTGTGCATAAGGAACACCCAGAAAGCGCTCGATACCATCCTGATTAATTCCCTGTACCTGTCCGGCAGTCGTCTGAACGATACCGTCACCATTTGCAGCCTGAGCTGTATTTGTGTTTGATTGCTGTCTTTGGGCAGAAGCTCCGTTCTGCTGCCCGCAGGCTGACAAGGATAACAGCATCATGCCTGTCAGCAGGAGAAGTAAAAATCGTTTTTGTTTTTTCATAATGTTTCAACTCACTTCCTTTTGCTTTTGAAGTATCCAATTTAAAATATTTTCATCATCAAACAAGATATTTCCACCGCCGTGGTAGTTATAAATGCCTTGACGGTTGAAATAGGCGTTATCTGGAATTTCAACTTGCAACAGCTGGCCGATTTCATTTTTGGACAAGCCAGTTTTCAGATAAGCATTAAGCAAACCATTGTAAGCATCCCGTGCTTTCTGAGAACCGTAATACTCGTCGTTCTCCGCCATGAAGATATAAACGGCCACTTTGTTCTCTGCCACAGGCAGATAGGTTCCGTCCCATTGAGAGGCTCCATGGAGATAGGCGGCATACAAATCTGGGCGTATGGACACTGCACGGGACATAGTTTCACCACCTGCCGAGTATCCAGCGGCGTAGACACGACTTTCATCCACAGCAAAATGTTGTAGAAAATAATCCGTTAGTTCATTTGCCTGCCTTGCGGATTTCTCACCCCAATCTGTCAGTTGGGCTGAAACAACAATCATGTCTTCGTCAAGCTCCGTCCATGCCCGAAAGCCGCTCCAATTTAAGTTGCTTCCAGAGGATTCCTCTCCGAACCACATCATGTCATAGCCAGGCATAATTACCATCATGGGGTAAATTTGACTTTCGTCATAGTCCTCCGGCAGATAATAACTATAATGAATTTGGCCGTCATCACCGTCCAAAATCTGTTCTGTAACAAAGCCTGTTTTGGCCTGTGTAACAGAGGTTTGTCCTGGCTGTATTTGTGTCTCTTGTATTGTTGTATCATTTTCTGTTAATGCAGGCATACTGCTACCTAGCGATGACCCTGCACAACTGGAAAGCAGCATATTAACGCTGAGCAGCAATGGAATAACGTGCATTGTTGACTTTCCTTTCATCAAATTTGCCTCCTTTGCAAAGTGGAGACAGCGCAGGGGCGCCGAAGCCTTTGATAGCTGCGGCTCCCCTGCCTTGTTCTTTGCCTTATTGGTTAGTTTCGAGGCTGTTTACCCAATCGGTGATGTCGGATTCAGAAGCACCGCTGCGAAACCGTTGACCCTCCAGCCATTCGCCGGTTCCAGCCATCTCTTCCAGTAGCTTTCCACTTTCACCCAATCCAGAGCTTGAGGAAGTACAGAACGGAATTATGGTTTTCCCGGTAAAATCATTAGCTTTCACAAAAGTATCCACCGGCCATGCTGCAATGCCCCACCAGATAGGGTAGCCGATATACACAGTATCGTAGCTGTCCCAATTATCCACAGTTTTGACAGTCAGCTCCACTGTTCTGGCATCCAGATTATCGTGTTCTACACTGACACGACTACTTTTATTCGTCCAGTCCAAATCTTCATCACTATAAGGCTCTGTCGCTTCCAGTTCAAAAAGATCACCACCAGTTGCCGCAGCGATGGTGTTCGCTACACTTTCTGTATTACCGGTGGCGGAGTAGTAAACCACCAGTGTGCCGCCAGACGCATCGTCAGTAGGCGTGGTTGCCTCTGCCTTAGGATCAGTCGTTTGAGCAGATGTACTGCTCTTTCCAGCCGAAGTCTCCTGACTTTGGCTCGATGTCTGCGTTTGCGATGATGTTTCATTACTGCCGCAGGCGGTTAAAGCAACCAGAGTGGAAACTACCAGCACACAACTTATCACTTTTTTAAAAGTACTTATTTTCACAAATATTACCTCCAATCATCGAATTAATTTCAGATGCTTATTTCACATTTGTCTGAATCCAGGCTTCCACACGATCGGCAATTACACCATTGTTCAAATCCTGAAACATAAAATGGTCATTTCCAGTAATGCCCTCCTTGGGGAGATCCACCACGGTGCAGTTGCCGCCCTGCGCGGTATAGGATTTGGCAAAATCGTAGCAAGTCTGACGCATAGCCTGCCACATACCAGTGGCCTGAATGGATGGGTCACCGTTATCAATATAATCACCAAAATAGAAAGTAACAGGGATGTTCTTTTCAGTGACCGCTTTGTAATCTTTAGAATCAGCAGAGGGCGCTCCACCTGGCTCGATTGCTACAATAGCAGCAATGTGGTCAGTATACCTAGCTGCTGTCCAGCCGGGACCACCGCCCTGCGAGTGCGTCACAAGAATAGAATTTTTTCCGGTTCTTTCATAGACTTCGTCGATGGTTGCAGCTACTGCCTTTGCAACAGTTTCGTTATCAAAATCTCCACCCATATCAGAGGTCATACCAGTATCTGGGGTCATCTGCCGGAAAAACTGATCAACAGAATCAGCATCGTTCGGGAACTGAGAACCTTTATTCACAACCGACTCGCCTTTTTCCCAACGACCAATGCGAAACTGGGTATACCAGCGCTGGTCCAGTGTCTTGGTGCTGATGTCACCGCTTATGGAAGTTGCACCGGCTTCACCACGTCGAGGTTCATCAATCAGGAACACACTGTGTCCCATACGAAGGAACATATTCGACCAGCCCTCTCGTCCATCGGGTGTTGTCATCCAGCCCATACGGGACTGACCGTAGCCATGGAGGAATACCATAGGCAACTCCGTATCCTTGGCAGGGATTTGATAAAGAACATTGGCGTGATCGACATGGGCAGTCTGTCCTGCGCCAGTTTCCTCCCACTGATTTTCCGGATCAAAAGTTCCATCCGAGGTCGTTGTGATTCCGCCTGCAGAAAAAATTCCTTGTTCCGCAATCACCAACGCATCCGTACTGGTGTTTGCAATGGAATCTTCTGTTTCAGAAGTTCCTGTACTTGTCTGGGATTGAACTGGTGGACTGCCACAAGCGCTAAGCATAGACACGCTTAGTACGAGACTCAGCAGTAATGTAATCATTTTTGTTGATTTTCTCATAAAATACACTCCTTTTTGTTATTGTTCATCCGACTTCGGCCTATTTTCCAGCCAATCTCAGATTGTTGATAATTCATATCAGTAGAATTGAATAAAAAGCAATACGGAAGCAACGGGATTTGGAGTAAGAACTCCTTTCTCTGTTGCCTTCATTCTTACTTATTCCCGAATAAAATTGGTAAAGGTGATGTCTTCCGACTCTGGCAGAGCAACACCTGCTTTCAATCCAGCTTCCTTACACTTGAGCATAAATGCCATGTTTTTGCCAAGAATGCGCATGATTTGCATCCCTTCTTCATCCTTTTGAACCTGCTCAGGTGTAGCACCATGAACCATGTTCCAATATCGGGAAGTAACGATTGGCATCTGCATCAAGCCAAAATATTTGTTCATTTGATCCCATGTTGCTGTAGTTCCCGCACGACGGGCTGACATCACAGCAGCGGCGGGCTTCAATGTAAAGTTGTTCCTTCCACCGCAGAAATCCGCATAAAATACACGATCCAAAAAGGAAGTCATTCCACCAGTTGCGCCCGCCCAGTGAACCGGTGTACCAAAGATAAAGCCGTCAAAATCGGTCGCCTTATCCAAAAATTCATTGACGGTATCATTAAATACACAGGCATGCTTCGTAACACAGGTTTTACAGGCAATGCATCCGGAAAGAGGTTTATTTCCAATCCAAAAAATTTCCGTTTCAATTCCTTCGTTATTTAATACACCAGCAACTTCTTTCAGTGCAGTATAGGTGCAGCCATTTTTATGTGGGCTACCGTTTACAAGCAATACTTTCATCTCACATCCTCCTTATCTTTTTACGATTTTTGAGCCACCAAACACGGCGGACATCTCCATGCTGTCTAATGCTACATCCAGTGCCTGTACCTCGACTGCGGTCAGCCTGACTGTTGCAGATGCACCGTTTTCTTTCAATCGCTCTAACTTGCGTGTACCGGGAATCGGCACAATGTAGGGCTTTTTGCAAAGCATCCATGCCAACGAAATCTGACCCTGCGTTGCGTTCTTTTCTTCGGCCATTCTGCTGAGTAGTGCAAGCAGCTCCTGGTTTTTGTCGATGGCTTCATCTGTAAACTGCGACATTTTGCTGCGATAATCAAGCTTTGTATCAAAGGTAGTGCCTTTTCCATATTGTCCGGTTAAAAAGCCATTTGCCATAGGTGAAAAAGCGACTAACCCTACATGCAGTTCCTCAAGCAACGGAAACATGGCTTCGTATTGTCGTGCCATCATAGAATAGCGGTTTTCCACTGCTGTCACAGGGCAAACCGCATGGGCGCGGCGCAGATATTCCTCATTTGCCTCACTAATGCCCCAATTCAGGATTTTCCCCTCTTTGATAAGCTCTGCCATGACCTCTGCAACAGACTCAGGCTCTACTGTTGGATCTATGCGGTGTTGAAAATAGAGATCAATATGATCGGTTTGCAGACGTTTTAAACTACCATCCACTGATGCTCTAATCACTTCTGGACGTGCATCCGGAATCACACCATGGTTGACCTGTCCGTCGTTCAAATCAAAATGGATACCAAATTTGGTGATGATCTTCACCTGATTCCGCAAAGAACGCAGCGCTTCTCCCACCAGACGCTCATTGACATGAGGATCATCAGCAGTGCCGTAGCACTCAGCAGTATCAAACAACGTATAACCCATTTCATATGCACTACGGATAAAGGCAATTGCCTCCTTTTCTTCCGTTGGTGCACCATAGCCATGAGAAAGTCCCATACAGCCAAGACCCACAGCTGAAGTAATAAAATCTTTACTAATTGTTCTTGTTTCCATAACCCTATACTCCTTTACACATTTGTGCCCATCTTATAGGCTTCCTGCATAGCAGGCATTTCAAGAATTTCACCGGGCTGATACACACCCTTACCGTAAATGACCCCAATTTCCTGTGAGCCATTTAGGCAGGTTGCAAAGCCACGGAAACATTCCAGCGTACAATCCATTACTGTAGCGCTCTTCTCGGCAGCGGTCATGATGTAATAAAACTCTTTGTTTGGAATGCTTGTCCAACGAGCCAACGACCGATCAATAACTGTTTTCATCTGTGCATCAATGGAATAGAAGTAGACAGGGCTCGCCATAACAATTACATCTGCGGCCTGCATCTTGTCCAAAATTTCACTCATATCATCCTGAATGGCACACTTACCACCATTATCGCGGCAATAGTAACAGGCGTTGCAGGGCGCAATTTTTTTACTGCGGATAAAAATCTTTTCTACCTGATTGCCGCTTTCGACTGCTCCGCGCATAAATTCATCACACAACAGATCACTGTTTCCGCCTTTGCGTGGGCTACCGGATAAAATCAAAACCTTTTTACTCATAGAAATTCCTCCTTAGATACATTCCTTGAAAATCTCATAGATTTCTTCATGCGTCATTTTCTTGTAGCTTCCCGCCACAATCGGGCAGGAGTCAGCGATTGCTTTCAAGTCAGTTTCTTTCGTAAGACCAAGCTCCCGAAGCGTGGTGGGGAGGCCGATTTCCTTGATAAAGCTCGCAAGAGCTTCTATGCCGGATTTTGCCAGTTCACTGTCCGTTTTTCCTGTCGGATCAATATTCCACACACGTGTTGCAAATCTTGCAAATTTCGTTTTGCCTGCTTCACAGATATGGCGATAATAAACCGGATGCAGCACTGCAAGACCTGCGCCATGGTTACAGTTTGTGAAGGCACCCAGCTGATGCTCCATCATATGGCATTCAAAATCCGTCTTTTTACCAAGCTTGAGAATACGATTTTCTGCCATAGTAGCCTCCCACATCATGTTGCTACGGGCATTGTAGTCCTGTGGGTTCTTGATAGCGGCGCGTAAGTCACGGATAATCCCTCGCATTAATGCTTCGTTCAAGTCATCAGAAACATTTTCCAAGTCCGGCTCACTGAAGTAAATTTCCATCATGTGGCTTAAACTGTCAAATCCGCCAGATATCATCTGAAAGGTCGGCACTGAGTAAGTATAGGTAGGGTCCAGCAAGGCAAACTTCGCATTGAGTGCAGGATAATCGCGACCGGTCTTGATTTTCAAATTCTCGTTCGTAATGACAGCACCACCGTTCATCTCACTACCGGTACCGGAAACTGTTACCACGATGCCGAGCGGCAAGGGTTCGAAATCAATGATACCCGGTGCAGACCAAAAGTCCTGCCACACATCACCGTCATACACGGAAGCCAGTGAAACCGCTTTACAGCAGTCCATCACACTTCCGCCGCCTACAGCAAGAATTAAATCAATGGCATTTTCTTTTGCCAGCTTTGCACCCTCCAATACCTTTGCATAGGTAGGGTTGGGCATTATCCCATCAAAGTCCACTACATTTTTTCCGGCAGTATGCAGGATTGTTACGACTTCATCATAAATCCCATTTCGTTTGATCGATCCACCGCCATAAGCCAGCATTACATTGGGCCCGTATTGTGTAATAAGTCCAGGCAGGTTATCTTTTAGGCAATCTTTTCCCAATATTGCCTTAGTTGCATTTTCAAAAATAAAATTGTTCATAATAATTTTTCCTTTCTTATTTATAGGATTTGTCATTGAATAAAACTGGCAAACATTCTTTCTTCCTGCTTTGGGAAGGAAACACCCAACTTTAGGTGCAGTGCAACCATTGGTATGCGGACTCATTTACCAGTATTACATTCATCTCGTTTCAGGTCTTATTTCCCTATATACTAAAGATGATACACATTGTTAACCGCCTTGACCGCAGTACCTATTTAATCTGAGAAATCTGTGGTAAAGCTTTCCTTTTTCCACGCTTCAATCTGAGCGCGGTCCGCGTCGAGCGCGTCGCTGACCACTTTAACACCATCGCTTCCCAGCACCAGTAAAAAAGGGGGATTTGAAGACTCGACAGCCTTGATGATAAGCTGTGCCCCCTTCGCTGGATCCCCGATCTGGTGACCGTCTGTACTATCATTTCCGATGCGACGAAGTCCGGCAGTATCAGCGTAATCAGTTATGGCAATCCTGGACTGCTGCAGGGAGCGCCCAGCGAAATCAGTCCTGAACGCGCCCGGTTCAACGATGATCGTCGCTATGCCAAGAGAGGCACCTTCTACCTGAAGCCCCCTTGATAATCCCTCCAGTGCGCATTTCGTTGCAGAGTAGTAGCCAGATCCGGGTGCGGTAGTACGGGCGGCGATCGAGGAAATATTTACGATAGTACCCTTGCGCTTCGTTCTCATGCCAGGCAGCACAGCCTTCATCAGCGCCATAGGGCCGAAGAAATTGGTGGCAAAAAGCTCGTTGACCTCGTCTTCTCCCGCCTCTTCCACGGCGGCACGATAACCGTGTCCCGCGTTGTTTACGAGAACATCCACTCCGCCAAATCGGGCTTCTGCCTGCTGAACCGCCTGAGCAATTTGAGTATGGTCTGTTACATCCAATTGGAGAGCCAGTGCTGTATCAGGATAGGAGCTTACAATACCCTGAATGGCTGAAAGTGTTCTTGCAGTGACGACTGCATTATCTCCACGTTCCAGTACGGCCTTGGCAAGACTGTGTCCGAGGCCGCTTGAACAACCAGTAATTAACCATGTAGACATATTATTACCTCTCTTTCTATTAAACAGAATTCGTTAAAAAGATGTTAAGAATTCTTAAACCGCATTATTATGCATGTTGTTACTATTATTTTTAACACTTTCTATGCCTGAGTCAGCTTTTTCATTACGATAAGATTTAAGCCTAGGATAGATGAGCATCATATAAAAAATGAATGAAATGATTACAAAGATGGCCAATCCAGCAAACGCTGCCGCATATCCCACGGATTTGATTCCAAAACCTACAATCACGGCTCCTAGTCCATATGCTAAGTCAGTGGTGGAAAAAAGTGTTGCGCTGGCAGCGCCGCGGCTTCCTTCAGGGCAAAACATATAGGCTATCGACTGTAAAAGAGGAAAAATTACACCAAATCCAAGGCCAAACAAAACCGCCGACAACATAAAAACTGCCAGGTTATTTGCCCAATTCAATACAATCAGACCTCCAAGCATCAGCGCGATGCCCGGGATGATGACCACTGTTTCGCCATACTGATCCGATAATCGACCAATCACCAAACGCACAAAAAAAAGTGACAAGGCGTATACAGAAAAATATAAACCAATATTGTCAACACCCCGATCAATGCCATAGCTGGCGATATAAGCCATTATTGCACCGTATGGCATAACTGCGAAAAAAGCCACCAGACTGGTGGTTAAAACACTCCTTTCGAACAACTTTACGTGTTTGGAGGATAGCTTCACAGCCCTTAAAGAAGCGACTTCAGTATCTGGTATTGCAGTATTTGCAGGGTTAGGTGTTAACCGGTTTACTCCACGTTTTTTCTCGTAATTCAAAAACATGATGAGCCCTAAACTTACGATTCCTGACATCACACCTGCTCTAAACAGCCATTGTGCACCTCGTTTCTGCAGTATATTTAAACCCAAATCTGGCCCCAATGCCATGCCTACAGTATTGGCTAAAGTGTATACTCCGATGCCTTCCGTCATCCGTGACGATGGAACCAAATCCACCGCCATCGTGCTGCCAGAGGTTGAGGAAGCGCTAAACCCCACGCCTTGAATAAGACGTATGATCAATATCCCAGGCAACGACATAAACAGTCCAAAAAAAGGGGCTGCCGCTGCCATGATGATAACCCCAATCAGAAAGACCGGCTTACGCTGCCACCTGTCGGCCAGATTTCCCCAGAGAACCCGTGGAACAAGGGAACCCACTGTATAAACCAAAATGATAAAGCCGCCCACTGAAGGATTAACAGCTCCAATATTTCGTGCGTACAATGGCAAAGTCGGTGTAAACATAAATGTTGATATGTACATGAAAACCGCACTGACTAAAAGTAAAATAAAGTTTTTTGACCATAAAGGTTCTGGTTGAGATTGCTGTTTCACAAAATTAAGTCTCCTAACTTTTACGAAAGGTTTCCATATGTTTTGCCATATTCTATTCCTTCCTTAGTATGATTTTTATTAATTATATTTTTCCTCTGATACAAGCACCAGCCACTCGATTCGTGCATTTTATCTGATAGTAAGCCTGCTCTTTTTGCAAATTCCGCATGCTATCGTTCTCGATGATAGGTATTTTAATCAGTACTTCGTTGATATGTGCTAGTTCTTCGACCGTCAGTTCAATGTTGGTAGTTCCAAGATTTTACCCGTAGCCGTCATGCCATACAGTCAAACCCGATTGCGGAAAGCTCCAGTTTTTTGCCTAAAATGCATTTATTCATGATATCTCTTTCCTCATCTTATTTGATTTGTGTTTGCCAAAAAACAATGGCATCTTTTATCCAGCCATCGGCGACAGTACCTGTGCCAATGCCAAAGCCATGGCTGAGTCCAGCGTAGGAATGAAATTCTGTCGGAATGCCCATTCTTGACAGGCGTTCAAGGCGTGCTTGCATCGTGCGCCAGCTTGCAATACCATCGTTTGTGCCAACACAGGCATATGTTGGCGCATCACTTACGGAAACTGTATTATAACCAGTGTACTGCATGATAACTGCAGCTGCCTGTGGGATGTCAGCACGGCCTGTAAGCTGTTGCAAATAGTCAGCATTGCCCAAGACGGCCGCCATTCTTGCGCCTGCCGAGCCACCCCATAGTGAGTAATTCTGCTGTGATACCTGTAACTCTTGTGCATTGTCATGAATAAAGCAAAGTGCCTGTGCTAAATCCTCATATGGAAAATCCGGTCGATAGATTAAAGCGAAGGCATTATAACCGGCTTTACTCACTTCAAGCGCATGGGGAAAGCTGTCGTGCATGGCTCCCACATATGCAAACCCACCGCCCGCATTCATCACAGCAAACTCTTTACCCGGTTCTCCATGAAAGAAAAACAAACCAGTATCCGCTTTTGTAGGATCTTCAGCAATCTCGGCATCGCTATAAATGCTATAAAATATCTGTTTTCCTTCATTCGCCTGCTGACGCAGCGAATTCAGTATTTCAACAGTTTTCTCTGGCTGAATATTGGAATACCAAACATAAACATTGCTTGCGCTGATCTCGCCAAGTGTCATATCTTCTGACACAGCTCTATCCACTGGGAACAGCAGTCGACCGAAATCGCCAAACGCAGAATCGCCGATTACATCACCGACAGTGGAATCAATGGTAAATGCCTCTTCTGGGATAATATTTTCGTCAGCAACAGTTCCCGTGCTTTTCCATAACCAGCATAGACCATTATAAATATATTGCATGGCGTATTCTCCGCTATGTGTACCTCCCTCTTTTTCAAGGAAATAAAGGTTCCCATCTGCTTCGTTATCCGCTATACGGAAGGTTCCGTCAGTCACGTTTGCCATGGCTTCAATCTGCTGCTTAAAGGCGGAATAGGCAAAATCGTCTGTACCGGAGGCGGCAAAAATAAAAAAGTCATGCCTGTTGTGTCCGCTGTCTTTGACCATTGAGGCCATAAGCTCACCACTGCTTGTCAGGTTACCTGAGGACGGCATGAAATACCTGAAATAGTCAAGACAGTATTGAAAGGTTCGCCACGTTGCAACAGAGCCCATGGAAAACCCGCCAAAAGCACGATGGTCACGAGAGGCTTGCAGTCCATCCGCTGTAACGTTTTCAGCATAGGTGCTGTAAGTGCCTTCAACCGCCGGAAGCAAATCATTGATCAGTTCATTGTGATAGTTGTCCGTCAACTGGATTGCCAGACTGTAATCGCTGCTGTCGGTGTCACTTGTATTGTTATAGGTGGGGCAAACAATGATAATCGGCTCAATATCACCGTTTGCCATGGCATTGTCCAGAATATTTTTGAATTCGCTTGGCTTTTCCGGCGTACCCAGATAAGTCGTTTCGTCGCTCCAGCCACCATGCATTAAATAAAATACGTTGTACTTTTTCTCTTTCGAATACCTATAAGGAAGATATACCACTGCACGCTTGGTCAGCACACTTGTTTGCTGTTCATAGATCATGGATCCATAGGTGCTGTAGGTGAGATTTACCACTGTCCCTTGCTTCTCTGCCGCACCGTGGTATTTCGATGGAATTTCAAGAAGCGACTGTGGAAGATTTCCCTTTGTACTAACCGCGCTATTTTCTCTGTTTGCTGTATTTGACACATTGACCTCCTGTGTTCTTTCGGATTGTTCCTGCTGCATGGATCCGCAGGCAGACAACAGCAAAGTTAGCAACACCAATATGATGATTTTGGGTTTCATGGAGTACCTCCTTGCCTTCCTTTTTTGATCAGAAGGCGACTGCTATAATAAGCCAAAAATATCAATGCACCCATCATAGCTACATAATCTGCAAAAAAGAAAATCAGTGGTTCATCAAAATCAAACATAGCAAAATGCGTCCTGTAAAACAGATAAGAAAACAGGTTTCTCTTAAACATAACAGCCACTCCATAGCCTGCAATGCCTGTACCACAAAAACATAAAACTGTAGTCCAAAGCAAGGACGGCTTTTCCCTTATCATCTTACGAACGCCACCAAGCACCATCCCCCAGTGCAATCCTATATGCAGACTCATAAAGGTGAAACCCCAATATGAGCAAAGCAGAAAAACACCAGCATTGCCTGTAAAATGCGGTATGGCGTATAATGGCCTTTTAATAAACTTTTCAGCCATCGTGCATTCAATACATGATGCAAAATAAACAATAAAAAGATTCCAGCGCCGACCCATTCGTGAAGTTCTTTACCTACCAGTTCAAAAGCCATCAAGAGTAAAAGTCCGATAGTCATCATAAAATCCAACAGCATTTTAAAGACTGGTTTTATGTGCATTATTTTGCCTATTCCATTATTATTCTGAGAGAAGTGCAACTTATTTCTGTTCATTGAAATCCGGTGCAAAATACAGGTAACCTTCCAGTGTTTCTTTAGTAGCAGTATAGTACGGTGTATTCTTGTCAAGCTTTGCGATTTCAGCCATTTCATCATTGGTAAGTGTAAAATCAAAGATGTCGATGTTGTCCTTGATATGAGCGGGATTCTTAGAGCCGGGAATCACGATATTCCCAACCTGAGTATGCCAACGCAGGATGATCTGAGCATTGCTTTTGCCATATTTGGCTGCCAGTGCACTGAAAACAGGTTCTTTGGCAAGCGTCCTGTCGCCATGTCCCAGCGGATACCAAGCCATGACTACCGCATCAAGCTCTTTCAGATATGCTTTCAATGCATTCTGCGGATAGTAAGGGTGTGCTTCCACCTGTACCACGGCAGGCAGGATTTTAGTTGCGGTAACTACTTCCTTAACTTGTTCCAAGGAAAAATTGGATAACCCCAGTGATTTCACTTTACCAGCTTCCACCGCACGCTCCATGGCCTTATATGCACCGATATAGTCACCAATGGGCTGATGTAGGAATAACAGGTCAATGGTATCAGTTACCAGACGTCCTAATGTATCGTCGATAGCCTTGTCTGCGCTAGCATATTCACTGGGCCAGAGCTTGGTGGAAATATAGACATTCTCGCGTTTTACATCTGCCGCCTTGATACCGCGCCCCACGGCCTTTTCATTCATATAAGCGTTAGCGGTATCAATCAAGGTATAGCCACTGTGCAGAGCATCAATCACGGCCTGCTGTGCCTCGTCTGGCTGCATCAGAAAGGTGCCAATACCTGCTGCGGGAATTACCGTGTCATTGTTCAGTTTCATATTTTTCATTTTCCAGTCCTCCATGTCTTTTACGTATATATATTATCTTTTAACTTCCACAACAATTTATGCTTGTACTCTTATAATATCCAGAATCACTGTGATTGTACAATATTCTTCTTGCATAGCAGTATAGCTTTGACGTATACTGTTGTTAGAAGGATGATTTGTTATGATTGAAATATATGTGCTTGAACAGTTAAAGGCATTTTCTGATTATGGTACACTTTCGGCTGCGGCTGAGCATTTGCATCTGGCACAGCCATCACTGAGCCGCTCTATGCAAAAGCTAGAAAGCAGTCTTGGTGTAAAGCTGTTTGAACGGCAAAAAAACCGTGTCACGTTAAATGACACGGGAAAATTAGCCGCCAAATATGCTGCACAAATTTTGAACGCTGAGGCAGACATGGAACAACGTATTAGAGCCTTTGATCGCAGCTTGCATACGATTTCCATTGGAAGCTGCGCTCCAGGTCCTCTTTTCCTACTTTTGCCACAGGCTTCCGGTGCTTTTCCAGACATGACCGTTTCCTCGAATATTGAATCTGAGGAAACATTGCTGAAAGGTCTTGACACTGGTGATTACCTCATGATTATTTTAAACCATCCGATTGATGATGAAAATTTCTACTGTCAGAAGTATGAAACAGAGCAACTGTATCTTTCTGTTAATCACTTTCATCCTGCAGCCTCAATGAAATCCATTACATTTAAAGAAGCGGATGGACAAAACTTTATCATGCACGCGCATGTTGGCTTTTGGGAGAACCTTGTAAGGGAGAAAATGCCCAATGCAAAATTCTTTCTTCAGGATGACATCGATGCCGTAGGCGAACTACAGCGTTCCTCAGATCTTCCGTCCTTTGTAACAGATATCACACTGCAAGTTTTGAAATCGCGGCAGAATAATCGTATAGCCGTTCCTTTTCAAAACCCGGAAGCCTTGGCAACGTATTATTTGATCTGCATCAAGAAGAAAAAACCGGTTTTATTACAGTTGATTGGACAATGAACATATTCGTTTTTAATTGAACAGAAACAACACTCTTCGAAATGTCTTTTCATGTTATTGGTGAAGTATCAGTACGTTCACACGCCAAAACCCGAACTGTAAAATGGTTTTGGAGGTGAACGGACAGTGGATAAATTAAACTTAGACTACATGGGGCCGATGCTCAAAGAAGCTCGACTGAAAGCAAAAATGACACAGGATGAAGTATCCGAACGTGTCGGTATCACAACTCGCTATCTCATGGCAATTGAAAACGAAGGCAAATGTCCGGCTCTAGATGTGTGGGTTCGGTTGATTCACACACTACATATCTCGGCGAATGACATTGTTTATCCAGAAAATGTAGCAGAAAAGGAAGTGGACGAACATCTGATCTACATGATCCGATTGCTTAACAGCAGAGACAAGAAAATAACACAGACCATAATTCAAACCATGCTGGACAACCAGTAACAGAAGCCACCTTCTTCGGAGGGTGGCTCTTTTGTTTTTCTCTGTTGTTAAGTATTCCTTCCAGTATTCCCTTCACTATATACGCCATGGTGACGCATCCCATACGCCGTCAAAATGGCATAACTACCCCTTGGCGGCATGTTTGTTTTTTAGGCTATACTTCCTTCAAGGTGTAAAGCAGACTGCTCTTGCCACCATTTGTGCGCCAACGCTGCTCTTTCTCCAGCAAGCCAGCATGTAGCAGGTCGGCGATGGCCCGCTCTACTGTTCTGCGAGAGAGATGCAGTTCCCGGCTAATAGTTCCAATGGCAGGATAACACTGACCATTTTGATTGCAGCGATCCTTCAGATACATATAGACAGTCTTTGCTCGGTGAGGTAGATCCTTAGCGTAAATAGTAGAGAAATATCCCAATATTGATCACCTCCTAATCAGTTCGCAGCGGATGTCGCTGTGACGCGCTGCGATGCTCTTTCTGTGCCATCGTCGGGGTGTGGAGTTGACCAGTAGAGGTCGAACCGGCAGGTGACAGTGGCGGTTCATTAAATTTCTCGTCCTCATCATCACAGTTAACTCTACGCCGCAGGATCTCCTGTTCCAGCTCGAAGCGACCAGCGTAACCCACCGGCCTTGAAGCCTGCTCAGCCACCTCATAGGCACTGCCAAATCGAATGCCCCATTTTAAAAACAGTGGGAGCTGCGTCTGCATGGGGTAAGTTCCTGTTTTTGCAAGAATAAAATGTCCCTTAGGTAGCGTTTTCAGTTCATCCGGTGACATGAGCGGTCGGCTCATCATCTGCAGGTTCTGGCTTGGATCGTTCTTGCCCCGGCTGATGGAGCCGGACAGCACCGTGCGGTTGCCCAGCGCCTTGGAGAGAATGTCGGCGCTCTCGGAGTTAGGCGCAAAGCCGCCGAACAGAATGTCTTGGCAGTTATCGATGATAATGCTGGAACCTTCCTTGCCGTAATTTTTCTGCAACTGAGCAAAGCTCTGGATGATGGGTACCATCGAAATTCGGCGAGAGCGTCCGGCGCTGAACATCATCTCCATAGACTCTATCTTCGGGATGGTTCCGATTTCATCCGCGAACACCATCACACGGTTTGGCAGCTTGCCACCATGCTCATCGGCAATGGTGAGCATCTCTCGATAGAGCTGCTGCAGAAACAAGCTGACCATAAAATATTTTGTGTTATCTTCCTCCGGCAGCACAATGAAGATGGCTGACTTGCTGTTGCAAAAGGTTTCCGTGTCCAGTGCGCTGTCGAAGCACAAAATCTGCTCCATTTCGGAATCCAAAAACGCATTGAGCCGTGACATTGCCGTAGACAGCACAGATGCCATCGCCTGATCCGCGCTGTTGAGCGCCGCTCCTGCAAACCACTTGGCTTTGTGGGTAGATGGCAGCTTATCCATAATGAGATGGAACTGGCTTCGATTCTTCACTGGCGAGGGAGCTAGCAGATCTTGGATCAGCTTAAACACAGAAATGATGTGCCGCTTCTCTGGTTCGCAGAATTCGGCAATCAGTAGGATAACCGATGCCAGCAATCCCTCGGCAGCATCGTAGAAAAACGCGTTTTGACCATAACTGCTGGCCTCCGCTCCGTCTGAGCAGATGATAGTTTTAGCAGTAATCTTGGCATACTTCTCGGCCTTGGCCTTGGAAGCCAGATTCTCTGGGTGTGCAAGATATTCATCCATATACTTGTTCACCAGCGTCAGGATGTTATTTCCATCTGAGCGAGTTGGATTTCGCAAGTCAAGCACAGAAATGTTGTAGCCGTAACAATCCTTGGCGATTCCAGCGTAGTTGCGGAACAGATCACCCTTGGTATCCGTGCAGAGCCAGCTCATGCCGGAGGCACAGGCATATTCAATGTTGGGATATAAAAAATTAGCAGTTTTGCCGACGCCTGCCGCACCGATCATCAAACAGTGAATATCGCCGCTATCCACCAGTGCGGTAATGACGGAGCCGTGCTTCTTATAGCCAACCACCAATCCTTGCTCTTTCGGCAGAGCATCGCCGTAACGCCACCGCTCTGGCTCATAGTGTATCTGCGCGTATGTGTCTTTGATTTCTTTCTCGGTAGCGAACCGCGCTGTACCATGCTGACCATCGCCCACGGTCTTAGACTTGATGCCGTTTAGCGTATAATAATGCGCCAGCAGGGAAAGCCCGCCAATCACGGCGAACATCCCAAGGCCGACGCAGATGAGTAAAACGATTTGTTGTGTCTGCATTTATTCCCTCCCTTCAGACCATTTGCATAGCAGGTTGTATATCAGATCCATTGGCTGAAATGATTTCTTGTTCGCGCTGTGCTTTCAGATCTTCATTCCAATCCTTCTTCTGCGGAAAAAGAGAGAATACCTCACCATATCCCTTTTCTGCAAGGATACTGATAAGCCGCTCCCGTGCTTTCAGACCGGCTTTATCATTGTCAAGACACAGCCCAATCTTCTGCACCTGCGTATTCTCCGCTAAAAGCTGGAGCAAAGCGTGTTCCGCCACCCCACACAGCGACACATAGCTGTTTTGTTGCCAATCATTCTGGTCCATCGAAATAAAAGACAGCATATCAATGGGAGCCTCAAACACATAGACGGAATCGCCCTTTCCGGTGTAATGAAAGCTGTACCTTGGATCGCATCCGTCCACGTTGCCCTTGAACGGTTCGCCATGCGTATAAGTTCCTCGCTTATGCGCATGACGAGCGACACCATTCTTATCAAAACCAACGAATACGGCATTGTGATATTTGGCGTCCTCATAGAGCATCTTTGCTCTAGCAAACGCCGAGATTACCCCGCGGTCAAGGCAGCGCGTCTTGGTGAGGTACGCATATACGCGTCGCATATCATGATTGGCTTCCGGAATTACAAACGGTTTCGGCGGCTCCGGCTGCCGCTTTTCGCTAGGGAGGTACGCCTGCCCCTGCTCGCCGTTTAAGAGCATGGTCATCGCATCGGGAAAGCTCCTGCCGTAGAACATTCGCACAAAATCAATGGCACATCCTCCTTTCTCAGCGGCGTGATCATACCACTCATTTCCGCGCACCGTAATGCTATGGTCACTGTCCAGTCGTTTTTCCCTGCCGGAGCGAAGCAGTTTTTCTCCCTGTCGAATGAGAAAGTCCTCTAAATCCACAGCGTTTGCCCGTTGCTTCTGTTCATCAGTAAAATAAACATATCCCATGTAAGAAACACCTCCTGTCAATAAGTTTGTTGCTGTATAGTCTCATGGTCATCTCGTTTGTGACCCTGTGCCTGTTTTTTCTCTGCCAGTTTACGGCGACGCTTCCGATCGATGTGAAATGCCGAGCCGCCCGTAGCTTTGCAATAGTCCTCCCGGAACAAATTTTCCAATCGGTGCAGCAGTTTTGTTGCTGCAAGGAAAGTCGAAGGATTGCGGAAGGATTCCATGTGATCAAGCATGAACTGTGCGTAGATATTTCCCTGTCCGGCGGATGCCTCTAAAAATAGAATCGCTTTGTCCTTATCACGAGGAGCATCATGGCCACAAAGGTATAGCTTACCGAGAGCATATTGCGCATATTGGTTCTCCTGCGTTGCCGCTTCCTCCAGCCAATGAATAGCTACATCCACATCCTTGGACAGGTGCTCTCCTGTCAGATACAACTTACCGATCTGATACTGTGCATACTGATTCTTCTGATCGGCGGCCTTTGCGAACAGCTCCACCGCTTTGCTAATGTCCTGCGGCGCATCTTCACCAGTAAGATACAGTTTTGCAAGAGCATATTGTGCGAACTGGTTTCCAGCACCTGCCGAAAGAGACAGCCATTTGACGGCGGCCTCTATATCATAGGGAATGTCCTCTTCGGAGAGATAAAGTTTACCAAGCTGATACGCTGCAAACTCATTCTTGTGTTCTGCTGATAGAGTGAACAGATTCACAGCTTTATTCATATCACGCTGCACATACTCACCGTCCCGGTAGAATTTTGCCAACGCATACTGTGCAGTAGCGTTTCCGGCATCAGCGGCCTTTGTAATCCAAGTGACCGCCTGACCTGGATCACCAGTTCCACTTTCCAACCTCAACTTGCCGAGAGCAAACTGCGCATTCACATTGCCCAGTTTGGCAGCACGTTCCAAATAGTCTTCAGCCATAGCATCATCTTTGTCTGTACCGATCCCGGTGTGGAGCATCTGGCCAAGGCGGTATTGCAGCTTATCGTCATGGCTGTTCTGCTCTAAATAAAGAAAGCCGGTAAATGCATCTTGGGAATGCACCCCGGATTGATCTATATTCTTTTTTGTGCCAATCCCATCCCGGCACATTTTCGCCAGCTCATAGCTTGCGTATGGGTTTCCTTGCTCTGCGGAACAGCCATAGAGGTAAAACGCCTGCTCATAGCTTTGCTCCACACCCTGACCGTAATAATATAATCCAGCCAACGAGTATTGCGCGTACCTGTGGTTGGCAGCGACCGCCTCGGAAAACCATCGGGCTGCCGATTCATAGTCCTGTTCTGTGCCAAGTCCAGCAGCGAACATTTTACCGATACGGTATTGGAGATAGGGACGCTGTTTTTCTTTGACCGTCTGCTCTAAAATCTGAAACGCTACCAGTGCTTTGGCGTACCAGTCCTGTGCAGCGGCATTATCAATCTCCCTGCCAAGGCCGTCTGCCAACATTCGTCCAAGGTCATGCATGGCCATAGGGTTGTCGGATTCCGCTTCCTCCAAAAATAGCGCAAACGCTTTTTCAAAGTTCGGTTCCGTATCCTTATCGCCAAACAGGAATTTCCGGGCTGCCTTGTATCGGTCACTCCACATCGTGCTGTGCTCGTCGTTGCCTGAAGAACGGCGGTAGCTTTCAGGCAGTGTCCCATCTGGTTCCAGCATCTCCCCATCTTCCGACACAAATATTTCCATCAGTTCCGCTGGATCGACTGCTCCCTCCGATTCCAGCGCATCTTCATCTTCAAATGTAAAATGGTGACCGCCCAGCTTCATTGCCTCGGCGATCACCATGTTTTTGATACTCTTAAATTGTGGCTGCTGAGATAAGGGCGACAGGGGCGGTGCATTTTTCTGGTAGGTCAGTAGCACCTCGTTGTTCCACTTGCCCCATGCCTGATAAAGTGCATCCACACGCACATCCTTGGCCAGCTCATCAACAATCTGGTCGATGAGATTCTTCATGTTACGCTTGAGGTACCCATACACTTTTTTGCCGCCGGTATTTTGCAATCGAGTGGATAGCTGCGCCATCTGCCGCTCAATCTCCGGGTTGGCCAGTGTGCTGAAGTGGAGTTCGTCCATCAGCTCTCGCAACACATCAGCAGCTCCGTTTTTCAGTTCTGTGCGAGCTTGATTTTGTTCCTCATAGATGTGCGCAAAGTCCTGACGAAAAATATCATGTGCCAACTCCGAACGCATGGCTTCAATAGACTTCTCGGTGAGAAAACCATCATTGTCCTTTGCAGAGTAAACCATCAGATGCACATGAGGATGATGTCCCTCGTTATGAAAGGCAGCATACCAGCGCAGGTTCTCGCTGTCGATCTTCATGTGTCTGCACAGCATGGCCCGTTTTGAGCGCAGCAGCGACATCCATTGTTTAGCGCTGTCGTAGCCAAGTCTTGCTGCATCCTCCCGGCGCAGTGATACCACATGAGTCCAGACTGCGCCTTTGTGGCTCATCGCTTCCTGCTGCACCTGCGCCAGTACCACTGCCTTGCCCGCATCAGTAAACAGGCCATGTTCACCTACACGCTCCACGCGAGGACGATTTGCAATGTAGTCCACATAGTTTTCCCGCTTGCTGACGATATCAAGATTCTGCTCCAGTGCGCAAGAGATAAACTCAGAGGCGTTGCCGATAGTTGTCTGCAATAAAAAATCCGTGTACTCTAGCATCTCTTTGGATGCCGGAATATCACGGAGCAGTTGACGGATGAACTGGCGTTGATTTTCTGTTGCAGGAAGCAGTCGCTTGCTCTCGTCTATTTTTTCTGCACCCTCGCGGGTTCCGATGTAGCGCACATAATTTTCAAGCTGGGCGGGAGGAGCATCCCGCATATACCGCGAGGTGAATATGATTTTCGGCATGGCAGGCCTCCTTTCAATAATTGGAGCAAAAGAAAAGAGCGACCGAAGTTTGATCGCTCAAAAAAATATAAAGTGTTGCCACGATGCCATTGGAGCCAAACAGCAGCAGCGCTGCGAAATATTTGAAGTGCACCTTTCGCATCCTTATCGCCTCCCGGCAAACAAAGTCCCAACCGGATTACCTTCCACGACCGTGTAAAGAGCATCGGGATTTTTGCCGTTGGTAATGATGACATCGACACCCTGTGCCGTAGCCAGCTCCGCCGCCTGCAGCTTTGTACGCATTCCGCCAGTGCCGCGCCGTGAACCAGCTCCGCCAGCAAGTGCATATACGGAATCGTCAATGTGCTCCACTCGTTCTACCAGCTTGGCATGGGGATGTAGGCGTGGGTCACCGTCATAGAACCCATTGATGTCGGACAGAATCACCAATTGTTTTGCTTTGCACAATACGGCAACCACTGCTGATAACATGTCGTTGTCACTGAACAGTCGTTCTTCCGACTGAATTTCGGTATAGCTGACCGAATCGTTTTCGTTCACAACAGGGATCACGCCCATTTCCAACAGCGAGTTAAAGGTGTTGGTCAGGTTTTCTTTCTTCTCCTCATGCTCAATATCATCGGCACTTAGTAAAATCTGTGCGATTGTCTTGTCGTATTCTCCGAAGAATTTATCATACAAAAACATGACGCTACATTGTCCTACCGCTGCCGATGCCTGTTTCAGGCGTAGGCTGGTGGGTTTTGTTTTCATGTGCAGCTTGTTTGCCCCCACCGCAATCGCTCCGGAAGAAACAAGAATTACTTCATATCCCTTGTTTTGAATATCGGATATAATGCAGGCAAGCCGGTCAAAAGATCGCAGGTCACTTTGTCCGATTTCGTTGGTCAGTGTTGATGTGCCGACCTTCACAACAATCCTGTTTTGATACAGTCCCATTTTACACCTCTGTTACGCTTCGTTCGGTACAGCAATGACTTTATAGTCGTGTTTTGCAAGTGGTAAAATTCTTTTCAAAAGGTCATCCGTTTTGATTTTCAAGAAGGAAATCGCCGTGCCATCGCTACAACCGAACCATTCCGATTGAATCGTATCACGGTCAAAGACAATCTGTACAGCCTGGGCAGAGTTTCCAGCAGTGCGCCCAGAACCGATGTGCCGCCAATTTGAGAACCCATCAA
This sequence comes from Lachnospiraceae bacterium, assembly GCA_034925905.1. Taxonomy (GTDB): domain Bacteria; phylum Bacillota; class Clostridia; order Lachnospirales; family Anaerotignaceae; genus JAYFRL01. The sequence continues at coordinate 7,081 of JAYFRL010000036.1, read as the reverse complement.
TTGTTCCAGTTTTTCAGCAGATGCAAATGAAACACGAGAAATATTCAATGCTGTGCTAAAATCCTTTGATCGGAACGGCTTGCCTCCACTGGTGATAAATAAATAAAACTGTGTCTGTTGTCGGTTGCACAAAAACAAGGTTTTCACAATCGGCACACCAAGGCGTTCATCAATGGCAAGACAGGCTTCCATCTCAACTGCCGCATCGCTATCCACCCGCTCAAAGAAGATGCTCAGAGCCTCCAATGCCTGATATACTTTCTTTTGAAGCTCCGTCTTGCACTCTGACGGAGCTGTATTTGTAATTTCGCTAATATAAAACATGATTTGTTCAATCCCTCTCCATTGACTTTATAGTAAGAATACAATATCATAAAACTACACATTTGAAAAACGAATAATCATCATGCTGTTTATGATAAAATCAGATATATGGAGAAATCACTATGGATATGAACATTCAAAAATATATGGCATTTGTCAAGACCGTGGAATACGGAAGTTTCACAAAAGCCGCCGAGATACTCAATTACTCCCAGTCCGGCATCAGCCGTATGATAAACGATCTCGAAAAAGAGTGGAAGGTCATTTTATTGGAGCGAAACAGAACTGGTGTCAAGCTCACTTCCGACGGCACAAAGCTACTGCCAGGTGCACAGCGTTTGGTAGAAGAATACGAAAAGTTGCAAATAGAAGTAGATGAACTGAACGGCCTGCAATCGGGACTGATCCGCATCGGTACCTTCTCCAGCGTTGCCACCCACTGGCTGCCCAAGATCATCAAGGAATTCCAAAAGGATTACCCAAATATAGACTATGAATTGCTGCTGGGAGATTACACGGAAATTGAAGAATGGATCTCTACTGGTCGTGTGGATTGCGGTTTTTTACGACTTCCGGCCAATCCAGAATTTGATACAATTTTTCTGGATCAAGACAGACTGCTTGCCGTTTTGCCGGAAGATCATCCACTTGTTGATTGCGAAAAATTTCCTATCGCCGAGCTTTGTAATGAGCCATTTATGCTACTTGAAAAAGGGACACGGGCGGAAATCTCAGCGTTATTTGAACGCTGTGGCCTAACCCCGAAGGTGCATTTCACTACTTGGGATGACTATGCTATTATGTCTATGGTGGAAAGCGGTCTTGGTGTCAGTGTTCTGCCAGAACTGATCTTGAAGCGAATACCATATCATGTTGTTCTAAAAGAGCTAGATGTCCCTGCGCTCCGCAATATTGGCTTTGTGTTGAGAGATAAAAAAACCGCTTCCCTTGCGGTGAAGCGGTTTTTGGAGTATTTACAGTATAGATAACCAGAGTCTAGTTATCTATACTATTTTTATAGCACGCCCAACTTTTTCAGCAACTCCACGCAGTCCTTAGCTCCCTGCACATAGAGATGCTTGCACTCGTGGTCGGCGATCAAATTAGTTTTCACCAGATAATCCTCCAGCACATAACGCTCCTCCGGCGAGAGTGTTTCCAAGATTTTTTGACGTCGCTTGGATAGATCGTTCACCTCTTGGTAGATCTGCTGTTCTTTTTCATCACAGGTCTCGCGGCGCTCCAGCAGTGATTTTTCAGTCATCTCATAAATAACCATTTCTAAAATTTCCTTCTTGCCCATAGTAGACCAACTCCTTTTTCAACACACCATAAACGAACTCGGTGTAACAGTCCATATAAAAAGCCAGCAAATATTTTCTCACGATTTAGGTTTCACGTTTCTGATATTTATATGCGCTCTCGAAATCAATCGCGCCATTGATGCGCTTGACCTCGTCGAGACATTTTAAGTGTAACTTGTGCAGTGCATCCTCATCAACATCGTGCGTGTACGCAATCACATGACATAGCTTGGACAGTTCCACTGCCAGTTTGAAATCCATTCGTGCCAATCGGTTCTCGCTGTCCTGCACCGTACCGATAATAACGGAAGACAACGACTGGAGTAGATAATCCTCGGCTTTACTTGTTGTGAGGAACCCAAGGTAAAATCGCAGTGCATCCTCAATCAGCTCCGTGCGACTCTGAACGGTAGAGTCCGCGATGTACTGGTCGGCCAACTCCAATAGCCCTGTATCCACCCGGATGGAAAATTTGGTTTTATCTGCGTTTCCGCTCATTTCATTCCTCCTTTTTCTGGTGATTTCTTCTGAGCCACCTGTGATGCCCTTGACACACGGGCATTTTCCGCATGGAAGCCACCTGCATTTGGTAAAGGCGGATTGCTGGGTGGCAGAGTGCAATCCCCGCACGGCTTTGCCGGGCGGTGTTATCTGGGCAAGGGGCTTTTCAAAGCCACCTGCCCTTTAACCTGCACCACCTTCGACCCTAGCTTTTTCCCCTGAAAGCCAGCAATTTGAAGGCTTATCTTCGCATTTCTTACATCTGTTCACAAAGGGGCAACGTGGGGGCTTCACTTATGAAAAGGTATTACGATGCCACCCTGCTTGCCAAAAGGCAACACAGGGCAACACAACCGCTTACACGTTGCTAACGCACCGATGATTTTATGCTGGATTATGATCCTGTCCGCGAATTGCAGAAGTTTGAGTAGGGCGAGATGGTCTTTTAGGCTTATCTTTTACTTCAGCATCACGCTTGATTTTATCTTCAATGTATTCACGGGTGGCTTGAGGAACGTGCTTTTCATAGAGCTTCTGCATGGTATCATTCAGTTCACCTTGCAAATCAGCCTCTTTTTTATCCATATGATAAGTTAAGGCATCCAGCTTTTCACTGTCAAAAGTTATTGTAAGTGTTGCATTTTTCATAATGAATTCCTCCTAAAATGATAAAAATGTAAAGCCAGTAGCTGCTTCAATTTCTTCCGGTTTAAAGGTTTCAGGCTCTAAAAACTGATTGGTATACTCTGTGATTTCTGCATCAGAAAGGGAACACAGGTTACCATCATAATCAGAACCAGTCACATAAAATGTACCGACTAAAATATCATTACCAAGGGATCTGTTGCCCTCAAGCCCATCAAGTTTACCTTCTTCGTTACAAAGCACACACGCAGTTTCTGAAAGGTCAATGATTTCAATCAAGCCTCCCACTGCTTCCTGCATAGACTCCAAATCATTTTTTAAGGTTACAATTTCTGGTTCTTTCTGAGGCTCAACCTTTAAAACACGAATATTATCCTCTTTCATTTTGCACCTCACATTTCTAGGGTTTGGCAACTTTCATTGTCTGCCATAACCCATTTTTCATAATCTTGTACTGAACAATTCCCAGCAAGCATGGCTGAAAAATCTTCTAGCCGATTGGAATTTACATTGCCAAGTTCCATCTGCAAGCCATACACCCCGGTATAAACTCGTATCACTTCTGCATTTAAAACATCACTCCACGCCTCTTTTCCAGCTTCAGTCAAGGTATCATCCTGCAGCTCCACAATAGTGCAAGGATTAATTTCTACATCTTTATGGACTAGATGAATGTCCTCCCATTGGGTATGGAGTAGATCTTTCAGTTTAGAAATATGTTCTGTAAGAGGCTCTGCCTGCTGTGGCGATTCTTGTTCCTGAATATTGCAATTAGGGCAAAAATCCAAATAATATGCCATATCAAAGCAATTCTCATTAAGATAGCACTCCGCAACCTCCTTGCGTTCTGAGAGCATATCGGCTAGGGTATTTTGGACAATATCGTTAAATTCAACCTTCAGTCCGGTCTGCTTCTCCAGTTCATCAAAGTACATTACCCAGCTTCCTTCTGAAGTGTTCTGCGTTCCGTCAGCTATAATAAACTCTACTGCTTCTAACAATTTCTCATTTAATTCTTGCAGTACCTGAGAATTCATAGCAGAAATATTCGGCACATAGGAAGCATAGCAACAATAGGAATAGCCCTCAGCCTCCACCAGCACACCATCGTTTCTGCCCTCTCCGGTAACCAGCAGGCAATGGAACGCACCATTGCCATCGCTTCTCATTAAATCAATATTCTCTGCCAAAAAATCATAATCCCGAAGCGGATGATTCAGGAATGCTTTAAACTCCTGTTCAGACAGCTTGACTGTCTTTTCTATTACGCAATCTCTCAATGAAAAATCCGAGGGTTTATGTTCAAATGATGCTTGTAAATTCATAATATAACGCCTCCTTTATGGCACAAATTTATAGTTCTTTATCAGATGATACAGCCAGTACAAATAAGTAATTTGTTATTTCAACCGCCCAAATGCATAGAAATGCTGTCGCCAATAGGCTGTATCAATGCTTGTATAACTGATTGGATTCCCGCAGTGAATCATGCGGTTGTCACCAACATAAATACCCACATGACTGACTGGTGATGTTGTGGCATAGGTCTTGGTGAAAAAGATTAAATCACCGGGTCGTGCTTCACTTCTGGGAACCACAACACACTGATTGTAGATGCTTGATGCAGTAGTTCGGGGAAGAGAGTAAACACCGGAATGGGTATATACCCAGCAGACAAATCCGGAACAATCAAAGGAAGTTGAAGGACTGGAGCCTCCCCATACATACGGGTATCCGAGATATTTCTCCGCTTCTGTAATTAGTGCCTGATAACTACCATCACCCATTGCATCGCCGGGTGGAAGAAATGTTTCTCCTTCGGGCGAGGCCTTACCATATTTAGCATAGGCATAGATACGCTGAGCATTGACCTTGTTTTCCTCCGTGATACTTTTACCAAGGGTTTGCTCTAACCTGCCATAAATGATTGCAAGGTCAGTTATGGGAATGGCTACGGTATAGGTTTCCTCTGATTCATTACCATCTTCATCTGTAACGGTGCGTGTACGTTCTTCGTACTGTACAAAACAATCTGCAAAATTACGATAATCATCAGCGTTCATTTTGAGATTTTCCGCGCCGAAAAACAGAGAGTAAAAAATGGCTTTCATACGAATATTGTCTAAGCTGCCCTCCTCCAGCATGGGAGTACTTTCAGATACAGCCGTATCTAGCTCTGAGAAACTTTCCCTCATATCCTCAATGTATTGCTTATACTCTTTTGGAACTTGTTCTGAGATAGAGCCACCATAAAAAGTCAAATCTATGGCGAAATTGTTATGGTCAGCGGTTGCAGACAGCATACTTACAATCATTACAATAATGAGAATAAACGGAGTAAGAATTGCAGCAATCAAAACAGCAATTGCTTTCCATGTCCGTTTATCTGTAGCGGCTGCAACTGCTGCTTTTACAGCAAGTGCAATGGTAGCCGGATCAGCCATCTGCTATCACCACCATTTCTGTCCGAACAGACTGCCTTGCATCGGTTCTTGCTCTTGTTGTTCCTGTGCCAGACGAATTGACTTTTCAACCGCCTGATCCAAAAAATCAGTATCAAAACCTGCGGTTTCATATCCTTCAGCAATCGTGTGCAGATAGAAATCGGATGGAGCTCCCATCTCACGACCGTCATTCATCACATAAACCATTGCAGAAACGGTCTTACCCTCCAGCTCCACATCCATCATTTCCTTGCGATAAAAGTTGGGGAAACCCTCGTAGCGGTCAAGAGCCAGTTCATCCTGCTGCTTAATCTTCCACAAAAGCACAGGCACAGAGCTGCCCTCTAAGGGTTCAATTGTTGCCACTGCACCTCGTCTGCCGCCGCGAAACAGCAGCTCATAATTCTTGATTTCACTTGTGCCAACTACCTCGGCAGTCGGACATCTCATGCCCATCTGCGGCAGATTTAAGTTACTGCCATAAGCAATATACAAACAGTTTTTACTCATTTTCATCCTCCTTACAATCTGCATTGCACACTCACATGTGCATAACAAAAGCCGGGACTTCTTCATTTGCCTCGGCTTCCTCTTGTGGGTTATTCTCTTGTTCAGGAACATCGGCAGTCTGGGATTGACTTGCCTGTTCCAGTTCTTTCTCTTTTTTCTGCCGCATTCGTTCTTTTTGTTTTTCGGCCTGTGCAGGATCACGCCATGCGATGCAGCCCTCCAAAGGCTTCAGCAGATGCTCACGTGCAGTTTTGAATTCATCACCAATCAAACCAAGTCTTAATAACCAAGTTCGAAAGGTATATTTCTCATTGGTAGTCTGTGTTTTGGTTCTGCTGGCACACCTTTGGTTAAGTGCCTGTGCCGAAATTGCCATACAAAGCTGAATATAGGCTTTGATTTTACCGGCATGGGTTGTGCCATTAAACAGACGAAATTCCACCGTACCTTTCTGAAACACACTGTGGAGATTCAAACAATGGTAGCGGCTGTCATCATAATGCTGATTGCTTCGGCTTTCTCCGTTGTACCAGATGCGGCTGACTTGATCGAGCGTTTTAGGTTTTCTCTGATTTAATTCCTCTAAAAATCGGTTATCTACAGGCTTACACCACCGATGCTGTCTTGCTACAGAAACTTCAAGTGCCTTATAAATTAAATCCTCCTTACTTGCCATAATGTTGGTAATGTTTCGTAAGGTATTGGCATCAAATGGTGAAGCATCCACATGAACGTGAATACCACAGCTGCTGTTTGAAATAGCTCCATTTTCACGTAGCTTCCGCACAAGCTCCTGTACTCTTTCAATGTCATCCCAATGACAAATAGGGCTGACCATTTCCGTTTTATAATCACTTGAGGCAGACACAATCCCCGAATTAGATTTTTTCTGTGGAGTAATACTGGCATCACTCATAAACTTCCATGACCTCCCTTGGCTATCAAGTGCCGAATAGGTATCGTAATAAGTGCCATCGTAATGGCTGGAGGTTCCTAAATATTCCGCAGCGACCTTGGCAGCGGCTTCACGAGTGATGCCTGTCAGTTCAACTTCGATACCGAAGCGTTGGTCTTTCATGTTCAAATCAATTTTCCTCCTTTCTTGGAGAAGTATTGGAAACTCTGCTGTTTCAGTGTTATAATAAACGTGTTATATTCATTTTGGAAAAACCAACCTCTTGGTTCTTGGCGAGACCACCAGCCAAACCCAGTTAAAGGGATAAAGGAGGGATGCGTTATGAGCATAAAACGTTTAATGAAGAGAATTAGATTCACAGGCATAACACTGAATATTGGATTTATTGGACTTAACTTTGCTGGGGGTCTTTCCAAAGTGAACATAGCAAAAACCGT
>JAYFRL010000011.1:0-8944 GCA_034925905.1 Lachnospiraceae bacterium | reverse complement strand
GCAAACTTAAAGCTCCAACTGGCTGATTATGTTAACTGGTTCAACAACCACAGAATTCATTCATCTTTGGGGTATCTTACTCCCTGCCAATTTAAGTCAAATAGCCTTAAAAAAGTTGTTTAGTTTCCTGTTGACAATCCAAGCTTCCCTCCTAAAATATCATTATAGCCATAGCTTTCCCTCTGATTATTCAGGCTATATAAACCTATGGTAACAATTATATTTTAACATAAAATCATTTTATACACACACTAAAAAACGCACGCTAAAAAAATCGGCGTGCCCCTTTAACTTAACGTCTTTTATATTACTATACTATTTTCTTTGGCTTTTATCCAAATACATATTTTTATCGGCTTCTGATATCATGCTGTCAATATCCTCGTCTGTGCATTTAAAGCTTGCAGAATGTGAAATGCCAAAATTGCCGACAGCGTATTTGCCCAGTTTTTCATCATAAACGACGTCGTTTGCCATTTTTTCCTTTATTGAGGAAACTATTTTTTCTGCCATTTTATACTTGCAGTTCTTAAGAATGATTAAAAATTCATCTCCACCCATACGTATTACAGAATCGCACGACCTAATACAATCCTTCATGGTCTGAGCAGACTGAACCAAAACCAAATCACCGATGTGGTGACCATATGTATCGTTTATTCCTTTGAAGTTTTTTAAATCCGCCATTATAAAAACAACTTCACCCTCCAAATTGCAGCGGCTATTATGACAAAAAATCCTTTCATCAAAATAACGGCGGTTGTATACCTTTGTAAGGGAATCTTCATATACTTTCTTTTCCTGTATAATAATTTTATTTATAAACTCATCTTTACCAAATGCTTCAAACAACACCTCATCTGTAATTTTGTTTACCATTTCTATTACAAGTGGATAATCCGAGTTGCCAAATGTTTTTATTTGTATCGGCTTTGATATGACATGATATATTTCTTTATAAACAAATTCAAATTTTGTGAGGCGTTTATTTGAATTAAACGCCTTAACGCTTATGCAATTTTCACAGCGGGTGTTTTTGTTCCAAACCTGATAACATTTATGTTCGTCAAAAATTACTTCTCCCTGGTTATTAAAACTAATAATTTTACAATTTATTGGGTCTACTAAACGGACTATGTCAAACACATATGATAAATCACCCGTAAATTGTCGGACTTTTTCTATACTGTACTCCATTTTGAAATCATCCTTTTTTTATCACATAATATTCATATCACAAACTAAAGCCGGCAAATATGCTATTAGATCAAAAATTACAAAAAAATGCTCAGATTTTAGGAAGTTTATGGCAAACCGTTTCCGCTCGCTCCAATTGAGCGCAGTCTAAACAATTCCAGCTAGGCTTTGTGAGTTCTGCCATTCTAATTGCACAAGTTATCCATATATTCTGAGCTTTCTGATTTTTTACCGCCAATATGCTGCCATAAAAATAAAATTAATTTATTTGTTTATTTTAACGATTTTTTATAACATATCAAAGCGGCTGCTTTTAATTCAAATCAATAAGCTTTGCGGATACTCCCTCAAGGTTGTTTAAATCTTTAACCAATTGCTCAACATCCTCTTTTTCACCGCAGGGTTGCAATATGATAAGCCCATCATTTGCACATAAATTATCGCTTACTTCATGCAAACCTAAACGCGCTCTTATTTTGCAGCCGTTTTTTGTGAGTACCTCCTGAAAATTCAAAGCATTGCTGACCCTGTTGTCCATTCGAATACCAATAATATAATAACAAGACATAAGTTACCTCCTTAATGTATTTAATTTAATATTATTATAACTTAATATTATAATTTAATACAAGCTATTCCCACTCTGTGCAAATGGGTTTATTTATATTTTCATATATGGCTAAAACCCTTGTATTGTCGCATTTTTACCATCTTCCGAAAATGCGTTTTCAACTTAAATTGATATCTTAAAATTTATATGAGTACGATTTTAGTACGCTCATTTTATCCCCATGGTTTTATTTTGAACATCAATTCCAGTGTATTCATAGAACAATTTTGGGCTGATGTAATAGGTGTATCTATCTGAACTTATTTGAATGGCATGACCAATGGGCAATGTACCCCTTTGAATTCCTACCCTTACAAACTGTTGTGATTTATTCATCATCCTTGCTGCATCAACCACAGGGATATTACCCTGCTGATTTTCCAGAAGGTTGTTTTTTGCATCTTCCAAGAAGGCTTCAACAGTACCGCCATAATAGGTTTCTATAATCTTTTTGGTTTCCTCTGAAATTGTTATTGTTACTTCCTTCATGGTATCATCAATCATCCTTCTAAGAACTCATATAATTGTTTATATGCCACTTTAAGGGCTTACCCTATATGTTTGTACCTTGCAACTGTTCAAAGGCTTCATCCACTGTGGACATTCTCACAACATCACCTTTAACAAGAATGATAAGGGGTAAACCTACAATGGAAACTTCATCACCATTAAAAACAGGTTCATAAACATCATAACCCCGCCACTTAGCCAAATAAACAGCATTATCATAACCCTGTTCTTTGGCAAAGGCTTTTATTTTTCCAGCTTCCATTGTTTCACCCCACTTCAATTAGAAAAGTTCAGCCATGATATTTTAACAACAGTCTATATTGCGGATAAACTGTTTACCATGGCTGAAGCTTCCCCCATCTTGAACAATTACAACATCCTAAGTGAATTATATCACGCTCTTTTGAAAAATGAAACAGAAAGCGTTATCAGGCTGCATAGTATTCCAAAAAGTAAGCAAAGAACCGCAACTTGATACCAGGTTATTTGGGCTTCTGCCTGAACCGCATTAGTTGCACCTGATAAATCAGAACCAACCGTAACATTGATATTTAAGGTGTTTGGGTCTGAAGTGTTCCCTGTTGGGGCTTGTGCCGCTTCTACTCTGATTGTTTGTTCAATAGGGGTAGATGTACCCCCTTGATTGTTTCCGCTCAAATAACCGTTTATATAAGCTTCCTGGGCATCCTTTGAAGGGGTTGTGATGGTAATATGGTTTTCTACATTCCCCAAAGGTTCTTCAACTGTAATTTTGGTTGAAGGATTGCTTGCCACTGTATTATTTGTATTATTTGGCTGTATAGGCGTTTCTTCTTTTTTATCATCAGAATCATCAGGGGTTGACGGCTCTGTTGGTTCTTCAGGTTCAGTAGGTTCTTCAGGTTCTTCAGGCTCTGTTGGTTCAGTAGGTTCAGTAGGTTCAATTGATTTTATTCTTTTCTTCCATCCAGGAAGGTTTCCTGAAAAACAAATGCTTTCCATGGTCTGTTTTAATACCGTTATACTTAACATTGAGAGAATCCAGCAGGGCAATGATTGCTTCACTTCTTGGCTTACCTTTAATCGGTTCTTCAAGTTCATTGGTTTTGTGGTTGTAATCATCAATATCAATCTTTAGAAAATCATCACTGTAAGAACATCCATAACTTAGCCAGGATAAGTTAGGGGCTTCTTGATAAACTCTGTTTTCCTTTTTATCCTTGGGATGCTTACCAGTAAATTCAATGTATTTTGGTTTCATTTACTCACACCCCTTATAAGACAGTTTTTTCTTCAAAATACTTCTTTGGAATTTTACCTGGAACAGTAATTTTGCCCTGTTCTTTAAGTTCATTGTTCAGCTTTTTGATAATTCGGTAAGCCGTTGTTTCTGATATTTCCAATATGGAAGCAACATCAGCCGCATAAAGAAACTTACATTCTTTCGTTGCTTTCATCCTGTCCACCACCTTTCAGGGTAATTAGGTTGCTTTCTGAATCCTGGTTGTTTCTGTTAGGTGTTGCAGCACCTGTATTTACAATGATTTCTGCTACTTGTACGTTAAGAGCCTTGGCAATTTTTCCGATTGTTGCGGGTTTGGGATTGCCTTGCCTTGTGATGTACCTTCTTAACGCTACCCTTGAAATATTTGATTTTTCCGCAAGTTCGGAAATGGTGAAGCAGGAATTTGCCATTTCCAATTGCATTTTATCAACATCAAGTTTCATTTTTTAACATCTCCCTTCTTATTGCGACAACAAATGTTATCATCTGACACCATTATATGTTTCATTTGTTTTCTTGTCAATAGGTTTCGAATGTTTTCATTATAAATATTTTATGTTTCAAATGGTTGCATTTTATTTTGATACAATATATAATGGTGCTGAAGGTGGTGAAAGTATTGAATGTTGGAGAGCGTATAAAAGAAATACGAACAGCAAAGAAACTTAAACAATCGGATATTGCTGAAGAAGCTGGAATTTCAAGAATTGCCATTGGAAATTATGAAAGAGGGGAACGGCAACCAACCATTGAAATTGCCGTTCGTATAGCAAAGGCTTTAGGGGTATCTATATCAGATTTAGTTTCTGATAATGACTATGATTCAATAAGAGATAGTTCTGCCATGGAAGGCTTAAAATTCATATTAAAGTATGTTTATAATGAAGCACTGTTTGAAGCTTCTTATATTGAAGATTCTGATGGTGTACGGGAATATGATGGTGATTTTACTGTAACCTTAAAAGCGGAAGGGAAAGAACCTATATACCTTTCAAAACAAGATTATAAAACCTTATTTAATTTTGTTTGTAACAATATCCCTATGTTTATAAACATGATTGAAAAACAAAAATAACCGCCCATTGCTGCAACAATGAACGGTTAGAAAATAAAAGAATCCCCATGGCTGCAACCACGAGGATTCAGAAAGCAACCTACCCCCAATGAACACCGCAAAGCAATTCAAGTGGAAGTGGTCTGAAATATTGTATCACTTTCCGCTTGTAAAAACAAGAAAGGATAGTGATATTATGCCAGTTTATAAGGATGATAAAAGAAATACATGGTTCTGCAAATTCTATTATGTTGATTGGACAGGCACACGCAAGCAGAAAAAGAAGGAAGGTTTCAAAACTCAAAAGGAAGCCAAAGCGTTTGAAAGGGAATTCCTGAACAAAGCCCAGGCTTCATGCAATATGAAGTTTGAAAGCCTGGTTGAACTTTACATGGAAGATTGCACAAGCCGCTTAAAACCAACCACTTTGGAAAACAAACAATACACCATCAATTTGAAGGTTCTACCTTTCTTCAAGGATGTACCGATAAACGCAATTACCCCCGCCATGGTTAGGAAGTGGCAGAATGAACTTCTTGCTGATGAACATGGTTATTCGCAGACTTACTTAAAAACGATTCATAACCAGCTTTCAGCAATTTTTAACTTTGCGGTAAAATATTATAAGCTACCTTCAAACCCAGCCAGGGAATGTGGTTCTATGGGCAAAAAACAAGCTGATACAATGGAATTTTGGACACTGGATGAATTCAAGAAGTTCATTGTTGCTGTGGATGATAAAGATACCGCCAAAGTAATATTTGAACTCTTATTTTGGACAGGTATGCGGTCAGGTGAACTTTTAGCCCTTACCTTAAAAGATTTTGATATGGAAGCCCAAACAGTAAGCATCAACAAGAACTATGCAAGGCATAACAAGCAAGATTTAATTCTTGAACCCAAGACACCCAAAAGCAAAAGGGTTGTTACTATCCCACTTTTCCTGGTTGAAATGATTCAGGAATACGCATCAAAGCTTTATGACTGTGAACCTGATGAACGGTTATTTACAGTTACAAAATCCTACCTTCATCATGAAATGAATAGGGGAAGCAAGAAAGCTAAGGTTAAAAGGATAAGGATTCATGACTTACGACATTCCCACGCATCCTTATTGATTGAAATGGGATTTTCCCCTCTGCTTATATCGGAAAGACTTGGGCATGAAAATATTGAAACAACCCTTCAGACTTATTCCCATCTTTACCCTAATAAACAAAGTGAAGTATCAAACAAATTGCAACAATTAAATGCAGAACCCCAACCCCAAAGAACGCAGACGAACGCAGAAGAACTTCAATTAAATTAAGCCTTTTTCAAATAATAGTACGGTTTTAGTACGCAAGGCATAAAAAGAACCCCTCAAACCCTTGATTTTACAGGGTTTAAGGGGTTTTTCGTTACTATTCCCACTCGATCGTGGCCGGAGGTTTGCTCGTTATATCATAAACTATCCTGTTTACGTGAGAAACCTCATTAACTATCCTTCTTGAAATAACATCCAAAACGTCATACGGTATTTTAGCCCAATCTGCCGTCATAGCATCCTGGCTGGTAACGCCTCTTAATGCTATAGTATAGGCATAGGTTCTTTCGTCTCCCATAACTCCTACACTGCGTATGCCCGTCAAAACAGCAAAATATTGCCATATTTCCCTGTCGAGCCCAGCTTTTGCTATTTCATCCCTGAATATAAAATCAGCCTCGCGGAGAATATCGAGCTTTTCCTTTGTAATATCTCCTATAACCCTTATGGCAAGCCCCGGACCGGGGAATGGTTGCCTCGCAACAAGAAATTCGGGTATCCCTAAAGTTCTTCCCGTTTCTCTTACCTCATCTTTAAAAAGGTCTCTTAAAGGCTCTATAATTTCTTTGAAATCTATAACATCCGGAAGTCCACCAACATTATGATGGCTTTTTATAACGGCGGCGTTTTTTGTTCCGCTCTCAATTATATCAGGATAAATCGTACCTTGAACAAGAAAATCAACCTTTCCTATTTTCCTGCCTTCTTCTTCAAATACGCGTATAAATTCTTCACCTATTATCTTTCTCTTGGTTTCAGGATCGGAAACTCCTTTAAGCTTTTTAAGGAACCGGTCTTCAACATTAACTCTTACTATATCCATGTCAAAAAGCTCTTTGAATGTTTTTTCAACCTGGTCCCCTTCATCCTTCCTCAAAAGCCCGTGGTCAACAAAAATACAGGTTAATTGCTTGCCGACAGCCCTATGCACCAAAACGCTTGCAACAGACGAATCTACACCGCCAGAAAGGGCGCAAAGAACCTTTTTGTCCCCAACCTTGGCGCGTATCTTTTCTATGGAATCGGAAACAAAATCAGTCATTTTCCAATCGCCCTTACAGCCGCAGATGTTAAATATAAAATTCTTCAGCATAGCCATACCTTGAGGTGTATGAACAACTTCAGGGTGAAACTGAACACCGTAAAGTTTTCTTTGCTCATCTGAAATTGCAGCAACTGCACAGGTCTTTGTATCTGCCGTAATCTTAAACCCGCAAGGCGGAACGGAGACATAATAGGTATGGCTCATCCAGCAGCTTGTATCAGCATCAAGCCCTTTGAAAAGCTCGTCTTCCGTATTAAGATGAAGGTTCGTTTTGCCATACTCACGTTTTTCAGCCCTTGCAATTTTACCGTCCAAAAGATAGCCCATAAGCTGGCAGCCATAGCATATGCCTAAAATAGGTATGCCCATATCAAATATTTCCTTGCTTATAACAGGAGCGTTTTCTTCATAAACAACGCTTGGCCCTCCCGTAAATATTATGCCTTTAGGTTTTTTTCCCTTAATAAATTCAAGCGGCTTATTATAGGAATGTATTTCGCAATATACGTTTTGCTCCCTAACCCGTCTTGCTATAAGCTGATTATACTGTCCGCCGAAATCCAGAACTATTATTAATTCTCTTTCCATATATTTCCCCCAAAAAATAAAAGTATATTATAAAAAACTGCACATTATAGGTATCGTTATTATAGAAAGCAAAGTTGACGAAAGCACAAGCTTTGAGGCAAAAGATGAATCGGCTCCGTATCTCTCGGCTAGGATAACACTTGTTGCCGGAGCCGGCATGCCAGCCTGAATAACAGTTATGCCAACCAATATAGCTTCAAGCTTAAAAGGCATAAGCCCAAAATATACAACAGCTGGTATAAGTACAAGCCTTATAAATGAATATCCAAAAAACACCGGGGCATAAAGGCTCTTGGGGTGCACATCCCCAAGCATATACCCTATAACTATCATACACACGGGCGTCATGCAATTACCCAAAAGGGTTAACCCGGTGTTTAAAAACCCCGGAAGCTTAAGGTTTATAAGCATAGCTCCTATTCCCAAAAATACGGATATAACATTTACGTCTGTAAAAAGGTTTTTAAAAGCATTGTTTTTTTCGCCTTTTCCCGTGAAAACAGAAAGACCCACAGTCCAAACAAAAACCCTGTACACTATTTGTGAAATTGAAGCAAGCACAACGCCTTCAGCACCATACATGACGTTTGCAACGGGAAGCCCTATAAACACATAATTTGAAGTTATTATCGAGTAACGCATAACCTTTCTTTTTTCGTCCTCAAGCTTTCCGTATGAAAACCTGCCGAAAATATATATTAAGACCTGAACAACCAAAGAAACCAAAAGTACCGTAAAGGACTTTGAAAAAACACTTTTGTCTATATCGCCTGTGAAAGAAGAAAATATGCTGGCGGGTATCATAAAATTCATTAAAAGATTTATAAGCGAGGTTTTGCCCTCACTGCTTAAAGTCTTCGTTTTGTTTGCTAAAAACCCGGTTATTATAAGTACAAAAAGCGTAAGTTGGAAAGAAAACATGTTGACTTCCTCCGTGCTGGGAAATTGTTTCAAAGCCAAATATATAATAATTTAAAGTTTACAGCATGTGTACTTTTTTAGCAACAAATATAACGCGAAGTTTAAAAAAAAACACAGAAAAAACACCATTTAAGATATACCCACCTTAAACCATGCCTTTATATCAAAAGTCTTTAATTAATTTGAAATTCAAAAAAAACGGCAGACAAACGTCTGCCGTTTTTTGTTATACCATATTTTTTAAGCTTTAAAAGATATTACATCATTCCGCCCATTCCGTCACCCATGCCCGCCGGCATCTGAGGCTCTTTTGAAGGAATATCGGCAATAACTGCTTCTGTTGTAAGGAATGAAGATGCAACTGATGTTGCATTTTGGAGCGCTGTTCTCGCAACCTTTGTAGGATCGATAATTCCGGCTACAATCATATCAACATATTCTTCTGCAAG
>JAYFRL010000023.1:0-4707 GCA_034925905.1 Lachnospiraceae bacterium | reverse complement strand
GAATATGTTGACCCTTTTAAAGGGTAGCAGGTAAATAAACGTGCGGTTGGCGGAATCATAAAGCGCCTTAAGGCGCAATGTTGGTAATAGACCCTTTTAGGGCTCAAAGAAAAACCCCACGTTTACGTGGGGATGATTATTTTGGGCCCTTATAAATTTTATCCCGCCTTTTCCCAGATTTTTGCTGCTATAACGGTCATATCGTCTTTGATAACACCGTTAGCCTTTTCTCTGGCTTTTTCAAGTATATACTCCGCCGTTTCCTTAGGTTTTGCTCCTTTAAGCTCGCCAAGCTTTAGGGCAAGCCATTTTTCGGCGTTCATATCTTTTTCTATTATATCGGCGACCCCGTCTGTCATCATAAGTATTATATCATTCGGCTTAAGCATTAGCCTGCTTTTTTGTGCATAAACATCCTTTAGCATACCAATAGGCAAAGCGGATGAGCTTATGGACTTTGCTTTCTCACCTCTAACTAAAAATGTTGACGCTGCGCCCGTTTTTATAAATTCCGCTATTCCTGTGTAAAGATCAACACAGCATATATCTAGTGTTGCAAAGGCTTCATCGCCGGATTTCAGTATAAGCATAGAATTTATCATATCAAGGGCGGTTTCGGTTTCAAAGCCGGCTATGCTTAATTCTTCAAGCATTTCTATAGCTGTTTTGCTCTCGTTTCCTGCTGCTTTTCCGGAGCCCATCCCATCGGAAAGAGCAAGAAAATATCCGCCGTCTTTAAGTTCACTTATCGAGTAACGGTCTCCTGAAGAGGGGCTGCCTTCTTTTGTAAGAGCAGCCGCTCCGGCCGATATTTTAATATGGTTTTCCTCCCTGAAAACCATGCGGCAGCCGTCTTCTTTCCGGCAGAACACGGCTTCTTTTTTAATATGCTTTTTAAGTATCCGGCTTATAATTGGAGACAGCTCTTTTTTACACCATTTTTCGCCAGGGCATTCGTTGGTTTCTATATGAACCGTGAAGCCCTTTTCTCCATCCTCATAAACCGATATCTTTTTTGCGTACAGACCTTTTGCCGTAAGCCCTTTTTTAAGCGCCGCTTCATAGTTTTCATGAAAAACTATGCTGTTTTCAAGCTCGCAGGAAAGCTTTTTGAAAATCTTTGCCGTGGCTTCAAGCTGTTTGGCGGCAGCGTTTCTGCTTTCGGCGATGCGGTTTTGCCAGAGTTTTTCGGACCTAAAAAACTCATAGTTTAAAATCAGGGCAAAATAAAAATCATTTTTTTTAATACAGCTTAAGCCTTTTAAAGGCACGCTTTTTTTAGTTCTGTATTTTTCATAGTCGGATAGCTCGGAAGATACGGCTTTATATGTGGAATCAAACATAAGCTGCCAGCATTCCGCGTTAAGCCCGCAGCCTTTGCATACGTCCCGCGAGGTTTTGTCTATTATTTTTGACATGGTGTTTGCGTCTGCATTGCCATGTGCATTGAATGTTTTTGAAAGAGCCGAAAAAACCTCCGATATTTCCAACATCCGGTTTTTTGAGATTTCCTTTATTCTTTCGATATATTCCTTTCCGCTGCGGTCTATTTTGCTTAAATCAAAAAAAGATTCGTAAGCTTTATCGGGAAGTATAACGAAGATAAGTCCGCTTATAAGTATCGCCGGGAAAAGTTCACCTTTTAAAAAGTTTTCATCCATATAAAAGGCGCTTGCAAAAGCCGAAACGGCAAAGGCAGCAAAAGCAACCGGTTTGCCTTTATCTGCAAAAACCGAGGAGACAAGTCCTGATATGCATAGTATGCATACTAAAACAGTATCGGCTTCGTTGCATATTATAAACAAGAATCCCAAAAATACCGAGAATGCTGCCTGAAAGCCTGTCCCGCCCTTGTAGCCGAAAATTAAAATAAGAATTATTGCCAAAACTATTTTAATTGACACGCCCCATATGTATATCCCAGAGGCTCCGACTACCCCACCCGCTAAAACAGCAGCTATGCTCACACGTTCCTGGTCTGTAACAACGCTTGAGCCATTATATATATAAAATGTGCCAAACTCCAGGATTTCAGTTAAGAAAAAGGCAAGACCGGCTTCCAAAACAGTGGAAAACAATGTGAATTTTCCCAATGTTCCGAAAACGGAGTTTGACAAAATGCCCGATACAAGCAAGGATGAGCCGGCGAAAATGGATTTCGAGATTTTTCCGCCGTTTTTTGCGTTTTTACTGATTATAAAATTTATAATGCATAAAAACGCAAGGCAAAAAGTATATTTTAGCTTCACCTCCCGCCTGCCCCAATAAAGAAGCCCTAAAGCCGAGGCTGCGGCGCATATATAAAAACCGCCGCTTCTAAGCTGAGTTCCTACAAAAGCAATAGAAAAAGGATTCATCATGCCGAAAATCTTAAGCCTTCCCGCAAGAAAGGAAATTATGGCAAGATTTGCTTTTCTTATGCCAAGGTGAGGAAGCTTTATATTATGCTTGGGCTTTTTTTGGGGTTTTTCTATGATCATTTTGCCGAATTCACGGAATTCTGTTTTTTCCATATAATTCCCCCCTTATGTATATGCTTAATTATATAAAAGCATGAATAAAATTTTTGTCGTTTAAAAGGGAAGCATATAGATTTTTTTATTCCAAAAAACAGCAATAAATCGCAATAAAAAAGCCCCTAAAAAGGGGATTTAAGATGTTTTTTAAACTTTTATTCATCTGGTGTGGTTATTTCGACGGCTTTTGGTCTGTATTCTTTTGATTCCCAAACATGCTCCTTGCTCTTTATCCAGAAGAAAACAGGTATTATGCAAACAAGTCCTATGACAAAGCTTGAAAGCTCAAGGGAATGACCTGAAACGCCAATGGACGGAAGTATAAGGAAATAGCTTAAGAGTGTGCCCAAAATGAAGGCTGCAAAAGGGATGCCATACATTATAAAAATTGCATTCATAAATTTTCCGCCTTCTATTTCTATAAAAACCCAATCGGAAAGCTTTGCATTGCACAGGTTTTCCGCTTCAATAATCATATCTTGTTTTTTCATGCCTGCTATGCATGCTCTGCATTTTGCGCAGGCTTCTGTTCTTTCCATTCGTATAACCGCAAAGTTATTTTTTATAGCTACAACTTGACCTTTTTCGGCCATATTAATCCACCTCCGCCAAATTTTACATAACTTTTTTTGAAGCATTAAGCCTTTTTGGGCATCTTTGCTTAAAAGGAGCGGTTCTTAAAAGACAGCTCCGTTTTTTAACAGTTTAATCTTTAGATTTTATGGATTTCACAAGTATTATTATACTTACAACTATAAGGATTACGGAGCTTATATATGTTCCTGAACTTGCTATGGCTGAAACAGGCTTTATTCCTGTCATAAGGAATGTGCCTATAATAAACATGATAATGCTTACAATTATATATAAAATTCCTATTTTCATTCCTGAAGCAACATAGGCCGTGAGGAAGGTTAGCCCAAGACAGACAAAAAAAAGCCCGCCGCTCATGCAACTAAAACATTCTATAAATGAAGAGAGTATGAATATGCCTGTCCAAGCGGCAAAAGAGCCGGGAACAAGATATTTGGTTTTTCTTGTTTTAAAATATTTATAAAGCAGGAATATGCCGGGGAGCAGGAAAAACACCCCCCAAAAAAGCTTGCTGCCAATAATGGGAGTACCGCTCAAGCTATTTAAGAGGTTACACAATTCTTTTAAAATTATCACAAAACCTATAAAAAGAGCCCACATCTTTTCTTTTTTAAAATACAAAAGAACAAAAGCAAAACCGAGCAGGATAACCGGCAGCATTTTATGGTTTATGTTAAAAAACTTTGCCGCTATTGAGTATATCCCTAAAATAAGTAGCATTACGCCTAGGAGTATATTATTTTTCCTATTCATCTAAAGGCCTCCGGAAGAAAGATAGCTTTATTTTATAAAAACATATACATTAATATTATATTAAAAGTCTGAAATAGGATATATTAAAAAATTTTTTATGTCTTAAAACCCGCAGAAATCCACATTAGCACACTTATGTAATGCCACTTTGCAGTATTAAATTACCCAGATCTATTGTATTAAGGTAAATTATTTGATATAATTCCTTAGGTGAACGGAAAAAGTAAAATTGCAGGGTATTTCAGTATATTATTAAGGAAAGGAAATTTTAAAATGCCTATTACAGCTATTCTTGAAAAAAATGCAAAATTATATCCCAACGATGTTAGCCTTGTTGAGATAAACCCACAGGTTAAAGAACAAACCAAGGTTACATGGAAAGAATATTCTTTAATAGAAGCAGGCAGCAAGTCTGTCGGAAGAAGAGAAATGACATGGGAAGAGTTTAATAAAAAAGCAAACCTTTTTGCAAATTTGCTTTTGTCAAGAGGAGTAAAAAAGGGCGATAAGGTGGCTATTTTACTTATGAACTGTCTTGAATGGCTCCCGATATATTTTGGAGTGTTAAAAACAGGAGCATTGGCAGTTCCTTTAAATTATCGCTATACAGCTCAGGAAATAAAATATTGCCTTAATCTTGCAGAATGTCAAACTTTGATTTTTGGTCCTGAGTTTACTGGGCGTGTTGAAGAAATACACCCTAGGCTTTCCCGAATAAAGTTTACTTTTTATGTTGGCGAAGACTGTCCGACATTTGCGGAAAGCTATGACGAGCTTGTTACATATTGCTCATCCAAATCTCCTAACATAGAAATTTCCGACGATGACGATGGGGCAATCTATT
>JAYFRL010000031.1:0-1954 GCA_034925905.1 Lachnospiraceae bacterium | reverse complement strand
TCAAAAAACCGCCCAGGTTAAAAGCGGTTAGCGGTTTTGCGTGTTTATATTTTTTCTATGGTAGCAGTATAGCATTAAAAAGTGGACATATCACCCATCGTAACTCTAATCCTTTCTTCTAGTTTAGCATGTAAATCTGCTTCATTAATCCAAATAATAAAATTTTCCTGTTTAATATCAAAATGAATGTTGCCTGGATGTTTCTTTTCGTCAAACCAATCTTCTCTACAAGTCATTATTACTGGTTTTCCTAAAGCATATGCGTATCCAGCTTCATAATAAACTCCGCCTCGGGCACCTGTAAAATCAGCTACAACAAACAGACTATTTCTAATCTCATAAAGTATTTCCGGAACGATTGCGCCGTTATATTGTTTATCAGTTATTATTTGCGGAAAATACCCCTTATTATCAATTGCTGCCTTTATAATTTTCTGTGCCTCTGTCATCTCAGACGCAAACCACATTGCAATAAACGCCTGTCTTCTATTTACCTTTGTCAATTCTTGATACTGCGTCCACCCGCGCGCAGAAAGATCATAGCGCAGACCATCTGTTTTTAAATATCCCCAACTCATAAGGATGTCCAATATTCCCTTACACTGATCTGCAAATGTACTTTTATCATAGGTATCGTCAATGAAAAGAAGAATGGGGTTAAGTTCAGAAGCAAAATCATCTTTTGGTATAAAGATTGCGCTTCCGGGAAATTTTAGTTTATCGCCCAAATTTATGATAACCATTTTGATTTTTTCATCTAGCGTTTGGGGATACATATTTATTAACGTGTCATGTGGGATATAATATAGCAAATTTTTATCATCAAACCCGTGGGGTTCATGCCCATATTTAAATTCAACAATTGTTTTTTCGTCCAACAACTTTGATTGTTGATGTAAAAAATGGTACATACAGCATCTTAAGTTTAAAGAGTGCTTGTATCGAGGGTTGAATAGGTATTCTCCCTCAAAATCACTTTCCACAAGAAACATCCCACATTGTTCACATCGATATACACCGCCAGATACGCCTAATATATCGCCATTATAATCAGCTTTTTGTCCGCAGATAACACAAGATTTCACCTCACCCAAAATTAAAACCTCCTTTGTATCGCTTTCCTATATTTTACCACAATACAAAAAGATTTAAAACAAAAGAGAACCTCGTTTCCTCGGCTCCCTTCACTCTCCACTGATATCATAATATCACATTTTTAGGGTCCACTACTGCCAACTTTTTTAAAAATTAATTCTCAGTCCTCTTTCAGTTGCAAATATATACCGCGCTTTTGATAGCCAGCGATATATCTGCCGCTCGCTCGCCGGGATCTTCACCTCGGCCTGGTGCATCCTTTCGCTGATCTCCCCCTTTTCAATCTCCTTGTGAGGGTTCGCCATGTATACCAAATGCAGCGCAAGAAGCATCTCGGATCCGTTACGCATTTTCTCCAAGGTGGAAATTGTCCGCTCAACTGCTTCGAGGTCGGCAATTTCGGCCCGGGCGTCTTCCAGGCGTTTTTCCATGCGCGATACTGCCGCCTCCGTAGGGTTTCCAATGCCGCCGCCATAGTTGGATCTATTTGTAGCTTTTATTACTTCATCCCAAAGCTCCTGCTTATATTTTGCCGCGGACCCTGTCCGGGCGTAAAAGCGGAAGGCCTCGGTTGCGTAATCCCTGATGTGATTTTTCTTCATTCGCTTGCACTCTCCCCCATAATTTGCTAAAATAGCCTTGAAGGTACATATTTCACGGGCAGCGGAGGCTGCCTATTTTTTTTTAGGAGGTGTTTTGCAATGTCGGATTCTTCAAATTCAAATAATTTTTCAGAAAGACCTGCACCATTTAATCCAGATAATTTCAAAAATATTTTTGACTCACTTCCCGATAAAACCAAAGCTGAACTGCAAAAAATGGCCGAAAATAATGTACTCAATCGCTCCTCTCAACCCGC
>JAYFRL010000035.1:0-30625 GCA_034925905.1 Lachnospiraceae bacterium | reverse complement strand
GAATATGTTGACCCTTTTAAAGGGTAGCAGGTAAATAAACGTGCGGTTGGCGGAATCATAAAGCGCCTTAAGGCGCAATGTTGGTAATAGTCCCTTTTAGGGCTCAAAGAAAAACCCCACGTTTACGTGGGGATGATTATTATGTGCTTAATTTAGTTGTTAAACAGGCTGTAATAAACTAATTTTTTATAATAGTTTATTTCGTTAAGCTCATCGGAATCAAGGGTTTTAAGTGTTTTATAGTTTCCGGCTTTATCCATGAAGGTTTCGTTTGTAGAAACAGGGAGCATATGCCTTAATTCGTTTGTATAATCATATAACGGAGAGATGCCGTTAAAGCCAAGTGTTTCCATGAAAGCTGCTCCCAAGAAGTTTGAGCTTACGGTATTGTTTTCCGGCATGTCCAGCTTTTCATAATTTTCTTTAACGGAAAAAAAGTTTTTGGAATAATTGTTTTGCCATATTATAAACGGTGTTTTATAAATATTAAGCCTTTCTTCGGCTTCTCCGCCGATGTCTATGTTGTAATCCAGTATATCAAAAAATTGCATCCCGTTTGAAAAGCCCGGCAAATGATCCCCAAAGAATACAAGCACAACGGGCTTATCTATGCTGTTAAAATAATCGATAAGCTTTTTAAGAGCCATATCGGAATCATGAATACCCTCAAAATATCCCTCTAAAATGGCATATTCTTCTTGGGTAAGTTCTTTTTTTGATGTATAGCTTATTTTGTTTTCTTTATACTTATATTGATAAGGACCGTGGTTTTGTATTGTAACGCAGAATTCAAAAAGAGGGTTTTCACTTTCTGTGTATTTCTCAAATTTTTCTATTATTCTGTTTGCGGTAGCTTCGTCACTTATATATCCTCCCTTTCCTTCTTCATAAGGCACAAAAGAATTGTCAAGATGATAAAATTTGCTAAATCCCATATTTGTGTATACATTTGAGCGGTTATAAAACCATGGATAACCTGGATGTATGGCTATGCTTTCATATCCTATGGATTTTAACAGCGACGGCATAGAAGAAAAAGGTTTTCTTATAAAATCGTATGCCGAAAGGCCGTTTTCAATATATCTTGAAGCGCAGGCGGAAAGCACGTCAAATTCCGTATCAGCAGTTCCTCCCCCAAAATGCGGGACTATTATGTGGCCATAAACAGTATCGCTGTCGGAAGCAATTTTTTTAAAGTTTTCCAAAGGGTCAATGCCATTCTGATAAACGATGTTTTCATTTTCGCTAAGCTCTGAAAACGATTCGCACATTATCATAACGATATTTGGTTTATAGGTATCTTCCAAATCCGAGGGAACAAAACTCTCATACAATTCGTTGAACTCATCGGGGTTATAACCTTCGGGTTTCTCAACTTTAAGGCTTGATATGTCGTGTATAAAGCTGTATAGGAAACCTTTTGACGAATAAAGATTTGCTTTAAAATAAATATTTCCGTTTGTTTTGAAGCTGTTATAGAGACTGTTGTTTGCATATACGGTTGATGTGAGTATAGCAAGAGTAAGAATAATTAAAGCTGTACCCCCAAAACGGAAGAGCTTGCGTATTCCTGTTGTTCTGAAAAATATAGCGGTACAGATTAAAACGGCTAGGGCTGCAGTAAGACCTAAAACAACCTTTGTAACAAAAACCGTATCAAAATTTTCAAGAATAGCTAAAACTTCTTTTGCAAGAGAAAGATCCGCAGGAATAAACGGGTCCTGCCTCATGTTAATTTTAATAAGGTTTGCAACAGCCATTAAAATGAGTATGAGAGAGCTTAGCGTTAGGCCAAACACGGCGTTTGAAAACAAAAGCGAAGTGGCTAAAGCCACTAAAAATACAGGTAAATAGTTTAATATAAACAAGAGTGGGTTTGAAATTGAATCTTTTATAAAAGCCATAAACGAACTTGGATCGATATAAATCATCAGAAGAGTTGAAACCCCTGATATAACCACAACCAAAATCAAGGATGCGAAAGGTGATAAATAAAGTTTTTTATTTTTAATAAACAAAGAAAGCTTATCCATTTAAGACGCCCCCGGTGTTTTAATTTATATGCAAAAGGATGTTTTTTGCCTGCTAAAGCAATATTATACCCTATAAAAATTTATGTAAAGCCTTTTTTTAAGTGCTTAAAAATAACTTAAGAATATTAAGATGTTAAATGCATTGTAAAAATATTCTAAATTTGATATAATAAATCAGTTTTTGTTTTATATCGGGGAGTATACGATGAAAAGACGGGAAAACCATAATAGAGGCAAAACAAAAGATGCTTTGGTTAAAAAATTTACCATTATTGTTTCGGTAATGGTATTGGTTTTTGTATTTTTATTTTCAGTTTTTGGTTTTGTTTTCGTTTCTGCCGTAAATGCAAGGAACTCAAAAATACAAATCGAAAACGAGACAAAAACAGATATATCCTACAAGGATAACGACAAGGCCGAAAAAGAAGAAACCAACTCAAAAGAGGATAAGAAAATAAATATTGCCGTGTTTGGGACGGATGCGGATGGCACAAGGACAGATGTTGTATTTATAGCTTCTTTTGACACACCAACAAAAAAAATAAGTATATTGTCGGTACCAAGGGATACAAAAGTTGTTATGACAAAAGAAATGATAGAAGATCTTTATAAAAGAGGAAGATCAAGCTTCATCCCTTATCGGGAAGGTGTCGAGGGTCTTTGTAAGATGAATGAGATTCATGCATATGCCGGCGAAGGATACAGGACTGTTTTTTCCGTTATGCAGGCGGAGGATCTTTTAGGCATAGATATAGACCACTATGTAAAAATAAACCTTTCCGCTTTTAGGGAGATAGTTGATGCTATAGGCGGAGTTGATATGGAAGTTGCAGACAGGCTTTATTATTCGGATCCCGAGCAGGGGCTTTATATAGACATTCAGCCGGGTTACCAAAACCTGGACGGCGCAAAGGCTGAGCAGCTTGTGAGATATCGGGAAGGCTATGCCAGCCAGGATTTACACAGGATAGAAGTCCAACAGGATTTTATGTGCGCTTTTATGAAAAAAATTCTCTCGACGGATACTCTGCTTAAAAGCTTTCCGTCCCTTGTAAAAACAATGTTTAAATATGTTGAAACGGACATATCTATTTCAGAAGCCTTAAGTTATGCGAAATATATCGGCGATATTTCAACCGAAAACATATCAATGCAAACTATTCCTGGCGAAGGTGGCAGTTATTTTGTAGTAAATGAAGAAGAACTTGAAAAAATGGTCAAAGAAATATTTTTTGAATAAGTGCAAACAATAATTTTGTTAATATAAAAATAATTAAGAAAGAAATGAATAGATTATGTCGGGAAAGAAAATAGGCAGAAGAAATCCGGTGGCTTTGTTTTTTAAAATTTTAATTTCAATTGTTTTAGCTTTTATTTTGCTTGCAAGCTGCGGGATTTATGCTTATGACAAGTTTTTAAGAGGTTCAGACGGTTCTTTAAACGGTTTATCGGAGTCAAATGGCGTAAGCCTTATGGATTCGTTGTTTAAAAAGAGTCTTAAAATGAATGTGGCAGTCTTTGGAACAGATGCGGATGGCACAAGGACAGATGTTATATTTGTACTTCATTATGACAGCAAGCAAAAAAGTATAGGAATGCTTTCCGTACCCAGGGATACATACGTTGAAATCACTCCTGAAATCACAGAAATGATGGAGGAGGAGGGCAGAAGCTATCTTTCACCGTGTAAAATAAATGCTGTCCACGCTTATGGAGGGAAAGACGGGAACGGATCTAAATATGCAGTGATGCAGCTTGAGGATATTTTAGGTATAGATATAGACCATTATGTAAAAATAGATCTGGTGGCTTTCAAAGAAATAGTTGATGCAATAGGCGGCGTTGATGTTGTTGTCCCTGAGGGGATATATCATTATGATCCTGACCCGGATTTAAATATAGATTTAAGGGACAAAACGGGAGAGCAGCATCTCAATGGTGCTGAAGCTTTGCAGCTTGTGCGCTACAGGGGATATCCCCAGGCGGATATCCAAAGGGTGTCAACTCAACAG
Source organism: Lachnospiraceae bacterium (assembly GCA_034925905.1). Taxonomy (GTDB): domain Bacteria; phylum Bacillota; class Clostridia; order Lachnospirales; family Anaerotignaceae; genus JAYFRL01. The sequence continues at coordinate 26,580 of JAYFRL010000035.1, read as the reverse complement.
GATTTTCTTAAGGCTATGGCTAAAAAGATATTAAATACCGATTCAATACTCAAAAATATTCCGGAATATATAGAAATAGCAATGAAATACGTGAAAACAGATGTACCGCTTTCAGATGCCATTAAATATTCAAACTATATATCCGAGATAGATTTAGACAAGATAACAATGGAGACTCTTCCGGGGGTTGCCCAAAATATAAACGGTCCTTCTTATTATATATTAGATAAATCTGGAACTGCTCTTTTGGTAGACAAGATATTTTATGAAACGGGTAGCGATGATGATTCAAACAGTAAAAAATATGAAATAGAAGTTGCGAATGGCAGCACGACGGAAGGGTTAGCCGCAAAAACAAGGGACCGGCTTTTGGATGAGGGCTATAATATATCAAAAATCTCAACGTATGCCGGAGAAAAGGAAGATGTTACAAGAATAGTGACTTCATCTAAGGATATAGGGACCGATTTGATAAAGTATTTTAATGAAGCCGAGGTTGTTGTTAATAAAAATCTTATACCTTCAGGAAGCGAAATATATATAATACTTGGGATGTCAGAAAACTAACTGCAATTGCAGTTAGTTTTTTTTCTTATTGATTTTTAAGCCTTAAGCATGTATTATTAATTTTAATTAAACATGGCAGGATGTAGAGGAATGAAAATTTTATTTTCCGCCTTATAAAAGGCGCTGTGTCTCGGCAACCGTGAGATCATACGAAAGAGCCAATATGCCACTTAAGCTTAAAGCTTTGGGAAGGCGGCCTCAATTAGGATTTTAAAGATCAAGACGGAATATTCTCTCCTGCTGGCTGCTGTTTTCTGAGGCGAAACGGCTTGGCAGAGCTTTTTATAATTAAGCTCCTTTGTTTGATGCGCCTTTGGGCGCTATTTTTTTGCCTTAATATAAATAACGGGGGTAATTTTATGAAAAAAAGACTATTGGCATTGGTTATGTCTGTGGTAATGATGCTTGGGCTTGCACAAACTCAGGTTTTTGCAACGCCTTCCGAGCAGGAAGTTATAATAAACAGCATACTTTCGGCAACGGACTATACTGATTCTTGGTATAGCGCAGACTATATCCTTGCAAAAACATCAAACGGCGGCTCAATAACAGATGATGAAAAAACAAAATTTCTTTCAAATGTAATTGACGCGGAGAGCCAGACATATCCTGGAAGCCTTGCTAAAATCGTTATGGGTCTTGCGGCTTTGGGCATAGACGCTCAGGAAGTTCCTAAAGCGGACGGAAGCTTAAGAGACATGGTTTCGGATATATATATGTGCGATACCAGCGATATAGCATACTGGGAATATAGCGCGCCTTATCAGCTCCCATATGTTTTGATGTTTATGGATTCCGGTGTATATTCGGAGCCGGCAGGGGCTTTATTAACAAGGGAAAATGTTATAGACGGGATTTTGGCAGGCTTATATTCGGGAATGTGGACGGATATAGACGCCATAGGCTTTATTTTCCCGGCTTTTGCCCCATATTATAACGCAAGCGGAGATGTAAACGGTATTTCAGTTTCAAAGTGCAATGATATAACAACCGCAATAGACAACACAATAGAATATATAAAAACCATAGAAAATTCAAACGGAACATTTGACAACTGGGATGGCGAAGAAAGCAGCGATTCGACGGCTATGGCTGTTATGGCGATTTCATCGGTAGGCGAGGATGTATGTGATAGTGAATTCACAAAAGCTGACGGAAATATAATGGACGGTCTGCTTTCTTTTAAAACTTTGGACAACAGGTTCGGGTCTACGGATTCAAGTACATTTAATCAGTTTTCGACGTCTTCCGGGCTTATGGCGCTTGTAACATATGTAAATAGCCAAAGCATATATGATTTAAGTTATCCTTCGGTTAGCGTGCTTGATATAGAGGATTGGCCTATAGAGATTCCCGAGTCGGGAGGTTCATCATCTTCCGAGGATGTAGCTTATGTATCGGTACGAACCACAGATTCATATAGAATAAGCGGGCATGAAGTTTATATCCAAAACGGGATAACAACCGCTTTGGATGCGCTTGAAACAGCGCTTGACGATATGAGCATGAGCTATGTTGAAAACAGCGGCTACATTTCGGAGATAGACGGATTGGGCGAATTTGATGAAGGACCCAATTCGGGCTGGCTTTATTCCGTAAACGGAGTTACTCCGTCTTCAACAGGCGCCGATGAATACAGGTTAAACACCGGGGACGACCTTCTTTGGTATTATTCCGCGACTGGAGTGTTGGAAGGTAGCTCCGTGGCTTCAGGAGGCAGCAAAAGCGGAACAAACTATGAAATATCCGAAGAATTAATTTCAGATACATATGAATATCTTGAAGGCTTAACGCCGGACGAATGGATAGCCTTAGGGTTAATATTAAACGGCGAAGATAAAGACGGAAGCTATATAAAAGGCTTGCTGGACACATTTACGGCTTATGTGGAAGAGGAAAACGGGGTTTTAAGCGAAAATAAATATACGGAGTATTCAAAAGCGGTGCTTTTGCTCACGGAGCTTGACAAGGATCCTTCAAATTTCTGCGGCTTTAACCTGATTAAGCCTCTCGGTGATTTTGATAAAACTGTATATCAGGGAATAAACGGAGCCGCATGGGCTCTTATAGCTCTTGATTCAGCCGGTTATGATGTGCCTAATAACAGCGATGCTAAGACTCAGGCCACAAGAAATATGTATATTGAAAGAATACTTAAAAATGAGATAAGCGGAGGCGGCTTTGCAATTTCGGGCAGCAGCATCGAGGTTGACACAACGGCAATGGTTTTGCAGGCTCTTTCAAAATACAGGGATTTAAGCGATGTTGATGAAGCCATAGAAAGGGCTCTTTCAAAGCTTTCAGAGCTCCAAAAGAACGACGGAAGCTTTAATGATTCTTCTGAGAGTATATCCCAGACAATAATAGCTCTTTCAGCGTTAGGGATAGACATGGAGGATGAGAGATTTGTTAAAGAAGGTTATACCCTTTTAGATGCGCTTATGCAATATAAAATGTCGGACGGAAGCTTCAAACATAGCCTTTCAGACACAAAAGGGAACCAGATAGCAACCGAGCAGGCGTTCCTTGCACTTACTGCACTTTTAAAAATGGAAAACGGCGAGTCTGATATATACAGCATAATGGAAAAACCTGCATTTCCTGATATTTATGGAATAAAAGCCAGAGAAGCCATAGAGTATCTTGCAAAAGAAGGAGTTGTAAGCGGAATAGACGGCAAGTTTTTGCCTTATTCAGATATGACAAGGGCTGAGTTTGCAACAATAATCGTAAACTTTATGGGTTATACGCCAGCTTTAACCGATGCTTTTGACGATGTTTCGGATGACGCATGGTATGCCGGGTATATAGGCGCGGCTTATAATAACAATATTATAGCGGGAAACGGGAACGGAGTTTTTGATCCCGAAGGAAGCATAACACTTGAAGCTGCGGCTGCAATAGTTTCAAGATGCGACATAGATTTTGACGATGTTGACGGTTTATACGATACAAGCGGGTTTTCAGACTGGGCAAAAAGCGGGATACCAATAATTGCAAATAGCGATATTTCCGACGGAAATGCTATAAACCCGAAAGACAAGATATTAAGATGGCAAATGGCACAAATTTTATACAGTGTTTCCGATAGATAAAAATATGGAAGAGGAACGGAAATGAAAAGGATTAAATTTCTGCTGTTATTTGTTTTGGTTTTAACCGTTATTTCAGGGTGTTCTGCGAAAGCCACGCTTAAGAGAGATGTTTTGCCGCAAAAAGAGGTTGCTGAATCTTCGGATAAAGAAGTCTCGGGGGTTGATACGGCTTTAGAGGATGAAAAAGCTTCTGCAGCCGAACCTCAAAATGATGATGCTTTTATTAAGGAAGAAACAGAAGTAAGCATTGCCAAAAAGGGTGAAGAAACAAAGGCTGGAACTACGGAAAGTGCGGTTCCTGCGGTTGAAAAGACTGCGGATGCGGAATCAAAGCCTGAAAACGATAATAAAGAAGCACAAAACTTATGCAGCATTTCCGTAAACGTATCGGCAATATTTGAAAAAGGCCTTGCAACTCCTGAGGAACTGGGATTGCCACAAAGCGGATATATATTAAATTCTACAGAAGTAAGCTTTGATGAGGGTGAGAGCGTTTTTGACATTTTGATTTTAGCCCTGGGAAATGAAGGGATAGACGTGGAATACACAAAATCCCCGTTTTTAAACTCGTATTATATAAGCGGGATAAACGGAATATCCGAATTTGATTACGGGACATCTTCAGGCTGGCTTTATTATGTAAACGGAGAAATGCCTGCCTATGCGTGTTCCGAATATAAGGTTTCCAAAGGAGATAAAATAGAATTTATTTACACCTGCGGATAATGCGGTGGAATATAAAAATTAAGGGTATAAAATAAAGGGATTGCTTTTTTAAAGGCAATCCCTTTATTTTTATACGTTTTTAGAGTAACGTATTTCGGTCAACGGCTTCCCCAATTCAACTTGTTGCTTTGAACCGTCAAAAACGAAGCCGTATTTTTCATAAAATTTACGTGCACGTTTATTATCTTCCAGCACCCAGATATTTATTTTTGTGAAGCCGCGTTCCTTTAATCTGTTAATACAAAATTCAAAAGCTTTATGTGTGACATCAGTTCCCCAAAAATCAGGATGAAAGTATATGGCATATATTTCACCGTCCGTATCAACAGCGTTTTTTTCATGGCTTTTGTGGAGCAATGCAATTCCGGCAGGAATAGAATTTGCTTTAAACAAATAATATTCTTCCGGTCTTGATGCAATAGCTTCCTTAAAGACTTCTGTGCGTTTTTCAGGTGTAAATGCATCCACAACATGGTCTGGAATAATCCCGCGATAAGCTTTCTGCCATGATTTAGAATGTACATAGCCCATATCTTCAGCTAGCTGTATGTTTGCCTTTATTGTTTCAAATTCCATAATATCACTCCAATAGCGAAATTTAAAAGATGGTTTTAGCAATTGCCGATGAGTTTATTGCTTTTAATAGGGTGGGATATTAAAAACAAAGGCATGATACCATGCCTTTGTTTTTATCTTATAAAGTTTGTCCTTATTATTTCCTGTTCTTTTGGTTTTTCGATTGTATTTTGCGTAGCTTCTATCATTTTTAACAGCCATGCCATGTTTTTACCCAAGGCTTTTAATGCGGCAAGGGCTTCGTAGTCCATCAAAACTTCTCCTTCGGTATGGCCATGTATAACATTCCAATATTGAGATGAAACAATGGGCATTTCGGAAATCGTGAAATAATGATTAAGCTGGTCGAAGGTTGCAACGCCGCCGGAGCGTCTCAAAACAGCCACGGAAGCCCCTAATTTATGGCGGAAATTTCTTTGCTTCTGGAAAAAAGCCCGGTCAAGGAAAGATTTCATTGTTCCGTTTATTCCGCTGTAATATACGGGGGTGCCCAGTATAATTCCGTCGGCGGCATACATTTTTTCCATCCATTCGTCAAAAAGCTCGTCGTTAAATATGCACCTTCCTGTTTCAAAGCATTTATGGCAGGCCATGCATCCTGATATCTTTTTGTTTCCGACGTGTATTATCTCAGAATCAATACCTTCTTCCAAAAGCGAAGAACAAACTGTATTTAAAGCATGAAAAGTGTTTCCTTTTGCCTTTGGACTTCCGTTTATAGCCAGAACCTTCATATGCACCTTCCCTTTCAATATTCTTTAGTTTAGTTTAATACCAATCCGAATTAATTAAAAGATGTTTTTTAAAACAAAAATATATACTGGACAAATAAAGAAAGAAAATTGAGTATATAATATATACAGTTTTTAAATTAATTTTGCAAGAATTTTTAAACAAATATCACTATGAAGCTTTAAATATGTATTTTATTAAATACACAGTCCTTGCTTTTTGTTTATAATGTTTAAAAATACAGTCTAAAATACCAAAAAGTTCTTACAAAAATTCGGAAATAATAAAAAAAAATTCTTGCCATGGAAATTGTTTTAGTGTATACTAATTTGTGTTGTGACATTATGAGTGTTGATGCGGAAGGTTGCTGCATTTATGCAGGTTTTTTCCGAGGAGCGATGTCCAGTTCATGAAACCGGGCGACAAGGTCACTGTACGGATATTATGGGAAGTCTGTTTGTTGCTCTATGCAGGAAATATGATACACCCGGATAAGTGTGCAGTCACCACTTGTCGTGCTGAAACTTAAAGTACGAAAAGGAGGGGACTTTTTGTATGGCAAACCCAAAAATCAGAATCAGTCTTAAAGCTTACGATCACAAATTAATTGATCAATCAGTAGCGCAGATTATCGAAACTGCAAAGAAAACTGATGCGCAAATCAGCGGACCTATTCCGCTTCCCACTAAGAGAGAAGTAGTAACTATACTTCGCGCTGTGCATAAGTATAAGGATTCAAGAGAGCAGTTTGAAATGAGAACGCATAAGAGGCTGATCGATATATTAATGCCTACACCAAAGACGGTAGACGCTTTATCACGTCTTGATCTTCCGGCTGGCGTTGATATCACATTAAAAATTATGCAATAATCCAAAATGGTTTATATAAGCGGCAAAAAGCATCTTATATTAAACTAGAATGATTGTGCTTTTTAAGCATAATCCGCTGTAGAAATCAGGAGGTGTAAGAATGAAGAAAGCTATAATAGCTAAAAAAGTCGGAATGACGCAGGTTTTCACTGAAAAAGGGAATTTAGTTCCTGTAACTGTTCTTGAAGCAGGCCCATGTGTTGTCGTTCAGAAAAAAACAATGGAAAACGATAGCTATGAAGCTATACAAATCGGCTTCGGAGCTGTTAAAGAAAAGCAAATGACGAAACCTGAAACAGGTCATTTTGAAAAAGCGGGAGTTGCCGCTAAAAAAATATTAAAAGAATTTAGGCTTGAAAATGTTTCGGCATATGAAATCGGTTCGGAAATAAAGGCGGATGTTTTTGAAGCTGGTGAAAGAGTTGACGTTAGCGGAGTATCCAAAGGTAAGGGATACCAGGGAACAATTAAAAGGTATGGTCAGCATAGAGGTCCTATGGCTCATGGTTCCAAATACCACAGGGCACTTGGTTCTTTAAGCTCAGGAACAACTCCGGGGCGTGTTAAAAAAGGCAAAAGAATGCCGGGCCATATGGGAGCTGTTAATACAACTGTTCAAAACCTTGAGGTTGTTCGTGCGGATGCAGAAAAGAATTTACTTTTGATAAAAGGCGCTGTGCCGGGACCTAAAGGCACAATACTTGTTATAAAAGACAGCGTAAAGGCTTAAGAAACTTTACGAAAGGAGGATTAACACATGGCAAATGTTGCAGTAATTAATATGAATGGTCAAGAGGTTGGCTCAATTGAACTTAAAGACGAAATATTCGGCGTAGATATAAATGAGCATGTTATGCATCTTGCTGTCGTACAGTATCTTGCAAACCAGAGACAGGGAACGCAGAGTGCAAAAACACGTGCAGAGGTAAGAGGCGGCGGAAAAAAGCCTTACAAGCAAAAAGGCACAGGCCGTGCAAGGCAAGGTTCCATACGTTCTCCGCAGTGGGTAGGCGGTGGAGTTGTTTTTGCCCCAAAGCCGAGGGATTATTCCTTTAAGCTTAATAAAAAGGTTAAAAGGCTTGCTTTAAAATCAGCCTTAAGTGTTAAAGTTGCTGAAAGCAAGATAATCGTTTTAGACGAACTTGAACTTAACGGAGTAAAAACAAACGAAATGGCAAAAGTTTTAAAGAATATCAATTGCGGCAAAGCCCTTATAGTTATGGATGGTTCAAACACAAACGTAATCCTTTCCGCAAGAAACATACCGGAGGTTAAAACGGCTTCCGTAGGAACGATAAATGTTCATGATATCCTTTCTTATGATACATTTGTAGTAACAAAAGATGCTGTAGCGAAAATTGAGGAGGTGTACGCATAATGGCAGATTTAAAATATTATGACGTAATACTTAAGCCTGTAATTACAGAAAACAGCATGTCAATGCTTGAAAGCAAAAAATATACCTTCTTTGTTAACCCGGATGCAAACAAATCCCAAATCAAAGAAGCTGTTGAAAAAATGTTTGAAGGCGTTAAGGTTAAAAGCGTAAACACAATGAATTACGATGGGAAACCCAAAAGAAAAGGCATGATTTATGGAAAAACAGCCAAGAAGAAAAAAGCTGTTGTAACTTTGACCCAAAACAGTAAAGACATCGAATTGTTCCAAGGAATGTAATACAGTTACTTTTTAATACGAAACACACGGAAACGTGTAAGATTATATAATTGCTTGAAAGGAGTGGAGAAGATGGGCATTAAAAGATACAAGCCATATACACCTTCCAGAAGACACATGACTGTGTCCACATTTGAAGAAATAACCAAAACAGCTCCGGAAAAGTCCCTGGTTGTTCATATTAAGAAAAACTCGGGCAGGAATAATCAAGGTAAACTTACTGTTCGCCATAAAGGCGGCGGTTCAAAAGTTAAATACAGGATTATCGACTTCAAACGCAACAAAGACGGAGTACCTGCAAAGGTAGCTGCAATAGAATATGATCCGAACAGAACAGCAAACATCGCTCTTTTACATTATGTAGACGGAGAAAAAAGGTATATCCTTGCTCCTGTAGGCTTAAATGTTGGGGACAATGTTATGAGCGGGACAGAAGCCGAAGTAAGAACAGGAAATTCACTTCCTATGAGACTTATACCAATCGGCGCAAGTATCCATAACATCGAGATGAAGCCGGGAAAAGGCGGGCAGCTTGTTCGCTCGGCAGGAAATGTTGCACAGCTTATGGCAAAAGAAGGAAAATATGCGACAATTAAGCTTCCGTCCGGCGAAATGAGGCTTTTGCCAATAGATTGCCGCGCAACGGTTGGTCAGGTTGGGAATATAGACCATGAGCTTGTTAAAATCGGCAAGGCCGGAAGAAGCCGTTACATGGGAATAAGACCTACAGTCCGCGGTTCAGCTATGAACCCGAACGACCATCCTCATGGAGGTGGCGAAGGAAGGGCTCCTATTGGACGCCCAAGCCCAATGACGCCTTGGGGCAAACCTGCTCTTGGTTACAAGACGAGGAAAAAACATAAGACTTCGAGTAAGTATATTGTTCACCGTAGAAACGGATGATTTTAGTTTAGCCTGCTAAGGCTTTAAGAAATGAAAGAAGGAGGCTTATTAATGAGCAGATCGCTGAAAAAAGGACCTTTTGCCGATGAACATCTTTTAAAGAAAATAGACGTTATGAACGCGGCAGGAGATAAAACAGTTATTAAAACATGGTCTCGCCGTTCAACTATATTTCCTGACATGATAGGTCATACAATAGCTGTTCACGACGGAAGGAAGCATGTTCCTGTATATATAACCGAAGATATGGTTGGCCATAAGCTTGGTGAATTTGCGCTTACAAGAACATACAGAGGTCATGGTAAAGACGCTGAAAAGAAATCAAAGATACGCTAAAAAGCTTTGAAAGGAGGTTTCGTTTATGGCAAAAGGACATAGAAGCCAAATTAAAAAAACAAGAAACATTGAAACTAAAGACAAAAGGCCTCATGCATCGGCAAGGTTTGTAGGTATTCCTGCATCAAAGGCTAAAATTGTTTTAGATCAGATAAAAGGCAAAGATGTTGCAACTGCAACTGCCGTTCTCGCCTATTCCCCAAGGTATGCGTCAAGGATAATTGAGAAGGTTTTAAAATCGGCTGTTGCCAACGCAGAAAATAATTTAGGTATGGATGTCAGGAAATTATATGTTGAAAATGTTGATGCAGGCCAAGGCCCCACATTAAAAAGAATCCACCCCAGAGCACAGGGCAGGGCATATAGAATACTGAAAAGATCAAGTCATATATCCATAATCCTTAATGAGAGATAAGGAGGTAAACAATGGGACAAAAAGTTAATCCACATGGTTTAAGAATTGGAATAATCAAAGATTGGGACACAAAGTGGTATACGGAAAAAGACTTTGCCGATTATTTGGTTGAAGACTATAAAATAAGAAAATTCATCAAAAAGAAGCTTTATGCTTCGGGCGTTTCAAAAATACTGATTGAAAGAACTTCAGGCAAGATTAAGGCAACGGTATACACAGCAAAACCAGGTATCGTTATAGGTAAAAACGGTCAGGCCATAGAAGAGCTTAAAAATGAGATTTCAAAGCTTACAAATCAGGAAGTTAGGCTCAATATTGAAGAGATCAAAAGACCTGAGCTTGACGCGCAGCTTGTTGCTGAAAATATAGCAGCACAGCTTGAAGCCCGTGTTACTTTCCGCCGTGCTATGAAGCAGGCTATGGGAAGGACAATGAAGTTTGGAGCAAAAGGAATCAAAACAGCGGTTGCAGGCCGCCTTGGCGGAGCCGATATGGCTAGAACAGAGAGCTATCATGACGGGACCATTCCTCTTCAGACATTGCGCGCAGACATAGATTACGGTTTTGCGGAAGCAGATACACAGTACGGGAAAGTCGGCGTAAAGGTTTGGATTTATAAAGGAGAGGTACTTCCTGTAAAAGCATCGAAAAAGGAAGGAGGCGCTCACTAATGTTAATGCCAAAAAGAGTTAAAAGACGTAAACAATTCAGAGGCAGAATGAAAGGCCGCGCCTTAAGAGGAAATAAGGTAACATATGGAGATTATGGCTTGGTTGCTATGAATCCCAGCTGGATTACATCAAGCCAGATTGAGGCGGCCCGTGTTGCCATGACAAGATATATAAAACGTGGCGGTAATGTTTGGATAAAGATTTTCCCAGACAAACCGATTACAGAGAAACCTGCTGAAACTCGTATGGGTAGCGGAAAAGGTTCACCTGAATATTGGGTAGCGGTTGTTAAACCCGGCAGAGTAATGTTTGAAATAGGCGGGGTAAGTGAAGAAATAGCCAAAGAAGCTCTTCGTCTTGCTTCACATAAGCTGCCTATAAAATGTAAGATCGTTTCTCGTGCGGAACAAGAAATGGAAGGTGATAGCTGTGAAAACTAAGGTTTATGTTAAGGATTTAAGGACAAAAACAGCTGAGGAATTAAATAATGAGCTCGTTTCCGCAAAAAAAGAATTATTTAACCTCAGATTTCAGAATGCAACAAACCAGCTTGATAATACTTCAAGAATTAAGGAAGTGCGTAAAAGCATAGCCAGAATTCAGACGTTAATTACCCAGAAACAAAGAAATTTATAATAAGCGAGAGGAGGCCGCATTGTGGAAGAAAGAAACCTTCGCAAAACAAGAGTAGGAAAAGTTGTCAGCGACAAAATGGATAAAACAATAGTCGTTGCAGTTGAAAATAATGTAAAACATCCGCTTTATGGCAAAATCATCAAAAGAACGTATAAGCTTAAAGCTCACGATGAGAATAACGAATGCCAGATAGGCGACAAAGTAAAGGTTATGGAAACAAGGCCGTTGTCAAAAGACAAGAGATGGAGACTTGTGACTATAATTGAAAAAGCGAAATAATCCTTAAGAGAGGAGGCAACAAACATGGTTCAGCAAGAATCCAGATTGAAAGTAGCTGATAATTCAGGTGCCAAAGAACTTCTTTGCATAAGAGTTTTAGGCGGTTCCACTAGAAGGTATGCAGGTGTGGGTGACGTAATAGTTGCAACTGTTAAAGACGCAACACCCGGTGGTGTTGTTAAAAAAGGCGAGGTTGTTAAGGCAGTTGTTGTACGTACGGTTAAAGCCGTTGGAAGGCCTGACGGTTCTTATATAAGATTTGATGACAACGCAGCAGTTATAATTAAAGACGATAAAAACCCAAGAGGTACACGTATATTTGGACCTGTTGCAAGAGAGCTTAGAGAAAAACAATATATGAAGATTTTATCTCTCGCTCCCGAAGTATTATAAGGAGGTGTGTTGCGTGGCCGGAATGAAAATTAAAAAAGGTGATAAGGTAGTTATAATCGCAGGAAAAGATAAGAGCAAGGAAGGGAAAATCCTTGCGGTTGATAAAAAGAAAAACCGAGTAATTGTTGAAAATGCGAATATGGTTTCAAAACATACAAAACCAAACCGCGAAAATCAGCAGGGCGGTATTGTTAAGAAAGAAGCTTTTCTTCACGTTTCAAATGTTATGTTTCTTCATAAGGGCAAACCTACGAGAATAGGCTATAAGCTTACCACAGAAGAAAAAGACGGGAAAACAGTTACAAAGAAACAGCGAATAGCTAAATCCACAGGAGAAGTTATCGACTGATAAACCGTGAAAGGAGGTTAAGCAGTGAGCAGATTAAAAGAAATTTACGAAAAAGAATTAGTTAATGAAATGATGAGTAAATTCTCATATAAAAATAAATTATCTGTGCCTAAGATTGAGAAAATCGTAGTCAATATGGGTGTTGGAGAAGCGAAGGAAAATGCAAAGGCTCTTGATGGGGCAGTTAAAGACCTTACGACTATTTCAGGGCAAAAACCAGTTATAACAAAAGCAAAGAAATCTATTGCAGCTTTTAAGCTTCGCGCGGGGATGTCAATCGGCTGTAAGGTAACGCTTCGCGGCGACAGAATGTATGAGTTTGCAGACAGGCTTATAAATATCGCGCTTCCTCGTGTTCGTGACTTCAGAGGAATTAAGGCGAATTCCTTTGACGGCAGAGGAAACTATACTTTAGGTATAAAAGAACAGCTTATATTCCCCGAAATCGAGTATGATAAAATCGATAAAATAAGAGGAATGGACATCATCTTTGTTACTACGGCAAAGACGGATGAAGAAGCAAGAGAATTGTTAAGATTATTTGGAATGCCATTCAGTAAATAAGGGAGGTAAACAAATGGCTAAAAAGTCGATGATAATAAAGCAGCAAAGAAAGCCTAAGTTTTCAACTAGAGCTTACACACGTTGCAGAATTTGTGGAAGACCACACGCGACCCTTAAGAAGTATGGAATTTGCCGAATTTGCTTCCGTGAATTAGCTTATAAAGGACAAATCCCGGGAGTTAAAAAAGCCAGCTGGTAAAAGGGAAAGGAGGAACTATAATGTCAATGAGTGATCCTATTGCAGATATGCTCACTAGAATAAGAAATGGGAATACTGCAAAACACAATACAGTAGATGTGCCCGCTTCAATTATGAAAAAGGCTATTGCTGATATATTAACAGAAGAAGGCTATATCAAGGGTTACGAAGTAGTTGAAGACGGAGTTAAAAAGACCCTTCATATCAACCTTAAATATGGCGTTGATAAAAACGAAAAGGTTATTTCGGGTATAAAGAGAATTTCAAAACCCGGACTCAGAGTATATGCCGGAAAAGATGAGCTTCCAAAGGTTCTTGGAGGCCTCGGAATCGCAATTATCTCAACAAGCAAAGGCCTTATGACAGATAAAAAAGCAAGAGGCATAGGTGTTGGCGGAGAAGTAGTTGCGTTTATCTGGTAAGTTTTAAAAACAGAATTATATAAGGAGGTGCAGAACATGTCTCGTATAGGCAAATTACCCGTTGCAATTCCTGCGGGAGTTGAAATAAAGCTTGAAGAAGGCAACATGGTTACCGTTAAAGGACCAAAGGGAAACCTTGCAAGAAAGCTTTCTGAGGACATGAACATCGCAATTGATGCTGGAGTACTTACAGTTGAAAGACCCAGCGATTTAAAAAGGCATAAATCATTACACGGTTTAACGCGTACCTTAATAAACAATATGGTTGTTGGAGTTACCTCAGGGTATGAAAAAACCTTAGAGATTAACGGCGTTGGCTATAGAGCCTCAAAGCAAGGCAAAAAGCTCGTGCTAACCCTTGGATATTCTCATCCGGTTGAAATGATGGATCCTGAAGGTATAGAATCAACCGTAGAGGGCAATAAGATTATTATTAGAGGTATAGACAAAGAAAAAGTAGGGCAGTATGCCGCTGAGATCAGAACAAAGCGTCCGCCTGAGCCGTATAAAGGAAAAGGTATAAAATATTTAGACGAACACATCAGACGTAAAGTTGGTAAAACAGGTAAGAAATAATAAAGGAGTGAAATCCATATGATAAACAAGCCATCACGTGCGGCTGCCCGTAATAAACGCCATTACAGAATACGTAATAAGATTAACGGTACCGCGCAAAAACCAAGATTGGCTGTATTCAGGTCATGCAAGCATATGTATGCTCAGATTATTGACGATATGGCGGGCAACACGATTGTTTCGGCTTCAACTATGGAATCCGAAATCGCTTCAAAAACAGAGCATACTTCAACAGTAGAGGCTGCAAAAGCAGTTGGTGAAGCCATTGCAAAGAAAGCCATTGAAAAAGGGATAACAGAAGTGGTTTTCGATCGTGGCGGATATATATATCACGGAAAAGTTCAGGCTCTTGCCGAAGCGGCAAGGGAAGCCGGCTTGCAATTCTAGAGTAAGGAGGGAAGCACATTGAAGAGAATTGATCCAAGCACCCTTGATCTTAAAGATAAAGTCGTAACCATCAACCGTGTTACAAAGGTTGTTAAAGGTGGACGTACATTTAGATTCGCAGCCCTTGTGGTTGTTGGAGACGGAAACGGACACGTTGGTTGCGGACTTGGAAAAGCTTCGGAAATTCCCGATGCTATCCGCAAGGGAAAAGAAGATGCAATGAAAAATATTATAACAGTTGATAGAAATGAAGCTGATAGCTTATATCATGAAATAAAGGGCAAATTCGGCAGTGCAAACGTATTGCTTATGCCGGCCTCAGAAGGTACTGGCGTAATAGCCGGAGGCGCTGTCCGCGCCGTTCTTGAGCTTGCCGGAATCCGCAATATCAGAACAAAATCCATAGGTTCCAATAATAAAAGAAATGTTGTAAATGCTACAATCGAAGGTTTAGGCAGAGTAACAACACCTGAGAGAGTTGCAAAATTACGCGGCATTTCGGTAGAAGAACTTTTGGGCTAAGGAGGAATAACATTGGCTTCTGAATTAAAGATAACATTAGTTAAATCTACTATAGGTGCCATATCAAAGCACAAAAAAACTGTTCAGGCTCTTGGATTAGGGAAGCTTAACAGTTCAGTTGTAAAACAAGACAATCCTGCAACAAGAGGGATGATTAGCCAGGTTTGCCATCTTGTTAAGGTTGAAGAAATATAATCGAAGGAGGTGCTTAAAAATGAAATTGACAGATTTAAGACCTGCTGAAGGCTCTACTCAGAAAAACTGGAGAAGAGGAAGAGGGCACGCTTCAGGCAACGGAAAGACAGCGGGCAGAGGACATAAAGGCCAGGGAGCACGTTCAGGCAGCGGTGGAAAATCGGGATTTGAAGGCGGTCAGATGCCTCTTTACAGAAGACTTCCAAAACGCGGCTTTAAGTGCAGGAACTCAAAGGACATAGTTTCAGTTAATCTTATAAATTTAGATGTTTTTGATGACGGGGCTTTAGTTGATATTGAAGCGTTAAAGTCTGTTGGGCTTATCAGCAATCCAAGAGATGGAGTCAAAGTTTTAGGAGTTGGTGAGCTTAACAAAAAACTTGTTGTAAGAGTTAACCAATTCAGCAAATCTGCCGTTGAAAAAATAGAAGCTGCCGGAGGCAAAGCAGAGGTGATCTAATTGTTCGGTGTATTTATTAACGCATGGAAAGTAAAGGAAATACGCAAGAAAATACTTTATACCTTGCTGATACTTGCAATTATCAGACTTGGCTGCCACATTTCGCTTCCGGGCATTGATGTTGCGGCAGTTAAGGCAGCCCAAGATCTCAACTCAACAGGAACATTATATAATATAATCGCAGGCGGAGCAAATTCCAGGTGGTCTATATTTTCAATGGGTATCGGACCATATATCACATCTTCGATTATTATGCAGCTTCTCACAATAGCTATTCCAAGACTTGAACAACTGCATAAGGAAGGCGAAGAAGGAAGAAAGAAAATCCAGAGCTATTCCCGTGACCTTACAGTTGCTCTTGCTCTTATCCAAGGAATAGGCGTAACATATAGCTATAAAAGCATGTTTATTTCAAACAGTATGTTTTTGTATGTTATTTGTGTAATTTCACTTATGTGTGGAACAACATTTATAATGTGGCTTGCAGAGCAGATTACTGCAAAAGGAGTTTCAAACGGGTCGTCAATGGTTATTTTTGTAAATATAGTGTCAAACCTTCCGGCCGGCGCAAGAACATTATATTATTACGCAACAAGCGGAGAAGTTTCAGGAATTATCAAAGTTGTGGGACTCATCTTGGTTTTGCTTGCAGTAATAGCTTTTATAGTTGTTGTGCATGAAGGCGAAAGAAGGCTTGCAGTTCAATATTCCTCAAAAATGGCAGGACACAGGCAATATGGCGGTCAAAGCACATTTATGCCAATAAAGGTTAACACCTCAGGTGTTATCTCCATAATTTTTGCGATATCGCTCATTCAGTTTCCTGAAACCATAGGGCAGTTTATATCAAACAAAGGTGAAATTTTCACAAACATAATAAAATATTTAAGCATGACACATCCTGTTGGTTCGATTATCTATATATTGCTTATAATAGTTTTCACATATTTTTATACGTCAATTGTTATCAATCCAAATGAAATTGCGGAAAATATGAAGAAAAACGGAGGGTTTATACCCGGCATAAGACCAGGCCAGCCCACAAGCGCATATATAACGAAAATCGTAAGCCGTATAACTTTTGTAGGAGCCATTGCTTATGCTGTTTTGGCCATGGTGCCTATAGTTTTACAATGGGTGCTTGGCATGAATGTAGGCTTTGGAGGAACAACTCTCATAATCGTTGTTGGCGTATGCCTGGATATTGTTAAAGCTTTGGAATCACAGCTTTTAATGAGGCATTATAAAGGATTTTTAAATGCCTAATGCTTGGTTGGCTAAGCTAAAAAAGGAGACGTAATTAGTTATGAAATTAGTTCTTATAGGAGCTCCTGCAGCAGGCAAAGGAACTCAAGCAAGAAAACTTATAGCTTATTATAATTTTGCTTATATTTCAACGGGTGATATGCTCAGGGAAGAAGTTGCAAAAGGAACGGAGCTTGGGTTAAAGGTTAAAAGTGTAATGGCTTCGGGAGCTTTAGTTTCCGATGACCTTATAATAGAAATAGTTAAGTCCCGTATAGCACAGGATGATTGCAAAAACGGATTTTTGCTTGACGGTTTTCCGAGAACGAAAGTTCAGGCGGAAAAGCTCGACGAGCTTGTAGGGAAGATAGACAGGGCTATATATTTAAATGTTCCGGACGATGTTATGCTTGAAAGAATAACGGCTCGCCAAACTTGCCCAAAATGCGGAGCTTCCTACAATAAAATTTTTAATCCTTCTAAAGCTCCCGATGTGTGTGATGAATGCGGTTCCGCTTTGACACAAAGAAAAGACGACACTTATGAAGCAGGCAAGGAAAGACTTAAAACATTTCATGAAATGTCAGAGCCTTTAGTTGACTATTATAAAGAAAAAGGCGTTCTTTTTGAAGTTAATGGTTTAGGGACAATAGATGAGGTTTTTGGAAGCATCATCAAAAACTTAGGAGAGCGAGCTTAATGGCAATTACGATAAAAACTGGCGAGCAAATTGAAAAAATGCGGATTGCCGGTAAAATTCTCGCAAGGCTTGACGAAATATTAAGAGCAGAGGTTCGCCCCGGCATAACAACCCGTGAGCTTGATAAAATCGCCGAAGAATATATATTAAGCCGAAATGCGGCTCCTTCATTCAAAGGCTACGGTGGCTTTCCGGCATCTATATGCACTTCCGTAAACGATGAAATTGTGCATGGAATCCCAAGCGACAGGAAGCTTAAGGAAGGCGATATAATAAGCATAGACATGGGAGCATATATAGGCGGTTTTCATGGTGACGCTGCAAGGACATACGGCGTTGGTGAAATTACCGAGGAAAATAAACACCTTATTGAAGTGACGAAAGAAAGTTTTTTCAAGGGCCTTAAATTTGCAAGAAGCGGCTGCCATCTCCATGAAATAGGGGCTGCCATTCAGGATTACGTTGAATCTTACGGCTTTTCGGTTGTGAGGGATTATGTTGGACACGGAATCGGAAGGCATATGCACGAAGATCCGGCTGTTCCTAACTATAGGCAGCTGGCAAGAGGCCCCAAGCTTCAAAAGGGAATGGTTATTGCAATAGAACCCATGGTTAATGCGGGCACATACTATCTTGAAGTTTTAGATGATGGTTGGACCGCTGTAACAAAAGATGGGCGAAATTCGGCGCATTATGAAAATACTGTTGTTATCACCGATGGCGAACCGGAACTTCTCACTATATAAGGTATTTTGCGGCTGTTGCTTTATAAACTGAGGTGAAGTTTATGGAATTTTTTCCCGGTCAGGTGGTTTATTCAAAATGCGGACGGGATAAGGGCAGGGCATTTATAATTCTTTCTTTTGAAGAAAATTATTTGTATCTGACCGATGGCACATTAAGACCCATTGAACGTCCAAAGAAGAAAAAAGTAATGCACGTCCAAAAAACAGGCTTTGTTTTCAGTGAACTCGGCGAGAAAATTATAAACGGTGAAACTATAACAAATTCTGAAATTGAAAAGGCGTTGAAGAATGTAGCAGCAAACATTTAAGGAGGTTCTTAGCATTGTCAAAAGATGACGTTATCGAAGTAGAGGGTACCGTTTTAGAAAAGCTACCCAATGCCATGTTCCAAGTTGAATTGGAAAATGGCCATAAGATATTGGCGCATATTTCCGGCAAGCTTCGGATGAACTTCATCAGGATTTTGCCGGGGGACAAAGTTTTAATTGAAATGTCTCCATATGACCTCACAAAAGGAAGAATAATATGGAGAGCGAAGTAACAGACCTTTTAGAGAGGAGCGATCACAATGAAGGTTAGACCATCAGTAAAACCTATGTGTGAAAAATGCAAAATTATAAAAAGAAAGGGTCGCGTAATGGTAATCTGCGAGAACCCTAAGCATAAACAAAAACAAGGCTGATTGCCTAATAAAATATGGTTAAGACAGGGGCAGGAACCCTAAGAGACCGTAATTAAGATTTGTAGATATAATTATTTTTAAATTTCAGGAGGTGCAAATAATACATGGCACGTATTGCTGGTGTAGACTTACCAAGAGAAAAGCGTATTGAAATAGGTCTTACTTATATTTATGGTATAGGCCGTCAAGGCGCTAACAGGATTCTTGCCGAAGCAGGCATTAGTCCTGATACCAGAGTGAGAGATTTAACAGACGAAGAAGTATCGAAGATTCGTGACGTTATAGATAGAACACAAAAAGTTGAAGGCGATTTAAGGCGTGAAATAGCCCTTAACATCAAACGTCTTGTGGAAATCGGTTGCTACAGAGGAATCCGTCACAGAAAAGGGCTCCCTGTTCGCGGACAGAAAACAAAGACAAATGCAAGAACAAGAAAAGGCCCGAGAAAAACCGTTGCTAACAAGAAAAAATAAGTAGTATAAGGAGGTAAGAAAAAGATGGCAAAAAAAGCGGTTAAAAAGACCACGACTCGTAGACGCCGTGACAAAAAACACGTTGAACGCGGTCAGGCGCATATCCAGTCTACTTTTAACAATACAATTGTAACTATAACCGATGCTATAGGAAATGCTCTTTCATGGGCAAGCGCAGGCCAGCTCGGTTTCAGAGGTTCAAGGAAATCAACACCTTATGCTGCGCAGATGGCAGCGGATACAGCAGCAAAAGCTGCATCGGATTATGGCCTTAAGACAGTTGAAGTATTTGTAAAGGGTCCCGGAAGCGGACGTGAAGCCGCAATAAGAGCCCTTCAGGCAGCAGGTCTTGATGTAACAATGATTAAAGACGTTACGCCTGTTCCGCATAATGGATGCAGACCGCCGAAACGCAGAAGAGTTTAATAGGAGGTGTAGATATAGATGGCAAGAGATACAGTTCCGGTTCTTAAAAGATGCAGGTCTTTAGGCTTAGATCCAGTTTATCTTGGAACCGATAAAAAATCTAAGAAACAATCACTTAGGGTAAACAAAAAAATGAGTGAATATGGGCTTCAGCTTAGAGAAAAGCAAAAAGCAAAGTTCATATATGGAATTCTTGAAAGACAGTTTAGGGGTTATTATGCAAAAGCCGAGAGAATATCTGAAGGTATTCCGGGTGAAAACCTTTTAATGCTTCTTGAGCTTAGGCTTGACAATGCAATGTATAGGCTTGGCTATGGAAGAACAAGAAAGGAATCAAGGCAAATTGTTCGTCATAAGCATGTATCTGTGAACGGAAATCCAGTGGATATTCCTTCATATCAGCTTAAAGCAGGGGACGTTGTTGAGATTAGAGAGAAGTACAAGGACGCCCAAAGATATAAAGATATCCTTGACGCAACAGGCGGAAAAGCTGTTCCCGAATGGCTTTTGGCAGATCATGAATCTTTAAAAGGCACAGTTGTCACAAAACCAAACAGAGCTCAAATTGATGTACCTATTGAAGAAACTCTGATAGTTGAGTTATACTCAAAGTAAACTGTTTCTATTAAGTATTATAAAATTCAAAGGGGAGGTTTGAGTAAATGTTTGAATTCGAGAAACCTCGTATTGAAATTGCAGAAATGGCACAAGACGGAACATATGGCCGTTTTGTAATAGAGCCTCTTGAAAGAGGCTATGCAATAACATTGGGAAATTCGCTTAGAAGAATCCTTTTATCTTCGTTGCCGGGAGCGGCTGTAAGCAACGTCAAAATAGACGGTGTATTGCATGAATTCAGCGTTATCCCCGGAGTAAAAGAAGATGTCACAGAGATTATATTGAATTTAAAAGGCCTTTCAATAAAAAATTCAAGCGATAGCAACGAACCTAAAATAGCCTACATTGACGTTGAAGGTGAAGGCGAAGTTAAAGGTTCGGATATAAAAGCTGATGCGGACATAGAAATTTTAAACCTGGATCACCATATAGCAACATTAAGCGGTGGTCCGAACAGCAAGCTTTATATGGAGATAACAATAAAAAACGGACGCGGTTATGTTGAAGCCGAGAAAAATAAAAGGGATGACCAACCCATTGGCGTTTTGCCTGTGGATTCAAGCTTTACTCCTGTAAGGAGAGCAAATTATCTTGTTGAAAATACAAGAGTTGGGCAAACAACAGATTACGATAAGCTTACCCTTGAAGTTTGGACAAACGGCACTATATCGCCCGATGATGCAGTTAGCCATGGAGCAAAAATATTAAATGAACACCTTCGCCTTTTCATCGATCTTTCCGACAATGCAAAGAATGCGGAAATCCTTGTTGAAAAAGAAGAAGGCAACAAAGAAAAAGTTCTTGAAATGAGCATTGAAGAGTTGGATCTTTCGGTTCGTTCATATAACTGCTTGAAGAGGGCGGGAATAAACACAGTTGAGGATCTTACGAACAAAACAGAAGAAGAAATGATGAAAGTAAGAAATCTTGGCCGCAAATCGCTTGAAGAAGTGCTTAATAAACTGGCCGAGCTGGGTCTTTCTTTAAAGCCCAGTGATGAATAAGAAAAACGTTAATTAGGAGGTTTTGTGCAATGACTGGCTCAGGATATAGAAAGCTTGGACGCACGTCCTCTCAGAGGAAGGCTCTCTTGAGAAACCAAGTTACTAATCTTTTATATCACGGAAAAATCAAAACCACGGAAACCAGAGCGAAGGAAGTTAAAAGGATAGCAGAAAAACTTATAACTCTTGCTGTAAAAGAAAAAGATAACTTTACAGAAGTTGAAGTTACCGCTAAAGTTCCAAAGAAAAATGCATCTGGCGAACGTGTTAAGCAGGCTGTAAACGGGAAGAAAGAAACCGTTTATGAAGAAGTTAAGAAAAAAATTAAAAAAGACGACCCTTCACGCCTTAACGCAAGAAGAAAAATACTTGCATATTTATATCCTATAACAGAGGTTCCGAAGGATGGAAGAGCAAAGAAGAGGCTTTCAAAGGAAGTTGATATGCCGGCAAAGCTTTTCGATGAAATAGCTCCAAAATATGTAGGTCGCAGCGGTGGGTATACCCGTATAATCAAAATTGGAAACCGTAAAGGCGACGGAGCTTTAGAAGTTGTTTTAGAGCTTGTATAATACATTTATGACAGCGTGGAGTTTTTTGCTTCACGCTGTCGTGTTTTATGAGAAACATTGACAATATGCCAAGTTTAATTTATTATTGTAATACCTTTGCTATAAAAAGGCGGTGCTTTTATGATAAGTGCAAAAGACGTAAGCTATAAATATGAAAAGTCATACGAAACCGATGATGGCTTAAAAACGGAAAGCGTTATGGCAATAAAAAATATAAATGTTGATATAAGCGACGGCGAGTTTGTTGCTTTTTTAGGTCACAACGGCTCAGGGAAATCAACATTTGCAAAGCAGCTTAATGCTCTTTTACAGCCGACAGAAGGCGTGCTTTGGGTAAACGGTTTTGATACTTCAAATAGCGAACTTTTTTTGGACATAAGGAAAAGCTGCGGTATGGTTTTTCAAAACCCCAGCAATCAAATAGTTGCAACCGTCGTTGAAGAAGACATAGCATTTGGTCCGGAAAACTTAGGGATTCCTCCGAAAGAAATAAGGAAAAGGGTAAACGATTCATTAAAACGCGTAGGGATGGAATCTTTTTTAAAGGCGACTCCCTCCAAGCTTTCAGGCGGACAACAGCAGAGGATAGCTATTGCCGGAGTGCTTGCCATGCAGCCAAAATGTATAGTTTTGGATGAACCTACGGCAATGCTTGACCCCATAGGCAGGAAGGAAGTAATAAACACTGTTCTTGATTTAAACAAAAATTATAATATAACAATAGTATTAATAACGCATTATATGAATGAAGCCGTTGAGGCGGACACAATATACGTTATAGACGACGGTGAAATAGTTATGAAGGGCAAACCAAGAGAAGTTTTTTCCCAGGTTGAAAAGTTAAAAGGATATGGGCTTGATGTTCCCCAGATTACAGAGGTTGCACACAACCTGCATAACTTGGGTATTGATATCCCTGTTGGTATTTTAACAATAGAAGAGATGGTAGATGCTATATGTCAATTGAAATCAAAAACCTAACATACGTCTATAATAAAGGCACAATATTTGCGAAAACGGCTCTTGATAATATAAATTTAACTATCTTAGACGGAGAATTTATAGGACTTATAGGGCATACAGGCTCAGGAAAGTCTACACTTATCCAGCATCTTAATGCACTCCTTATTCCCACGGAGGGATACGTATACTTAAATGGAGAGGACATAAATAAAGATAAATCCAAGCTTAGGGAAATACGACAAAGGGTTGGATTGGTTTTTCAATACCCGGAACACCAGCTTTTTGAGATGACAGTTTTTAAAGATGTCTCTTTTGGTCCTTCAAATATGGGCCTTTCAAAAGAAGAAGTTATAAAAAGAACGGAAAACGCGCTTAAAATGGTAGGGCTTCCGGAATCTCTTTATGAGAAATCCCCGTTTGAGCTTTCAGGGGGCGAAAAACGCAGAGCAGCCATAGCAGGGATACTTGCAATGAACCCTGAGGTAATTATACTTGATGAGCCTACTGCCGGGCTTGATCCAAAAGGCAGGGATGAAATATTAAATTCTATAAAGCTTATGCATGACGAGCTTGGAATAACGGTTATCCTTGTTTCGCACAGCATGGAAGACGTTGCAAAACTTGTAAACAGGATAATAGTTATGGATAATGGGGAAATAGCCCTTTCGGGAAGCCCAAAAGAGGTGTTCTCGAAGGTTGACATACTTGAAAAAATGGGGCTTGCGGCCCCGCAGATTAGCTATGTGTTTAAACATCTTAAGGAAAAGGGATATGATGTTCCTTTGGATGTGTACACAACAAAAGAAGCTACGGAAAAGCTTTTTGATTTTTTGAAGCAGGTGGATAAATGATTCGTGATATAACAATAGGACAATACTACCCTGTTAATTCAATAGTCCACAGAATAGATGCCCGGGTTAAAATTATAGGCACGGTATTATTTATATCGTCTTTGTTTATAGTGAATAATACTGTAGGTTATGTATTTGTTACACTATCGCTTTTGTCGGCAATAGCTTTAAGTAGTGTTCCTGTGAAATTTATGTTTAAAGGTCTTAAAGCAATAATTTTTATTATTGCTTTCACAGCACTTATAAATCTTTTTGCCACAAAAGGAAGACCTTTGGTTAAGGTGTTTATGTTTACCATAACCTATGAAGGAGTTTTTCTTGCTATAAAAATGTGTGTAAGGCTTATAATGCTTATCGTGGGCTCGTCTCTCTTAACTCTCACATCAACGCCTATGGAGCTTACAGACGGAATAGAAAGCTTGCTTTCACCGTTTAAAAGAATAGGTGTGCCTTCCCATGAAATAGCGATGATGATGACAATAGCCTTAAGATTTATACCTACTCTTTTAGACGAAACGGATAAGATAATGAAAGCACAGCTTGCCAGAGGTGCGGATTTTGAGACAGGAAGCTTCCTGCACCGTGCAAAGAGTCTTATTCCTATAATAGTACCGCTTTTTATTTCCGCCTTCAGGCGTGCGGATGAGCTTGCTATGGCTCTGGAATCCAGATGTTATAACGGAGACAACGGACGCACAAGGATGAACGAGAGGGTTATGGACAGAACAAGCGTTATAGCAGCTGTTGTTCTGGCTATATATTTTTTGATATCTATAGCTTCAAGATTTATAATAATATAAGAGTGATGAAATGAAACCAATACTTATTACCGTATCTTATGACGGAACACTTTTTAACGGTTGGCAAAGCCAGAAAAAAGAAGGAATAAGAACTATACAGGAAACTCTTGAAGACGCTTTTTCGCGCCTTTTTGGTGTTTACACGGAGGTTTTAGGAGCAAGCAGAACAGACACGGGAGTTCATGCTCTTGGTCAAAGAGCGCTTATAAAAACAGAAAGCAGCATACCCACTTCGCATATTTCATATGCGATAAATTCTCTTTTGCCGGAGGATGTGAGGGTTGTTGACGCTGTGGAGGTTCCTTGTGATTTTCATCCCAGATACAATGTTATAAAAAAGACATATGAATATAAAATACTTAATTCAAGATATAAAAATCCCGTTTTAAGGAATTATACAGAATGTGTTTATGAGAAACTGGACATAATTAAAATGAAAGAAGCCTTAAAATTTTTTTTGGGTGAGCATGATTTTTCGGCTTTCCGTGCAACAGGCAGCGGAGTAAAAGGGAGCATACGAACAATATATGAAGCTAGCCTTGAAAAAGAAGGAGATATAATTTCCCTTAAAATAACGGGGAATGGCTTTTTGTATAACATGGTGAGGATAATGGCAGGGACGCTTATAAACGTAGGGAAGGGCAAGATCGAGCCTTTTAGCGTTAAAGATATACTGGAATCGAAGGACAGAAAAAAAGCAGGGAAAACAGCAGGACCCCAAGGACTTATATTACTTAGTATTTCTTATAATATTTAGTACAAACAGATATATTTTCCTTGACACACACGGCTAATTATAATATAATTAATGCTGTTGCAATGCCACTTTTAAACTCGTTAGCCCCGGGTTTTTATAATAATTTGAAGGTTCATTTTGTTGAGGAGGTTAAAAACTATGAGGACAACATACATAGCTAAATTAGCTGATATCGAAAGAAAATGGTATGTTGTGGATGCTGCTGACAAAACGCTTGGACGTCTTGCTTCAGAAGTCGCAAAAGTGTTAAAAGGAAAACATAAACCCATCTATACCCCACATGTAGATACAGGAGATTATGTTATTATTGTCAATGCTTCAAAAATTAAGGTTACAGGGAAAAAATTAGACCAAAAGATTTATACACATCACACAGGCTATATCGGAGGCCTTAAGCAGATTTCTTTAAAAGAAATGATGGCAAAAAATCCTGAGAATGTTATAATACACGCTGTTAAGGGTATGCTCCCTAAGAATACTTTAGGCAGACAGATGATAAGAAAGCTTCATGTTTATGCAGGACCCGAACATGAAAACGCAGCTCAGAAGCCAGAAGTGTTGGAAATCAAATGTTAATAGGGAGGAGGATATAATATGATAGCAGCCAGGTATTATGGAACAGGAAGAAGAAAATCTTCAGTAGCCAGGGTATATCTTATACCGGGAAACGGGAAAATAACAATTAATAAAAGAGATATAGACGAATATTTTGGTCTTGAAACTTTAAAGCTTATTGTTCGCCAGCCTCTTGAGCTCACAGAAACGACAGCCAAGTTTGACATTTTGGTAAATGTTAATGGCGGAGGGTTCACAGGTCAGGCTGGAGCTATAAGACATGGTATTTCCAGAGCTTTGCTTGAAGCTGATTCAGACTATAGACCTTCTTTAAAGAAAGCAGGTTTCTTAACCCGTGATCCAAGAATGAAGGAAAGAAAGAAATATGGTCTCAAAGCTGCAAGGCGTGCGCCTCAGTTTTCAAAGAGATAATTCAAAGAGTATATTTAACATTATGTATAATAATAATCATCCCCACGTAAACGTGGGGTATTTCATTGAGCCCTAAAAGGGACTATTACCAACATTGCGCCTTAAGGCGCTTTATGATTCCGCCAACCGCACGTTTATTTACCTGCTACCCTTTAAAAGGGTCAACATATTCCTTAAGTGTCAGTTGGTCAGTCATCATGTCCTCT
>JAYFRL010000005.1:0-151576 GCA_034925905.1 Lachnospiraceae bacterium | reverse complement strand
TTATTCTTCAGATATATCTGTCTTTGGCTTTTCTAATCCTTCTATTTCTATGCCATTTCTTTCGGCATAGTCCCAGAGGGCAGCATGTATGGCTTCTTCAGCCAAAAGAGAACAATGCACCTTAATCGGAGGAAGCCCGTCCAACGCATCCATAACAGCTTTATTTGTAACTTCAAGAGCTTCATATATTGTTTTGCCCTTTATAAGCTCTGTTGCCATGCTGCTTGTTGCAACTGCTGCGCCGCAGCCGAAGGTTTTAAATTTACAATCTTTTATTATCTTAGTATCCTTGTCTATATCAAGGTAAATCCGCATTATGTCTCCGCATTTTGCGTTTCCGACAGTGCCTACTCCGCTGGCGTTTTCTATCTCGCCAACATTCCTTGGGTTATTGAAATGCTCCATTACTTTTTCACTGTACATTTTTGATACCTCCTTTAACAAAGTCTTCATACAAAGGAGACATATCCCTTAATCTTTCTATTATCCCGGCAAGCTTAGAAACCACAAAATCCATTTCTTCTTTTGTGTTTTCATGAGACAGGGTTAGCCTTAGCGAGCCATGGGCTATTTCATGAGGCAGGCCTATAGCCAACAAAACATGCGAAGGATCAAGAGAACCTGATGTGCATGCAGAACCGCTTGAAGCGCATATCCCATTTTGATCCAGCATTATAAGCATGGATTCGCCTTCTATGAACCTGAAACTTAAATTTATGTTGTTCGGTAATCTTTTTATTTTATGACCGTTAAGACGTGCATAAGGAATTTTTCCCAATATTTTTTCTATTGTATAGTCCCTAAGAGCCGTCTCTTTGTTGAGCCTCTCTTCCATTGCATTAAACGCTGTTTCTAAAGCAAACCCCATGCCTACTATTCCCGGAACATTATATGTTCCGGCTCTTAAGCCGGATTCCTGCGCCCCGCCATGCATAAAAGGCTTTATTCCCGTCCCTTTTCTTATATATATAAATCCTACGCCTTTTGGTCCGTTAAACTTATGAGCGCTTGCACTAAGCATATCTATATGCATTTCATCCACGTTTATAGGAACATGCCCAACAGCCTGAACAGCATCCGTATG
Source organism: Lachnospiraceae bacterium (assembly GCA_034925905.1). Lineage (GTDB taxonomy): Bacteria > Bacillota > Clostridia > Lachnospirales > Anaerotignaceae > JAYFRL01. The sequence continues at coordinate 150,492 of JAYFRL010000005.1, read as the reverse complement.
GAAAAGAATGCCGTGGTGCAAAGCAATTTCCCCTATTTGGGAGATAGGCTGTATGCTTCCTATTTCATTGTTTGCAAACATTATGCTTATAAGTATTGTTTCCGGGGTTATAGCTTTTTTAAGGTCATCAAGCTTTATTATGCCGTTTTCATCAACATCAATATAAGTAACCTTAAACCCGTTTTTTTCTAAATATTCACAAGTATGCAAAACAGCGTGATGTTCTATTTTAGATGTTATTATATGGTTGCCTTTGCTTTTCAAGGCTTCCGCAGTGCCTTTTATAGCCCAGTTATCAGACTCGCTTCCCCCTGATGTGAAATATATTTCTTTAGGAATGGCACTTATTGCGCCGGCTATTTTTTCTCTGGAAGCTTCAACAGCCTTTCTACTCTCTCCTGCAAAAGAATATATGCTTGAAGGGTTAGCATACAGTTCAGAATAATAAGGCCTCATGGTCTCAAAAACTTTAGGGTCTAAAGCCGTTGTTGCAGCGTTATCAAGATATATCAGCTTTCCCATGCTTATCCTTTCCTTATTGTTTATCTATATTTCATATCTTTTTGATATGATTAATATGCATTATACCTCTCCTCTTGTATACCTGTCAATATTATGCAAAAATAACTCTTGTTTATTTTTGCGTACAGTCTTTATTGTAAGCAATATAAGGCATTTCTTCCTGCCATTTAATGAGATCTTCCAAGGTTACGTTATCTATAACGCCGTTTATGGCATCGTTTATCATAGACCAGAGCCGTACAGTAACGCATCCGTCAGCTCTGCTGCAACCGAATTCTCCTCCTTCAAGGCAGGAAACCGGGGCCAAATCTCCTTCTGTAAGCCTTAATATGCTCCCAACGGTATATTCCTTTGTTTTCCTTGAAAGGCGGTATCCTCCCTGGGCTCCTCTTAAGCTTTTAACAAATCCTGCCTTTTTTAATGAAGCTATAATCTGTTCAAGGTATTTATCTGATATATCTTGCCTCTTTGCAATATCTTTTACTCTTACAAATTCGCTTTCGGTTTCATTTTGAGCTATGTCCAACATAAGCCTTACCGCGTATCTTCCTCTTGTGGATATTTTCATTCTCTCACCTGCCAAATAAACATATTTAATAAACATTATACATTCCCCAGCAAAATAGTCAAGAATACATATATGTATTTAATCGGCATTTAAAAAAATCCAAAAACCAATATAATTTGGTCTTTGGATTTTTAAGGTCTGCCATAATTAATGGCTAAGCATATTTTCTATAAATATGCCATAGCCCTTTGTAGGATCCTGCACGAAAACATGGGTAACAGCTCCTATTATTTTTCCGTTTTGTATTATAGGGCTTCCGCTCATGCCTTGTATTATACCGTTTGTAACATTAAGCAGCCTTTCGTCCGTTATTCTTATTACCATTCCCTTATCGGCTGACTGTGAATATCTGTTTATATTTTCTATATTTATGGAATAGTTTTTAAGCTCCCCATCAACTATATCTGTTATTATATAAGCCTCGCCCTCTGTGACCTCGTGTTTTAACGCAACAGGCACAGCTGAAGAGCTTATCATGCTTTTCCCGTTTTCATTTATCTTACCGTATATGCCATTTAAGGTGTTTTCTTCAACAATACCCAAAACAGAATTTTTATCTAAATTTCCAACTATCTCGCCGGGAACTCCTTTCTCCCCTTTTTTAATGCTTGTTATCTCAGAAGCAGTTATTTCGCCGTATTCAACGCTCATAAGCTCCTTTGTATCCACATCGTATACTCCGTGACCTAAGGCTCCAAAGTTTCCGTTTGAAGGATTGTAATATGTCAAAGTGCCTATACCTTGAGTGCTGTCTCTCACCCAAACTCCTATTTTATAATTTCCGTCTTCCTTTGCAACTGCAGGCGAAATCTCAACTGTTTTTTCCTCTTTCCCCCTTAATATCGTAAGCTTAACCGCTTGTCCATTTGAGCTTTCAACTGCGTATATAAGATCTTCTTTTTTGTCTGTTTCAATACTTCCAGCTTTAATTATAATGTCTCCACTTTTAAGCAACCCTTCGGATGGTTCCTTTTTATCGCCTTCTTTTGTGTTTACGCTTCCCGTACCCAAAACCATAATGCCTTCAGTGTCTATGGTAACGCCTACGGCTTTGCCGCAGGGCACAAGCTCGGTATATGGTATTACATCTACACTGACGGTTTTTATAGGCAAAAGCCCAAAAAGAGAAAGCGTAATATCTGTATTCCCTGTATCCTTTGAAACAACCGAAAATGGTTCGCTTAAGCTTATATTTATATTACCTTCCACCGGTTGATTGTTTATCTCCAAAACGCCTATCGAATCTGCTGAAAATTCTGCGGATATAGGTATATCAAAGCTAAACTCTTCTTCTTTTTCCTGAAACACCGTTATTTTTTCAGGCAAAGACCTTGCAATACCAAATAATGAAAGTATAAATAAAACGCATATAGTTAAAGCTGATTTCAAAAATATTTTTTTATTTTTTGACAAAAACATGCTCTCACTCCTAAAGTCAATTATTAATCAGCTATATATAAATTAACCTTATAGGCAGTTTTTATCCTGTAAAAAAAAATTAAATTTGTCCAAACTTTTAATATATTTATTGACGCAGAATAATTTTAGCAATACAATATATATTATAATTGTTATATATTAACCTCAAGATATAGTATGAGTCCTCAAGACTCAATTGTTTTTTATGTTTAAAAACAAGGCTTGGAAAAGGGGAAAAAATATATCCCTTAAATTACCAGCAAATCTATATAAGTTCATCCAGATCAAAATTTTATCTGCACCCATAAATTTTATACTTGCTTTTGTTCACAAAATAAATTTTATAGAAACAACGGAATTTAAAATCATAATGTTTATGAAGGAGCGCCAAAATATGTGTCTTCCGAAAATATAAATTAACCTTTTCTCTCCTAAAAAATCAAAGATCCTATTGAAATATTGTGCAGGTCTTTGCAGGAATTTTCAAATTATAAAAGGCTCTGCAGACAGGTTGCATCTTTAAATTACTTAAAGCCTGCAACTTTTCCATAAATGTTTTAACACATATTTGACATATCCTTATAAAATAATTACAATAATAAAAAAATCATTTTTAAAAACCCGCGTTTTTGAAGGTATTACTTTTTTAATCAAAAACCCTTTTCCCCTTGGGTGTATGTATATACACCTTATTTGTTTTTTAAATGGGCTCTTTATATTGGGAGGACAGCACAAATGAGCATTAAAGACGCAAAAATACTCATAGATACCCACACGCATACTGTGGTTTCAGGCCATGCATGGTCAACATTAAAGGAAAACTGCATAGCAGCAAAGGAAGCAGGGCTAAAAAAGCTTTGCTTAACAGAACACGGTCCGGCAATGCCTGCGGCAACACCTTATTTTATAGCTAAAACTCTGCCCCTTATTCCTGATAATGTAGAAGGCATAGGCATTATACGCGGTTTAGAGTTTAATATAATTGATTTTAACGGTACATTGGACGTCACAAAAAAATCCCACCTTAAGTATATTGAATTTGGAATTGCAAGCATGCATGACGTAGTTATCGACCCGGGGACAAGCTCAGAAAACACAGAAGCTTATCTAGTAGCTTTAAACAACCCTTATGTCGATATTTTAGGCCATCCAGGCAACGCAAAATTCCCAGTCGACCCTGAAGCCATAGTCCTTGAGGCAAAAAAGCTTAATAAGCTTATAGAGATAAACAACAACTCGTTTTCCGCCCGCGCGGGCAGCCGTGAAAATTGTTTCAAGTTTGCAAAGCTCTGTAAAAAATATGGCGTCAGAGTATGCGTTGCAAGCGACGCGCACTTTTATACGGCTATCGGAGAGGTTTCTCTTGCTCTGGATTTGCTCTATGAAGCTGAATTCCCCGAAGAGCTTGTTTTAAACTTAAATCTCGAAGCTTTTAACAAATATATTAAAGAACGGGAAAAAAAACTTGAGTAATACACCATTATCTGATATAATCCGAATAATTTAAAAATAATGAAGCAAATGTCCGTTTTTAACAGATATCTGCTTCTTTTCGTTATATTGGATATATTGGAGGAGATTAGAATGATAAGATTTGAATGCGACTATGCTGAAGGCGCACATGAGAAAATACTCAAACTGCTTTTTGAAACCAACTTCGAGCAAACTCCCGGTTACGGCTCCGATGAATACTGCGATAAAGCCAGAGAAATAATTAAAAAGCTTTGCGGCTGCCCCGAAGCTGATGTGCATTTTTTTGTTGGAGGGACACAGACAAACGCAACTGTTATAGCCTCTGTCCTTCGCCCATATCAAGGCGTTATTTGTGCTGAGAGCGGGCATATAAACGTACACGAAACAGGCGCCATAGAGATGTGTGGTCATAAAATTCTTTCGCTCCCAAGCAAAAACGGCAAAATAACGGCCGCACAGGTTAAAGAGGCTTATGAAGCACATATGGATGACTCCGGACGCGAGCATATGGTTCAGCCGGGAATGGTTTATATATCAAATCCTACGGAAGTGGGAACCCTGTATAAAAAAAGTGAGCTTGAATCCTTAAGCAAGGTTTGCAAAGAGCGCTCCCTTCCGCTTTATATAGACGGGGCAAGAATGGGCTATGGAATAGCAGCCGAGGGCAACGACCTTTTTATTCCCGATATGGCAAGGCTCTGCGATATTTTTTACATAGGCGGAACAAAAATAGGCGCCCTTTTCGGCGAAGCCTTGGTCATCACAAATCCTGCGCTTAAAAACGATTTCAGGTATTTGATAAAGCAGCATGGCGCTATGCTTGCAAAGGGAAGGATTTTAGGTATACAGTTTATAGCCTTGCTTGAAGACGACACTTATTTTGAAATCTCTAAAAAAGCTGATTTGCTGGCTATGCAAATGAGGCGCGGTTTCGAGGAAAATGGCTATCCCATGCTTTTTGATTCCCCTACAAACCAGCAGTTCCCCATCCTTCCAGACAGTCTTATAAAAAAGCTTGAAGAAAAATACACTTTTTCTTTTTGGGAAAAAACAGATGAAACCCATAGCGCCGTCAGGTTTTGCACAAGCTGGGCAACAAAGAAAGAAGCTGTTGATGCCCTCATAGAAGACATCAAAAAGCTTTCTGCTTAAACAAACATTACAAAGCGCCTCATAATTATAAGGCGCTTTTCTTTTGGTAAAGCTTAACATATAAAATATAAATTTTTTGTGGCATATTATTTAAAACAGTGCTATAATGGGAACATAAGTTCTTTTTTTGGAGGTGTGTTATGCCAGATTTTAAACTTGTTTCAGAATATAAGCCTACCGGAGACCAGCCTCAGGCAATAGAAAAGCTTGTTTCCGGTTTTGAAAACGGCAAAAAATTCCAAACTCTGCTTGGTGTTACAGGCTCCGGAAAAACATTCACTATGGCAAATATCGTTCAAAAGCTGCAAAAACCAACTTTGGTTATGGCGCATAATAAAACGCTTGCAGCCCAGCTTTACAGCGAGTTTAAAGAGTTTTTCCCCGAAAACGCTATTGAATATTTTGTTTCGTATTATGATTATTATCAGCCTGAGGCTTACGTGCCCAGCTCTGACACATATATAGAAAAAGACTCCGCAATAAACGACGAAATAGATAAACTCCGCCATTCCGCAACCTCTTCATTGCTTGAAAGAAAGGATGTTCTTATAGTTGCCAGTGTTTCCTGCATATATGGCTTGGGCGACCCGAAGGATTATAAAGAAATGATGCTTTCCCTACGCCCTGGAATGACGCGTGACAGGGACGATATTTTGCGCCGTTTGGTTGAAATACAATATGACAGGAACGACATAAATTTTGTGCGCGGAACATTTAGGGTGCGTGGTGATGTTGTTGAGATATTTCCTGTAGCCTCCGAAAAAAAAGCCCTACGCGTTGAATTTTTCGGCGATGAAATAGAAAGAATAACCGAAATAGACGTGCTTACAGGTGAAATAACCGGCGAACGCAACCATGTGGTTATATTCCCGGCCTCGCATTATATATCTCCGCCGGAAAAAATGAAAATAGCCATACAAAACATAGAAACCGAGCTTGCCGAAAGGGTTGCCGTTTTAAAAAGCGAGGACAAGCTTTTGGAAGCCCAAAGGCTTCTGCAAAGAACCAACTATGATGTTGAAATGCTAAGGGAAATAGGCTTTTGTTCTGGGATAGAAAACTATTCAAGGCATGTTGCCTTAAGAGAAGCCGGAAGCACACCATATACGCTTTTAGACTTCTTCCCCGATGATTTTTTAATAATAGTTGACGAATCGCATGTTACAATACCTCAGGCAAGAGGAATGTATGAAGGTGATAAATCCAGAAAAACAACCCTTGTGGACTACGGCTTCAGGTTGCCTTCGGCTCTTGATAACCGTCCGCTTCGCTTTGACGAGTTTGAAAAAAAAATCCCGCAAATGCTTTTTGTTTCGGCAACACCTTCACAATATGAAGCGGAACATTCCATGGATGTAGTGGAGCAGATAATAAGACCTACCGGTCTTTTAGATCCTCCGGTTTCCGTCAGACCCGTTGCAGGGCAGATAGACGACCTTATAAAAGAAATAAACAAAACCACAAATGCTGGTTTTAAGATTCTTGTAACAACGCTTACAAAAAAAATGGCCGAACGCCTTACAGATTATTTGAAAGAAGCCGGTATAAGGGTAAAATATCTCCATTCGGATATAGACACTCTTGAACGTATAGAAATAATAAGAGACTTAAGAATGGATGTTTTTGACGTTATAGTGGGTATAAACCTTTTAAGGGAAGGTCTTGATATCCCCGAAGTTGCCCTTGTTGCCATACTTGATGCCGACAAAGAAGGCTTTTTAAGATCCGAAACCGCGCTTATCCAGACAATAGGACGCGCCGCAAGAAATTCAGAGGGCCGAGTTATAATGTATGCAGACAACATGACAGGCTCCATGCAGAGAGCAATATCCGAAACAAACAGGCGGCGCGACATACAGCAGAAATACAACGAAAAACACGGCATTGTGCCTAAAACAATAACCAAGAAGGTTTATGATATAATTCAGGCAACAAAATCGGTTGAAAAAGGAAAGTATTCCGGGCTTGACAAAGACCCCGAATCCATGAGCGTAAAAGAGCTTAAAGAAAAAATAAAAGCTCTTGACAAAGAAATGCGCCTTGCCGCAGACATGCTTCAATTTGAACATGCGGCATCGCTACGCGACACTATTGTTGAGCTTAAACGGCATATAGACTAAAGGAGAAAGCAATGCATAAGGATTACATCAGAATAAAAGGAGCAAGAGAGCATAATTTAAAAAATTTGAATATTGACATTCCAAGAGAAAAATTTGTTGTGTTCACAGGCGTTTCAGGCTCAGGAAAGTCTTCTTTGGCGTTTGACACTATATATGCCGAAGGCCAAAGAAGATATATGGAGTCGCTTTCATCATACGCCAGGCAGTTTTTGGGGCAAATGGAAAAGCCCGATGTTGATTATATAGAAGGTCTTTCCCCTTCCATAGCCATAGACCAGAAAACGACGAACAACAATCCGCGTTCAACGGTTGGAACGGTTACTGAAATATACGATTATTTAAGGCTGCTTTTTGCCCGAATAGGAATTCCCCACTGTCCGAAATGTGGCAGGGAAATAAAAAAGCAGTCTATTGACCAGATAGTTGACCAGGTTCTTGAGTTGCCAGAAAAAAGCAAGCTGCTTATTATGGCGCCTGTTATCCGCGGAAGAAAAGGCGAACACACCAAGCTTTTGGAGGATGCAAAACGCAACGGTTATATAAGGGCAAGGATAGACGGAATAATATATGAGCTTGAGGAAGAAATAAAGCTTGATAAAAACAAAAAGCATACTGTTGAAATAATAATAGACCGTCTTGTAATAAGGGAAGGCATACAACAAAGGCTCGCAGGTTCTCTTGAAGCCGCTTCCGAGCTTACGGGAGGATTGGCAACCATAAATGTAAACGGCGAACACGACATAATATTCAGCCAAAGCTTTTCATGCCCCGATTGCGGAATAAGCCTTGCGGAAATAGAACCGCGCCTTTTTTCCTTTAACAACCCGGCAGGTGCATGCCCAAGCTGCACAGGCCTAGGTAAAATGATGAAACCCGACCCCGACTTAATAGTTCCCGATCCAAGCTTAAGCATATCCCAGGGCGCAATAGCAGCCATGGGCTTTAATTCCACTTCGTCTCCCGGAAGCATGAGCGGAAACCTTTTTATAGCGCTTTCAAAAAAATACGGCTTTTCTCTGGACGTACCGTTTTCTACGCTTTCGAAAGAAGCGAAGGATATAATATTTTTCGGTACAAAAGGCGAAAAGGTTAAGGTGTCATATGTTGGACAAAAAGGTCCTTCATCTTATAATATGGATTTTGACGGGATAATTCCCACTATGATGCGCCGATATAATGAGTCCTCAGAGTTTATGCGCCGGGAATATGAAAATTATATGACGGATATAATCTGCCCAATCTGTGGAGGAAAGCGCCTTAAGCCTGAAGTTTTGGCAATAACCATAAACGGGAAAAATATATCCGAGGTTACGGATTTAACTGTTCTTGAAATAAAGGATTTTTTCTCTGAGCTTAAGCTTTCAGAAAGGGAAAAATATATATCACAGCAGATACTTAAAGAAATAAACGCAAGAATAGGATTCCTTGTAGACGTTGGCCTGGATTACCTTACCCTTTCCCGCTCCGCCGGAACGCTTTCAGGCGGAGAATCCCAGAGGATACGCCTTGCAACACAAATAGGCTCAGGTCTTGTGGGCGTTATATATATATTGGACGAGCCCAGCATAGGTCTGCACCAAAGGGATAACACAAGGCTTATATCGACACTTAAGCATCTAAGGGACCTTGGGAACACCCTTATAGTTGTCGAGCATGACGAAGAAACCATAGAATCTGCGGACTATATAGTTGACATAGGCCCCGGAGCCGGAGAAGAAGGCGGAAACCTCGTTGTCGCGGGAACCTTGGATGATGTTATCTCCTGCCCCGAATCGGTTACGGGAGATTATCTTTCAGGACGGAAAAAAATAGAAATCCCAAAAACAAGAAGAAAAGCTGAAAAAGAGTTTTGTATTGAAATAAAAGGAGCAGCTGAAAATAATTTAAAAAATATAGATGTTAAAATTCCTCTTGGGATCTTTTCATGCGTTACAGGCGTTTCAGGCTCAGGAAAATCCTCGCTTATAAACGAAATACTCTATAAAAGCCTTGCCAGGGATTTAAACCGCGCAAAGCTGCGCCCCGGAAAACATACCGAGCTTTTAGGCAAGGATAATCTCGATAAAGTTATAAACATAGACCAATCCCCAATAGGGCGCACCCCGCGTTCAAACCCGGCGACATACACAGGGCTTTTCGACCTTATAAGGGATTTGTTTGCAAATACAAATGAAGCTAAAATAAGAGGTTATAAAAAGGGACGTTTCAGCTTTAATGTTAAGGGCGGCAGATGCGAAGCCTGCTCCGGTGACGGCATAATAAAAATCGAGATGCATTTCTTGCCGGATATATACGTCCCCTGCGAGGTGTGCGGCGGAAAACGCTATAACCGCGAAACCCTCGAGGTTAAATATAAAGACAAAACCATATCTGATGTCCTTGATATGACCGTTTATGAAGCGCTTAAATTTTTTGAAAACATACCGCGTATAAAATCAAAAATACAGACGCTTTACGACGTCGGGCTTTCTTACGTGCGCCTTGGCCAATCTTCAACAACTCTCTCAGGAGGTGAAGCCCAAAGGGTTAAGCTTGCAACAGAGCTTAGCAAAAAAAGCACGGGACGAACGATGTATATACTTGACGAACCTACAACAGGCCTTCATTCGGCAGACGTGCACAAGCTTATAGATATGCTTCAAAGGCTTACGGAAGGCGGAAACACAGTTGTCGTTATAGAACATAATCTTGATGTTATAAAAACAGCCGATTATATAATAGACATGGGGCCTGAAGGCGGTTTTGGCGGAGGAACCATTATCGCTACCGGAACTCCTGAAGAAATCGCAAAAAACAAAAACTCCTATACAGGAATATATCTTAATAAGGTTTTAAACCCTGACGTATATTGATTTATGCCGATTTATGTTGACAAATCACCATGTTTTATTTACCATTATATAGGGCAGGTTTCTTATTTTTGGATACCTGCGACAACATAATGTTTTTCGGAGGGTTTTAAAATGGCTAAGTCAAAAAAATATGTTCAGAAATTCATCGCAGCCAAAAAAAGCGTTATGGATTTTTTCGGATGCGAAGGAGACTTTTATATAAAACCTCTTTTGGACTATAACTGGTCTTGTAAGGATAATGATGATTTCTTTATATTATCCTATCAAAAAGACGACGAACCTACAATAAATGCAGTGGTAGTGAAAAAAAACGGTGACCCCATGATTTATAAAACCGATGAATATACAATGGTTGTCGCTATAGATTGTGTTAAAACAGCTTTTATATTTAAAAACCAATTAGTATAAAAAATCAGCCGCAATCATTTGAAACTTCAAATGATTGCGGCTGATTTCAAATATTGGCTTCAAGCTTTTTAAGCGCATTATAAGCAGCATCCTGCTCGGCTTCTTTTTTGCTTTTCCCCTGTCCTGCTCCTAACAGCTTTCCTTCGTGCTCCACACTGGCCGTGAAAATCTTATCGTGGTCGGGGCCTGTCTCCCCTGTTATAATGTAATTTATAGGCATTTTACTCTGCCTTTGAATAAACTCCTGTAAATGGGTTTTTGCGTCTAAAGACTTAAAGCTGTCTTTAACGCTGTTTATTTCGGGTATCATAAGACCCAATATAAATCTTTTGGTCTCTTCCAACCCTCCGTCCAGATAAACAGCGCCTATAACGGCTTCAAAAGCATCCGCAAGTATGGATTCCCTTTGCCTTCCTCCCGTTGTTTCTTCTCCATGACCTAAACGTATAAAATCTCCCAGCCTTATTTCCCTTGCCATTTTGGCTATCCCGCTTTCGCAGACAACGCCCGCCCGAAGCTTTGTAAGCTCGCCTTCGAACATATCAGGAAAGTTTCTGTAAATATATGCGCTTATAACAAGGTCAAGAGCTGCATCGCCTAAAAATTCAAGGCGTTCGTTATCCTCGCTGTTTATTTTTTTATTCTCGTTTGAATATGAGCTGTGTGTAAGAGCAAGCTTCAAAAGTTCTTTATTATTAAAGCTGTAGCCAATAATACTTTCAAAGTTGCCTATACCGTTTTTTATCATTTGTTTTGCTCCAATATGTTTTTAATGTATTCTATAGCATCGCCGACAGATTTGATTTTTTCGGCATCATCGCTATCAAACTCGATATCGTATTCTTCTTCAAAAGCCGAAATAATCTGGAATAAATCAAGGGAATCGGCTCCAAGGTCCATAAAAAGGCTGTCTTCACCTATGGCGTCTTCCGAGATTCCAAGCTGCTCTGCAATAATAGCAATAACTTCTGACTTATCCATAAAAATTATCCTCCTAGCCGCGGTTTTTTGTTAATTTTAATACTTGGCATGATAAATTATATATAGTGTTATTAAGAAAAAATTACAACTTTTCCTTGGTTTTTGAAACAATATCATTTTTAACAAAAACCTTGCATTGTTTTATAGCATTTTTTATGGCTTTTTCCTTAGAATTGCCGTGAGCTTTCACAACAAGAGCCTTAAGTCCCAAAAACGGAGCTCCGCCGACCTCTTCGGAATCAAATCTCATTTTAACTTTCTTAAATGGTTTCTTAAGCATAGCCGCCGCAATTTTATATGCGCCGGAGGTTATTTCCGTTTTTATTATGCTTAAAAGAGTTTTACTAACACCTTCTATAAGCTTTAGCATGGAGTTCCCAAGAAAGCCGTCGCAAATTGCAACATCCACGTCTCCGCTTGTAATTTCTCTTGGCTCAATATTGCCTATAAAATTAACATTGCTTTCTTTAAGAAGCGTATAAGCTTCTTTTGTGAGCATATTTCCCTTTTCTTCTTCCGTGCCTATGTTAACAAGCCCAACTTTAGGATTTTTAATACCCATAACATTTTCAACATAAACGGAAGCAAGCTTTGCAAACTGTTCAAGATATATGGGCTTGCAATCAACATTTGCTCCGCTGTCCATAAGAAGCGTTATACCGTGCTCACCGGGAATGGCAGTTCCCAAAGCCGGACGGAGAACTCCGTCAAGCCTTCCTATTATAACCGTTGCGCCCAAAAGAATAGCTCCGGTACTCCCTGCGGAAACAAAAGCGTCAGCCTCACCGTTTTTAACAAGGTTTAAACCTTTAACAATAGACGAATCCTTTTTACGCCTCACCGCGTTTGCAGGAGTTTCGTCCGTACCTATGACCTCCGAAGCCTCAACTATTTCAAGCGCCTCTTTATTATATGACATTTCGGAAAGCTGATTCAAAAATGTTTCGCTCTTGCCAACCAAAATAACCTTTATATCATTCATTTCGTTTATGGCTGCAACAGCGCCTTTAACAATCTCAAAAGGGGCATTATCGCCTCCCATAGCATCAACGGCAACGACTATCTTTTTATCATCCATGGTTACACCTCCTTCTTCTAAAAATTATACGATACAAATATATAATATTATAGACAAAATGGCAAGCACAATCTATCCAAATATATTATTAAAATATATTTCTTTTTTTAAAAAAATTTCGTGATTAATTACAATTTTGCCCACCCAATTTTGTGATAAATTATAATTTAAAAGCGTGCAAACAATGTCTGCACGCTCTTTGCGGCTTATGCGCCGGTTTTAATTATTTATCGTTATCCATGGAAACAACAACTTTTTTGTTGTATGAACCACATGCCTTGCAAACCCTATGAGCCATCATAAGCTCTCCGCATTTGCTGCATTTCACTAATTCAGGGGTAGCAATTTTCCAGCTCTGAGCCTTTCTTTTATCCCTTTTTGATTTTGACACTCTTCCCTTTGGTACAGCCATTTCTACACCTCCTCATCAACTTTAAAAATCGCACGCAATTTATTAAACCTTGGGTCAACTTCAGATTCTGAATTGCAACTGCAATTGCCATCATTTAAATTCATACCGCATTTAGGGCAAAGACCTTTGCAATCATCGCTGCATAAGGGCTTCATTGGCAGCTTAGAAATTATATTCCTATATAAAACATCATCAAGCTCTATTGTATTGCCCTTAAATATTTCTATTTCGTTGTTGCCATTATCTGAACTTGCAAAGGTTTCGCGAAGCTTAAAGTTTATATCAATATCAACAGGGTTTAGACAGCGACTGCATAAAAGGCTTACTTTCGTGGTAACAAAGCCTTCTGCCAAAAACTGACCCTTAAAATTTGTTATTGTTCCTTTAACACTTACAGGCTCCAGAAAAGTGATACCCGGATTACAAGCATCCGGTTTTGAAATCCCACCATTAAAGGAAAAGTCCATTGAGGCTCCCTTTTCAGACGAAATTTTAGATATATCCAAATTCACTTTAAATCACCCCTGCAGTCACACTTAAGACATTATACATAGATGAGTCTTATTTGTCAAGAAGCTCTTTGGTATCTCTTGCAATCATAAGCTCTTCGTTTGTAGGTATAACAAGAACCTGAACTTTTGAATCAGAAGAAGAAATAGGCATAGCTTTCCCTCTCATGCCGTTTTTCTCTGCATCAAGCTTAACTCCGAGGAAGCCTAAGTATGCGCAGATTTTTTCTCTCATTGAGCGGCTGTTTTCACCAAGACCAGCTGTGAACACTATAGCGTCAACGCCATTCATTGCTGCAACATAGCTTCCAATGTATTTTGCAACACGGTATGCAAATATATCTAAAGCGGCTTTTGCCCTGGCATTGCCTGCTTTTTCAGCTTCTTCAATATCCCTAAAGTCGCTTGAAACGCCGGAAATTCCCAAAACGCCTGATTTTTTGTTTAAAACATTGTCCATCTCTGCTGTTGAAAGATTTTCTTTGCCCATTATATATGTTACAATGGCTGGGTCAATATCTCCAGATCTTGTGCCCATTACAAGGCCTTCAAGAGGAGTAAAGCCCATTGATGTATCAACTGATTTGCCATTTAAAACAGCGCAGATGCTTCCGCCGTTTCCAAGATGGCATGTAATAATCTTTGTGCCGTCTGCGGATTTCTTGCCCATAAGCTTAAGCGCTTCCTGGGAAACAAACTTGTGGCTTGTGCCGTGGAAACCGTATTTACGGATTTTATATTTTTCATAGTATTCGTAAGGGAGAGCATAAAGATACGCTTTTTCCGGCATTGTCTGATGAAAAGCCGTATCAAAAACTCCAACCTGAGGAACGCCCGGCATAATTTTTTCACAAGCCTCAATACCTATAAGGTTTGCAGGATTGTGCAAAGGAGCAAGCTCACAGCATTTTCTTAAAGCTTGTTTAACTTTTTCGGTAATTACAACGGAGCCTGAAAATTCTTCGCCCGCATGAACAACTCTGTGTCCTATAGCGCCTATTTCCCCAACAGATTTAACAACTCCATGGTTTGCGTCCAAAAGAGCGTCTATAACCATTTTAACGGCATCCGTATGGTCTTTCATATATTCGGTAAAAACAACCTTTTCTTTGCCTGCAGGCTCATGTTTGAGCTGAGAGCCTTCAATTCCTATTCTTTCGCAAAGACCCTTTGCCAAAACCTTTTCAGTATCACCATCTATAAGCTGATATTTTAAAGATGAGCTTCCGCAGTTTAACACAAGTATTTTCATTGTATTTATATCTCCTTAAAATTTATTATTATTACATCTGAGCCTGAATAGCCGTGATAGTTATAACTCCAACTATATCCTCTGCCGAGCAGCCTCTTGAGAGGTCATTTATAGGCATTGCAATACCCTGGAGAACAGGACCATAGGCCATTGCGTTTCCAAGCCTTTGAACAAGCTTATATCCAATGTTTCCTGCATCAAGGTCAGGAAAAACAACAACATTTGCTTTCCCTGCAACTTTTGAATCGGGAGCTTTCTGCGAACCAACCGAAGGAACAACGGCAGCGTCAAGCTGCAGCTCTCCATCTATCATTAAATCCGGAGCCTTTTCCTTTGCAAGCTTTGTTGCGGTTGCAACTTTATCAACATCAGGATGCTTTGAACTGCCTCTCGTTGAATGTGAAAGAAGGGCAACCTTTGGCTCTGCGCCGACAAGCGACTTAAATGATCTTGCCGAGCTTACAGCTATTGCAGCAAGCTCTTCCGGATTTGGATTTTGATTAAGGGCACAGTCTGCAAAAAGGATAATTCCGTTTTCACCATAAGATTTGTCCTGAACTTCCATAATAAAGAAAGCTGAAACAAGCTCTGTTCCCGGAGCGGTTTTCAAAATTTGAAGAGCAGGGCGAAGAGTATCGGCTGTTGAATGAATTGCACCTGAAACCATACCGTCTGCAAAACCTATTTTAACAAGCATTACTCCAAAATATAAAGGATCTGCAAGCAATTTTTTTGCATCTTCCCTGGTTAAGCCTTTGCTCTTGCGGAGTTCAACCAAGGTATCAATAGCCTCTTCCATTTTTTCAAAATTGTCCGGATCAATAAATATTGCTTTTGAAACATCACAATTTGAACCGGCGGCTTTAATTATTTCATCTTTTTTCCCAATTAATATGATGTCTGCAATTCCTTCCTTTATGGCTGTTGCAGCTGCATCAAGATTTCTTCTTTCATAACTTTCCGGTAAAACTATTGTTTTTTTGCTGATTTTAGCTTTTGCTTTAAGTCCACCTATAAAATCCAATCTAAAAACCTCCTAAAAAATCTATTTTTTTACGGCAATAAATTTAAGCGTGCACTTTAAAAAGCGACGCAAAAAATCACCTTATAATTAAATCCATCCATAATTATAAACGATATATGCCTTGTATACAATTACCTTAGTGTTTTTCATTAAAAAAATATGTCCTGTTGCGCACAAGGTTTCTTGTTTTACAATTTTGGATACCATTTGTATTTTAACATACATTATACCAAAAATAAAAGACTGTATTTGAAAAAATTTTAACAAAAAACAGTCTTTTTAATTGTTTATATAAAATATTTGGGATATTAGGCTTTTGTTCTCTAAAAACAGCGTTTTATATAGGTTTATTATGTGGTATACTAAGCACATATATTAAACGGAGGCAAAAAAAATGAAAGTATGCGGAATAGTTTCCGAGTATAACCCTTTTCATAACGGGCATAAGTTTCATATCGAAAAAGCAAAGGCTTCTTTGGGAGTGTCTCATGTAGTATGCGTTATGAGCGGAAATTTTGTTCAGCGCGGCGAGCCTGCTTGCTTTGATAAGTGGCTTAGGGCAAAAGCCGCCCTTTTATCGGGCGCCGATATGGTAATAGAGCTTCCCGTGCTTTATTCTTCCGCCAGCGCGGAATTTTTCGCTTCCGCCGCCGTTAAGCTTATTTCGGATACAGGAATAGCTTCTTCCATATGTTTTGGTTCCGAAAGTTCGGATATGGATAGCCTTAAAGAAACTGCAACGCTTCTTTCAAACGAAAGTCCTGAAATGAAAATGCTTATAAAATCCGGTCTTGATAGTGGGATATCCTTTCAAAAGGCAAGGGAAAAAGCCATAAATACCATTCTTGGCGAAAGTTCTCTTTTAAGCGCTCCAAATGATATTCTTGCCCTCGAATATATAAAAGCAATTTCAAAGCTTAGCCTTCCGCTTAAACCCTATGCTATAAAAAGAGAAGGCTCGGAATATAACTCCCTTGAGCTTTCCAAAGGGATAGCCTCAGCTTCGGCCATAAGAAAAAAGCTTGATAATCTGTCTGATATAAAAAACTTCGTGCCGGAAGAATCTTTTTTGCTTATGGATGAAGCCGTTTCAATGGGGCTTGGACCTGTTTATCCGAATGATTTTGGCGAGTATTTGCAGTATTGCTTAAGAAGTCTTTCTCCTTCCGAGCTTTGCCGGATTCTTGATGTAACAGAGGGGCTTGAAAATCGTATACTTGAAAAGTCACAAGATTTTCTTTCCTTTAATTTCCTTGCGGATGAGGTGAAATCCAAAAGATATGCACGCACTAAAATAATGCGTGCACTCATCCATATTGTTTTAGGCATAAAAAAAGAAGACCTCCTGCGCTTCAACCTTGCAGGGTTCTCCCCTTATATCCGCGTTTTAGGCTTTAGGAAAAAAAGCGAAACACTCATTAAAGAAATGTCAAAAAAAAGCTTAATTCCCGTTATAACAAGCTTTAAACAGGCAAAAGAAACGCTTGATGAAAATTCCAAATATCTTTTAAGCCTTGAAGAACGGGCTACCAATATATATTCCCTTTCAACGAAATATCCTTCAAAAAAGACCTTGGGAAGAGATTATACGGAGCCTGTAATTGTTATATAATTAACTAAAAATATACTAAAAGACCTGTCTTTAACTTTAAGACAGGTCTTTATTGCGTCTATTCTTCGTTTGCCCAACCGAAAGAACGCTTAACAGCTTTGTTCCAGCCCTTAACAAGCTTTTTGCGGTGTTTTTCATCTATGCCTGGAACAAAAACCTTCCCGGAGGTTAAATTTTTTTCTATTTCCTCCCTGCTTTCCCAATAACCAACCGCAAGCCCCGCAAGATAAGCTGCTCCGGCCGCCGTTGTTTCAACACATTCGGGACGTGCCACATTGGCGTTTATTATATCCGCCTGAAACTGCATTAAAAAATCGTTTTCCGAAGCTCCGCCGTCAACTTTTAGTATTTTAAAACCTGTTCCCAGGTCTGCTTTCATTGCCGATATAACGTCGTTTGTTTGATAAGCTATAGACTCAAGCGCGGCTCGGACTATATGGTATTTGTTTACACCTCTTGTAAGCCCTGTTATAATGCCTCTGGCATACTGGTCCCAATAAGGCGCTCCTATGCCTGTGAATGCAGGAACTATATAGCAGCCGTTCGTATCCGGCACTTTTTTTGCCATGTCCTCGGATTCCTTTGAAGAGTTTATTATATTAAGCTCATCTCTCAGCCACTGTATAACGGCTCCGGCAACAAAGACAGAGCCTTCCAAGGCATAGCTTATTTTCCCGTTCATGCCCCATGCTATGGTCGTCACAAGGCCGTTTTCAGAAAACACGGGCTTTTCTCCCGTATTCATAAGCATAAAGCAGCCTGTTCCGTATGTGTTTTTTATATCCCCCAAATTAAAGCAGCCCTGACCGAAAAGCGCGGATTGCTGATCTCCGGCCGCTCCCGAAATAGGTATTGCGCTGCCAAAAACCAAAGGATCAGTTTTAGCATATACAAAGCTTGACGACCTAACCTCCGGCAGCATGCAAAGAGGTATCTCAAGCTCGGAAAGTATATCTTTATCCCATTCCAAAGTATTTATATTAAACATCATAGTTCTGGATGCGTTTGAATAATCCGTTATATGTGCCTTGCCACCTGTAAGCTTCCATATTAGCCATGTTTCAACCGTACCAAAGAGAAGCTCGCCTTTTTCGGCGCGCTCCCTTGCCCCGTCCACATTTTTTAATATCCAGCTAAGTTTCGTAGCTGAAAAATATGCGTCTATAACAAGGCCCGTTTTGTTTCTAAAAGACTCCGAAAGGCCTTTTTCCTTGAGCAAATCACAACATTTCGCAGTTCTGCGGCATTGCCAGACTATAGCATTATAAATAGGCTTCCCCGTATTTTTATCCCAAACTATGGTTGTTTCCCTTTGGTTTGTAATGCCTATCGCCGCAATGTTCTCAGACGAAAGGCCCGCTTTTTCAATTGCTTCTTTAGCCACAAGAACCTGAGTTTCCCATATCTCTTCAGGGTTATGCTCAACCCAGCCGGGAAAAGGAAAAATCTGTCTAAATTCCTTTTGAGCCATGCTGACTATTTTCCCTTTTTTATCGAATATAATAGAACGGTTGCTGGTTGTCCCCGAATCGAGGGCAAGAATATATTTATCCAAAGCTTCTCCCTCCTTCAGATTATGCACAGCAGCTTATTATCAAAAGCTCCACAGCTCTTTCAGGGCTTAAAAATCCGCTTTTTATGCTTATGTCCGTTTCAAGGCATTCATTTAATGCCCAAAGGGCCTTCTTTAAAGTGAAAAACCGACACTGCCTGGCTGCTTTTTCAAGGGGAAAGGCTTTTTGACCCATAGCCGAAGCTGCCTCTTCAATGCTTTTGCCTTCTTCCAAAAAGCCTGTGCCAACTATCATAAGCCTAAACTGGCGGGACATCATTGAAAGCATCATTATAGGGTTTTCTTTTAGCTTAAGCATATCGTTATACATAATTAAAGCCTTTTCGGTTTTTTTATTGCCTATAGCGTCTATAAGGTCAAAAATCTTAGATTCCAATGTTTTTGAACATATGGCTTCTATATCTTCTTCCGTTATAAGGCTTTCATCTTTTTTATATTGGATAAGCTTATCAAGCTCTGTCCATACTCCTCTTAAATCCCCGTTTTGATTTGCCGCAAGCAAAGCAAGCGTTTTTGTGTCCACTTTAAAACCGTTTTTATTAAGCCTTTCTTTGGCCAAAGAAACTATTTCCCTTTCGCTTAAAGGCTTAAATTCGGAAATAAACCCATGCTCTGAAACGGTCTTATAAAGCTTAAGCCTTCTGTCTACTTTTTCCTCGATAAACAAAAGACATGTGCTTTCCGGTATATCAGGTATAAAACCGGCTGCTTCCTCTCCTTCGCTTTTGTTTTCGTCTGAAAAAAAGCCACTGTTTTTAACTATAACAAGCCTTTTTTCACACAAAAACGGACAAGTCATAACTGCGTTATACACACTTAAAGCGCTTGCCTTTTTGCCTTCAAAAATATCTATGTTCATTTCATCTTCGGCGTTGCCCAAAACAGCTTCCTTCAGCCCTTTTTCATAGCGTGATTTACTGAAATCGTCCTCACCAAAAAAAAGGTAGCACTTTTTTAAATCACATTCTTTTATTTGCTTTTTAAGCTCATCCACAGGTCATTTCTCCTTTTTAAGCCTAAGCCTTATTATGCTTACAGTATAAAGAAATCCAAGTATTATGGCATAATAAGCCGCAATATGTATAAGCTTCGGCACAGAAGGTCTGAATTTTAAAAATTCCAATTTGTCTGCAAAATACGAAACCATTTCAAAATATTTAAGGACAGCAAAAACTATTCCTCCCAAAAACCTCGCCGCTTCCGTCGAAAAAAGCCCAGCTATTCCGGCAAGCATGCCAAAACCAACAACATACCCGCAAAATAAAACCACTAAAAAGCTTGATATTATTCCGGCAAGGAAAACCTCATTATAATAATAAGCCGTAAGCGGAAAAAGGCTTATGGCGGCAAAAGCCATGGAAAGAGCGTTGCTGCCGGAGGCCCAAAAAGTTATAATAATGAAAAACGTGGCTATAAACGACATCTGAAAGCCTATGTCATGCACAACAAGAGGATTTAAAATAATAAGTATTATTATTCCTATAGAAAGAGAGTTTAAGGCATCGCTTTCTTTGAATATTATTATTCCAAAAAGCGCTATGATTGAGCTTACAGCCGCTCTCATGCACGAAGGGCTTCCGCCCACGATTATAGTATAGCATATAACAAAAAGAGATACTATAAAAGCAGCCTTCCTTTTGCCTATATTTAAAATTTCGTTTAAAACCCAAAAAAGACTTACTGTGAATATGGAAACATGCAGACCCGAAACGGCCAAAATATGGCTTAGCCCGGCATTTCTAAAAAGGGAAAGCATATCTTTAGACATATAGGACTTGTCCCCTGCTATAATAGCCTTCAATATTCCCGCTTCTTCCTGAGGCATTA
Organism: Lachnospiraceae bacterium; assembly: GCA_034925905.1. Lineage (GTDB taxonomy): Bacteria > Bacillota > Clostridia > Lachnospirales > Anaerotignaceae > JAYFRL01. The sequence continues at coordinate 129,710 of JAYFRL010000005.1, read as the reverse complement.
TATTGTCATAAACGTCCATAACGCTGTCTCTAAGCCCCAGCAGAAAATATTTTATTCCGTCTTCCCTTTTACCCGTGGGGATTAAGCTATCCGTGTATACCTTATAGTCTATATTTCTTATGCCTAAATATTGCTTTTCGTTGAAGCCGCTTTCCGTTTTTTCATCAGGCAAAGTAAATACGCCTTTAAACTCCACTATGTCTCCGCTTTCCCCGTTATATGTATTTTGGGTATAAACCACGGTTTTAAAATCCGTATTAAAAACATCTCCGGCTATTGCCACATTTTTTACGTTAACAATAATCTTTTCGCCGCTATATGATTTTGATACCCTTTCAACAACAGCTTCCGCATGGACTTCCCCAAAATACCGGATATCTTGATGCACAGTGTTTATGGAATTCCCCATTATTATAAGACCCAGGGCAAAAGCCGCGGGAAGCATAAGCGCCTCTTTGCAGCCTGTTTTAAGCATTAAAACATAAGAAAAAGTAAAAACAGCAATAAGAAAAAAGGCAAGAAAATATATGGATGAAATATATTCTCTTGCCAACACGCCTAATATTAAAGATATACTTAAAAAACAAAGCGGTCTTTTCATTTTAGACTCTCATCAATATTCCGTATATTCAAAAGGCTTCCCGAAATCAAGATGTCCTTTGTATTCGTCAAGCTTTTCTCCTTCTATAAGAAACTGGACTTTGTTTACGTTGCTTAGCTCAGTTAACGAATCGACTATTGAATATATAGTTAACGCTTCGCCTGTTGACCCTCCGCTATGCTTGGTTACAAATTCCATGCTCAAATCAACATAGCATATTCCGTCCACAACTTTAACATCCCTTATTTTTGTTTCCGGCGGAACTGTCGGGCTTAAATCGTTGCTTTCAGGGCCGGTTATAAGCTGTTCCAATATTTTTTTCTCAATGTCGTTCGGATTTGCCTCTATATTCCTTTCTTCAACCTCAAGATGGCTAGCTGTTGAATCGGCAAAATAAAGCTTAACCGTTACCGTGCTTGAAGGCTCCGGAGATATTTCTTTGTCTAAAACGACATCATCACGGCTCATGCTGCCTATTTCTTCGCCTGTGCTTTTAAGTAGCGGCTCTCCGTTAACAGTTATCGCAACACTGTCTATAAAATCAAGCTCTGTAAGTGTCCAAACTATGCTTCCGCGGCATAAGAGCTCTTCTCCGGATTTTAAACTGCTATATTCCTCAGAAAAATCTACGGTTACTGCGGTTCCGTTTATTTTAGCTGAGTTTATTTTAACATTTTCAGGAAGCGCCCGGCTTAGACCTTCTGTTTTTGGGCCTCCGGCAAGCTCTTTTAAAACATTGCTTAATATATCGGCTTCGTCATTGCCTGAAATTTCCCTGCTTTCAGCTTTAAGTTCCGATGAAGCTGCCATCGGGAAATAAAGATTTATTTTAATTGTGTTTTTTTCTTCGCTAACCTTCTCCTTTTGGCTAATAAATAATATCGCCGCAAGGACAATAAGCGCAAGAACAACAACCATTGAAAGATATTTTAATATTTCTTTTCCCTTTCCTTTTTTCTTTTTTTTGCTTTTACTCAAAAGTTTGCACCTCCAATATCCCTTTAAACCTTAATTATTTTGTTTTAAAGGAATACGAACTAAAAAAGTTGTTCCCTCGTTTTCTTTGCTTGTAACCTTTATACTCCCTTTGTGCATAAGAACCGTTGAATGAGTTATGGAAAGACCAAGGCCCGTTCCGCCCGATTCTCTATCCCTAACTCTATCAACCCTATAAAAGCGGTCGAAAATCCTGCCAAGCTCCTCTTCCTTCATTCCTATGCCCGTATCGCTTACGATTAAAAAAGCGTTTTGATGATCCGCATCTATAGAAACTCTAACGCTTCCGCCCTCCGGGGTATATTTTATTCCGTTTTCAATAAGATTGCTTATTGCAAGGGAAAGCTTCATGGCATCAACCTCGGCAACAACGCTTTTTATGTTCTCATAAATAAGCTCTATGTTCTTTTTCTTTGCCAAAGGATATAATCTTTTAATTATTCCCTCTATTATGCCGTTTAAACTTGAAGGCACAAAGTTCACCGGAACCTCTTTCTGGTCAAGACGGACAAGAGTTAAAAGATCGTTTATAACCTCCGTCATCCTGTCTATCTCAGAATTTATATCCTGAAGAAATTCAACATATGTTTCCTTAGGAAGGTTAGGCTCCAAAAGGACGGATTCCGTAAGCACCTTTATGGAACTTAAAGGCGTTTTAAGCTCATGTGAAACATTTGAAACAAACTGCTGTCTTGACATATCAACCTTTTCAAGCTTATCCGCCATATTGTTGCAGGCAGTTGCAAGGTCAGAAAATTCGTTGTGTAAATATTTGTTTACGGGCACTCTTTGATCTAAATGACCCTCGGACATATCTTTTATAACTCTCATAAGGTCTTTTATCGGATCCATGAAAACCTGTGATACAAAAAATACAACTATGGTTATTATAACCGCAACACCTAAAACCAAAAGATATATATGCTTGCCTAAATCGTTCATTGTGGAGTTTATATCAGTTGCAACCGCTGAAATAAACACAGCTCCTATGCAGTTTCCGCTATCGTCGGTTATTGAAGCGGCGGCATAGATGTTCCCGTTTTCCTGCTGCCTTGCAACGTCTTTTTTATCAAGGGCCTCTATAACTTCAGGTATCAAAAAGGTTTTGCCTATAAGATTTTGATCGTTTGCATTTGATTTGTTTGAATCATTTACAACAGTTCCCGAGGAATCAACAACTATTATCCTATAGCCTTCTGAATGGCTTGTTTCAATTATGGAATTGTCGAAAATAAACTTTTTTGTTTCGTCAAAAAGATAATTTGAGCTGCTTATATTGCCAGAAATAACATTCGCCCGGCTCAAATATTCCTTTTTCCTTTCTTCCACAAAATATTTGCTTACAGTGCTTAATGCCGTGTTTGCAAAAAACAAAAGCGGGAGCATGGAAAGCAGAAGATATGTTATCAGCAAGGTCCATCTTAGGCTAAAATATTTTACTTTAGCCCTTTTCTTAGTTGAAATAGTAACCAACTCCCCACTTAGTAAATATATACTTAGGCTCACTGGGGTTTGCCTCTATTTTTTCTCTTAAACGCCTCACATGTACGTCAACCGTTCTAACGTCGCCCGGATAATCATAACCCCAAACCGTATCAAGAAGAGCTTCCCTGCCATATACTTTGCCTGGGTTTTCCATAAAAAGCTCAAGGAGGTCAAACTCCTTGGCCGTAAGATTAGCTTCTGTTCCCTCTATAAATGCCCTCCTGCTGTCACGGTCTATCGAAAGCCCGCGTATGGAAAGCTTTGATTTCTTTTCTTTATTTTTTTCGGATTTTTTTGCGCTTCTTCTTAAAATAGCCTTTATCCTTGCTTTAAGCTCAAGAATATTGAATGGTTTTGTTATATAATCATCGGCGCCATATTCAAGACCCATAATTTTGTCCATATCTTCACCTTTTGCCGTAAGCATAACTATAGGCACCTGGGAAAAACCTCTGGTTTGCTGGCAAACCTCAAGGCCATCCATTTTGGGGAGCATAACGTCAAGAACTATAAGATCATATAAATTTGTTTTTATAAGATTTAAGGCTTCCTCACCATCATAAGCAACATCAACATTTGTATCATCCTGCTCAAGGCTGAATTTTATACCTTTAACAATTAGCTTTTCATCATCAACAACCAATATTTTATATGACATTTATCTCCCTCCGAAGCAAATAATATATAGTATTTTAACCCCATAAATTTATTATAGTATTAATCAAATGCAAATGCAATGTTGTCAACATCATAACGCTCAATAATTCCGCAAGGAGAAGGATCGTTTATCTCCGGGATATATATTTCTTTGGCATCGCCTAAAATTTCATCGATATCTATATTGTCGACAGCCGCGTCATATGAAAAGCCTTCTGCCGCAAAAATAGCGTCTTTAACAGTATTATTCGTTTTTAGCTTGTAATATCCAGGTCTGTTTACCGCGCCGGAAACAAAGACGTTAAACCTTATATAATTTCCTGCTTCATCCGTATACGGCTGAGTGGCAGAAGAAATAACGTCGCCGGGCAAAACATCGCCGCCCCCATAAAGCCCAAGCTCAACATATTCTTCGTATTTTTCAGGCATAATAGGTTTGTTTTCATTTTCCGCAAAAATAGAACCGTCTTTACTGTAGTTTGTATACCATATACCGCAAAGAATTACGATTATAAGCTGAAAAATGATTATGTATTTTTTATTCAGTTTAGCTCCGGATTTTTTTAACATTAAATTTAATCCTTTCAAATAAAAAAATGTTTTTTATTTGGGCATTTTAAGATATAATCTCTATGTTGAATATTTTATCAGAAAACAAATTTTTAATAAAGGTGTTTTGTTACTTATGAAACTAAAATTTTTAGCTATATTTTTATGTTTATCAATTTCCCTAGGAAGTGTAAATGTTTTCGGCGAACCCTTAAGTGAAGCAAAACAAAAAGGAAACCTGCTTCAAATAACAGCCGATGCCGCAATATTAATAGACGCCACGACAGGCGAAATTTTATATGAAAAAAACAAAGACAAAAAAGAATACCCGGCAAGCATAACAAAACTTATGACAATGCTTTTAGCTATGGAATACGGTAAGTTTGACGAAACCATAATATTTTCGGAAGAGGCTGTTTTCGGTATAGAAAGAAATAGCAGCCACATAGCCATAGATGTCGGAGAAGAACTTAGCATGAATGATGCGTTTTACGCCATAATGCTGGCTTCGGCAAATGAGGTTGCCTTAGGCTTGGCTGAGCACATAGACGGAAGCATAGAAGCTTTTGCCGAGCATATGACTAAAAGAGCCGCCGAGCTGGGATGCACAAACACACATTTTGTAAATTCAAACGGACTCCATGACGAAAACCATTATACAACCGCAAACGATATGGCTCTTATAACAAAAGAGCTCATAAAATATGATAAATTCAGAGAGGTTGCAAAAACTCTGTATTGGGAGATTCCTCCAACAAACCTTCAGACAGAAACAAGATATCTTTATGCACAGCACCAAATGCTTAAAAAGCAATCCTTATACTATTACGAATACGCTTTGGGCGGCAAAACAGGGTTCACAAACGAAGCGCAAAACACCCTTGTAACATTTGCCGAAAAAGACGGAACAACCCTTATAGCCGTCGTGCTTAAGGAGGCTGGGGCAAACGCGTACATCGACAGTGCAACATTATTTAACTATGGGTTTGAAAACTTTAAAACTGTCGAGGCTTTTAACGCTCAAAATTTTTCGGATGAAATAGAAATAACCGATATCAAGGACGATGAGCCTATAAACGCAGGAAAGGCTTTTATTTCAGCCGATGAAAATATATATGCCACTGTGCCGGCCGATACTTTAGAAAGCGATATAAAAACCGAAAAGAGCATAGAAAATTCTTCTGTGCCTATAAACGCAGGGGATACTGTTGGTTCCGTAAAAGTATATGTCGCGGATTCGCTTGTGGGCGAAACTGTTTTAAGAGCAAAAAATTCAGTTTTGCCTGTTACCAGTATAACCGAAACTAAAGAGAAGGAAACGTCAGGCTCTTCTTTATTAAAAGTGCTTAAAATAATCGGGGTGGTTTTTCTTATCCTGTTTGCTCTTTTCATCGGTCTTTTAGTTGCAAGCGAAATAAATTTCAGGAAAAAGATTAAAAAAAGAAGAAGGTATAAATATAATATAAAATATAAAAATACCCGAAAATAAGTTTAACCGCATGCGTTTTGAACTGCACCCCTTTAGTTAGACAGTATGATATACTAAAAAACTGAAGGGGTGTTTTCTATGTCGAAGGGTGTACCAAATAAGAAATATACCGGAAAGTTCAAGCAGCGTGTAGTTACTACTACAACAATCATCATATCAAGACAAAGCTAAAGGGCTTGCCGCCTATTGTTCACAGACTTCAAGCCCTTTCTGTAGCTTAATAAAAATTTGTCTAACTTTTTGGGGTCATTTCATTTTGCATGCGGCTTTTTAAAACAAATTTTAATAGTTTTCTTCCAGTCTTTCAAAATATGCTTTTGGATGCAAGCAGCATGGACATGCCTCAGGGGCTTCGCTGCCTTCGTGAACATATCCGCAGTTGCGGCATTTCCATCTTCTGGGAGCTTCTTCAACAAAAACAGTACCCTCTTCAAGCCTCTTTAAAAGAGCAAGGTAACGCTTTTCATGCTCCTCTTCAACTTCCGCAACCTCACGGAAAAAAACAGCTATCTTATCAAAGCCTTCTTCAATGGCTTCTTTTTCCATTCTCTTATACATGCTGGACCATTCGTGATTCTCCCCTGCGGCAGCTGCTTTAAGGTTATCCTTCGTAGAATTTATTCCGCTTAAAAATTTAAAGATCATTTTTGCATGCTCTTTTTCATTGTCGGCTGTTTCATTAAAAAATCCGCTTATCTGCTCAAAGCCTTCTTTCTTTGCCTGGGAGCCCCAATATGTGTATGTATTTCTTGCCATTGATTCCCCGGCAAAGGCTTCCCACAAATTAGCTTCTGTTTTGCTTCCTTTAAGTTCCATAATATTGCCCTCCTTTAGTAAGTATTATAGTTGAATATATAATAAATATTATTAAATAACAATTAGTGTCATTTATATTATATGTAAATCCAACCCGCGCGTCAAATATTTTTTTAAAATTCTATTCCTTTTTTGCCCGGAGTCCCCGAATCATAGCAATGCTTAACGCATTTCATATCTGTAACTATATCCGCATAATCAATAAGCTCTTTGGGCGCTCCTCTGCCCGTTAATATAATATCCAGATCCTTAGGACGGTTTTTTAAAGTTTCAAGAACATCTGAAAGAGCAACTTCATTTGAAAAATCTATTTTTGAAAAAAAAATGTCGTTTATCTCGTCCAAAACTATTACGTCATAGTTTCCGCTTAATATCTTATTTTTTGAAAGCTCCCAGGCTTTAGCGGCAGCTTCTTTTTGCGTCTTTTCATCAAGCACCCATGTATAACCCAAACCCATATGGTATATTTCAAGACCCGCGTTTTTTAAAAAAAGGATTTCTCCTCGAATAAAGTTTTCGGCTTTTATAAATTCTATAAGCAAGGCCTTCCTTCCATAGCCCATGCTCCTTATGAGCGTGCCTATGGCGGCTGTTGTTTTACCTTTCCCATCTCCCGTATTAACTATCACAAGGCCCTTTCCCATGTTTTTTCCCTCCAAAGAACAAAAGCTAAAAAATTTTGATTTTTTGGAAATTCAATATATAATATACACAGGTATTATACCATAAACTAAAGCCTCATTCTACAATTTAATTAAGGAGGAACCCATGCCAAAGAATATTGCAAACATAGAAAACGAGCTTACCCAACTTGCTTACGAATATATAAAAAACCAAGCAAAAAGCACATTTTTTCTGCTCCTTTCAGATTGTACTGAAAGAAAAAGCGCAGCCCCAGACGATATTCCCTTATCCGAATTCCCAAATAAAGTTTCGGATATAGAGAGCAAAATATCGCGCTTTACATTAGACCTTGAAAAAATTCTTGAAAATGAGACAGGCGAAAAAGAAAAAGCTTTCTGGGAATGCACTCAAATGAAAAAGGAGCTTATTGAAATATACGGGCATATAAGCAGATATATATCTCTTTTAAGCCTATATGCCTCCCCTGTTGCGGACGAGCTTGAGCTTAGGCGATACCGAGCTGAAAATGTTGGGGAAAAGCATGTTGAATTCAATATGTTTTATGAGGATATCCTTGCTTTTTTAAACTCTGCCGAAGACGAAAACAAAAAACATTCTTATATGAGCCAGATTTTTAAATGCGCACCGCTTAAGATGGCGCATATAAAATATGAATCCCTTTTGGAGGCAAGCCTGAAAGAAGCATTTAAGAATCAAAGCAAAGAAGCTGTTTTAAATTCGCTTTTGGTTTTTAAACGTACATGCGCACCGGATAGTTTTGATGATTTCGGAGAATATTTCCCATCTGTAAAAGATTCCCTTGAAAAAAACAAGCTCATTTTCCCTGAAGAAATGTCTGAAAAAGAGCTTGCAGAAAAATATGATGCCTTTCTTAATAATTTTGAATATCTTTCGAAGGCTTCAGATGTGCTCTCAAGGCTTTTCAATTGCTTAAACAGCCTTATAATATTGTTTTATCTTAATTTTAAAATAGAAGATCTTACGGAAAAAAATGTATTGTATTCGGATTTATATTATTCAGTATGCGAAATTTTGGGCGAGCAAAAAGAAGGGCTTGATAAAGACGTGCTTATAGAAACAATAACCCCTCTTTTCGATAACTATATAGAGCCTTTGATAGACAAAGCCAGCGAAATAACCAAAAAGGAGAGTTCTTTTCTGGACGATTCCATTGATATCCCGGAGCTTTCGGAAGATGCAAAAAAGCTTATGTTCACCGAAAATTTCATAAGAGACTGTTTCTATGAAAATATAGAAGACGCAATGTATGCTTTTGATTATGACACAACCGCTCCTGCTGCGGAGGAAAGCTTTAAAGATGAAGAATTCAAAAACTTTATAAGCTATATGTCTGAATATTTTAGCCCTCTTCCTGCAAAGCTGCGCAAAAACGCAATGAGGAACCTCCTTTCTGCGCTTCCTCCTGCAATGTCTGAAAATGAGCTTATTTTATATATCAAAAATGCGGTTGATTCCGCTCCTTCGTTTGAATCAAAGGTTATGATACTTGACAAGGTCGGTTATGTTTTTGAAAACAACGGCTTTGAACTTTCGGATGAGGAAGACGGCTGCACCTGCGGACATCACGAACATGACCATGACTGCACCTGCGGGCACGACCACTGATAATGATAAAAGCCATGCCGTTATCAAAGCGGCATGGCTTTTTTATTTGGCAATTATCCTTATTCCTTCTCAAAAGTAAGCTCTTTGCCGTCAATACCTACTATAACCGTGTCTCCCCGTGCAAAAAGTCCTCCAAGGTATTTTTCTGCGAAAACATCCTCAACCCTTGCCTGAAGCGCACGCCTTAACGGTCTTGCCCCATACTGCACATCAAACCCAACCTTTGCTATGTCGATAATTGCTTCGTCCGTAAACTTAAGATTTATACCCATGTTTTCCTTAACCCTGGCTATGATTTCTCTGGACATAAGACGCACGATATCCGCTATATTTTCAAATGTAAGCGAATGGAAAACTATTATTTCGTCTATCCTGTTTATAAATTCCGGCTTGAATATATTCTTAACCTCTTCCATAACACTTGATTTCATGGCTTCATAGGATTTTTCGGCACTGTCGTCCGCATTAAAGCCTAAGCGTTTTGGATTTAAAATACTTCTTGCCCCCGCATTTGAGGTCATAATTATAACCGTATTTTTAAAGCTTACCTTTCTGCCCTGGGCATCGGTTATATGCCCGTCATCAAGGATCTGGAGCAAAATATTGAACACATCGGGGGAAGCCTTCTCTATTTCGTCAAAAAGAACAACGGAATACGGTTTTCTCCTTACTTTTTCGGAAAGCTGCCCTCCTTCTTCATAGCCCACATAGCCCGGAGGTGAGCCTATAAGCTTTGAAACACTGTGTTTTTCCATGTATTCGGACATATCTATTCTTATAATCGCGTCTTCGTCACCAAAAAGCGCCTCCGTTAATGCTTTTGAAAGCTCTGTTTTTCCAACACCTGTCGGACCTAAAAACAAGAACGAACCTATGGGTCTATCCGGGTCTTTAAGGCCTACCCTGCCTCGCCTTATTGCTCTTGAAACGGCGTGTATGGCTTCATGCTGGCCTATAACTCTTTCCGTGAGAACCGCCTCAAGATTTAAAAGGCGCGCGCTTTCTTCCTGCCTTATGCTTTTAAGCGGTATTCCCGTCCATTTTGAAATAATATCTGCAACATTTTCTTCGTCAAGGACATTTTCCGCGTTTTTATTCTCTTCTTCCCATTTCTGCTTCTTGGTTTTAAGTTTTTCTTTTATCTGGTTTTCTTCGTTCCTTATGCTTACGGCTTTTTCAAAATCCTCGGATTTCATTGCTTCTTCTTTTTCGTTTTTAAGGATTATAAGCCTTTCCTCGAATTCTTTTATATCCTTCGGAGGCGTATAATTTTTAAGCCTAAGCTTTGAAGCGGCTTCGTCTATAACATCTATGGCCTTATCCGGCAAAAACCTGTCCCTTATATATCTTGCAGACATTTTCACAGCCAATTCTATTGCGCTGTCCGTAATTTTGACACTATGGTGAGACTCATATTTCCCCTTTAAGCCCATAAGCATTTCTATGGCTTCTTTTTCAGTAGGCTCCTCAACGGTTACGGGCTGGAAACGCCTTTCAAGCGCAGCGTCTTTTTCTATATACTTTCTGTATTCCTCAAGCGTCGTTGCGCCTATAAGCTGCAGTTCGCCCCTTGAAAGCGACGGCTTAAGTATGTTTGAAGCGTCTATTGCGCCTTCCGCACCGCCTGCGCCTATTATTGTATGCAGTTCGTCTATGAAAAGAATTGTTTTGCCGTCTGATTTAACTTCATTTATAACTTTTTCTATTCTTTCTTCAAATTCGCCCCTATACTTTGTTCCCGCAACCATAGCGGCAAGATCCAGAGAAACAACCCTCCTGCCCTTTAGCGTTTCGGGTATGTCCCCAATAATGATTTTTTGAGCCATGCCTTCAACTATAGCCGTTTTGCCTACGCCCGGATCTCCCACAAGACAAGGATTATTTTTTGTTCTCCTGCTTAATATCTGAATCAAGCGCTCTATTTCATCTTTTCTCCCAACTATAGGGTCAAACTTGCCGTTTGCAGCAAGCCTTGTGAAATCACGGCTATATTTATCCAAAGTGGGAGTTGAAGAATCTGAATTTTCCGCATCATTTTTACCCAAGCCTTTAAAGAACGAGGAATCCCCGGTTGAAACAACAGTGGCTATATCTTCAAAAAGCCTTTGCGTGTTTGCGCCTAACAAGGTTAAAAGGCGCATAGCGACGCAATCAGGCTCATTTATTATGCTTAAAAGGATATGCTCCGTTCCGACATAATCGCTGCCAGATTTTTTTGCTTCATCATAGCTGTTTCTTATAACCTTGTTCGCCCCGGGGGTAAACTCCGGACTGTCTTTTTTTAAATCGTCCGAGCCTATCATCCCTTCTATTTTTTCAACAAGATCCTCATATGTTATATTCTGAGCTTCTATGGCATCTGCTGCAGCTGAGTTTTTGGTATCCATAAGCCCTAAAAGGATATGCTCTGTGCCTATATAGCTGTGTCCCAAAGAAGCTGCGGCTGTTTTGGCGTTATTTAAAGCTTCATTTGCTTTTTCAGTGAAATTTTCCATAGTATCACCCTCATTTCCGTGGTTTTAAGCATAACGGATATATTTTTATGTTTTCAATAAAATATAATGCATCTTAAATATATATACTTATAATTATTTTTATAGTTTAAGATAATTATAACTATTTTAAAAAATTTTGCACTAAAAAAGATATAAAACTCAATTTAATAAGTTTATTCCGGAGATTTAAAAAAATATTGTCACCGGTAATTTTATAAAATGATTTTTTATGGTACAATTATAATGATGTTTTATAAGCTTTATTTTATAACAGCTTAAAATAATAGCCTGGAGGTCTTGTTTTGGAAACAGGAAAAATATTGTTTACCCATCTTCATACTCATACAGGCTTTAGCCTTCTGGATGGCATGTCCAACATACCCGAGCTTATAAACCGCACAAAAGAGCTGGGGATGGACAGCATTGCCATTACGGATCATGGGGCTATGTTTGGCGCAATAGATTTTTATAAAGCCGCAAAAGCAGCGGGCATAAAACCCATAATAGGCTGCGAAGTTTATGTTGCCCAAAAATCGCGCCTTGAGCATTCTCCCGCCGATTCAGGATATTTTCACCTTGTTTTGCTTGCTGAAAACAACGAAGGCTATGATAACCTTATAAAGCTTGTTTCTTACGGTTATATAGACGGTTTTTATTATAAACCCAGAATAGATCTGCCTTTGCTTAAAAAATACAGCCATGGGCTTATAGGCTCAAGCGCATGCCTTGCGGGAGCCGTTCCGCAGGCAATTCTTTACGCCGGCTACGAAGAGGCCAAAAAAGTTGCTCTTGAATATGACGGCATTTTCGGCAGGGGTAATTTTTTCCTTGAGCTTCAAGACCATGGCATCGAGGAACAAAAAACCGTAAACTCTGCGCTTATAAAGATTCACGAAGAAACGGGCATCCCTCTTATAGCCACAAACGACAGCCATTATATATATAAAGACGACAGTGTTGCCCACGACATACTCTTATGTGTTCAAACGGCAAAAACCGTTAACGACACTGACAGAATGCGCTATTTCGGCTCGGAATTTTATTTGAAATCTCCTGAAGAAATGGCCGCCCTTTTCCATTATGCCCCGGAAGCTATAGAAAACACCCATAAAATAGCCGAAAGATGCAATGTTGAGTTTAAATTTCATGAATTTAAGCTGCCCCGTTTTAATGTTCCTGCGGGTAAAAAAGCTGCGGAATATTTAAAAGAGCTTTGCTTTAAAGGTCTTGAAAAAAAATATACAAATCCTGACGAAAGCCTTGTTTCACGTCTTTTATATGAGCTTGAAACAATAGAAACCATGGGATATTCTGATTATTTCCTCATAGTTTGGGATTTTATCCGCTTTGCAAAAGAAAACGGAATACCCGTCGGACCCGGAAGAGGCTCGGCTGCCGGAAGCATAGCCGCATATTCGCTCGATATAACAAACATAGACCCTATTAAATACGACCTTATTTTCGAGCGTTTCTTAAACCCCGAAAGGGTAAGCATGCCCGATATAGACATAGATTTTTGCTATGAACGCCGACAAGAGGTTATTGATTACGTTAAATCAAAATACGGCGAAGACCACGTTGCCCAGATTATAACCTTTGGGACACTTTCGGCAAAAGCGGTTATCAAGGATGTAGGGCGGGCTTTAAGCATGCCTTACGGAGATGTTGATAAAATCTCAAAAATGGTGCCTTTTGCTCCTGATATGACTATCGACAGGGCGCTTAACATGAACCCTGACCTCATGAACGAATATATGACAAACGAAGAAGTGCATTATCTTATAGACATGTCCAAACGCCTTGAAGGTCTTCCCAGACATTCCTCAACCCATGCCGCCGGAGTTGTTATATGCTCCAAGCCTGTTATGGAATATGTGCCCTTAAGCGCGACAGACGGAGCAATTTCAACTCAATACTCTATGGGGATACTTGAAGAGCTTGGGCTTTTAAAAATGGATTTTTTAGGTCTTCGCACACTAACTGTTATCCAAAAAACACTGGATGAAATAAAAAGAACGTGTAACGAAGACATAGATATAGACAATATAGATACAAACGACCCTAAAGTTTACGAATTTATAGCACAGGGCAAAACAGAAGGCCTTTTCCAGCTTGAAAGCCAAGGCATGAAGCAGTTCATGAAAGAGCTTAAACCAAGCTGCCTTGAAGACCTCATAGCCGGAATATCGCTTTACCGTCCGGGCCCCATGGATTTTATACCAAAATATATAAAAGGCAAAAACAGCTTAGGCAATATCCAGTATACCCATCCTTCGCTCACACCCATACTTGAAAATACTTATGGATGCATAGTTTATCAGGAACAGGTTATGCAGATAGTCCGCGACCTTGCCGGATACAGCTTAGGCAGAAGCGACCTTGTACGCAGAGCAATGTCCAAGAAAAAAACTGACGTTATGGCAAAAGAACGCAAAAATTTTGTTTACGGCATACCCGAGGAGAATGTTCCCGGCTGTGTTAAAAACGGAATCCCCGCCGGAATTGCCGAAAAAATATTCGACGACATGACGGATTTCGCCAAATATGCGTTTAATAAATCACATGCCGCCTGCTATGCCATGGTAGGCTATGAAACAGCCTGGCTTAAAGCCTATTATCCTGTTCAATTTATGGCGGCGCTTATGTCTTCCGTTATGGACAACATGGACAAGGTTTCCGAATACATAGCGGAATGCAAAAAAATGGAGCTTTCTCTCCTGCCTCCGGATGTTAACGAGGGCTTTGCCAATTTCTCGGTTTCGGGGGACAAAATAAGGTTTGGGCTCGCGGCAATAAAAAACGTGGGGGCAAACGCCATTAAAGCTATGGTTTCTATCCGTGAAAAAAACGGCAAATATAAAAGCCTGACTGATTTTTGCGAAAGGCTTTCAGACTCTTCCCTTTCGCGCAGGGCAATAGAAAGCCTTATAAAAGCAGGCGCTTTTGATTCTTTGGGCGGAAAACGCTCGCAATATATGGAAATACACAAAACAGTTCTGGAAAGTGTTTCACGCTCCAAAAAAGAGCAGCTTGAAGGCCAGATGACGTTTTTTGATATAGAGGATAATTCTTCAGATGAAGAAAACATGCGAATTGATGTTGTTCCCGATATAGATGAGTTCCCGCAAAAAGAGCTCCTTTCAATGGAAAAAGAGGTCTTGGGCATATATGTAGGCGGTCACCCTCTTTCCGAGTTTGAAGATATAGTAAAAAAATATTCAAGCACGGATACGGCAAAGCTGCTTGAAACGGAAGATGGATATCCTCTTGTTTCCGAGGGTGAAGATGTTGACATATGCGGTATAGTTTCAGTAATGAAAACAAAATACACAAAAACAAACAAGCAAATGGCATATTTCCGTCTTGAAGACATAAAAGGCTCAGTTGAAATTATAATGTTCCCGGACTCATTTGAAAAATACGGAAGAATGATATTTAACGACGACGCAGTGCTCGTCCACGGCAAAGCCGACACCTCCGGAGATGAAGTTAAAGTAATATGCCGCAGCATAATCCGGCTTAAGGATATCATGGCAAAAGAGTTGCCAAATCTTATCATCGGAGTTATAATCCCTAAAAACAGCAATATAACCTTTAACGATATAAAAACATGCATATCAAGGCATAAGGGAAACCTTCCCCTTTATATACAGGATAAAAACAAAAGCATGACGTTTAAAACTTCTCCTAACGCCGGCTATGGAGCAGACGGAAGCAAAAGCTTCATAGACGAGCTTAAAGAGCTGCTGGGAGATGAAAACGTAGTTATAAACAAAAAATAAGGCTATCGCTTTCAATCATATTATTTTCAGGAGGTAACCCAATTATATGGAAAACGAAAATATTAAAGAAGAGTTAACAATGCCCTATGTATGCATCAAAGCCCTTGAAAAAGGCGTTAATGTTATCGGAATAACAAGAGGAAACGATACAAAATTTCATCACACGGAAAAGCTTGATGCCGGTGAAGTTTTGATAGCACAGTTTACAGAAAAAACTTCGGCCATAAAAATACACGGAAAGTCAATAATATATACAGATCTAGGGCAAATAACATCCGGTGATGTGGAATAGGCCATCTAAAACAGGAGTATGATAACATGAAGAAAACAAAAATAGTATGTACTTTGGGTCCAGCAACAAATAGCGTTGAAATAATAAAAGAACTTATCAAAAACGGGCTTGACGGCGCAAGAATAAATTTTTCACATGGCACTTACGAAAGCTTAAGCACCATAATAAACAACCTTAAAAAAGCAAGGGGAGATTTGAGTGCTCCCATACCCCTTATTTTGGACACAAAAGGCCCGGAAATAAGGATAAAAGAAATTGGCAAACCTTGCATAAACCTTAAACCGGGAGATACCTTTACTCTTACAACAAAAGAAATAATCGGCAACGAAAAAACAGTGAGTGTAACATATAAAGACCTGCCAAAGGACCTTGTAAAGGGCAGCAGAATACTTATAGACGATGGGCTTATAGAGCTTAAGGTTAAAACCCTAAGCGATACTGATATAGAATGTGAAGTTATAAACGGCGGAGCCGTAAGCTCCAATAAGGGCATAAATATACCTGACGTATATGTTAACTTGCCTGCCTTAACCGAAAAAGACATCTCTGACATAAAATTTGGAATAGAAATGGGCTTTGATTATATCGCCGCTTCTTTCATAAGACGCGCCTCGGATGTAACCGCAATAAGGCGACTGCTTGAAGCAAACGGTGGAAATAAAATTGCCATAATAGCAAAAATAGAAAACCGGGATGGGGTTAATAATATTGACGAAATTCTTGAGGTTTCGGATGGTATAATGGTTGCAAGAGGCGACCTTGGCGTTGAAATCCCTCCTGAAGAAGTTCCTCTCGTTCAAAAAATGCTTATTAAAAAGGCTCATAAGGTTAGCAAACCTGTTATAACAGCAACCCAAATGCTTGAATCAATGATAATAAACCCCAGACCTACAAGAGCTGAAGCCAGCGATGTGGCAAACGCAATATTCGATGGCAGCGACGCCATAATGCTTTCAGGGGAAACGGCAAAAGGCAGCTATCCTGTTTTAGCTGTTGCAATGATGTCGCGCATAGCTGAAAAAACAGAAAGCAGCATCGATTATATAAAAGCCCTTTCCGCGTTTACATTTGAACAAAGCAATATTACAAGCGCAATAAGCTATGCCGCCTGTGCAATAGCGGCTGAGCTTAACACCGTCTGTATATCCACCATAACAAAATCAGGCTTTACTGCAAGAATAATATCAAAATTCAGGCCCTTCTGCCCTATTGCGGCTTCTTCAAGCGATCCCATGGTCTGGAGGCAATTAAATCTTGTTTGGGGCTGCAAGCCTGTTCTTGTGCATGAGCTTAAAAACAGCAACGAAGCCTTTTCTCTTGCCATGCAAACCGCTATTGATTCAGGTATTGCTAAAAACGGAGACACAGTTGTTGTGGCTATGGGCGTCCCTGTTGGAATTTCAGGCACAACAAACACTTTAAGGGTAGGAATTGTCGGGGATGTTTTGTGCAAAGGCATAGGAATAACAAAAAAGAAGGTTTCCGCAAAGGCAAGGGTTATAAATACTCTTGACGAAGCCGAAAAGAAATTTAAAATGGGTGATATTCTGGTTACAAGCTCCACAAGGAACGATATGATGCCCTACATTAAAAAAGCATCGGCAATAGTTGTGGGACCTATTGAACATGTCGAAGGCAGCCATGCGGAGATTGTTGGAAATGCCCTGGACATACCCGTTGTTATCTGCAATTCAAGGGTAACGAGCATTGTGCCTGACGACACAATAATTACAGTTGACGCCGAAAAAGGCTTTATATATGAAGGGATACCCATGCAAAATTAGAAAGTTTGACGAAAGGAGAATTCCATGTCCGAAACCACTAAGCTTGCCATTGCGTCTTCATTTAAAAAATTGCTTAGAAAAAAATCCTTGACTAAAATAACGGTTAAAGACATTGTTGAAGGCTGCGGAATAAACCGGCAAACCTTTTATTATCACTTTAAAGATGTATATGATTTGATGGAATGGATTTTTATCGAAGAGGCCAAAATCCTTCTTGACGGGAAAAAAGGTTTTTCTTCCTGGAAGGAAGATTTTCTTCGTATATTTGATTATCTTCAGGTTAACCATGTCTTAATATATAACGCATATAACTCCATGAGCCGTGATTCTCTTGAAAGATATATCCTAAAAGTAACCCGGCCTTTGCTTTGCAATTTTGCTTCAGAAATCTCTGTCAATATAAATATTTCTGAAGATGACAAAAATTTTGTTATAGATGTGTTTTCATTTGCCATGATGGGTATTATGCTCGAATGGATTGAAAATAAAATGCCAAAAAGTTATTCAAATTCAATTGATAAATTTGTCTTTTTAATTGATGGAAGCATGGAAGGCGCTCTTAAAAAATTTGAGTCGAAAGGTTAAATACATATAATCTTTACAATTTCGGCGTTGTGTCAAAAATTATGACACAGCGCTTTTTTTGTCTATTTATATTAAATGTTTTATATCATAAAATATTGGTAAATAATAAAAATACAGTTAAAGGAGTGATTATTAATGAATTTTTCAGACAACATGAAAGTATTAGGAATGCAAAAAGTCTATGGCTACCTTGAAAAAGACCCTGAAAAAAATATACCTAAAATAATCAATCTTATTGAAAAATTTGACAAAACTAAAAGCATAAGCGGACAGCTTAAGATCATTAAAGAAGTCATGTCCGACAAAAACAATAATTGGTTTAAGTTTGCAAAAAGTCTTTGGACAGATATAGACAGTGAGGTTTTGAAAACAACATTCACAAATTTTGTTATAAACGCAAATATGATTGCAGCGCCTAAAATTGACGCGTCACGCGAAAAATACCAATGCAGCGTGCCTTGGGCAATACTTTTAGACCCTACAAGCGCCTGCAACCTGCATTGCACAGGATGCTGGGCCGCCGAATACGGAAACAAGCTGAACCTTGATTTTGATACGCTTGACGACATAATAGAACAAGGCAAAGAGCTTGGCATATACATGTATATATACACAGGGGGCGAACCTCTCGTAAGGAAAAAAGATATAATAGCTCTTTGCAACAAGCATTCGGATTGCCAGTTTTTAGCGTTTACAAACGGGACTTTGATAGATGAAACTTTTGCAAAGGATATGTTAAGGGTTAAAAACTTTATACCTGCAATAAGCGTTGAAGGCTTTGAAGCCGACACAGATTTCAGGCGTGGGAAAGGCACTTTTGTAAAAGTTAGAAAAGCTATGGATATACTTAAAGAAAACAAACTTCCTTTTGGAGTCTCCTGCTGCTACACAAGCAAAAACGCCGAAATAATAGGTAGTGAAAAATATTTTGATTCAATGATAGAATGGGGTGCGAAATTCTGCTGGATTTTTACATATATGCCTGTGGGCAAAAACGCTGTGCCCGAGCTTATGGCAACAGCCGAGCAGCGTGAATACATGTATCATCAGGTAAGAAAATTCAGGGGAACAAAGCCTATATTCACCATGGACTTCTGGAACGACGGAGAATATGTCAAAGGCTGCATAGCCGGAGGAAGAAATTATCTCCATATAAACGCAAACGGCGATATAGAGCCCTGTGCTTTTATACACTATTCAGATTCAAACCTGCACGAAAAAACGCTGCTTGAAGCCCTTCAGTCACCTCTTTTCATGGCATACCATAATAACCAGCCGTTTAACGAAAACCATCTTCGTCCTTGTCCGCTTTTGGATAATCCGGGAAGGCTTACGAAAATGGTTGAAGAATCAAAGGCTCATTCCACAGACCTTGAATCTCCCGAAGACGTCCGTGATTTAAGCAAAAAATGCGTTGAAAAGGCAGAAAAATGGTCAGTCGTCGCTGAAAGACTTTGGAAAGAACACAACGAAAAGAAAGCTTCCGAAGAAAAAATAGCCTTACATAGATAAACCTTCTATATTAAGTAATAATATTAAAAAGGCCCATAAAATTATGGGCTTTTTTAATATAGAAAAAAATTTTCAAATTCGGAAAAAGGGAAATCCACGGGCGCCTCTTTAAAAGAAAGTCCTTCCTTGGTTAATGGATGCTTAAAGCTTAAAAAATATGAAAATAAAGCTATGTTAAACCCTCCGGGTATTTTCCTGAAATTTGAATTGTATTTTGTGTCTCCCCATATGGGGCAGCCTATGTTTGAAAATTGCAGTCTTATCTGATGATGCCTGCCTGTTTCAAGATTTATGTCCGCAAGGGTTAGCGTTCCATATTTTTCGTTTTGCACACTTTGGAGCACCTCATAGCTTAAAACGGCTTCTTTTGCATCCCTGTCACCCTTTTTTGCTATAACGGAAAAATTGGAACCGCTTTTTTTAATCATATAGTCCTTTAAAATCCCGCTTTTTTGAGGCACCTCACCCATAAGCACTGCTGCATATTTTTTTTTGGTGGTTTTATCCGCAAATTGAGCAGAAAGAGACGAAAGAGAAGCCTTGTCCCTGGCAAAAACCATTATTCCGCCCACTCCCCTGTCCAGCCTATGGACTATCCCTCCGTTTGATATCCCATATTTCTCCGAAAGGAAAGAAAATATATCCATATCTCCCGTTTTATCCGGTTGCGACGGAATGTTAGGCGGTTTAACCGCAACAATTATGCTTTTGTCTTCATAAAGTATTTTTATTTCCATTTTTTTATCCCCGTATTCTTTAAAACAATGCTCCCGAAAGAAGGCAAAGTTATATCAAGCTTGCCTCCTTGGGATTTATAAACCTTCCTTTCGCAGGAAAAACCGCTTTCATCCGTTTGGATAAGGCTTATAAAGTTTTCACCGAAATTCCCTGCACGCCAAAAGGGTATATCCAATATTGTTTTTGAAGTGTCATTATTATTAACTGCGACCAATATAAGTTCGTCGTCAAAAAACCTGCAATAGCTTAAAATCCCCGTATCTGTCTTTAGAAACATTAGCGAGCCTTTTTTCAAGGAAATATTTTTATTATGGATTTCCCCCGCTTTTCTATAAAGCTCTATTAAAGAATCATCTTCCCTGCCCCATGGATATGTCCTCCTGTTGTCAGGGTCGGTCCAGCCGCAAAGCCCGGCTTCATCGCCGTAGTAAAGCGAAGGCGCCCCCATCCATGTCATTTGTATTATAACGCCTTCCCGGAATATCCCCTTATTTATACCTTCCTCGGCTGACGCTTGATCTTTTTTCGGAAATCTGCCCGGGGTTTTGTTTGTTCTGGTTAAAAACCTTGAATGGTCATGGTTTGAAAGCTGATTCATAGCAGCAAGCATTGAGCTTATATTTATTTTAGCCATATTTTCCGTCATTGTCTTTTCAAAAGCCTTGCCGTTATTTAAAAGCTCCGGGTTGAAAAAATCACTATGCTTTTCCATGCCGGTTAAAAACCATGTTACCGGCTCCATAAACGCATCGTAATTCATAATTGTGTCCCATTCACCGCCCTTAAGCCATTGGCTGCTGTCTCCGTAGTTTTCGGCAATTATAATAGCCTCCGGATTTGCCGTTTTAACAGCCTTCCTGAAATCACGCCAAAACCTATGGTTAAACTGCACGGAGCTGCCAAGATCCGCCGCAACATCCAGCCTCCAGCCATCGGCGGAATATGGGGGAGAAACCCATTTTGCCGCAACAGACATAATATATTCATAAAGAGAATGTGAACCCTCATAGTTAAGCTTAGGGTGGTTTTCATGTCCCCACCAGCTTTCATAAACATTCCTTTCGGAATCCAGCCATTTAAAATAATTACGGTATATGCTGTTTTGCGAACGGTATGCGCCCAAAGGATAACCCTTGCCATATATTTTTTCCCTGTCCATCCATTTATGGAAAGCGCCGCAATGGTTAAACACTCCGTCTAATATTATTTTTATACCTCTTGCATGAGCAAGACGTACAAGAGTTATAAAAACAGAATCGCTGGCTTTAAGGTTTGTTTCGTCCGTCGTTCTTTTTATATACATTGAAGCGTGCTCGTTCGTTTTTCCGCAGAGCCTTTCGCCTCCGTCAGAAGCTATGGCTCCAAAATGCGGGTCTATATGGTCATAATCCTGTATATCATATTTATGGTTGCTTGGAGACACAAATAAAGGATTGAAATATATGGCCTTAACGCCTAATGAAGCTATATAATCAAGCTTTTTTATAACTCCCTCAAGGTCTCCTCCATAAAAATTACCCACATCATTGATTTTTGGCAGAGCGTACCAATCCGAAGCAGCGCTCACGTTTTGGTTAAGATATGTATATTCATCTGTTTTAACGTCATTTGAAAAATCTCCGTTAAAAAACCTGTCGGTGAATATCTGATAAGTGAAAGCGCCCTTTGCCCAATCAGGAGTTTTAAAGTTTCTTAACATTACAAAGGGAAAACCTTCGCTTTTGTTTTGCCTTGCCCCGCTTTTTGTCCAAAAAACGGTTTCCCCGTTTTTCTGCACTTTAAAAAAATAACTTTGTGCATTTTGGGAATATGGCAGAAAACCCCTGTAATAGTCAAAAACCTCACCTTTTGTTGAAAGCTCCATAGGTATTTCAAGCCCGTCCACAATTATCGCAGCATAATCCGCTCCGTCTTTTGCAGTGCGTAATCTCAGCGCAACCAAATCACTTTCCAAGGCTTCCATTGGAAATACAAAATTTTCAGTTTCATCGAAAAATATTGCCTTGACATTTAAGCTTTCATAGACTCTCATTAAAAAATCCCTTTCGGCATTTTATTTTAAATTACAAATACTAATATAATATTAAACGCTTATTCAGGTCAATAAACATATGACCTTAAACTTAAAATATTATTAATATACTCTTTTATATTATGTAATATTGAAATTTATTTAACAATCAGATTATTCTTAAATTAAAATTGTTCCTTTTGAAAAACAGTTCTTCTGTTTTTTTAATAAAACAGCAGTTAAAAATATAACATATTAATAAAAATACCAACATCGACATTCTTAAAATAAGTATGGTTTTGAAAACACCTAAAAATACAGAAAAATCAATGAAAAAAGACAGTCCGCCGAATGACTGTCTTTTTTCACAAAGAGAAGGTATTTCTTATTGGGATTGCAGCTTTTAAGCTACATTGTGAAAATATTGGGGAGTTTTCACAGTTATTATTATATCAGTTAAAAATACAAATGTCTAGAGCAAACTGAAAATTATTTAACAAATATTAATATTGTATTTTGTCAAAAACACCAAAAACAAGATATCTTTTGGGCATATTTTAGCTCTCGTAGCTTTCAAGTATTCTTGCCAAGCCTTCTTCTCCTGAAACAAATATACCTTCATCCAAACGCTGTCTTTCCTCTTTTGTAAGCGCTGATAAGGGCGTTTCCGTTACAGTTTTTAAGCTCATGCCATAGTCTCCGTTATCATAAAACACTGCAACATACCCGTCCATATTCCCAACCATATAATTTTCATCTGTTTCAAGGCTTACTTCCTTGCGCATAACAACCTTATCCTCTGAAAAATAAACTATCTGCCAATTTGGGTAATAATCTTTCATATCGGAAAACGTCATGCCTATTAAAAAATACGGAGGCACATCTTCTTGTTCAACTGTGTTTCCGTCCTCAGAATAATAATATTGATATACCATTTTTGTTGAACCTGTTATTTTTTCCTCAGTCATTGTAAGGCTTGTTTCTTCTTCATCTAAATTTTTTTCCGGTGCGGCTTCTGGAAGCTCACTGCCGCTAATCTGGTTTTTACTCTCTTTACCGCTTTCGGCCGCATAAGAGTTAGGAACAATATCTTTATTAATATTAAACCGCGAATAAACGTAATAAAAGCTTGAAACACCGACTAAGGCAGATACAAAAGCCGTTATAAGCGCGCCTTTTCTGGGCAACGGACACACCTCCTTAAACTTTTGTATATAATTTTGCCAAAAAAAGAAGGATTTATACAATAAAAGAGCTACGCTTAATATTAACCTGCCAATTAAAAGATTAATGGAAAGAGCTATCCACTTATGATATATTAATATAATGGTTTTATTTTAAAACATTTTGGATAAATTTTTACGGTGCAGACTAATGAAAAATATAAAAACAAAAAAAATTGTAATGGTTTTATTAATTCTTGTTATTTCCCTTTTTTCTTGGGTCTATTGGGGCAATGTCTCAATCCAGACAACACAAACTAATATCGAAAGCAAAAACCTTCCGAAAGCTTTAGACAGTTTTAAGATTGCACAGGTGTCAGACCTGCATAACGCCTGCTTTGGAACAAACCAAAGCAAGCTGCTTAGCGCAATAAAAGAAGCCAACCCCGATATGATTGCAGTAACGGGGGATTTAATAGACTCTCGGCATACAAATATTCAAAAAGCAATGGATTTTATAAACGGGGCCGTGAATATTGCTCCTGTATATTATGTCACCGGCAACCATGAAGCACGGATCAAAGAGTATGCCAAGCTGGAAGAACAAATGTATAAAGCCGGAGTTACCATATTGAGAGACAAAAGCTTATTAATTGAATACAATGGTAGCTTCATCCAAATTCTAGGCTTAGACGACCCAAGCTTCTCCTCCGGAAATTCCGCATTGGAAAAAAGCAATGCCGAAATTGATATTAAATTAAAAAATATGCTTACCCCTAACTTTTATAAGGTACTTCTTTCGCACAGACCGGAATTGTTAGACATATATGCTCAAAACAATATTGATTTGGTTTTAAGCGGCCATGCCCATGGAGGTCAAATACGTTTGCCGTTTATAGGTGGGTTTTTTGCGCCGAACCAAGGTTTTTTCCCTAAATATTCCAAAGGCGTTTATGAAAAAGACCAGACAAAGATGGTTGTAAGCCGTGGGCTTGGAAACAGCATTTTCCCGGTACGCATAAATAACCGTCCCGAGCTTGTTGTAATTACTCTTAATAATAAATAAAGCTTTTTTATGCTTAACATAAAGTGCAATCCGTTCTTAATTGCCGTCTGTAAATATAAACGCCCCGTAATTTTTTACGGGGCGTTTTCTGCATTTTTATTATGCTGTAAAAAGTACAAAACCATATATTTTTTTATTCCACGGGCAAAAACCCAAACATCCTGGGAACGCTTTTTTTACCGCTGTTTTTACGGGCAGCGCAAACCCTGTTATAAATTTTCTCATCCGTCATAATTTCAAAGTACGGAATCTTAAAATATTCCGCGGCTTTTTCGATGTATTTTATAAAAACATCATAATAATCTTCTTTTGCACCGACTTCCTTCGCCATACGGCGCAAAACCTCCTCGTTAAGCTTGCGAACGCTAACCTTCTTCCCTAACCTTTCAAAATATCCGGTCACAAGCGTTGAAAGAACATCATATGCCTCTTTTTCCGTCCAGGTCCTGTCTATATAATAGGTTTCGCCGTAAAGGCCATAAAGCACACGCTTTGCATCGAAATATCCAAGCATTATGTCTTTTTTGCTTTGCTCGGCATTAAAATTCAGCATATATCCAAGCTTTGTCTTGGGTTCTATTGTAGTTACTGTTATATCCTTGGAGATTTTAACCCTTTTTTCTATTCCAAACCCAAATATCCGCACAACTATAATGTCTTTATATCCCCTGTTTATAAGAGAATCAAGCGGCACAACATTTTGCAAACCTCCGTCGGAATAAAACTTTCCGCCAAGCTTTTCGCGTTTAAAGGCAGGCAAATATGCGCTGGCAAGCAGCATATCGTTAAGCGTTCCAGGTTTAAGCGTTTTAACATCAATATCAAGTTCTTTCATATCACTTAACGAAAAGGTAACAAGGAAAAAATTGACATCTGAAGCCATGATTTTTTCTTCGTCTATAACTTCGGAAAGAAGCTTTCGCAGCGGTGAAACATCAAAACCACCTTCTTTTAACAGCCCCAAAGCATGCTTTGCAAGCGCACGGAGATCTGATATCCCAAGCTCCTTCTCAAATATACGCTTCATAACCTCGTCGTCAACATCCATAACCTGGGAAAATTTTATGTTTTCCCAAAGCTCTACGGCTTTATCAAGCTCCCTCATAGCCATCATGGCACCGTTTAGCGCGCCAACGGACGCTCCCGAAACTGCATTATATTTTATTCCGGCTTCATCAAGAGCTTTCCAAACCCCAACCTCGTACGCGCCCTTTGCGCCTCCGCCTTCAAGCGCAATAGCATATTCCTTTGAAACATCAAGCTTAAGCTCCATAAGACATCATCACCCAAAAATATTTTATTTATCCCTTAAAACCGCATCAAGTTTTGTTTTTAAAACATCCACTATTTCTTTCATAACCGGGTTAACCTCATCGTCTGTAAGCGTTCTGTCCGAAGCCCTGAATTTAAGCGAATATGCCACAGACTTCATGCCTTCGGCTATCTGAGCCCCTTTATAAACATCGAAAAGGCTTACTTCTTCGAGTATTTTCCCGCCTTTTTCCTTTATTATATCCTCAATCTCCTCAACAAAAACATTATCTTTAACCAAAACAGCTATGTCTCTGGTTACAGCCGGGAATTTAGGCAAAGCTTTGTATTTTCTTACAAAGAGCGAGTTTTTAATGAGAGTGGATATATCCAAAACACCTATATATACCCTTGCGCCTATTTCATAATTTTCAAGCACCTTCGGATGAACTTCTCCTATATAGCCGACATGTTCACCTTTTATAAGGATTTTGGCCGTACGCCCCGAATGCATATATGGTATGCCTTTCTCAGCCTCAAACCTTGCTCCCGTTATTCCAAGTGTGTTAAAAAGGCCTTCTGTTATGCCTTTAAGAGTAAAGTAATCGGCATCGCCATACATTCCTATTGTTATCTTCTCCAGCTCATCCGGGAGTAAATTGTCCACGTTTGGGAGATACACTTTCCCTATTTCAAAAAGCCATGCTTTTTCGTTTCTTCTGTTATAGTTTGTGGAAATTGAAGAAAGCATCCCGTTTAGCGTTGTGGTACGCATAATGCTGAAATCCTCGCCAAGCGGGTTTGCTATAACAACTGTTTCCCTCAACGGGTCATTTTCTGCCAAAAAAAGTTTATCAAAAACCTTAGGGCTTTCAAAAGAAAAGCTCATAGCCTCGCAAAGGCCTTCGGACGCCATATAATCCTTTATAATGGAGGAAAGCTTTTGGGCATAGGTCTTTTTGCCGGCCGTTGGCGTTCCTGCTGCAAGAGTTGGCTTTATTTTGTCATATCCGTAAAACCTTGCGACTTCTTCCGTTAAATCGGCCATGCTTTCCACATCCGGCCTAAAGGTTGGGATAACAAGCTTCTTATTTTCCTTATCAACCTTAAACTCAAGTCTCTCAAATATATCTACCATTTCATCTTCGGAAACTTCCTCGCCTATAAGCTTATTTATTTCCGCCGGGCTATAAGAAAGGGTTATAGGTTTCCTTTCGTTCACATAACAATCCACCATACCGCCAACAACCTTGCCCGCGCCTAAAAGCTCCACAAGCTGAACAGCCCTGTTCACAGCGTCAAGCGCAAGGTTTGGGTCTAATCCTTTTTCATATTTGCTGGAAGCGTCCGTTCTCATGCCAAGCTTTTTTGCTGTAAGCCTTATGCTTGTTCCGTTGAAATTTGCAGATTCAAAAAGTATGGCTTTTGCCTTTCCGCTTATCATGGAGTTTTCACCACCCATAACTCCCGCAACAGCAACAGCCTTTTTTTCATCTGCTATAACAAGCATGGAAGAATCCAAAGCGCGCTCGTTTCCGTCCAATGTAGTTATTTTTTCACCTTCGGCAGCGTTACGCACAATTATTTTACCACCTTCTATAGCGTCTATATCAAAAGCGTGCATAGGCTGCCCTAATTCAAGCATAACATAATTTGTTATGTCTACAATATTGTTTATGGGCCTTAAGCCGGAAGCCTTAAGTCTTTTGCGCATCCATCTGGGAGATGGGCCAACCTTTACGTCCGTAACAACTCTCGCGATATATCTGGGGCAAAGATCGGGGTTTTTAATCTCAACGGCTATCATGTCAGATGCTTTGCCGCCGGCCGCTTCCTTAACCTTTATCTCGGGATACTTGAATTCTTTTTTATACGTTGCTGCCGCTTCCCTTGCAAGCCCTATTATGCTGAAACAATCCGGTCTGTTTGAGGTTATCTCAAATTCTATAACATCCTCCCTAATATCCATTGCAGAGGTAATGTCTTTTCCAAGCTCCATTTCTTCCGGGAATATATATATGCCATACTCCGGAGCCTCGGGAAAATCATTCCTGTCGGCTCCAAGCTCTGTAACCGAGCAAAGCATGCCCTCGGAGACAACTCCCCTAAGCTCGCCTGTTTTTATTTCTTTGCCCTCGGCTATAACAGCACCGTCCAGCGCAACCGGCACATAAGCGCCTTCATAAAGATTTGTGGCCCCTGTAACTATAGTGCGCGGCTTTCCATCGCCTACGTTTATAGTAGTTATAACAAGCTTATCCGCATCCGGATGCTTTTTGATTTTTTCGACCCTTCCAACAACAACGCCCGATATTTCTTTTGCAATTTCCTCATATCCCTCAGATTTCGAGCCTGAAAGCGTCATATCATCCGAAAGCTGCTTAACCTCCACATCTATATCAACATAATCCTTTAACCATGAAACAGGTAAATTCATTTTTATTCTCCTTTCGTCTATATACGGCTTATTTTAAAACTGTCCTAAAAACTTAACATCATTTTCAAAAAGCAGCCTTAAATCCGTTATGCCGTATCTTTGCATGGTTATTCTTTCAAGCCCCATGCCAAAAGCAAAGCCACTGTATTTTTCAGGGTCTATTCCAGACATTTTAAGCACTTTGGGATGCACCATACCGCAGCCTAAAAGCTCTATATACCCTTCTCCCTTGCAAACACGGCAGCCTTTTCCTCCGCAGGCAAAGCAGCTTACGTCCATTTCGGCGCTTGGCTCTGTAAACGGAAAATGATGCGGCCTGAACCTAACCTTTGTGCCTTCGCCGAAAAGTTCCTTGGCAAAAATTGCAAGAGCTCCTTTAAGGTCTCCCATTGTTATGCCTTCGTCAACAACAAGGCCTTCTATCTGATGGAATATTGGAGAATGGGTTGCGTCCACCTCGTCAGACCTGTAAACCCTGCCTGGGCACACCATCCTTATAGGAGGCTTGCCTTTTTTCTCCATGGCCCTAACCTGAACAGGTGAAGTTTGCGTTCTTAAAACAACCTTGTCGTTTATATAAAAGGTATCCTGTTCATCTCTGGCAGGATGGTTTTTCGGTATATTAAGCGCTTCAAAATTATAATAATCAAGCTCAACCTCCGGACCTTCGGCAATCTCATAGCCCATGCCTATAAATATGTCTTTGATTTCATCCGTAACAATTGTCATAGGATGCTTATGCCCGTTTGGAAGCTTAATTCCGGGCATGGTAACATCTATTGCTTCTTTCTCAAGACGTGACTCAAGCTCTCTTTCCATAAATGATTTTTTTACTTCATCTATCTTTTTTTCAATATCGCTTCTTACATCGTTTGCTATCTGGCCTATAACAGGCCTTTCTTCGGGTGTTAAAGCGCCCATGCCTTTAAGTATGGACGTAAGCTCGCCTTTTTTACCTAAAAATTCCACCTTAAGCTCTTCCAAAGCTTTTATACTTTCCGCCAGAGATATGCTTTGCAAAGCCTTTTCACGGATAACTGCAAGTCTTTCTTTCATTTAAAATGCTCCTTTCATGAATAAAAAAATCCCGCCCCAAAAAAGGGACGGGGTCTAAAAATCGCGGTACCACCCTAGTTCCTGCGCAAAAATCCGCAAGCTCTTTAAACATGTTTAACGCACACAAACGGCTGCCTCTAATAGCAAATGCATTCAAAGCAGCGGCTCCGGCGCGAACTTCAAAAAACAAAACCAAAGGACAATTTCAGCCCATAAGGATGTCCCTCTCTTTTTGGTTTTATGTTTACCTACTTTACGCCTTCAAAGCCATTGATTTTATACAATTCTACCATAAATAGCATTAAAGTCAACAATATATTTTAAAGCTTGCTTTTTGTATGAATAACTGTTATCATTAACGAGTGCCTTTAAAGCACACCCTAAAATAAAGAAAGGATTTTATAATGCCAATACCATTTAATGAACTAAATTTATCGGAAGAAATGCTAAGAGCCATAGAAGACATGGGCTTTTCTGAAGCAACTCCGATACAAGAAAAAACAATGTCTCTAATAATGTCCGGAAAAGATATAATCGGCCAATCCCAGACAGGAACAGGGAAAACCGCTGCCTTTGGAATACCCTGCATTGAGAAAATAAGCCTTTATGATAAAAGTCTCCAGGCCTTAATACTTTGCCCAACAAGAGAGCTTGCCATGCAGGTTTGCGAAGAGCTTAGAAAGCTCAATAAATATAAGGAAAGCATAAAGCTGCTAGCCGTATACGGCGGGCAACCAATAGACAAACAGATAAACGCGCTTAAAAAAGGTGTTCAGATAGTTGTCGGAACTCCAGGGCGTGTTATAGACCATATAAACAGACGCACATTAAAGCTTGGGAAAGTTTCTTATGTTGTTTTGGACGAAGCTGACGAAATGCTTGATATGGGCTTTCGGGACGATATCTATCAAATACTTGAAAAAACGCCCGAAACCAGGCAAACCTTGCTTTTTTCGGCAACTATGTCCAAGGAAGTTCTTGAAATATCCAAAAACTTCCTTAACGATCCCCAAATAATAAAAACTTCCGTTAAAGAGCTTACGGTTTCCGCAATAGAACAATATTATTTTGAGGTTAAGGAAAAAGCAAAAACAGACGCTCTCATAAAGCTTTTAAATTACCACAGGCCGTCGCTTTCAATGGTGTTCTGCAACACAAAGAAAAAGGCTGACGAAGTTGCCGCAGAGCTTAAAGAAAAAGGAATATCCGCAGAAGCTCTCCATGGAGATTTAAAGCAGTCCCAGCGAGACGACGTTATGAAAAGATTTAGAAACAGGCTTATAAATGTGCTCGTTGCAACGGACGTTGCGGCAAGAGGAATAGATGTTGACGATGTTGATATAGTTTTTAATTATGATATACCGCAAGACACGGAATATTATGTGCACAGGATAGGCCGAACCGGCAGAGCCGGAAAATGCGGTTTAAGCTTAACCTTTTCCACAGGCAGGGAGCTTACACGGTTAAAAGATATAATGGATTTCGCCAAAACAAAAATAATAAAAGGCAAGCTTCCCTCAAGAAAAGAGATAGAAGAAATAAGCGCAACTGAGCTTAAAAATAAAATCCGCGATATAATTTTAAACAGCAACCTTAAAAAGCAAAAGGCTATGCTTGATTCTTTCATATCCGAAGGATATGACGCTTTGGACATAGCGGCAGCACTTTTTAAGCTTTCCCTTGGCGAAGACGAAGAAACTCTTACCTCTTCCGATTCCTTCCTTGAGAGCTTTGATTCTAGCGAAGACCTTCCGATAAGGCTTTTCATAAATGCTGGGAAAAACCAAAACATAAGGGTTAAAGATATAGTCGGTTCGATATCCGGAGAAACAGGTATATCAGGAAAAGACATAGGAAACATAAGCCTTTATGATGATTTTTCGTTTGTAAATATTGCTCCATCCTTTGCAGAAGACGTTATCCTCGGGATGCGTGGTAAAAAAATAAAAGGCGTAAAAGTTAATGTACAACTAACTAAAAAATAATTCTATTTCCACAAAAAAATGCTTGACAATCTACCTGATACTTTATATTATATAGCTTAATATCATAAAATCTTAAATGCGCTGAAGGAATTATGCAGCTTTTGAAGGCTTCAGAAAGTTGGCGGACGATGCGAGCCAATAGCCAAATAAAGTTTTGCAGCCTCACTCCTGAGCACGGCTCCTGAACCGTTTTTTCAGTAAGGAGCTGCGGGAAGCCTCCGTTAACATGGCAAAAGCTTAATACGAGCTTTTTTAAAGAGGCTGATTTTTTCGGCAATTTTGGGTGGTACCGCGGTTTATATCGTCCCTGAGGTTTTTCCTCAGGGACGTTTTTTTATATAAAATTTTGGAGGTGTATCTTTTGAAAAAAATCATTATTTGTGACACAACATTAAAGGAAAGAATGTTAAAAGGCGAATCCATAAGCTTTAAAGAAAAGCTTGAATTTGCAAAGCAGCTTGACACCCTAAATACCGATATTATTGAGATGGCGCCTATTGCAGACAGCAAGGCAGACCCTCTTCTTATAAAAACAATAGCTTCATCGCTAAAAAATTCCATTATTTCATGCCCATGCGGCATGGCAACTGAAGAAACCGACAGGGCTTATTCGGCAATAGCAGCAGCAAAAAAGAAGCGGCTCCTTTTCTCTGCACCCGTTTCGCCTATACAAATTGAATATACCTGCCATAAAAAACCATCTCAAATGCTTGAGCTTATAGAAAGCATGGTAAAATATTGCAGCTCACTTTGCTCCGATGTTGAATTTGCAGCTGAAGACGCTACAAGGGCAGAAAAGGACTTCCTCTTTTTGGCGGTTTCCACAGCTATAAAATCAGGAGCAAAAACAATAACCGTATGCGACTCGGCTGGAACAATGCTCCCGGAGGAGTTTAGGCTTTTTATATCTGATTTATATAAAAATGTACCGGAGCTTAAAAACACAACCCTTTCCGTTGAATGCAGCAACGAGCTTAATATGGGCATCGCCTGCGCTTTTTCCGCGATAATGGAAGGTGCAATACAAATAAAAACAACCGTAAGCGGAAATGTTTTCCCCTCAATTAAGGATTTTGACCATGCAATACAAATTAAAGGCGACACCATCAATGCTTCTCTTAATATCGAAAGCTCAAAGTTAAACCGCGCAATAAAGCAGATGACATGGCTTGAAGGAACAAGAAGGAAAAGTTCTTCCCCGTTTGAAAGCGGTATAAAAGAAAACGACACTCCTTTAATGCTTGACCAAAACTCCGATATCGGAGCTTTAGGCAAAAAAATAAAGGAACTTGGCTACACGCTTACAGATTCAGACCTCGTTAAGGTTCATGAGGAATTCTGCAAGATATCGGCTAAAAAACAAATGGGTCAAAAGGAACTTGAAGCAATAATAGCAACCGTGGCTATGCAGGTTCCGCCTACATATAAGCTTATAAGCTATGTTGTAAACAGCGGAAACATTATAACTTCCACATCGCATATAATGCTTGAAAAGCAAGGCAAACGCCTCGAGGGCATATGCATAGGCGATGGTCCGATAGACGCTTCTTTTCTTGCAATAGAGCAAATAGTCGGCAGGCATTATGAGCTTGACGATTTCCAAATACAAGCAGTTACGGAAGGCCACGAAGCAATGGGCGACACATTGGTTAAGCTCCGCTCAAACGGCAAACTTTATTCCGGCAAAGGCATTTCAACCGACATTATAGGAGCAAGCATAGGCGCATATATAAACGCATTAAATAAAATAGCACACGAGGAGAATGAAATATGAAACTTTCCTTTTCAACAAGCGGCTGGAGCAATTTCACATGGAGTGATTTTTACACCATGTGCAAGGACTTAGGCTTTGACGGCATAGAGATTCACAATATAGAAAAAGAACCGTTTGGCGAAGCAAACAGTCCGTTAAACATGAAAAATATAGCAAAAACAACGGCTATCCTTGCTGACCTCGACATAAAAATACCTTGCATAGACTCGATTTGCAACATTGCGGATAAGCTTAAGAAATCGGAAAATATAGAAACCATAAAAAACTACATAAAAACCGCTTTCATGCTTAATTCGCCTTATATAAGGGTTTATGCCTACGAAACAGAAAATGCTTCAAAGGATGAGCTTGAAAATGCAGCTTATTTGGTTATAAAAGAAACCCTGCCCTATGCCGAAGAATCAAATATAACCATACTCATTGAAACAATGGGCATATATAACGACACAAAGGCATTAAGGGAGCTCCTTAATTATTTCGCAAGCAACAACCTTGCCGCGCTTTGGGATATCCACCATCCTTACCGCTTTAATGGCGAAAGCCCTGAAGAAACAATACAAAATCTTGGAGCATATATAAAGCATGTGCATCTTAAGGATTCCGAAATTGAAAACGGAAAATCCGTATACCGCCTTATGGGTGAAGGAGACATGCCGATAAAAGAAATAATAAATTCGCTCCGTTCTATCAATTATGAAGGCTTCTTATCCCTCGAATGGCAGCCCGATTGGCTGAGTGAGCTTTCTGATTATGGTATAGTTTTCCCCCATTTCATAAACTACATGGCTTCATTCATAGGAAGTGCAAAACAAAAATCCAATCTTTATGAAAATAAATCGGGGACAGGAAAATACGTTTGGAAAAAAAGCATACTTATAGATAAGACTTTTTCAGAAGTGCTCGACAAAATGGTTGCGGAATTCCCAGACCAGTATGCTTTTAAATATACAACCTTGGACTACACAAGGACATACACTGAGTTTAGAGACGATGTTGACACTTTTGCACGCTCGCTTATAGCTTTGGGCGTTAAAAGCGGAGACCATGTCGCCGTTTGGGCAACAAATGTTCCTGAATGGTATATAGCGTTTTGGGCGGTAACAAAAATAGGCGGTGTTTTGGTTACAATGAACACTGCTTATAAGATACACGAAGCGGAATATCTTTTAAGGCAGTCTGATACCCACACTCTTATAATGATTGACGGATACCGCGATTCCGATTACGTTTCCATAATAAAAGAGCTTTGCCCCGAGCTTGAAACAACAGACGAAAACAAAGGGCTGCACAGCAGAAGGCTGCCATTTTTAAGAAACATAATAACCCTTTCCTCAAGGCAAAAAGGCTGCCTCACCTGGGACGACGTTATTAAAAAATCACAAAACGTACCCTTTGAAGAGGTTTTAAGAAGGGCTGGTGAAGTTGACAGCCATAATGTTTGCAACATGCAGTATACCTCAGGAACAACAGGCTTTCCAAAGGGCGTTATGCTTACGCACTATAATATAGTTAACAATGGAAAATGCATCGGCGACCGCATGGATCTTTCCACCGCGGACAGAATGATGATACAGGTTCCGATGTTCCATTGCTTTGGCATGGTTCTTGCAATGACGGCCGCAATGACTCACGGTGCAACCCTGCTTCCTTTGCCTTATTTTTCACCAAAGCCTGCCTTAAGCTGCATAAACCAAGAAAGAATAACCTGTTTCCACGGCGTTCCAACTATGTTTATAGCGCTTTTGGAACACGAAGATTTTCCAAAGACTGATTTTTCATACATGCGTACAGGAATTATGGCCGGTTCGCCCTGCCCTATATCCGTTATGCGAAATGTAATAGAAAAAATGAATATGACAGAAATAACAATAGTATATGGTCAGACGGAAGCTTCCCCCGGCTGCACGATGAGCAGCTCAGATGATTCAATAGAAGTGAGGGTATCAACCGTTGGTCATCCTTTACCGGAGATAGAATGCAAAATAATAGACACGGAAACGGGAAAGGAAGCGCCGGACGGCGTAACCGGAGAATTCGTTGCAAGAGGCTACAATATAATGAAAGGTTATTATAAAATGCCAAAAGCAACCGAAGCTGCTATAGACAAAGACGGCTGGCTGCATACGGGAGACCTCGCCGCGCGCACTCCTGAAGGCAACTTCAGAATAACGGGTCGCCTTAAAGACATGATTATAAGAGGCGGAGAAAATATATACCCGAAAGAAATTGAAGAATTTATATACACCCATCCGAAGGTCAAAGATGTTCAGGTTATCGGCATTCCTGACAAACAATACGGTGAAGAAATTATGGCTTGCGTAATACTTAAAGACGGAGAAAGCATAACGGAAAAAGAAATGAAAAAATTTGTGGAAACCCATATGGCAAAACATAAGGTCCCCAAATATGTTGACTTTGTTTCCGAATTTCCGATGAATGTAGCCGGGAAAATACTTAAATATAAAATGCGTCAAGATGCCGTTAAAAAGCTTGGGCTTGAAAGTGCAGCCAATATAGAAACAGCATAATAAAAAATCTATACAAAATAACTAAGAGCCTGCCGAGTTTTATCCCGCAGGCTCTTTTACAAATCAATTATGTCTCTAAAATTTGTCGTTTTATTCTTTGCCTTCAAACAAATACTCGTATGGAACATCAAAAACTTTTACAAGTGCCAAAATTTCAAAATCTGTCACAAACCTTTTCCCAGTTTCTATCCTTGTAATTACGTTTTTATCCATGTCCATTCCTAGAAGCTGAAGTTTGTTTGCTAAATCTCTTTGTGATAATCTGTTTCTTTTCCTAAGCGTAACAACCCTTGCCCCTATCAAGTTTTTTTCTCCTGTTAATGTGTTTGGTTTTGGCATAATCACCCTTCCCTTTGAAGCCCTGTATCAGTATGTACATCTTGAATTGATTTTATAACAGTACAGTATTAAGTTGGGTTGTAAAAATGATACAAATTAATAGGAATAATTTTCCAATATGCGCAAATTTCTAGTTCCTTGTTTTGTTTTATATCGGCTGTTTTCATAATGTTTTTATTTCAAAATAAATCCCCTGTAAACCATAAAATAAAAGCCATCTGTAAAATTTTTTTTACAGATGGCTTTTATTTTTATTATTTTTTATATTTTATTTTATGCCGTTAATTGCCATTTTTAAATTAAAACTTTTTAACCTTAACTGAATCGTCCACGTCCTCATCGGTGCAGCAGCATTCTTCTTCCATGTCCCAGTCTTCATCGTAATCTTCGTCCCAATCGTCCATATCCCAATCATCATGATTTTTATGGCAATTGCTTCTTATAAGCCAAACGATACCTGAAACTGCTGCAAAAAGCAAGATTATTATAAGGCCTCCGAAAATAAACATAGCTATTTTATTTTCTCCTTTTTTTGCCTCTTGAATAGCTTTTTTTAATTCTTCAACAGAAATCATTGTCCCATCTCCTTTCAGCTAGTTATAGCCTTTAAAAAAATTCTTCCTTGGAAATTCATTTTTACTTTTTTTCATCTCATTGTATTCTTCGTATGCCCTTTTCAAAATCTGGCGTTCATCGTTAAACTTCAACAGATGATACGCTTCATGAAACTTATAAAAACCTGCGTCTGCAAAATATTCCTCTTTTTGAGGTTTGCAATAAAAGGAATCTGCCATCATGAAATACCAATGTACGGTTTTGTTTATCATGTCATCTTCGCCTTTGAAAATATAATTTGTTTTGCCAAGATATTTTATAACCTTTCCGTTTGATCCGGATTCCTCCTTAACCTCCCTTAAAGCTGTTTCCTGGAAGCTTTCGCCATCTTCAACCGTACCCTTAGGGAGCACCCACCCCATATATTTTCCATTTTGGTTTTTATAAAGAAGCAGTATTTTCCATCTGTAAATAACGACCCCGCCGCAACTAAGCGCTTCTGTCACTATTTTACTACCTCCGCCATTATTAATTGTAAAACCGACTATTAATAACAGTATACAACCTATGGAATCTTTTTTCAACAGAAACTGTTTGTTTTAAAAAATGCTCCTTTTAAAAGGCGAACGCTCAAGCATAATTTTCATTTTTGCAAACCCGCTGCGCCAAACAAAAATTAAAAATGGTATAAAGATAAAAAGAAGATATTCCCTTTCGCTCATAAGCAAAGAGTTATATATGGCGTGCATAAGCCATGGTGATAAAAAAGACATTATAAGCGGTTTTCCGTCATATTTTGCTTCAGCAAAACGGTAGCCCATGGCAATGCCCATGAAAGCATGCCCGGGAACGGAGTAGACCGCCCTTGAAAGAGCTGTCCCATAGCCTCCTATCTCCGGGTTTATAACATATATTATGTTTTCAACCGAAGCATAACCTAAAGATATAAAAACGGAATATACTATGCCGTCGAAAGGCTCGTTGAAGTTTTTATTGCGCCATATAAGGAAATAAAGGAAAATAAATTTTGTAAGCTCTTCGGCTCCCGCCGAAGTTATAAAAGACGTATAAAAAATATTTTTTATCTCATCCGTCGGAGTATAGGCTTCAAATATGCGGCAGAGGCAAAAAACCACGGCTGTTAGATAGCATCCGTAAAACACCCCTGTAACAAGCAGACCAACAGGTTCTTTTTCATATTTATCCCTTATATAGATATAGCAAAGGCCTATAAGAGCTGGCGCAAGCGCTGCTTCAAAAAGTCCTGCCACGGCATAATCCCCTTTCTTATACAAATGGAAATCATACCTATTATCTGCAAAATTCAAAATATTATTTATTAATATATTTATCTATAACTTTTTTGGCTATGGACGCTGCGCTTGCACCGCCTTCCGCATTTTCTATAACAACAGCCACCGCTATTTTAGGGTCGTCATATGGTGCAAAGCCTATAAACCATGAATGGTCTTTTTCTTTTGCGTTTTGCGCAGTTCCCGTTTTGCCGGCAATATCGTAGCCAGAAGCCCCTGCGGCTGTTCCCGTGCCATAGTTTACAACATCAAGCATCATTTCCTTAAGCAAGCCTGCCGTTTTTGTGGAAAACAAAACAGTTTCATTGCTTTTGCCATGTACATTTTCACTTTTAAACATGCCATAGCCTATTTTGCTCTTTATTATATAAGATGAAACAGCAACCCCTTCGTTAGCCACTGCTGAAACCAAAATTGCCATGTGCAGCGGTGTTACAAGAGTCTCACCCTGGCCTATGGCCGTATCCGCAAGATATTTTGAGCTGTTTCCCTCCGTAAGCTTAAAGCTTGAAACAGAATGAGAAAGGTCAAAATCATAATTTGTATTAAAAAGCAGCCTGTTTGCAACATTTATGAGCGCACTTGGACCTATCTTTCCGGCTATATCAACAAAAGCGCAATTACAGGAATATGCAAAAGCTTTTTTAAAATCCACATTGCCGTGGGCTTTACCATTATAGCATTTTATAAGCCTGTCGTTTATATTTACGCTGCCCGTACAGTTATAGCTGTAGCTTTCGTAGTCAGCCATATATTCAATTGCAGCTGTCGCTGTTACAAGCTTAAAAATCGAACCGGGAGGATAAAGCCCGCTTGTGGCCCTGTTTATAAGCGGGCTTTCAGAATCATCCTTTATATCATTCCAATTTTCATATATCGTATTCGGATCATAAGAAGGGCTTGAAACCATAGCAAGAATTTCGCCCGTCTTAGGGTCTATTGCAACAACAGCTCCTTTTTGGTTTTTAAACAAGCCGCTGGCATATTCGTTTAATTCTATGTCTATGGTAAGCCTTATGCTGCTCCCTTCTATTTCCGAGCCGTCTATGAGGTTTTTAAACCTTTGGTAAACCTCATCCTTTGGTTTTGAAAGTATAAAGTTTTCCTCAGCCTCGGCTCCTGCTTTGCCATAGCCCGTATATCCCGTTATATGGCAGGCAGACTTGTCGTAATTATATTTTCTTACGTATTCTCCGTCATTTAAAACACTTTCAACAAGCACCGTTCCGTTTCTGTCTAATATGCTCCCTCTTTTAACATTAGGGTCGTCATACGAAAGCCTTGGGTTATACGAATTTGTAACATAATCCTTGGAATCCAAAACAACCATTTTTATTATATTAAACGCCAAAAGGGCAAAAAGAACCGCTATAATCCAAAAAACCCTTCTTAAGGACTTATTTGTATCATCAGTCATTTTTCTTCCTCCTTTTTGG
Organism: Lachnospiraceae bacterium; assembly: GCA_034925905.1. Taxonomy (GTDB): domain Bacteria; phylum Bacillota; class Clostridia; order Lachnospirales; family Anaerotignaceae; genus JAYFRL01. The sequence goes on along the minus strand of JAYFRL010000005.1, from coordinate 90,744 downwards.
CACAATTTATCCATTGAAGTATTCCTATCATAACAAAGCTTACAAGAATAGAGCTTCCTCCATAGCTAACAAAAGGAAGGGTCACACCTGTAAGCGGTATGAATTTTGTATTGCCTCCGAGTATTAAAAAAGTTTGGAAAGAAAACATAGTTATTATACCTGCTGAAATCATGGAATAATATTTTTTGGAGCTGCTTAAAGCTATTTTTACACCGCAATAAAAAACGACAAGATATATAAATATCAGGCATATCCCAAAGAACGCCCCAAATTCTTCGCATATAGCGGAAAATATAAAATCCCTTGCAACAACAGGAATCTTCTCGGGCATTCCTTTTGTAAGCCCACTGCCTAAAAAACCCCATGTGGTTATCGCAAAAAGAGATTGGACTATCTGGTAGCCGCCGCTTTCTATATCTGCCCATGGATTAATCCATGCCGAAACCCTTACGCGGACATGCGAAAAAACAGTATAAGCAAAAACAGACGCTATACACGCCGCTCCCATACCGCCAAAAAACAAAATAGAATTTGAAGTCGCCATATAAAGCATGAGCATATATGTCGTAAAAAATATCAACGCTCCGCCTAAATCCCTTTGAACAACCAAAAGCAAAACTATAGCTGCGCTAAAAACCCCTGAAACAATTACATTTTTTGCTGAAACTTTGTCTTTAAATGCCGAAGCCAGATAAAATATAAACAAAAATTTGACTATTTCAGACGGCTGAAAGCTTATAACTCCGGCTATGCTGAGCCAGTTTAAAGAACCGCCCGAAGCTTCGCCCTTATAAAGAGTTAAGCAAATTAAAATAAGCGCAAATGCAATGAAAAAATATTCATAATTATAAATTTTTTTTATAAACCTTAAAACGTAGGGAATTAAAATCATTATAATAAAGCCCACTATCATCCATAAAAGCTGCTTTATAGCAAGCTTCGGGGTAAGGCGGTAAAGCGTTATTATCCCCACATCCAGCAAAAAAAACACACTATTCCAAAGCAAAACCCGGCTTCCGGCATAAATCTTAAGTGCAAAATGATTCGCTATAAGCAAAAAAATGAGCGAAGCCGCAGCCATAATAAGGGTATATATATCAAATTTAAACTCACCGGGGACATATGAAAGTATCAGGAAAGCCGTAAGATGCATAAAAACTATAACAAGCCTCTGAACGGACATGGCAACCTTAAGGGAAGATTCGTCCGATTTTCTCTTGACTATAAAAATGGCGCTTTCAAAAATAAAAAGGCCTATATAAAATATAAAAAGATAGCGGCTTATATAGATTACAAGATCAAACATATTTTATTCTACACCCCTGAAATAATGTCCTTTAGTGCTTTTGTTGCCTTCCATGCTTTTTATGAGTATATCTGTTTTAACATCTATTTCATCCGGAGCTTCGCAAATAGAAGCATATGCCTCAAGCATTTCTTCCGTTTTTTCTCCGCTTTCAATTGTAAACGAAAGACGCAAAAAGCCTGACGGAGAATCTGCAATTTCATCGAAAAACTTAAGCAAAAACAAGGGCTTGCCGTTTAAAATCTCACATGTGCAGGTCTTGCAGTCTGTTTTAATATAAAAGCTTTCGCTTTTTTTATCTTTAAGCGTATAGCCGGCTGAATTGCCTTTTTTAGAGCAAAACATTACATTTGTTTTGCCGCCTGCAAAATTGCCTATCGGGCATTGATGCGTAACCATAAGCGGCATATATCCGTAGCCTAAAATTTCCGAGTATTTTTCGCCTGCTGTTCTTATTTCGGAAAGGTTTAATTCAGGCGAAAGAGTTACGGCCAGAGCACCTTCGTTATGCCAGAATTTCAGGGTTTCATTATTTAGCACGTTTAAGCTAAAATCAATTACAAAGGGTTTTTTAAGATCATTTGCAATATAAACCTCGCCTGCGCTTCTTATTAAAAACCCGTCTATATAAGGTGAAATACTTTTAATAAACTCGGAATAAACAGCTTTGGCATACCCCCTGTATACCCTGGGAAACGCCAGAAAAAGCCTGCCTGAATGTTTTTTTGAAGCTTCTTTTATATAATCCAAATTCTTAGCAAACTCATCGTTTACTTCAATATATACCCTTTCCGCTTCACCAAATTTTAAAACCGTTTTAAGCTGCTCTAATGTTGAAACGGAGACTGTAAGCCTTTTGTTCCTTACCGCAGGTTTTTCTTTACCCACATACAAAGGAAAAGGCTTTGTGCTTCTCCTGCTGTTTTCAAGGATTTTTTCAGCAAGCTCATCGCAGGAGCGCCTTCTCATATCGTTTAAGCTTTTTATGTTTATATACGAGTTATCATCCGTTAAAACCTCTATGTTTGAAATTTTGAACGGAGTACTCCCCATTTTAATAAGCTGTGCTTTTATTTTTTCATTTGTCATAGGATTATTTTGGGCTTTTTCAAGCGGATCCCCAGAAACCTTGACTTTTATATCACCAAACTCAAGCTCAAATTCGGAAGCTTTTCCTATGGCTCCTTTAAAGCGCGCCGAAACGTCTATTTTTCTAACGTCCGAATTTATAAGCCTGCCTAAGCTATCGTTAAGCTCCTTATCAAAGGTTTTATATACCAAATCATTTTTGGTTACGTCGCCGTCTATTGCAATATTTATATATTCACCAGCTTTTGAAGGCTTCGATATGCCGCAGCCGACGTTTTGTCCGTTTTTTGTCCAGATTTCTATACCGTCGCCCGGAACAAAGCCTTCCTTTGTGCGTATTGTAACCCTTTTATGCTTTGTATCATAATTATCAGCAAAACCGGAAAGCAGGCCCCAAGGTTTCGGCCTTTCAAAGCTCATCATGGAAATCCCCGAATGGGTTTTTAAATATCCGTCCGTAAACCCGCCCCTATTAAAAAGCTGTAAAAGGATATTTATGTCTTTTTCATCCGGAAGAGCCTTTTCACCGTTTAAATATTTATCTATATATTTTCTGTATATCATTGTTACTCCGGCCACATATTCCGCGCTTTTCATCCTTCCCTCGATTTTAAACGAGCATACTCCCGATTCTATAAGAGACGGTATTAAAGGAAGCGTTTCTATATCTTTCGGCGAAAGCAAATAGCCCTCTTTTAAAGGTCTGCCCTTTTCAACAAGCGTATAAGGCATACGGCAGGGCTGGGCGCAGCGGCCTCTGTTTCCGCTTCTTCCGCCAAGCATACTGCTCATAATGCACTGACCGGAATATGAAACGCAAAGTGCGCCGTGTATAAAAACCTCGGTATCCACACCTGCATTTTCAGATATATGCTTTACTTCATCAAAGGAAAGCTCCCGGCTTAAAATAACACGGGAGAAACCCGATTCTTTAAGCTTTTTTACGTCTTCAAGCGAACTTGCCGTCATTTGGGTGCTTGCGAAAAGCGGCATATCCGGCAGATATTCTTTAATAAGCATGGCGCTCCCCATATCCTGCATTATAAAAGCGTCTGCTCCAATTTCATAAGCTTCTCTTGCAAGGTTTAAAACCTCGTTTATCTCGCTGTCCTTATAAAGAGTGTTTATGGCTATATAGACCTTAACGCCCCTTAAATGGCAATAGTCTATAGCTGTTTTCATATCATCGTCTGAAAAATTATCTGCATATTGCCTTGCGCTAAAAGCCTTTGCTCCCATATAAACAGCATCCGCGCCGCCGTTTACAGCCGCATAAACACTTTCAAGATTTCCTGCCGGAGCTAGCAATTCTATTTTCCTTTTCATGTTTTTCCCTTCCAAAGCCGTTTTTTTGACATAATTATTATTTAACCAAAACGGGAGCTTTTGCTCCCGTTTCCTGCTTTCATCTTTGCTTGTAATTATTTCCGTAGTTATTACTATAGTTATTACCGTATTTATTACTATTATTTTCGTTGTTTTTGGTGTGGCTTATACTGCCTAAAACAGGTTTTGACTGAGGTTCGGCCTTTTCTTCGGTGGCAAGCTTCCGCTTAAGCTCTTCTATCTCGGCTTCAAGCCGCCCATTTTGGTGTTTAAGCTCTGAAAGCTCTTTTTGCATAGCTTCTTTTGATTTATCATTTTCACGTGCCAGGTCAAAAACCTTAAGCTTCATGCTTTCGTTTTCTAAAGCCAGGGCTTCCTTTTTTTCCTTTTCTTTAAAATACTCATCTGCAACATTTATAGAGGTTAAGACAGAAACAACCGCCGGGCTTAAAGCCTTTGAAGAATCGAGGTCTTTTATTTCATCGAACTTTTGGTTTATATATTCCGCAACGTTTTTAAGGTATTCTTCGGACTCTGTTCCCATAAGAGTCATGGTTTTGCCGCCTATCAGCACTTGAACCTTATTTTTAAAAGCCATAAAAGCCTCCTCCTTCTAGAAAAACCAAGCAATCTTAAATTCAATATACACTATTTACCTTATTTCTGCAATAAAAAAACGCCCCTTAACGGGGCGAAAATAAAATTTAAAGAAGTATGCATATAAGACCGCCGCTGCCTTCGTTCACAATCTTTTGGAGAGTCTCCTGAAGCTTTAGCTGCGCGTCCTCCGGCATTTGATATATTTTGTTCCTCATTCCGTCGTTAACAAGCCCGCTAAGCGTTCTTCCGAATATATTAAGCTCCCATATTTTTTCGGGGTTTGATTCGTATTCTTTCAAAATACTGTCTATAAAATCCCTGGACTGCTCTTCGCTTCCAACAATAGGGCTAACTTCAGTTTCGATATCCGCTTTTATCATATGTATTGTTTCTCCGCGCGCTTTAAGCTTTATGCCGTATCTTGAACCTTGCTTAAATATCTCGGGCGGATCAAGCTTTATTTCTTCAAAAACAGGTGAAACAACTCCATAGCCCTTGCGTTTTAAATCGCTTAACGCATATTCTATCTTATCATATTCACGCTTTATGCCCGAAAGCTGTTTTATGGTTGAGATAAGCTGATAATCATTTTCAACCGGCATATCTATAGTTTCACTCAACACCCTATAGAAAAGCCCTTCATCCGGCGAAACCTCTATCCTTGCCATACCTTCACCAGGTTTAATCGTATCTATGTATGCCTTACGTATAAAATCCTTGCTCATAAGCGGTTCCAAAGCCGCCTTAATTTCACAGAGTTTTGTTAAGCCGACCATTATTTCCTTCATAACCGCTATTATTTCTTGTTTAAGCCAATGGCTGTTTCCAAGAGTGTCCGTCCACTTCGGGAAATCAAACCTAAGCTCCTTAATCGGAAACTCAAAAAGCACCTTTTCCATTATAGCATTTATATCGTCAACCTTAAAGTTTGCGCAGTTTTCCGTCATAACAGGCACACCGTACTCTTCTTCAAGCCTACCCCTTAAGCTTTCGGTTTCGTTTGAATAAGGCTTTGAGGAATTAAGTATAACTATAAAAGGTTTGTTTATCGTCTTAAGCTCGTTTATAACTCTTTTTTCGGCTTCAACATAGTTTTCACGCGGTATATCAGTTATGCTTCCGTCGGTTGTAACCACTATACCTATTGTTGAGTGTTCGTTTATAACCTTTCTTGTGCCCATTTCCGCGGCTTCCGCAAACGGCAGGGGTTTATCGCTCCATGGAGTGTTTATCATACGTGAGGCTCCGTCTTCCATATAGCCTTCCGCGCCGGGTACAAGATATCCAACACAGTCTATCATCCTCACGTTGAATTTTGTATTGTCGTTTATGTTTATCTGCACTGCTTGATTTGGGACGAATTTCGGCTCGGTTGTCATAACAAGGCGGCCTGCCGCGCTTTGGGGCAGCTCATCCGTCGCTCTTTCTTTTATATGTTCATTTTCTATATTTGGCAGAACAAGCAAGTCCATAAATCTTTTTATAAAAGTCGATTTGCCCGTGCGCACAGGTCCAACAACCCCTATGTAAATATCTCCGTCCGTTCTTTCGGCTATATCCTTATAAATATCGAATTCCGCCATGCGACTTACCTCCGTTTAAATTGTATACGTACAATTTAATATATGAGGTGTTAAAAAAATTTATACCAAACTGAAAATTTTATGGTATCAAAACGACTTTTATGAGTCCCTTTTCTTTATTGTATAGCCGGCCAAACCACTGCCCGCCCTCGGAAAGCGGGGCAACCTTAGAAAGCACAAGAGAAACGTCAACTTTTCCGCCTGTCATAAGAGAAAGACACTCTGGAAATTCATCCGAAGAATTGTTTGAGCCAAAGAGGCTTATCTCATTTGCAACAACCTTTTGAAGCGGAAAATCCACTTTAGGTACAGCGTTGCCTATTAAAACAACGCTGCCACCCTTTTTAACATTGTCTATACATTCGTTAACTGAAAACGAATTGCCTATGGCGTCAAAAGCAGCAAAAACTCCCTTTTTGCCCGTAAGCCTTGATATTTCTTCCTTAAGGGATTTATCCTTTATATTTACAGTTTCCTTTGCTCCGCTCTTTTTTGCTATTTCAAGCTTATTATCGTTCCTGTCTGCCGCTATTATATTTTCACAGCCCATAGCGTTTAAAACCTGAACGGCAAATATACCTATTGTCCCCGTTCCAAGCACAAGCACAGGTTTTTTTATATCTATATCAATAAGCGAAACCGCATGGTATGCAATTGAAAGAGGCTCCACCATTGACGCCTTAATAAAATCGAGGCCTTCAGGAAGTTTATGCACAGCTATTGCGCGTACCGTTGCATACTCGGCATATGTTCCGTTTTTATAGAGTTCATCGCAGGAAACACCTAAAACAAGCCTGTTTTCGCAAAGATTATATTTGCCCTCCATGCACGCTTCGCATTTTCCGCACTGCAAAAGCGACTGAACGGCAACCCTGTCTCCTATCTCAAAGCCTTTAACGTCCTTTCCTAAGCCGTAAACAATGCCAGAAGCCTCATGTCCCATTATTATCGGGGGAACCCGCCTTCCTGTGCTTCCATCCATACCATGCACATCGCTTCCGCATATTGAAGCTGCCATAACCTTGATAAGAACTTCGTCATCTTTAACTTCCGGCATAGGAACGTCTTCATAAGAAAATTTATTATATTCTTTTAAAACAAGAGCCTTCAAAATATCATCTCCTTAAAGAATAATGTCAATAAAAAATGGCTACAAAAGGAGCTATAACAACGGTCATAATCCCCGCAATAACTATGGAAAGACTGCTCATTGCCGCCACAACCTCGTCAAGCTCAACAGCCCTTGAGGTCCCTATGGCGTGTGTTGCCGTACCCACGGCAAGACCTAAAGCAATCTGGTGTTTGATTTTAAATATTTTTGAAAATATTGTTATAAAAACAGCGCCTATTATTCCAGACATAACAACCGCAACACACGTAACCCCTGCAAGCCCTCCCAATTCTTCCGTTACTCCGAGAGCTATAGCCAAAGTTACGGATTTTGGAAGAAGCCCAAAAAACACAGGCTCGGATATGCCAAACGCCTTTGAAAGGAAAAAAATCACAGCCAAGCATGATATACATCCTGAAAATATGCTTACTGTTATCGCCACAAAATTGTCTTTTAAAAGATGCATTTGCCTATATAACGGTATGGCAAAGGCAACTGTGGCAGGAGTAAGCAGATAATGTATTATTGCCCCGCCCTTATAATAAGCTCCATAGCTTATTCCCGTAATTTTAAGTATTATTATCACAAGCGCAATCCCCAAAAGCAAAGGATTAAGCAATACTATTTTCGTTTTTTTATTTATCAGATAGCCTATGTAAAAACAGCCTATAGTTAAAAATATCCCAAAATATACGTTTTCAAATAAAGAGTTCATTCCTTATCCCCCCTTTTTGAAATGGATATAATGGCTTCCGCCGTACGCCCGGTCACAAAAAAACAAACCAGTGTAGATATTATTATAATGGCTATTATAGCCATTATTTCATTTTTAACATAAGGAAAGCTTTCCATAAGCCCGGCTCCTACCGGAACAAAAAGCACAGACATTATCGAAAGCATATAATCCGCTGCCTTCTCCACCTGGTTAAGCTTTATGATTTTTGTAAAAAGCAGCAAAAACATTATAATCATGCCCCATATACTTGCAGGAACCGGCAAGGGTACAATATGGTTCAAAACCTCGCCGGCAAAAGAAACTGCCACTATAATCCCAAATTGAAAAAGAAGTGCCATAACAAACCTCCATTCTTTCTTTAATATAGTATAGCTTTAAACCTTCTTTCTTTCAATTTATATTTTAATTAGCAATATAGGTTTTTATCGGCATATTATTTTATATAATATAGTTTTTAAAAGGTGATTTTATGGAAAGCTTTTGCTCCTTTAGACAAAAAGAAGTGATCAATATAAAAGACGGCTACCGGTTCGGCTACATAATAGACCTGGAATTTGAAGTTAGAAGCGGGAAAATAACAAGACTGGTGTTGCCTGCGAACAATGGTCTTTTTTCATTTTTCGGGCGAGATAAGGTATATAAAATACCATGGTGTGCCATATGTAAAATTGGTGAAGACGTTATACTAGTCGATGTTTGTCTCGACGACGTGCTTACCAGCATATGCTGAGAATCTAATTGCTCTTTAAATTGTAAATTTTTGCTTAAATATATGTTTTTTATGTTGACCTTCAAATTAGTCTCCTTTATACTAGACTTAGTTTTGTATGTGTTTTTATATCTATAGAGGAATGTTTGCGGGGAGGCTTACTCATGAAATGTCCTTTTTGTGGTTATGCAGATACAAAAGTTATAGATTCAAGAGCCCAAAACGATAATTCCGCAATTAAAAGAAGACGGTTATGCGAAAATTGTGGAAAACGGTTCACAACTTACGAAAAAATTGATATAATCCCAATGTCTGTTATAAAAAGAGACGGAACAAGAGAGACTTTTGATAAGGATAAGCTTATAAACGGAATAATGAAATCGTGCAACAAAAGACCTATTTCAATTTCCCAAATCGAAGGGATAGCCGATGATGTTGAAAATTCAATAATGAATACTCTTGAGAAAGAAATCAAAAGCAGCGAAATAGGAAGTATGGTTATGGATAGGCTTAAAACCTTGGATGAGGTTGCTTATGTCAGGTTTGCATCCGTATATAGACAATTTAAAGACGTTAACACTTTTTTAGATGAGCTTACAAAGCTTATACATGAAAAAAAGGATAACGAATAATGACAGCTTGGGGTGTATATTTTAAATACACCCCAAATATATAGTCAAACCCTTTGTTTTGACATCAGGAGGAATCTCTTTGACATATGAAAGCGCAGTTAAATATATAGAAGCCCTTGAAATCTTCGGCGCAAAGCTGGACCTTTCAAGAATATTTGAGCTTTTGAGCCGTCTAGGCAACCCTCACGAAGGCTTAAAAGTTATACACGTAGCAGGAACAAACGGCAAAGGCTCCGTTTCTTCCATGATAGCCTCTGTTCTTTTTGAAGCGGGTTATAAAACGGGGGTATATACATCCCCGCATCTTGTTTCGTATAACGAGAGATATACCATAAACAACAAGAATATATCCGATGAACTCTTTGCAAAGTATATCGGGAAAATCAAAAATATTTGCCTTGATATGGAAAAGCAGGGCATCGGTCATCCTACCCCCTTTGAGGTGCTTACAGCAGCGGCCTTTTGTTTCTTTAATGACGAAAAGGTTGACATAGCCGTTTTAGAAGTTGGGCTTGGAGGCCGGTTTGACGCCACAAATGTTATAGCTTCTCCAATTTTAAGCGTAATAGCCTCCGTAAGCTATGACCATATGGAATTTTTAGGTTATACTTTGGACAAAATAGCATATGAAAAAGGCGGTATTATAAAAGAAAATTCTCCTGTGGCTTTGTATAGACAAAGCGAAGAGGTATATAATGTAATATACAATATATGCAAAGAAAAAAAATCAAAGCTTTATTATCCAAGGAACCAAAAAATAAATATAATCTCAAAAGACCTTAATAACACTGTGTTTTCAGTTTCAAATGAATATATAAGCTATGAAAATGTAAAGCTAAATCTTTTGGGAGACTACCAGATAGAAAATTCAGCTCTTGTTCTTCTTTGTTTTAAGGCTTTAGCAGATGCCGGGCTTTTTGTGCCCAGGAACATTATTTTAAAAGGTGTTGAAAAAGCCTTTTGGCCCGGGCGTATGGAAAAGATTTCCGATAAGCCCTTGGTTTTTTTGGACGGAGCGCATAATATAGAAGGTATAAGGATGCTTGTCTCTTCAATAAAGGGATATTTTGAAGGAAGAAACATAATCCTCTTAACCGGAGTATTAGCCGATAAGGAATATGAAGAGATGTATAGCTTAATTGCTCCTTTGGCAAAGCATATAGTGGTTACAAAACCAAACAGCAGCAGAGGCTTATCTGCTGAAAAACTTGCAGAAACAATAAAAAAATCCAACAAAAACATAACTACCGAATCTGATATAAAAAAAGCGTATATCAAAGCTTTAAACCTTACTGAAAAAGATGATGTCCTTGTTTGTGCGGGAAGTCTTTATCTTATAGGCGAAATTAAAAAAACTTGTTTGGGAGGGTATTAAAATGATCAACTTTAAAGAAGAACTTCTTAAATATGAACCGATAATGGAAATTGACGAAATTGAAAACTCTATATATTCGGACAGCATGCAGGATATGTTTGATATATTGCAGTATATAACAAAACAGAAAGATACGATTATAACAGATAAGGAGTAGTTGCCACATGAAATGCCCTAATTGCAGAAATGAAATACCCGAAGGCAATATTTGTCCTGTCTGCAATGTTGATGCCGTTTTGTTTAAAAAAGTGAAAACAGCTTCTGCAAGGCTTTATAACAAGGGTCTTCAGCTTGCTAAAATAAACGACCTTTCCGGTGCGGAAAAAGCACTTGCGGAAAGCATAACGTTCAACAAAAAAAATTTTAGATCCAGAAATCTCTTGGGTCTTGTTTATTATGAAAAAGGCCAGGTTGCAGACGCCTTAAAGCAATGGATAATAAGCTCTTCCTTAAACAAACGGGATGAGACGGCAAAAGGCTATATTGAAGCGCTTCATGATAATCCGCGTCAGCTTGAAAACTATAACGACGCCGTTAAAATGTATAATCAGGCAATAGTATATCTTTGCCAGAAAAGCGACGACCTTGCTTTAATACAGCTTAAAAAAGCCGTGGAATTAAATCCAAAGCTTGTTGAAGCATATAATCTTTTGACGTTTTGCCATATACTTTGCCGGAATATTCCAAAAGCTAAGGAATGTATAGACGCAGTTATAGCTTTGGACGTTAACAATCCTATTGCTATAAATTACGCAAAAGAGCTTAATTATTTTAAAAGCCGTACAGAATTCGCTATAGATGTAAGCAAAGGTAAAATCCCGAAAGTAAAAATAAATAAAAGCATTGAAAGCATAAACAAAAAACGAAGCATAATAGGCAAATCCGAGGTTATTTCTTTTATAGCCGGTATGCTTTGCACTGTTGCCGTCCTTTTGGTTCTCATAGAGCCTGCGTTTTTAGATAACAAAAACCAGATTATTTCAGATCTTACAAATAAAAGTTCCTCTGTTTCGGACGAGCTTACCAAGCTTAAAGAAGAAACATCGGCCGAAATCACAAAACTTAAGGATGAAAACCAAACGCTTAAGGATGAAAATGAAAAATATGCTGAAAAAGAAACGTTAAGAAGCAAATCCGATACAATAAATAAAGCCGAAGATTTCCTTTCCGACGGCGACTATAATAATGCCGCGGTAACCATAAGCACAATAACTCCTGAAGGGCTTGATGATATAACCGTCGCAAAATACGAAAGCATCAAAGAACAATCCTATCCGGTTGCAGCCGAAAATCTTTATACGTCTGCAAAAGGGGCTTTCCTTGAAGGACGTTATTCTGATGCACAGCCTGAGTTTGAAAATGTACTTTTGTTTTCTTCGGGAGAAAATTTTGTTGATGATACAATATACTATCTCGGTAAAATTGCAGAGGAAAACGGCGAAAAAGACAAGGCAAAATCCTATTTTGAGCGTATTATAAATGAATATCCAAACTCAAACCAATATCCAAACGCGGAAAATAGCTTGAATCTTTTAAATGAGCCTGCAAATGAGTCTTAATTAAACAGCAAAAAGCAGAGGCTTAAGCCTCTGCTTTTTTTATGCCAAAAAATCCGGCAGGTTAACTAACCTGCCGGATTAAATGTTTAGTTTTATAAACTATGCTCCAAAGTTCTCTTTTCTAATATGTCATCAGGCATATTTGTTCTCTTTGTATAAGTTGTGTGTAAGAGATGATGTGATTTATGGCTATTTGGTTCGCCAAGATAATTTTCATAAAGAGCCTTAATTGTTGGGTTCTCATGAGATTTTCTTATTGCAAAGGAAGCATCCTCATCATAAAGAGCTTTTGACCTTAAAGCAAACACATCAACTTTCTCTTTAATGCTTGGTTTAACTATAGGCTGTCCGCCGCCAACAACACAGCCGCCTGGGCATCCCATAACCTCAATAAAGTGATAATTTACTTTACCAGCCTTAATATCGTCAAGAAGCTTTCTTGCATTGCCTGCTCCGCTTACAACAACGCCTTTAACTGTGATTCCTGGAAGCTCAACAGTGATTTCTTTCCTGTCTTCAGGTCCTCTGGCTGCAAGAAAATCTATGCTGTCAAGCGGGCTGCCTTTAAGGATTTCACCAACCGTACGGAGGGCTGCTTCCATAACGCCGCCTGTTGCTCCGAATATAGCTGCTGCTCCTGTTGATTCTCCAAGGGGATCATCAAACTGTTCATTCGGAAGATTTGCAAAATCAATGCGTGCTTCTTTAATCATTCTTGCAAATTCTCTTGTTGTTAAAACAGCGTCTACGTCACGCAGGCCGTCAACTTCCATTTCAGGTCTTTGGATTTCGTATTTTTTAGCTGTGCAAGGCATTACGGATACAACGTATATTGACTTTGGATCAATCCCGGCTTTTTCTGCATAATAGCTCTTAATGAGCGCTCCAAGCATAGTGTGCGGGGATTTACATGTTGAAAGATTTTCTGTGAATTCAGGATAATAGTGCTCGCAGAACTTAATCCAGCCTGGTGAACAGGAAGTGATCATAGGAAGCTTGCCTCCGTTTTTAATCCTGTTAAGAAGCTCCGTGCCCTCTTCCATAATTGTTACGTCTGCTGCCGTATCTGTATCGAAAGCTTTGTCAACTCCAAGGCGTCTTATAGCTGCAGGCATTTTGCCTGTTACCCTTGTTCCGATAGGCATTCCAAATTCCTCGCCAAGAGCTGCACGAACAGCCGGAGCTGTTTGGAATACAACATGCTTTGCGGGATCGTTTATTGCTGCCCAAACCCTCTTTGTATGGTCAACTTCTCTGATTGCTCCTGTAGGACAGGCCTGGATACATTGTCCGCACATAATGCAGGATACGTCATTTAATGATTTATCATATATTGGGCCAACAGTTGTTTTAAATCCCCTGTTTTTTGCCTGAATAACAGATGTTGTTTGAATATGGTCACAAACTGCAACACAACGGCGGCAAACGATACATTTGTTTTGATCCCTTACAATTGACGGAGAAAAATTATCTATCTCATATTTGATGTTTTCGCCTTCAAAAGGAATTTCCGTTATGTTAAGTTCTTCTGCCAAATCCTGAAGCTCACAGTTTTTACTTCTTACACATGTTAAACATTTTCTGTCATGATTTGAAAGAATAAGCTCTAAGTTTGCTTTTCTTGCTGCTAAAACAGCTGGTGAATGTGTTAAAACTTCCATTCCTTCGTTTACCGGATAAACGCAGGATGCCTGAAGAGCTTTTGCTCCCTTAATTTCAACAAGGCACATACGGCAAGCGCCGATAGCATTTATATCTTTTAAGTAGCAAAGCGTTGGCACGTGAATATTCGCAAGTTTTGCCGCCTCCAGCACGGTTGAATTAGCAGGTACCGAAAGCTTCTTTCCATCTATAGTTATATTTACATTGTTCATAGCTGACTTTCCTCCCTGTTTTACTTTTTATAAATAGCTTTCTTAGGACATTTTTCCATACAAGCGCCACACTTAATACATTTTTTAGTATCAATATGATGAACTTCTTTAAGCTTGCCTGATATGGCTCCAACAGGGCAAACTCTTGCACATGCAGTACAACCGATACATTTCTCCGGATCAATAATATAGTTTATAAGCGCCTTGCAAACGCCGGCAGGACAAACCTTATCGTTTATATGAGCTTCATATTCATCCCTAAAATATCTGAGTGTACTTAAAACAGGGTTTGGAGCTGTTTGACCAAGTCCGCAAAGTGCTGAAGACTTAATCGTTTTTGCCAATGTTTCAAGCCTGTCAAGATCTTCGGGAACGCCATTGCCTGAAGTTATCTTTTCCAGAATTTCAAGCATCCTTCTTGTTCCTATACGGCATGGAGGACATTTTCCGCAACTTTCATCAACTGTAAACTTAAGGAAAAATTTAGCTATGTCAACCATACAGTTGTCTTCATCCATAACTATAAGCCCGCCTGAGCCCATCATTGTTCCTATTGAAATAAGCGAATCATAATCAATGGGAACATCTATAAGAGATGCAGGAACACATCCGCCAGAAGGTCCGCCTGTCTGCGCAGCCTTAAATTTCTTTCCGTTAGGGCAGCCGCCGCCTATTTCATAAACGATTTCTCTCATTGTTGTTCCCATAGGAACTTCAACAAGACCTGTGTTATTTATTTTTCCGCCAAGAGCAAAAACTTTTGTTCCTTTTGATTTTTCTGTTCCGATTTTATTGAACCAGTCTGCACCTTTAAGGATTATCATAGGTATGTTTGCATAGGTTTCAACATTGTTTAATACGGTTGGTTTCCCAAATATACCTTTAACAGCCGGGAACGGAGGTCTTGGTCTGGGTTCGCCTCTGTGACCTTCAATTGATGTCATAAGGGCTGTTTCTTCACCGCAAACAAAAGCTCCTGCTCCAAGTCTAATTTCTATATCAAAATTGAAATTTGTTCCAAAAATATGGTCTCCCAAAAGCTCTACATTCCTTGCTTCTTTTATAGCATGCTGAAGTCTTTTAACAGCGATTGGGTATTCCGCTCTAACATATATAAAGCCTCTTGATGCTCCAATTGCATAAGCGGCTATTGCCATGGCCTCAAGCACTGAATGAGGGTCGCCCTCAAGAACGCTTCTGTCCATAAATGCACCAGGGTCACCTTCGTCGGCGTTACATGCAACATATTTAGTATCCCCTTGAGAAGCCGCAGCAAACTGCCATTTCATTCCTGTTGGGAATCCTGCACCGCCACGTCCGCGGATACCGGATTTCTTAATTTCTTCTATAACTTCTGCGGGTGTCATTTCGGTTAACACTTTTGCAAGAGCCTGATAACCGTCAACTCCTATGTATTCATCAATCTTCTCTGGATCGATAACACCGCAGTTTCTTAAAGCTATTCTCATTTGTTTCTTATAGAAGTCAAACTCGTTAAGAGATTTTGCTACTCCTCCTGCTCCTTCCGAAGCTTCTTCGTGGAGTAATCTTTTTACTATTCTTCCTTTAAGAAGGTGCTCTTCAACTATCTCAGGGACATCCTCAGGTTTTACAAGGTTATAAAAAGCTCCCTCGGGATATACTATTACTATCGGACCTAACGCACAAAGACCAAAGCAGCCTGTCATTACTACTTTAACCTCTTTTTCAAGACCTTTTTCTTTAAGCTGTTCTTCAAATATTTCAATTAACTTAGGTGAACCTGACGATGAACATCCGGTCCCGCCACAAACAAGTACATGTGAGCGATAAAATTCCATTTTGGCTGACCTCCTACTGCCTAAATTTCAATACTCAATTACTAAATTCTGCCGATTGTAAATTCTGCAATCGGTTTGCCGTTTACAAGGTGTTCAAGAACAACTTTGACTGCCTTTTCAGGTGTCATTCTAATATAAGTAGTTTTGTTTCCGTCAGGATCATATACGTCTACAATAGGCTCATATTGACAGAGCCCAACACAGCCTGTCTGTGCCACAACAACATTTTTAAGATTCCTTTTTTCAACCTCTTCGATTATTGCTGTCATAACAGGCCTTGCTCCGGCAGCAATACCGCAGGTTGCCATACCAACAACAATTTTATATCCTGAATTTTCTTTCCTTAACTGCACCTCTTGCTTAGCTTTTTCTTTTATAGCTTGAAGCTCTGCTAATGTTTTCATAAAATCCCCACCTTAAATAATACTTATTTGTACTTAGCTATAATGCTTTCAACCTGTTCAGGTTTTACTTTCCCGTAAACGTCTCCATTCACAGTCATAACAGGGGCAAGACCGCAAGCGCCTACGCAACGTGTTGCTGCAACTGAGAATAATCCGTCTGCTGATGATTCCCCATCTTTAAGGCCAAGCGTTTTTTCGACCTTTTCCAAAATAAGCTCGGAGCCTCTAACATAACAAGCTGTTCCCAAACAAACAGAAACTTTATATTTTCCTGTAGGTATAAGGGAAAACCTTGAGTAAAATGTTATAACTCCATAAATCTCTGTAAGCGGGATATTCATTTGTTCTGATATAATCTTCTGAGCTTCGTATGGAACATAGCCGAAGTGCTCCTGAACACTATGGAGAACTGGAATGAGCGCTCCCTGAACGCCTTTTTGCTCAGAGACAAATTCCATTACCTTGTCTCTATCCGCACTGCTAAATTCAGAAACAGCATTTTTGCACATATTAACTTGTACCTCCCATAAATTAATTGCACTTATTTCTAAATGTTTTTTCGTTAAAACATTAACGCCTGATTGTTATTGTTACATCAAACTTTAACACGAATAAAAATGAAATTACAATTTTTAACAAAAAAATATACCCGAATAAAAATTCATTCAGATAGTGAAAGTATACCATAGCATGATACAAACCGCAAGAGGTTTTTATCTACTTAATTTATTTTTTATGCAATTATTATTGTTAAATCAACTACAGTTTTCCGTTTTTTCGACATTGTTGGTTTGCTATGAATTTAACGAAAATTATTTTTCTTTTAAATATTTTATAACAGCCTTCGGAGTTTTTTCGGGAATATCAATAAAATTTGTGTTCTCAGAAATGTCTTCAAGATAATGCGCGTCTGACGAGGTTATATATTTATATTTTCCGATATATGGATTTTCTTTTATATATTCCTCCGGAATTTTATTTTTCGAAATTTCTATTGTGTTTACGTTTAAATCCTCAGGAATCGCACCAAGGACAGCCATTATGCTGTAAGACTCCCTGTCTACATGGGCAGGAACGCAAGCCCCCCCAAGGTCTGAAACGATATCAAAAAGTTCGTATATTGATATATCGGACGAAACAACGAGCAAGTTTTCTTCTTTACCCGTAATCTCGTCCGTAGCATCCATATAAAACTGTTCTCCATATATTTTTTCTTTGTTTTTTATGCCAGGAAGCCTATTTTTAATTATATCATGGGCTTTCATGGCAATTTTGATATCAGGAAAAAAACACACCACATGTATGCCTTCAGAAGTTTCCGCTTCCATCCCCGGAACAACCAAAACTCCGGTTCCTTCGGAGACTTTAATGGCAGCCTCAACATTGCCGCAGGAATTATGGTCTGTAACAGCAATTATATCAAGCCCTTGAAGCATAGCCATATTCACTATATTATTGGGCGTCATATCATTGTCCCCGCAAGGAGAAAGCGCCGAATGTATATGCAAATCATAGCTAAATTTCATATGTTTACCTCCTAAAAAACAATCAAATATCAAGGGATATAAGCTCTTTTATTATTATATAGCTTGGTTTTTCAGTTGAAAAAACAGGAATTCCTTCTTCCGCGGCTTTTTTTATGGCGTCCTCCTCAGGAAGACTGTTTTCTGCCATTATTATGCATGAAATCCCCGATAAACTTGCAACGGCTATAGAATTCATATGGCCTTGAACGGTTATCCAGACGTTTTTTTCCTGGGCGTTTGCCATTACCCAACTCAATAAATCTCCTGTATACCCACCGGAAACCTCATTTGAAAGTCCGGCTTCACCTGTTAAGCATTTAAGGTTTAAAGCTGTTTTTATCTCACCTGCAGTCATATCATAAGCCTCCATCATTTGCTTCAACCGTTTCAACTGTTTCAACTGTTTCAGTGCTTTTCTTGTTTGATTTGTTTCCTATAGAAGGCGGCAGCATATCTGCAAGACCAACCATATCCTCCGCAAGCTTTTTAACCTTGTCCCTAAGCATAAAAGTGCAATCTTCAAGCATTGCCTTGCCCTGGACTATATCCTCCGCAAGCGCCATACACGTAGGTGCTCCGCAGCTTCCGCAGTCTATCTGTGGAAGTTGGTTATAAAGCTCCGTTATTTCCCCAAGCTTCATTATTGCTACATTCAAGTCATCGTCAAGCTTAAGGATATTATCAGCTTTGATTTTCTTAGTCGTGTTAAGGTTTAACCCTTCAAAATAACTGTCAACATTTCTCGTCTGCTCTGGAGCATATTTTTTTGCGTTTTTTTCAACTCTAAGCAAATAATTCTTTGCCACGAATGCATTTGTAACGGTAAGCGCTCCGCCCAAACATCCGCCCTTACAGGCAAGCCCTTCTATGAAATCAACATTTTCAAGCTGGCCGTTTTCAACAAGCTCCATAACCTTTATAACATCCTCAACACCGTCAACAGAAATAGCGTTGCTTATCTGGAGCAAATGCCCTTCTCCCCCTATTTCCGCCCATTTAACGCCCATTCCCCTGCATTGGCACAGAGGCTCTATTTCCTCAGGTTTCAGGCTTTTTATTATCGGAAGAAGAAGCAGATATACTTCCTCCATGGAAATAACTCCGTCAACATTAGTATTGCGCACTTCTATAGGCTTACGCACGTTTGTAACCTTTGCCGCGCACGGACTTATGAAAAAAATACCTATCTCTTCTGCGGCAATTCCTTTGTCTTCAGCATGTTTCCTTGCGGCCATTGCTGCAGCCTCCATAGGTGAAATAATAGGCAGGATATTATCTATAAGTGTTGGGAATCTTTTTGAAATAAGTCTTGTTATTGCAGGACAGGCAGATGATATAACAGGTTTTTTGCATGTGCCTTCAGCCATGATTTGCCTTGAGCGCTCCGTTATAGCTTCCGCAGCCCTTGCAACCTCAAAAACGTCGTCAAATCCGAGTTTTTTAATTGCAGTGAGGATTTTGTTTATATCATACGTTTCCTTAAACTGCGCATAAAAAGTTGGTGCGGGTATTGCAATTTTATATTTAAAGTTATCTATTATACTTATAGGATCTGTAGTGGCTTTTTTAGCATGATGCCTACAGACATATATGCACATTCCACAGTCTATACATCTTTCATTCGTTATTTCAGCCTTGCCATTATGAACACGTATAGCCTCAGTAGGGCATCTTTTTATACAATCGGTACAACCGACACATTTATCAGTGTTTAACGTCACAGAGTGAAAATACCTGTCCGGCATGATACCCCTCCTTAAATAATTATAATTTTACTGTCAACTCAACAGTTGTTCCTACTCCCAAAACGGAAGTTATTTTTATGTCGTCTGCGAATCTCTTCATATTGGGCAGCCCCATGCCTGCTCCAAAACCAAGCTCTCTTGCTTCGTTGCTTGCCGTTGAATAACCTTCCTGCATAGCCAAATTAATATCCGGGATACCGGGTCCTTTATCCTTTAGAACAACATAAATACCGTCCGGCATTATATCAACGTCTATTACCCCGCCGTTTGCGTGTATAACCATATTTATTTCAGCCTCATACATTGCTATTGAAACCTTTTTGATAATCTCCGCAGGTATGCCAAGCTGCTTAAGGTTGCGCTTTACATCGCTTGAAGCATTTCCCGCAGCCAAAAATTCATCTCCATTTATATCATAATGGAGCTTCATAGCTATTCCTCAACATTTCCGAGACCTTTTGAATATAATATTCCGCAGGCCTCATAAAGCGGATAATCTGTGCAAAGAATAGTTATTTCCATTTCCTTAGCAAGGCTGATTATTTCCGGCGTGGCAATTTTCCCTCTTACAAATATTATAGTCTTTATATCCATCATTTCAGCTGTGCGTACAACCTGTATGTTCATGAGACCGGTAAGAAGTATAGATTTATCTTTTGAAAATGCGAGAACATCGCTCATAAGGTCTGCTCCGCAAGCCCTATAGCATTCAGCGCTAAGGTCTGCGTTTTCCGTCATGACCTTTGCTTTCAGCAGTTTTACCACGTCACTCAAAGTCATATTTTAACCCTCCCAATTAAAAAATAATTGATTCATCAATTTAATCAATTATAACAAAAAAAAAGGAAAGTGTACATATTAACACATAAAATTTAAGTTGTAAAGAATACAATTTTTTTCCATATTAAAATTCAACAAAAATTGTATCCTTGGATTTATCCTTAATTTCAGGGGGGTTATTATTAAACTAGGTTCTAAATATTAATAAAATATTAACTAATGTTAAAAACTCTTTACAAATATGGTTTTTTTATGTATAATATCATCATAATTCCATAACATATGTGTAAAATATATTTGGAAAGGTGATTTTTGTTTGGACGAGCATCTTAAAAATACAATTTTAAAAGCATTTGCATCTTTTAAAAAAAATAATAAAGATTCTTTTAAAATAAAAATTTCTTATTTATTAATATTTATATTCCTTATTTCGGGAAGCTTTATAGCAACTTACAGTTCTTATGCCAAGGCAAAAGCAAAGCTTATTGAAAATTCGGAATATATAAATCAGCTTGAAGGGGAAAACGAAACCCTTGAAAATGAAACTAAAAGCCTTGAAAGTGAAAACCAGGTATACAAAAATAATTTGAACGACCTTGAAGAAAAAACAAACGAGCTTGAATCAAAGCTTTCCGAGCTTCAAAACACAAGGAAAAGCATAGAAGAAACCCTTGACAAAATAAATAACGGAACCTCCTCATCCTTAAGCGACGCCCAAACGAGCTGTTATTCAGATTCAAAAGAGAATAGCAGCTCAGAAGGCATCTTGGCTCTTTCATCCAAGCTTATGCTTATAGAAAGTTCTCTTGAAAACGAGGAATCTGCTTATACAGGAGTTTTAGGCAATGCCGAATATACTTTGGCAGCATCAAGTAAAGTACCCGATCTTTGGCCTGTATATGGAATTGTAACTTCAGAATATGGATATAGAGCTGACCCTGTTTATGGATGCAGCGCTTTCCATCAGGGAATTGATATAGATACAATAACAGGTGATCCTGTTATTGCCAGCGCGTCAGGCAAAGTCAAAAAAGCAGAATATAATCCAAGCTACGGATATATTATAGAAATATCACACGGAAATGGATACAGCAGTGTCTATGCTCATAATTCAGAGCTTTTAGTTGAGGCTGGAGACGAAGTTGTTCAGGGCGATGTTGTTGCATATGCCGGGGCAACGGGGAAAGCAACAGGCTCACATCTTCATTTTGAAATACACTTAAATGGAAACCTTATAAATCCAAGAGATGTTTTAAGCTGGCACAAATAAATTAAATCTAAAAAAAGCGTCTTTTTAAAGACGCTTTTTTATTCAGTTAAAAATTAATAACCCCTTCGTAAACGAAGGGGTTAAAAAAAACATTTATCTTGTTGTTTTACCAGCCATAGCCTTTTCCTGAGCTTCAATCATTTTCTTAACCATGTATCCGCCAACATAACCATTTTGAGCAGATGTAAGGTCTCCATTGTAGCCCTGCTTTAAAGGCACACCGATTTCATTAGCAACTTCATATTTAAACTGTTCCATTGCAGCCTTTGCTTCAGGCACTTTAACTTTGCTTGATGAACTTGTCATTCTTTTGTCCTCCTTAAAATATTTGTTTTGTGTTGCAATAATATTATTGCTCCGAAGGACTTTATTATGTAAGGTACATTTTGTTATATGTGTTTATTATTTACAGATGAATATTTTTTAAAATATGTTTAAATAAAATTTAAAATATTTATATTATATAAAATAAAAATATATTATAATTATACCCTATATATTTCTTTAAATAGGTTTACTGAAAACTTTAGACCGGATATAAATGCCTTTTCTTCAACCTCAGCAAAAGCAGCGTTAACAAGCTCCTCTGCAAACTTAAATTCACAAAGATTTAAAGTCTTATCAAAGAAGCTATATAATTCGTTTTTAACCTTTTGAGTCTCTGAATCAAAGACCTGTCTTTCAAACGCGTCTTTTTGAAAAATATTATATAACTCACGAAGCCTATCCACGTTAACACCTTCTTTGTATTTATTTTTGTACTTTAAAATATTTTTATACTCCTAAAGAGTAATATTTTCTAAGAAAGGTGCGCTTTGTGATACTTATTATATATTTTTACTATGTATACATCAATATATAAACTATATGAATTCCATCGACATAATCTATTACTTATTGCAGCATTTCTTTAAAATATGTACTGTTTCGAGATATTTCGCTTTTTATTTATAACAAAAAACTTTTTTTAAACAATATATAAAATTTTTATTCTTTTTTTTACTTATTTGTATAATATGATACTACCCTTTAAGCGTAAAGTCAATCTTCTTATAAGAAAAGCCTTAAGCTCTCGCTTGAAAAATCCAGTTTTTTAGAGTAGGATAAATCAATAAACAGGAGGTGACTGTGCATGAATGATATGGAAAATAAACGCATAATAGCAGAGAACATACAGTACTTCATGAACAAATGCGGTAAATCCAGAAAAGATTTATGCAATGACCTTGGTATTAAATATACAACTCTTGCAGGCTGGCTTTCATCTGAAAAGTATCCGAGAATTGATAAAATAGAATCAATGGCAAATTACTTTAAAATCCCTAAATCGGATTTAATAGAAAAAAGAGCGTCTGACAATTCAAACTCTCTTTCTTTTAAAATGAACCCCCATGAAAAACTAGTTGTCACTGCTTATCATAACCACCCGGACATGCAACCTGCGGTTGACAGGCTTTTGGGAATTCAAAATAAAAATACCATTTATCCGGTTTATAATAAAATTTTTGACAGCAGCTATATGAAAGTCTCAACCCCTACTGAGCTTTATGAGATCAAAGAATCTAAAAAAGATGAAAATAAATGAACTGCATCCCATTCATTAGACATTATATCATGTGTCCAACAAATGGGGGCAGTTCATTTTTTAATTATTGTTTTAGAAGCAAACCTTATCCTTGCCCTTTGTGTTAAGGGTTTTTCTTGCATCTTCCGGAGTTGCTATTTCAAAATCAAGGCTTTTAAGTACCCCAACCATTTTTTGAACCTGCTCTGCGTTGCTTTTTGCAAGCTCGCCCGTTGAGCTTATATAAAGCCCATCTTCAAAGCCTACACGCACATTCCCGCCTAAAATAGCAGAAAGCGTTTCATACCTATACATTCTTCTTCCGCCTGAAACCATAGAAAAGTTTGCATCTTCCCCGAAAAATCTCTTTATCTCGTTTACAAAAAATAAAATCGTATCCGGTCTTATGGGTATCCCGCCTAAAATTCCCGGAACAAACTGAAAATAAAACGGAGGCTTAACATAGCCTTTTTCATAAAGATAAGCTATATTATTCACCTGACCCAAATCAAAAACTTCAAATTCGGGGACTGTTCCGGCTTCGTCAAACATTTGGGCAATGCGCTTCATTTCATAAAACGTATTCCTGAAAACATTGTTTTCCGTAGCCTTAAGGAAAGGAATCTCCCAAGCATATTTAGGCTCTTTAAGCTCTTTCACTTCGGTAAGCTTTTCAAGGTTGAAGTTTATAGAACCGCTGTTAAATGAAGCAAGCTCCGGCTTAAAGCGCGGTATGGCCGCAATACGTTCTTCAACAGACATTCCAAGAGCTGCTCCTGTTGTTATCCCTATAACGGCATCGCATCCGGCTTTTATTCTTTTCAGTATTTCTCCCATAAAATCCAAATCGGAAGTAGGCTTGCCATTTTCCTCCCTGGCATGTATGTGCACAATGGAAGCTCCTGCCTTAGCAGCTTCTATTGCAGCATTTGCAATGCCTTCTATTCCGCATGGAAGATAAGGAGACATGGAGCTTGTGTGTATAGCCCCTGTAACCGCCGCAGTAACAATTACTTTATTGGTTTTTGCCATTTAAACTCCTCCTTGATTATTTTTTAATTTCCCCTTATGCTTATTATCAACAAAACCGAAGCTTTTTTCAACTGCTTTTTTATCTGAATATAAGCTAAAATTTAACAGCCGTTTTGTCAATTTATTTTTTAGAAAATACAGTATCCATTTTATGCTTTTTGAGTTATAATTAGTGTTGTTTATATACCGCTTCATTTATAAGCCAATTCTCGATAAACCGGTGATTATTTATGTCTGATAAGCTATCCAAAATTGAGCAGGCGGACAAGCTCGCCCGCACTATACTAAACTTGTCAAGAAACACACTTATCGTAAATCTTCGTTTTTTGGATTCCGCCTTGGGCAGGCTTGATTATGCTCCAATTAAAGAAGGCACGATTGCAACAGATGGGCAGCATCTTTTTTATAATATGAAATACATCCTTGAATCATATAAAGATGAAAGGGAAACCATTATAAGGGATTATCTTCATGTGGTTTTTCATTGTGTTTTCAGGCATCTTTTTATTAACGAAATGATAGATAAGCCAAGATGGGACTTGGCAACCGATATTGCCGTTGAAAACTCGTTAAACGAGCTTGGGCTTAGATCTGCGAATAATTCACGCCAGGCCCGGCAAACAGAAGCGCTTTCAAAAATCAAAGAGGAGCTAAGCATTATAACAGCCGAAAAACTGTATAGGCATTTCCTCGAAAAAGGCTTAAGCGAAGAAGAGCTTATTTCTTTACGTTCTTTGTTTTATGCAGACAGTCACGAAGGCTGGTATCCTCCACCAAAGACAGATAATTCAGGCAATGAAGGCAAAAAAGGCGGCGAAAGCGGGGATTCTAGCGAAAATTCCTCTTCCGGAAATGAAGATAACGATGAAAACGAAAGTAGCGGAAACGAAGATTCTTCCGAAGATAACAGCGAAAGCGAAGGCGGAGGCTCTTCTTTTTCCATGACCAAAGAAGAGCTCGAAGAAATATGGAAAGATATAAGCGAAAAAATACAGGTTGACCTTGAAACTGTTTCAAAATCATGGGGAGACAAGGCCGGTGCCCTTTCCCACAGCATAGATGAGGTCAACCGTGAAAAATACGATTATGCAAGCTTTTTGAAGCGCTTTGCCCTTCTTGGCGAAGCCATCCAGATTAATGACGAAGAGTTTGATTATATATTTTATACTTACGGGTTTAGAATTTATGAAAACATGCCTCTTGTAGAGCCTTTGGAATACAAGGAATTAAAACGCATAAAGGAATTTATTATTGCCATAGATACCTCGGCTTCGGTAAGCGGAGAGCTTGTTCAAAGGTTTGTGCAAAAAACCTATAACATATTAAAGCAGACCGAAAATTTTTTCACAAAAATAAATCTTCATATAATACAATGCGATGTGGCTATCCAGGAAGACGCCAAAATAACTTCCCAGGAAGAATTTGACGAATACATGAAGCATATGACTCTCAAGGGCTTCGGAGGAACCGATTTCCGAACAGTTTTTGACTATGTCAACAAATTGATACTTGAAAAGGAATTCTTGAATTTAAAAGGTCTTATATATTTTACTGACGGATATGGGGATTTCCCAAGCCAAAAGCCTGCGTATGACGCCGCGTTCATATTTTTAAGAGACGATTATGAAAACCCTGAGGTCCCCGTTTGGGCAATAAAACTTGTGCTTGATGAAGAAGATATATAATTTTTATTTATTTTAAGGAATGCATTTATTTACAACGGAGATTATCATGCCTGAAGAATTTGAGATAAAAGACGGAATACTTATAAAATACCATGGCAGCGAAAGGATAATATCCATTCCCTATGGCATAACTGAAATAGGTGAAAATGCTTTCATCGAATGTAATTTTATCACCCATATAATAATTCCATACGGCGTAAAAAAAATAGGTAGCTTTGCTTTTAACGAATGTACGGGGCTAAAAGGTTTAACCCTGCCGGATGGGCTCCTCGAAATAGGCTTTTGCGCTTTCTGCGGCTGCCGCAGCTTAAAAAGCGTTAGCCTGCCTTATGGTATCCGTGAAATACCGGAAAAGGCCTTCGGCGGCTGCCTTGAGCTTGAATCGGTGTCTCTCCCCGATGGTCTTAAGTCTATAAAAAACGAAGCTTTTTCCGAATGTAAAAAGCTCAGCGAAATAACCTTGCCTAAAACTCTTTGCGAAATAGGTGAAGCGGCTTTTAAATATTGCTCAAGCATTAAAAAAATAAACATCCCTGAGAAAGTAACCAAAATAAACCCACACACATTTTACTATTGCCAGGGTCTTATAAATGTTAGTGTGCCGAAAGGCATAGAAGAAATAGGCGGGTTTGCGTTTTACGGCTGCAAAAATCTTACGGGCATAACCCTGCCAAACGGGCTTAAAAAAATAGGCGAACGTGCTTTTTCCCGGTGCATAGGTTTTTCAGGAATATATATGCCCGAAACGCTCAACGAGATAGCCACAGGCGCTTTTGAATTTTGTGCAAACATAGCCCGTGCTGTCATACCTTCTAAAATCAAAAAAATAAATCCGTATGTTTTTTATTACTGCCAGAGCATACCCAGCCTTAATTTACCGGATGATATAGAGGAAATCGGCGAATACAGCTTTTTTGCCTGCGTAAGCATGGAAAAAATTTTGCTGCCCAAGTCTCTTCAAAAAATAGGCAATCTGGCGTTTGCAAATTGCCTGGGATCTTCAGAAGTTATTTTTAACAGCGACGTTTCCGAAATTGGCGACGGTGTCTTTTCAAACTGCTCGAACCTTAAAAAAATTTCGCTGCCGAAAAAAATAAAAGAAATAAAAGAACAAACTTTTTATAGCTGTATAAACTTAGAAAGTATTGATATCCCCGAAAATGTATCCGAAATAGGAGAAAACGCGTTCAACGGCTGCATAAAACTTGGAAAAGTAAGCTTTCCCCTTTATCTTAAAAAAATAGGTATAAGCTCATTTTGCAACTGTACAAACCTGAAAGAGATAAAAATTCCTGAAGAAACCGAAGAAATAGGCCGCAAAGCCTTTGCAAACTGCAAAATGCTTAAAAACATTGATTTGCCTGCAAACTTCAACGGCAACATGTATTTTTCGTTTGACAACACCTTCTGGTACAATTCCCAGCCGGACGGCGTTTTGTATCTTGGCAGTTCTCTTTACGGGTTTAAAGGAGACATGCCTGAAAATACCGGAATAATCGTTAAAAGCGGAACTTTTTCGGTTGCAAACCATGCTTTTGCTGGTTACCAAAACATTATAAGCATAAGCATACCCGAAAGCACTAAAAAAATAGGCGAAGGAGCTTTTGAAAACTGCCTTAGGCTTTCAAGGATAAGCATGCCCTCTAAAATGGACGTCTCTGAAAACGCATTTAAAAATTGCCCCACCCTTCCTTCTGTCTATGTCCCGGATATAAAGCTTTCAAAGCTTGACGACGAAAATAAACTTATATATTCCCTGTTTTATTGTACCTCCGCAAAGGAACACGATAAAAAATCAAAGGAAATGTATGAGGAATATATAAGAAACAATATAACCGCACTCGTTTTAAAAATAATAGAGGTTGAAAACACAACAGCTCTGCTTTATATATTTGAAACAGGTCTTTTAACCGGACAAAACATAGATATTTTCATTGAAACAAGCAATAAAAAAGCAAAAACCGAGATTCTTGCCTTGCTTATGGACTATAAAAATAAAAATATTCAAATGCCCGATTTTTTTGACAATCTCATGAAAGAGCTTTGATTTTGAATATTTGCAAATATTTCCCGGAGGTATATATAATGGACATAAAAGATGCAAAAGACCAGATTAAAAACGCAATAACAGCTTATTTTTCAAAAGACGAATTTGGAAACTATATGATACCCTTAGAACGCCAGCGCCCCATTTTCTTAATGGGTGCGCCCGGAATAGGGAAAACAGCCGTTATGGAGCAAATTGCCCAAGAGCTTAACGTAGGTTTGGTTTCGTATTCCATGACCCATCATACGCGTCAAAGCGCCTTAGGTCTTCCTTTTATAGTTAAAAAGGTTTACGACGGCAAAGAATATGACGTTTCGGAATATACAATGAGTGAAATCATAGCTTCCATATATGATATGATGGAAGAAACGGGCATAAAAGAAGGAATACTTTTTCTTGACGAGATAAATTGTGTTTCTGAAACCTTGGCTCCTGCCATGCTCCAGTTTTTACAGTTTAAGATTTTCGGACGCCACCGCATTCCTGACGGTTGGATAGTTGTTACGGCGGGAAACCCCCCTGAATATAACAAATCTGTGCGAGAATTTGATATAGTTACATGGGACAGGCTTAAAAGGATAGATGTCGAACCAAACTTTGAAGCGTGGAAAGAATATGCATACAAAAAAAATGTTCATGCTTCCGTTTTAACATATCTTGAAATTAAAAAGAACGATTTTTACAAGGTTGAAACAACCGTCGAGGGTAAAAGCTTTGTTACAGCCCGCGGCTGGGACGATCTTTCCCAAATGATATACCTTTATGAAAAGCATGGCATAAAAGTGGATAACAAGCTTATAGGCCAATATCTGCAAAACCGCAAGATAGCCAAAGATTTTTCAATATATTATGATTTGTTTAATAAATACAAATCCGATTACCAGGTTGAAAGCATACTTTCAGGCAATGTA
The DNA here is from genome assembly GCA_034925905.1 of Lachnospiraceae bacterium. Lineage (GTDB taxonomy): Bacteria > Bacillota > Clostridia > Lachnospirales > Anaerotignaceae > JAYFRL01. Next base: position 62,060 of record JAYFRL010000005.1, on the reverse strand, counting down.
AAAGATGAGATTAAAAAACGCGCGGCTTTGGCAAAATTTGATGAAAGGCTTTCCCTTTTAGGTCTCATCTTAGACGCTATAACAAATGAGCTTAAAGATGTTATACAAATGGAAGCCATGATAACAGAGCTTTTAAAAATACTTAAAATCATAAAGCTTGAGCTTTCAAACGGCGAAGAAAGCCCTATTCAAATAATTGAACGCCATATATCAAACGAACAAACAATACTTGCAAACGGTAAAAAGAACGGAACTCTTTCAGAGGAAGCAAGAATTATCAAAAACAAAATAATATCAGTTCTTGAAGACCAAAAGCAAAAATTTATCTCCTCAAAAGACAAGCTTAATCAGGATAAAGCGTTTAAAATGATAAAAGGGCACTTTGATTCCACCGTATTAAGCCTTAAAGAAGAATCTGAAAAAGCAGGCGTCCATTTAAACAATGTTTTTGTTTTTGCGGAAGAAGCTTTTGAAGACAAGCAGGAGCTTTTAATACTGGTTACCGAACTTACAATTAACTATTACAGTTCAAAATTCATAGCAAGATATGGCTGCGAAAAATATTTTGAGCATAACAAAGATCTTTTATTTTATGAAAGGCAGCAGGAAATAACATACAAACTTGAAGATCTTGATCTTTAAAATATTTTACCGCCTTGGCATAGGCGGTTTTTTTTGCTTAACTATATCTAAAATTAAGTAATACAACTTGAAGTTTTAAAGTTTTTATGACATACTGATTTTAACTAATATTTACAATTGATAGCTTTCTATTTTTCTTTTTTTTTGACTGAATTAACATTATTGTACATCCGGGTTATATTTCATTTTATAAAGGTATTTTGTTCTGCAATATAAAATTCAAAAAAATATATTGCAGATATATTTTAAACATTTTAATATAAATTTCGGAATTAAAATTGTTTAAAATTGTTATTAACCTAATATTTTCTATATTTTTGTTTTGTAATATCGGAGAATTAAAATGAATATTAAAAAACCGCATAAATCAAAAAAGCTATATATTATTATTCCTTTGATATTAATCTTAGGGGTTTTAATTGCAATGCTTGTAAATTACAACCAGTCCATTAAAGCTGTAACGGAGCGCACTAAGGAAAATTTATCCGATTCATCAAAAAGCCAGGCAAAAATTTTAAAAACAAGTATTGAAAACCAATATACAATTTTAGAAACCTTCGCAAATGAAATTGCTTCGGCAAACAATGTTAAAATTGAAGAAATAATCCCACGGCTTAAAACAATTTCAGAATCCTCGTCTTTTATAGCCACATGCGTATCCCTTCCCGACGGCTCAACATATTCCCAAGATAACCGCATAATAAATGTATCTGACAGGGAATATTTTATAACCGCAATGAACGGCGAAAGAAACATACAAAAAATATTAAAAGATAGGTTTGATGGTTCTCCCGGTTTTATTATAGCCGTCCCCATAACAAAAAACGGAGCTCAAATAGGTGTAATCCATGGAAATTACAGTGAATCCATTTTAAGATCCCTGCTTGTAACAGAAATCCATGGATATAGCGGCTATTCTTTTGTTTGTGCAAAAAACGGTGACATTGTTATAGGAAACAATAATGAGTCCTCTTTATTGGCACAATATAATATTGATTCCACAGGTTCTAAAAATCTGTTTGACATATTAAAAAATGCTCCGTCTTTAAAAGGGTATTCTGAGGATCAAATTAAAGCAGCGTTAAATAAAAACGAAGACGGAATTATAACCTGTGAAATAGAAGGAAGCTTAAAATATGTATTTTTCTCTCCGTTAAATATAAGAGATTGGTATATATTCAATGTTGTATCGGGGGAATTTATTGAAACCGATGCTATGGCTTCAACAAGGTCAAACATTTATGCAATAGCAATAGTTATTTTGTTTTCATTGTTTGCTCTTGTTTCCATAATAGTGCATGAAAAAAGAAATATAAAAGAAATCAAAAAGGAAAAAGAACAAATACGGATAAGCGAAGAATTATACCGCGTTGCTATGTCCCATACAAACAGCAAGGTATTAAAATATGACATAAAAACACACAAGCTGTATTTAGACGAATATACCTCCAAAAACTTGGGGATACCCGAAATTATTGAAGATATGCCTTCTAAAATGATAGAAAAAGGTATTGTTGACCCTGAAAGCAAAGACCAATTCATAAGCTTTTACAAAGCAATGTCTGATGGAATTCATGAAAACACATGCATAATAAAAATAAACTCCATATCCGGAGAAAATTGGCTTAAAATGAGTTCAACGGTTATTTTCGATTCAAACCACATCCCTGCATACGGTGTTGTTTCCTATGAGGATATAACCGAGCTTCGGGAAAAAGAAATTGCATATGAAAAATGGCGCATGAGCATTTCAACTATGCCTCAAAATAAAATAAGCCTTTATGAATACAATCTTTCAAAAAACAGCTTTATACGTGAAGAAGGCACTTTAATACATAATCTCATCCCATCAGATTCAACGGATATCTCCTTTTCGTTTGATGATTTAATAAATTTTATTGCCGAAAATTTTGTTTTTCTTGCTGATATGCAAAATTTTTTGAGGTTTGCATGCCGCAAAAATCTTTTGGATTCATATTATTTAAAAAACATGTTCGATTTAGGCTTTGATTTCCATCTTATCCAGTCAGATGGTTCTCTGCGCTGGACACATATGGGAGTCCAGATGGTTCCTTATTCCGATTCCTCGGATGTAAAAGCCTTCGTCCTGTTTCAGGATATAGAAGAAAGAAAGCAGGAGCAGCTTGTTTTGATGTCACGCTTAACTGAAGATACCCTTACAAAAACATTAAACAGAGCCTCCTTCATAGAAAAGGTGGCAGCAGTTTTATCCGAAAACCCAACAATGCAACATGCTTTAATAATAATTGATATAGACAACTTTAAATATATAAACGATAACTTCGGCCATACTGCCGGAGACCTTGCTCTTATAACAATATCAAACAATCTAAAATCCGTTATACGCCAAAATGACTTGTTTGGCAGAATAGGCGGAGACGAATTTATGATCCTCATAAAGGACATACCTTACAGCACCTTAATAGAAAAGCGCGCCCGCCAGATATGTGACCTTATGAGAAAAGAAAATGACTCGGGGATATCTGTCTCAGGAAGCCTGGGTATAGCCGTATATCCAAAGGACGGAACCACATTTGAAGAACTTTATAAAAAATCTGATTTAGCCTTATATAAAGCAAAGCAATTAGGTAAAAACGGGTTCTTTATATATAACAATAATTTAAACTTAGAAATATCTGACTCAGAACTTAAAAATAAAAGCCTGCTTAACGCAAACAATGAAAATTATATGCATTCGCAAGCAAAAAAAACAATGCTCATAATTGATAATGATGAAATAAGCCGTGAAATACTTTTAAATATATTTAAAAATGATTTTAATATATTTACCGTAAAAGACACTGAAGCAGCATTAAAAACAATATATAAATACAGGCTTGGCTTGTCTATTGTCTTGCTCGATATATTTATGCCTGGATTGAACGGGATTGATTTGCTTAAACAGGTATACCAAAACAAAGAGCTTTCAAGCATACCATTCATAGTTATAAGCGGCGCAAATGAAGAAAAATACAGCATTGAAGCAATAGAATTAGGGGCTTCCGATTTTATAAGCAAGCCTATTGAACCAAAAATTGTTGTTTTGCGCGTCCAAAACGCAATAAACAAAATGGAAACCGAAAAGCTTCGCTTGCAAAATAACTACCTTCTCCTTCAAAAGGAAGAAGAGATAAGGTATCGCCATGTGCTTGAAACCACCGGCACAATAGTTTTTGAATGTAACTGGTCAAATAAAACCTATACTTATGATTCATCTGCGTCCATCTATCTTGCTGGGAAATATGATCATCGTAAACTCTGGGATATTTTCATTTCAGACAATGTTGCCCAGGAAGAAGATACAAAAAAAATGCAGGCAATGGAATTTAAGATAGCCACAGGCACTCAATCCTCGGATAAAATGAATGTAAGGCTTAGGTCTGCAACAGGCGAATTACATTGGTTTGAAATAAATATCTCTAAGCTTAATGACGATTCAAATACTTCAAGCAAGCTTTTGATAACCTTTAACGATATAAATGAAGAAATCCTCGCAAATGAAAAGCTTGTTTATAAAACCCAGTATGACAGCCTTACAAACCTTTACAACAGAGACACCTTTTTGATTAAGACTCAGGAAATGTTGACAGATAAAAACCCAAACAGTTACATAATGATATATTTTGATATTGAAAAATTTAAGGTAATAAATGATATCTTCGGTTATTCCGAGGGAGACCGCCTGCTTTCCTATATGGGCTCAAAAACCTCCGTATTTATGGAAGATAACGGAGGCACCGCCTGCCATATATCGGCGGATTATTTTGCGGTTTGCATACCCTATTCACCTTCAAACTTAAGTATTAAGCTGAACAAATATATCGATGAAATCAACAATTATGATGTTCCTTTCCAATGCTCTTTGAATTTTGGGCTCTATGTTATAGACGACCCATCTCTTCCGGCAGAAACCATGCTTGCCCGAGCAGCCCTTGCCCAAAGAGCCATTAAACGTAACAACGTAAAAAGATATGCTTTTTATAACAATACAATGCGGGATGCCCTTATAAACGAACAGAGTATAACCGGAATGATGAATGATGCGCTTCATAAGCACCAGTTTGAAATATACCTTCAGCCCCAATACAACCTGAAAACGGGTCAAATTATCGGTTCGGAAGCTTTGGTACGCTGGATACACCCTGAAAAAGGGTTTATGTCCCCGGATATTTTTATGCCTATATTCGAAAAAACAGGTTTTATATCAAAAGTTGACGAGTATGTTTGGGAACATGTGTGTAAAATTTTGAATGGATGGATTTCTTCGGGCAAAACCACTGTCCCCATATCTGTCAATGTTTCAAGAAAAGATATATATAACCCAAAATTGTTTCGAATACTTATGAAGCTTTCGGAAAAATATTCTATACCCTCATACCTCTTGAAGCTTGAAATAAAAGAAAACTCATATTTGGACAATCCGGACCAATTTGTGTCCATTACCAAAAGCTTAAAAAACTTTGGATTCCCAATAGAAATGGATGATTTCGGAACGGGGTATTCATCCCTTAATTTGTTGAGAGATGTTGATGTTAATGCATTAAAGCTTAATATAATGTCTTTATTCAGAATCCCGGAGGAAACACAAAGCGAAGAAAATATTTTAAAACATATAATTAATATGGCCAATGACTTAAATATTGGTATAATAGCAAAATGCGTTGAAACAAAAGAACAAGAAAACAGCTTGCTTAGTTTGGGCTGTAATTTTGTTCAAGGATATTATTATGCAAAACCTATGCCCGTTTCAAGCTTTGAAGAGTTGATTAACGCTTAAAATCTATTGCTCTCAAACTGTGTAAAGGCCTGTTTAATGGAGGAAGCCCCAATGATAAGGCGACTTAAAAAAGCATTGCTTTTCTTATTGATACTCATGTTTTCCGTAACCGGCACAGCATATGCAAATGAAAATGCCGCTAACATTCAAAAATATAGACCTGCGCTAATAATTGAACCCGATAATAAAGTAGCGCCTTTGGGTTTTGTTTCAAATCAAGGTCTATACATATTTGAGACCCTTCCTTCATTAGAGTCTTCATTTAAAAATCCTGCATTTTTAGTTTTTATCCTGGTTTCTTTACTCTTCCTTATAGCTTGGCTTATAACTCTTTTGATGTTTTTAAAGCAAAAAACCAAATCCCAAAAAGCAGAACTCTTTATCCTTTCTGTATTAAATTCAAATTATGAAGTTGCTGAATATGATTTTGTTAATGTAAAAAAAACAGAATATAAAATTAAAGATGGTTCTTTAATAACCACCGTTTCCGCATTTGACAAAAATAAGATGCTTGGTGAAGGCATACATCCTGAGTATGTCCAAAAAGAAGCTGAGCTTAGTGAAGAAAATATCCTTAAGCTTATTGAATCATCCGGTTTAAAACACTTTGAATTCAAGATAAAATCCCCCGCAGGCAACTATCGGCATTATTATTATACTCTCAAGGCAATGCCAAAAACCAAATCATGCCCTGGAAGTGTTATTGTCTTTAAGCAAGACATAGAAAAAATCAATCCCGCTAAAGAAAGCGATAGCTTTTCTTCTGACCCCCTTTGTATTTCCGAAAAGGACAAAATCCAAATGGATACTTTCTTATCTAAGCTATCGCATGAAGTTCGCACCCCGCTTAACGCAATCCTCGGATATATTGAAATCGCAAAGAAAAACCAGGGAAACGCAGAAAAAGTTAATAGCTATATAGGAAAACTGGAAATCGCCGCAACCCATATCCTTTCCATGGTAAACGATGCACTTGATATATCTTATATTAAAAGCGGGAAAATGAAGCTTTCAAAAATAAGCTTTGATATTAAACAATTCATATCCTCTGTATCATCTATGTTTTATACCCAGGCAAAACAAAAGAATGTTGATTTTAAAGTTTTGCTTTATAATATCACTGAGGAACATTTAATAGGCGATCCTATGCGTCTAACCCAGATACTTTTAAACCTCCTTTCCAATGCTTTAAAATTCACTCCCAGCGGAGGGAAAATAACTTTTTCAATCTCTCAGGGGAAAGCAGAGAACGGAAAAATAAATCTAAAATTTGAAGTTTCAGACACCGGAATTGGAATAAGCCCTGAATTTTTAGATAGGATATTTAAACCTTTCGAACAGCAGGATGCGTTTATATCACAAAATTTCGGGGGCACGGGGCTAGGGCTTTCAATATCCAAAAGTCTTGTTAATATGATGAACGGATCAATAAGAGTTAACAGCACCGAAGGCAGCAAAACAACCTTTACCGTCGAACTAGACCTTGAAATTGAAAAACAAAACAAGGCAATCATTAATATAGACTACGATTTTTCCCATATAAGCACTCTTATCGTAAACAATGAAAAACCCGATATTGATTATATAAACGAGTTGCTTGCCCTCTTCAAGGTTAAAAGCAAAATAGCTGAAACTCCAAAAAACGCTGTTGATATGCTTGTTGAGGCCGCAAAAAACAAAGATCCGTTTGACATATGCCTTATAAACTGGGAAGGATCGTCTCTGGATGAAATTAATATGATAGAACAAATCCGCATTGATTTGAAAAACAATATGCCTATGCTTGCGATTGCTGCATATGACTATTCTGAAATACCCGAAGAAGTTAAAATTAGTGAAATAGGCATATTTATTCCAAAGCCGCTTTTTAAGTCTTCAATATTCAATTTGCTGCTTAATATATATGGAAACAACGGCCAGCTTAACACAATCCCCGGATTAACGCATAACTTCAAAGGTAAAAAAATTTTGCTTGCGGAAGATAACTCAACAAATATGGAAATAGCTAACATTATATTTTCTGACCTGGGCTTTGATATAGACAAGGCCCAAAACGGGAAGATAGCTCTTGATATGTTTGAAAGCTCCAAGCCGGGAAACTATGATATAATATTAATGGATGTGCGAATGCCTGTTATGGACGGATATGAAGCAACAAAATCAATCAGGGCGTCAAAACATCCGCAGTCTAGTAAAATACCCGTAATAGCTATGTCAGCAACCTCATTTGATGAAGATATTAACAAAGCCTTAGCTTCCGGGATGAATGATTATATAGCAAAGCCTATAAATATAAACACATTAATGCTTACAATCTCAAAATACATGGATTAAGTGTGTTTGGTAAAAAACAGCAAATGATATTGATTATTATGAAGAAATGAACATAGAATACCGTATATGAAAATATGCATAGTTTTTTGCTTAAAACGGAATAACTAAAATTTAAAAGGAGGCTTTATAATATGGTTAAATCTTTAGACAGCAAAAATTTTAAAGACAATATCTCAAACGGAGTCACCCTCGTTGATTTTTATGCCGACTGGTGTATGCCTTGTAAAATGTTATCCCCTGCAATATCAAAGCTTGCCGAGGATTTTAACGGTAAAATAAATGTATGCAAGATAAATGTTGATTCGGCGCCAGAAATCGCTGTGGAATATAGCGTTATGAGCATACCAACCGTTATTTTGTTTAAGGATGGAAAAGTGGCTGAAAAAAATATCGGCCTTGTTGGCAAGGAAGTTTTGGAAGGCATGGTTAAAAAAGCCCTCTAAGCTTTTTTATTACTGGTTAAAAGATTCCTTTTTGGTATTCAAATGAGGGTTATTATGAGAAAACACCATATAAGCTATGAAGGTATAGTCTTAGAATATAATTTAGTGCGTAAAAATGTTAAAAACATAAACCTTCATATAAACAATAAACAGGAAATAACCGTTTCGGCTAATCCCTCTGTTCCGCTTAAAACCATAGAAGGCTTTGTTGAGTCAAAAGCAAAATGGATAATAATGCATATAGCTAAAGCGGAACAGCTAATCCAAACCGCCCCCGATGGCAATTTATATGAAGGCAAAGAGGTTTATATTCTTGGCAAAAAATATACTCTTCACTTTAAATATGGAAATTATAATATCGAAATATCGGGAGATAACATTATTATAAACATCGAAAAGGATTGCACCGACCCTGGATTCATTAAAAATATATATCTTGGGTTTTTAAACAAAAAAGCAGAGCTTGCATTTAACGAAGCTCTTTTAAGTATGCTTAAAAAAGTTGAACATCTGAATATTAAAAAACCTTCTATCTATATAAGAGATATGCGTACAAGATGGGGTTCCTGCATAATTAATAAAAACAAAATAGGTTTAAACCTTCAGCTTATTAAAGCTCCGGCAGAATGCATAAATGAAGTTGTATTGCATGAGCTTTTGCACTTTGTCTATCCCAGCCACGGCAGCGATTTCTATTTAGAGCTTACAAATCTAATGCCGGACTGGAAAGAACGTAAAAACCTCTTGGAATCAGATTTTAAGGACGGTATATAAAAACGTCCTTGACAAATATATCTATTGGCTCTATAATGATATAGCGGTCTAGGGGTAAGCCCTATGCTTTTATATCGCGGAGTAGAGCAGTCCGGTAGCTCGTCGGGCTCATAACCCGGAGGTCGCAGGTTCAAATCCTGCCTCCGCAATTAACAAACCCCGTCAAAAGCCTTAACTAAAGCTTTTGACGGGGTCTTATTTTTCGATTTGAACTATTGGATGTACATAAATATGCTTTAAAAAGCAATTGCCTTGTTTTAAGCCCCCTATTTATCCTTTGATTAATCGCTTAAAACACTATCTATAAGCATTATCATTTCCAACGCAGACCTAAATTGGGCTTCTTCTTGCTTTTCAAGCCAAACTATATTCCCTTGCCAGCTTGCATTTTGCCTAAAATAAACGCTTATTTTAAAAGTTGCAAGCAACGATTCTTCTTTTGGTAAATCTTTAATTACTGCTTTTTCATTTCTGTGACCGGAGTTTTGAAATTTTCTTTTTCCCATGCTCTCCTGAGGAAAGTTTAAATCGTTCAGCATATCTTCCATAAGCATAATGAGCTCTGTTAAGCTTCCAAAGTGAATGTCTCCATTAAAATATGGATTCTGGATTATTCCAGATGGATTTTTGCTTATATATGACATAATTTTTATTATGCTCGTCTTCATTTCATATGGAACAAACCCATTCACATTCATACGATTATCAACCTCCCTTCATAGTTTTCGATTATTTAAGTCCAGTATATTCCTTATATGTTACACTTTGGTTACAGCAGGTTACTATCCAGTATACTTTTTACTTTATTTTCCTGATTATTTCCATGCTTGTATCGTTTCCCAGCTTTAAAACACAAAACGGATTTTAATATATGGTTTTTATTATATATCCGTTTACTACTTATTTTTTAAAATTTATCACTATAAAAGCAGACCGGGGGGTTACCCTCCAGTCTGCTTTTATTATTTTCCACTGTTATTTCTATCTTCTTTTTTGTTTCCGCAGAAAAGAAGCAACATTATTCCTGCAAAATACATTGCCGACGCAACAATCCATTTTAATATATTTAATGTATCTCCTGTTTGGGGAACGTCACCGAGAGGAGTTGCCTCTTTCGCAATTAAAGCCTCTGGAGCCTGTGCAAGGACGGAAGGTTCTTCTTCTATTATTATTTCATCAGTCTCTTCAGGAGCGGCGCTCATAGGCGTTTCAGTTTTTTCAATGCTTACTCCCATAACTTCTTCCTGGGTTTCTTCTCCATTATCTTCGTTCAAATTCTCCGGGCTGTCATCCTCATTATTACCCGAATTATCGCTTCCGTTGTCATCCCCATTGTCGCTTCCGTTGTCATCCCCATTATCGCTTCCGTCGTCATCCCCATTATCGCTTCCGTTGTCATCCCCATTGTCGCTTCCGTTGTCATCCCCATTGTCGTCTCCGCTGTCATCCCCATTGTCGTCTCCGTTGTCGTCACTTGGGTTTTCAGGAACATATTCCTCCCATATAGCATAAACAGTTATTCTTCCGCAAGTATCTACTGAAAGACCGGCATTGTCAACTCTTAATCCTTCAAAATCTCTTACCTCAAGAGAATCGGAATTTTCTGTAACTGCCCAGCCGACAATGCTTGGGGCCGTTATTTCCGTAACAGCATAAGCCTCGTTATTGTTTCCGCCTTGAGTAGCCCAGCCTCTAAACACATGGGTAGGTGTTGTTTTTGTTTCATCCGAATATCTAAGAGGAGTCGTCTCAGGAATTTCAAGAGTATACGTTTCTCCCAAGCCTATGCCTGTTACATTGGAAGGAAGATCGTTTTGATCCACATAAACACCATTGGTTGTATAAACAAGACCATATGTTTGATTTATTTCAACTGCCTCCCAAACTGCATATATAATTATTCTTCCATATACGTCAAGTTTGAAAGTTCCGTTTGTTCCATCGCCTATATTTGATGGTGAAACATATATTGATGTAACTATGTTTCCTCTGCTTGTAGTTCCCCAGCCTAAAAAGTTGTAATTATATGTTTCTGTTGATTCACGGCTTGGAACGGCACTGCTTAAGATGTATGTGTCTCCTTCGGTAGCTGTGTCTCCTCCATCAGGCATTGTTTCCATATCAACTCCCGACCCGTTTGAAGCATATACCACCCTGTACGAAACTTCTTCAACATTGTCTTCCTCGGCAAAAGCATTGAACGTGTTAAGCCCTGAAAACAATAATGCAAAAGCAAGAATCCCTGTAAAAAATTTTTTTATTCTTTTTATCATAATATCACTCTTTCTAATTCTATTATCTCATTTTTCATTTACTTATATAAGAATAATACACGCTTGTTACATTATGGTTACATTTTAAAAACAATTCTTATATATTTTTATCTTTGTGTAACTTATTGCCGATATTTGTACTTTTAGTCTATAATAATTTTTAAATGTTTTTTAAACTTCAGCTTTAAATGTTTATTTTCCTATGGTATAATTACAAAAATACGAAATTTTATTCTAGCCCCCAAACTATTTTAATTGGAGAGTTTATTATGTCTGAAAAGATCAAAATAAATATGCTCGGCGAGTTTAGTATTTCATATGGCGATAAAACTATAAACGATAACAGCAATCGTTCCAAAAAAATATGGACTCTTTTAGAATATCTTATAGTTTTTAAAAATAAAAGAATCACTCAAAATGATTTGATAGATCTTTTATGGCCTGAAGACGAAAGCGATAACCCTGCAAATGCTTTAAAAACTCTGCTTTTTAGAGCGCGCGCCGTTATAGATGAGCTTGGGCTTTCCGGCAAAACCATGATTACTTACCAATGCGGAACTTATTCGTTCAGTAGAAGCATCCCCTTGGAATTGGATTCCGAAAAGTTTGACAGCCTCCTTAGTTTAGCCGAATCCGCAAAAGATGATGATGAAAAGATTGATTTGCTTACAAAAGCAACAAAAGTCTATAAAGGCGATTTCCTCCCAAAGTCGTCTCTTGAAATTTGGGCAGTTCCGATAGTTACATATTTTCATTCAAAATACATCAAAGCCGTTCATAACTTAATTTCCCTTTTAAATACAAAAAAAATGTTTGAAGAAATCATTTCCCTTTGCCAGCAAGCCGTCAATATAGACTCCTATGATGAAAACCTGCATTATTATCTTATAAAGGCTCTCGCAGATACGGGAGCGCAGCAAAGGGCAATACAGCATTATAATTATACAAAGAATCTCTTTTTCAGCCATTTTGGGGTTAATCTTTCCCCTAAGTTCACTGCAGTTTATAAAGAAATCATAAAAACAAGCAAAACCGCCGAGACGGATTTGGGAATAATAAGAGACAACTTAAAAGAAGAAGCCCTCATAAAGGGAGCTCTTTTTTGTGAATATGAAATTTTTAAATCAATCTACCAGCTTATGGCCCGCTCAGCTTCAAGAACAGGGCAAAGCTCCTTCCTTTGCCTTATAACGGCAATGGACTTAAAATGTAGTCTGCCGCCTCAAAAGGTGCTGAATAATAATATGAACTATCTTTATGACGCAATAAAAAATTCATTAAGGCACGGCGATGTTTATACACGGTACAGCATATCTCAATATCTGATTATGCTGTTCTCTTTAACCTATGAAAACGCCGAAATGATACTGGGTAGAACAACACGAAATTTCAGGCTTGCCCATCCTCATTCTCCCGTTATCTTCAGTTATAGCATACAGCCTTTGATTCCAATAGACTTGGAAACACTTTAAAAAATCTAAGCTTAAGATATTCCAGATTAAAAAAACGCATCTAAAAGATGCGTTTTTTTAATCTGGAATAATTTTTTTATTCTCCCGATGTTCCCTGTGTGTCCGCAGTTATATCTTTTCTGGTGTCCTCAACAAGCTTACCGTGTACAACAAATCTTTCATTAATTTCGTAAGACGTGCATGTTGAAAGGGTTACTATCTTATCCTTCGTCCCAACTTCGATTCCTGTGTCAATATCGGAATTTTTAACTGCAAAGGATAAAAACGCGCTAAACCCTTCTTCCGTACTTGTATCGCTTTGGTATACATCGCTTAAGGTATGTGCCCTGTGTGCCGAAAAAATATCATAAGCAAGATACCCTGTTTCAGTTATTATATAAAAACGCGGATGTGTTTCATAAAAATCCTGCCCGGAATATTTCTTTAAAACCGTAAACTGGCTTCCATTTAACATGTTATGCCCGTAAATTAAGGTTCTCGGATCGCTCAAATCCGAAGAATTTCGGTAATCCATAAATATACTCCCGGAAGAATTGTATGTGCCTTGGTATGCATAGTAAAGATAATGGTTATTATCCTTGCCTTGAAGCAGCGGATAGCTTATAACTGTTTCAGGCACATATATCCAACCTATAACCTCACTGTTTATTTTTTTAAGCGATTCAAAATCAACGGATATGTTGTCCGGGAGCAAAGGATCTTTAGAACTCGGCGCCGCATTTTCTTCATGTTTTTCTTTGCTCTCCATAAGCTCTAAGGCCGGCTCCTCAGGCAAAAAGGTTATAAATCTTTCCTCTGCCTGGGCATAGATATCCTCCGCTTCCTTGTATTCCAGGTATGATTTTACCACGTTAAATATTGAATATACAAAAACGCAGCATAAAATAATTATAAAAAATATTCTGACCTTTTTTTTCATTCAAATCAACCTTTAAACGCTGAAATCCTTTTTGCCATCATTTCATTGCCAAGCGCATATCTCATGGCTGTTTCAGCCGTTATTCTTCCTGCCCTATATAATTCCAAAAGGCTTACATCCATGCTGGCCATGCCTTCACCCGAAGACACTCCTATTATTGACTCTATTTGGTGTATCTTAGATTCTCTTATCATATTTCTTATGGCGCTATTTGCATGCATAACCTCAAAAACAGGGATAAGGTCTCCGTCAATCGTGCGGATGAGCTGCTGCGAAACAACAGATCTCAAAAGCATGGCTAGCTGAACCCTTATCTGCTGTTGCTGGTTTGGAGGGAAAATATCTATTATGCGGTCTATGGTATTAACGGAACCGATGGTGTGAAGCGTTGAAATAACCAGATGCCCCGTCTCGGCAGCCGTCATGGCTGTTTTTATCGTTTCAAAATCACGCATCTCGCCAAGAAGTATAACGTCCGGGGACTGCCTGAGGCACGCGCGAAGAGCTGTTATGTAATCCACAGTATCAAGCGATATTTCTCTTTGGCTTATTATACTCTTGTCATTTTTATAAAGATATTCAATAGGCTCTTCAAGAGTTATTATATGCCCTTCTCGGGTTTTATTTATTCTATCTATAATACAGGCTTGAGTTGTGGATTTTCCGCTGCCCGCAGGTCCGGTAACAAGAACGAGGCCTTTTGTATGCTCCGCAACCTCCATAACTGTTTCCGGGATGTTGAATTTTTTATAATCCGGTATGCCAAAAGGAATAATTCTTATAACGGCGGCTAGCGAGCTTCTTTGTTTATATGAGCTTACCCTGAAACGCGCAAGGTTTTTAATGGATACTGCAAAATCATCGTCTCCCGTTTCAAGTAATATTTTCATATCCCTATCCGCAGCAGCATATGCTTCTGCAACAAGAGCACGAGAGCTTTCAGGCATAACAATTTCCGTATCTATAGCGATTATTGATGTCCCTTTTTTATAAGACAAGGGTTCGCCTGAGATAATAAATATATCCGAAGCCTTTGCCTTCGTTGCCCTTTGTAAAAGTTCATTAAACCCCATCATATATTATGCTCCTCCTTCTTAAAGGTCTCCGCCATCCCATACGTTAAGCGAATCATCCGGAGTCCAGTCTCCCGTTTGTACAACTTTCCATTCCTCAATGTTCATTTTATCAACCGAAAATTTTAAAACAACAGATATAGCCTGGCTTTCATTAATTGGCACAGCATAGCTTACATATTTGCCATCCAAAGCTTCTTCTATTTCAAATTCCAAACCTAGAGACGAATCTTCAAACTCGCCTGTAAAGCTGTAAATTTCTTTAAGTTTATCCACATATTCTGCGGCTTTAAAATCAGCTTCATAATATTCCTTAACGGAAGCCGCACTTTTTTCGGCCAGATTTTTCTCGACAATTGCGGAAGAAAGCGATAACACCGAAAAAACGGTTAAACAAAGAACTGCAAATATAACAACCAAAGATGAAAGACCTATATTCATTTTAGGCGGTTTTTTTAATGCGATTTCTTTAATATTCATAATCCACCGCCTTTACTTTTATTGAAAAAATTTCTTCGCTGCTTCCGCATTCTAAAACCTTTATATCCACAGCTTCGGGGTCGATAAGTTTGGAAGCACTTGAAATATCCAAATAAAACCGGGCATTTTCTAAGTTTTCAGTGTTTTGCCAGTCTTTGTCATAAAAAACAAGCACCCTGCCGTCTTTAAGCTCTCCCTCCATAATATCAGCAGTTTCATCAAGGCTGCCGGTTGCCTTAAAGCATTCTGCGGCAGACTGGGCAACAAGCGAGGAGTTGCTTAAAGCCCTGCTATCGTCCGAAAGCGTTTTGGCTGAGCTGAATATACGCATACAAACGGCAGAGCAAAGAGCAAAAAGCAATATCATAGCTATAAGCTCTATTAAAAACAACCCTGTTTTAGAAGAAGCGTCCTTTTTCATGCAAACGCCTCCTTCTCAGAATATAAGGCAACATATGCTTTTGCCGTACGCCCGCCGGATTTACATTCAATCTTTATTAAAGCATCCCCCGCCATCTTTACCGAAAGACCTTCCGCCGGAATAACCGAAAAGCCTGCATCAGGGTCGAACTCAACTGATTTTTCGCAGTAAAGCTCGCGCATATAGCCTTCATAATAATATATATACGTAATATACTCAGCACCGTTTTCTTCCTCTGCAAGCATAATGGTTTCTATGCCTTTGTTTTCGCCAATCGAAACCGCTCCTTCAGAGTCGTAATGCCTGAGCTTTGCACAAATATAGCTAACGCAGGTACGTTCATTATATTGGGATTCAAGCTCATTCCTTATATCGTTATAAGCTCCGGCTCCGAAAACAAGAACCATAAACATAGCCCCTGTAAATATAAAAAAAAGAAAAAGTCCCATTACAAAACCGCTGTTCAATGAATTTTGCTTCATATTTTACCTCATTTCTCAATAACGGTTACATCCGGCATGATGTTCGACGCAAAAATTTCATAATCCACAAAATATTTTTCTTCATCTATATGAATACCATAATTTTCTTTTATATATTCAAAGCTTTCCGGATAAGAGCCTTCCAGGGCATAGCAGCTTACAACGGCTCTATGTATGCTGTCTTCCGCAATACGTAAAGCTTCTTCGGATTCTTTTTTTGAAGCCTCGCGCACACCTGTTACAAACATAACGGCTACTGCCGTAAATATCAAAACAGATACCATATTATTCCTTAAGGCGGAAATTGCGCCTCTTTTTTTCACACGATACATTCCAAGACCTCCCTATTATATAGAGGACATAATTCCCATAAGGGGAAGCATTACAGAGAGCAAAACAAGCCCAACCAAAACAGACATAATAACAACCAAAATTGGCTCAACCTTGCCTATAACTCGGTCAATCCTATAATTAGCATCCATTTCCGTACGCTTTGCTATTTCTTCCATAACCTCGTCTGCCGTTCCCGTCTTTATGCCTATTGAAAGCATGCGGGCATAAAGCGGAGGAAACAGTTCGCCCTCGCCTATGGCTTCAAAAAAGCCTTTCCCGCCGGCCATTATATTGCGGCATTTTGATATGCTCCCGCTTATTGCCGAGCCTTTATTAAGCTTTTCAGCCATTTCAAGGGAAGCGTCTATATCAAGTCCGGCCGAAAGACCCATAGCCATAGCCGAAGCAAGCCTCGCAACGGCTACTTCTTTCCCAATATTAGTTTTGGACATAAGACGTCCTAAAGCCGATAAAAATTTTTGGCTGGCAGCTTTATTAAACGCTATTATAACAAATACCACAGCTATTACCCCTGCAAATGTTAAAATAACAAACCTGCCGTTTCTTATAGACTCTCCTATCATAAGAAACCCCATGGCCGTTTGAGACATAGTGCTTCCAAGCTGATTAAAAACATCGTTGAATATAGGCAAAACCTCAACTATAAGCACGCCTATAACAACAAGCATCATTATAAAAAGTATAACCGGATAAACCACAGCGCTTCTTATGCTTGCAGAAATATTCTCCTGCCTTTCATAGTATAAAGAAAGTCCTTTGAAAACAGATTCAAGCGAGCCCGTATTCTCACCTATACGTATCATATCCAGCATATACTTGGGGAAAACGGAGCTTTGCTCCATAGAAAGGCTAAGCTCATCTCCCGATTCAAGCCTTCCAAATATACCCATAAGCACATCTTTAATTTTAGGGTCACCCTCATCTTCCGCCACAAGCAAAAAACCTTCGTTCACAGAAATTCCTGCCTGGAGGATAAGTCCAAGCTCCATACAAAGTGAAGATAAATAGGTATTGTTGAAGGATCTTTTTTTCAATTAAGCTCACTCCCTATTACAAACTAAAGGCTATAACCTGTGTTACAGCCTCTTCGTTATATATTATTAATTTATTTAATAATAATATTTAGCGGAATAATTATTTCCGTTCCCTATATATTGCATTATAGCTGAAGACGACTTCCCGTTGGAAGCAAAAGTCGGATCCATAAGCTTCCATGTTTTCCCATCAAAATATATCACATTTTCTATCCAGCCTTCTTTTGAGCTGTAAACGCTTATCCAAGCATGATAAATCGTGCCCGCATAACCTACCACAAGCTTTGTTGGTATTCCTTGGCTTCTAAGCATAGCGGACATAACAGAAGCATAATCAAAACATATGCCCTTTTTTAAGACAAATATCTCATCAACATCAGGAACATATCCGCTTTTAACCGTTGCGGCTTTTTGTTTATCATAAGTAAAATTGTTTATTACATAATCATATATTACAGCTGTTTTGTCAAGAACTTCTGTTTTCCCGGAAATAAGCTCAGATGCTTTTAAAACAACCTTGCTGTCTGATTTATAATTAACAAACTGGTTTGGAATAAGGAAAGGCGCAAACTGGTCTTTAAGCTTCACTGTTATGGATTTGCTAAGCAGCGAAGCGTATTTTGTTCCCGTTGTGTTTTGATAAACGCTCACCTTATATTCCCCATCGCCAGCAGAAAGCGGAAAGACCTCAAAATTCCCGGACTGAGCCAAATCATAGGTATATTTAGTGCTATTTGGGCCGTTTATTATAACCTTTAGCCTTGAAGAAGAAGTCCCGTCGGCATACCTCACCATAACATAGCCATCTGAAACATTTGAAGCGTCTATTGAGGCTTTATTATTTGAATATACCTCTTTGCCGCTGGCTTCAGGCATTTTAAGCGCTGCCTCGGCAGAAAACGGAGATTTTAAAAAAGTATTCCCAAGAACAGAAAGGACTACAAAAAACACCGCCGTAAATTTTAATAAGCTTCTCTTTTTCATAGGAAACATTCCTTTTTTTCCAAATAAAGACGATATTATCATAATTGTATTATATAACAACAAAATAGTATACACAAGTTACATTTTTACTATGAAATTGGGCGTTATCTAAAAGGATGAAACCAAAAAGACAAAAAGCTGCTTTTTAATACATGGTAATTTTATCATGTGGATATAAAGTTGTAAATAAGCAAGGTCTAATTAACAAAAAAAGCCGGAACCATAAGATTCCGGCCGGATTTAATTTCCTATAAATAAAGCTCTGGCTTCCTCCCCTTAAGCAAGGGGAAGCCCTTTCTTATCCTTTTTACATTTTCAGTGTCTATCTCTCTAACTAAAACCCCTTCTTTTTCGTCTAATTCGCCTACGATGTCTCCCCATGGGTCGGTTATTACAGAGTGCCCATAAGCAATAAAGGGTCCGTCCGGATTCCTTGCTGATATTGCCCCGGCGAAATATGCCTGCGCGTCAAGCGCCCTCAGCCTTGCCAAAATCTGCCAATGGCTTCCCCCCGTTTGAATACCGAATTCAGACGGAACCATTATGAGGTTTACTCCTTTAAGACCTATTGAAACCATATATTCGGCAAAACGTATGTCAAAGCAAACCGCAACTCCTATTTTCCCAAGCTCCGTATCCAGCACAAGAGGGGTGTTTCCGCTTTCAAAAAGAAGAGATTCTTTGAAATTAAGGCCCTCAAGCTCCGTGTCAAAAAGGTGCATTTTCCTGTATTTTCCTATTATTTCGCCCTTTGGGTTATATATAAAGCAGGTGTTGTATATTTTTTCGCCTTCAGCCTCGGGAATCGTTCCCGCAAAAAAATATATCCCTTTTTTCTTTGCAAGCTCCCCCATTTCTTTTATGAGGCTTCCGTCAGCTTCCGGGAAGTTTCTCACATATCTCCTCGTATAAGGAACTGTGAAAATTTCAGGCAGAAGAACAGCTTTTGCCCCCATATCGGCTGCGGATTCAACGGCTTTAAAAGCATTTTTTATATTTTCGTCCCTGTTTACGGTTATAAGCGGCTGGCAAACACCTATTTTAAATTTCATATAATCTCCTCCGTTATACCCTGTTATAATACACAGGTTAAGGCATAAGAAATCTTTAGTCAAGCATTTTTGCTATGAAATCCCAAGAAGCCTTGCAGCCGTTGCAGTTATAAAGCATATTATTACTCCTGCGGCAGCTGGCACGGCAAAAGAAACAAGCGTCCATTTAATGCTTTTTGTTTCTTTTTTTATTGTGAGGCAGGTTGTAGAACAGGGCCAATGTATAAGCATGAAAAGAATGGTGCAAACAGCGGTTAGATGTGTCCAGCCGTTATTTATAAAAAGCGTTTTCAGCTCCAGGGTGCCAAGCTCTGTAAGCGAACCTGAAGCAGTGTATGCCATTATCATTATGGGCACAACTATCTCATTCGCAGGGAACCCAAGTATAAACGCCATTATTATGACTCCGTCAAGCCCTATGGCTCTGCCGAATGGATCTAAAAAAGCCGTCATCATGCTTAATATGGAAGCATCTCCTATATTTAAGTTTGCCAAAAGCCATATTATAAGCCCGGCAGGAGCGGCGACAATAATAGCTCTGCCCAGCACGAATATTATCCTGTCAACCACAGACCTACCTATAACGCTTAAAATCTGCGGACGCCTATATGGAGGCAGCTCCAGTGTGAAAGAAGAAGGAAACCCCTTTAATATTGTAACGGATAAAAGCTTTGAAAACAAAAACGTCATAAAAATCCCAAAAACTATTGCAGCTGTAACAAAAAGTGCAAGAATGGCGGATTTAAACGGAAACATTATATCCGCCGCAAAAAACATCGTAACCATAGCTATTATGCTGGGAAAACGGCCATTACACGGAACAAAGCTGTTTGTTATAATTGCTATAAGCCTTTCCCTGGGCGAATCTATTATGCGGCAGCCCACAACCCCCGCAGCATTACAGCCAAATCCCATGCACATGGTAAGCGCCTGTTTCCCGCAGGCTGAACATTTTTTGAATACATTATCAAGATTAAAGGCCACTCTGGGAAGATAGCCCAAATCCTCAAGAAATGTGAACAAAGGGAAAAATATTGCCATAGGCGGGAGCATAACGGAGATAACCCAACTCAAAACCCTGTAAATTCCGTCTATAAAAGGCTCTTTAAGCCACCATGGAGCTTTTGCTGCGTCAAAAAGCTTTGTCAAAACAGGCTCAAAAGACGAAAACATACCCGAAAGCGCTGCGGAAGGATAGTTTGCGCCTATTATGGTTATATAAAAAATAAGCGCCAAAAGCAGCAGCATAACGGGAATCCCCGTAAGTCTGCTCGTTAAAATCCGGTCTATTTTCCTGTCGCGCTCATTATAATTGCCGTCTTTCACATTAACGGCTTCCTTGGCCACGTCCTCAGCCTTTTTTATTATTGTTTTAACTATTTCATCATTTAACGAAATCAGCGTGCCACGCTTTTTGCATAAGCTTTCTTCCGCCTCGTTGCGTATAGATATGCTTTTTGTTATAGCTCCTATGTCTATCTGTTTTTTTATGGATTTTACAAAGCTTTCATCGTTTTCGATAAGCTTTAAAGCAATAAAACGCCTGCTTAAAAGGGGTAGGCAGCCTTTAAGGCAAATTGATATATCATATATTATTTTTTCTATGTCCCCACCGTAGTTCAGCCTTAAAATATCCCCTTCTTTGCGGCATATATGGGCAATAGCGTTTTTAAGCTCGCTTATGCCCTTTCCGCTTCTTGCACTTGCCGGCACAATAGGTATATTTAAGGTTTCACCCAAAAGCTTAACGTCTATGTTTATCTTCTTGCGCCTTGCCTCATCCATAAGGTTAAGGCAAAGGATAACTCTCGGGCAAACCTCCATTATTTGAAGCGCAAGGTTTAAATTCCTTTCAAGACAGGTTGCATCACATACTACAACGACGGCGTCCACTCCGCCAAAGCATACAAAATCCCTGGCGCATTCTTCCTCCGCGGAATGTGCTGTAAGCGAATATGTCCCGGGTATGTCCACAACTATATATTTTTGCCTATCCTTTTCATATGAGCCTTTCGCATTTGAAACTGTTTTACCAGGCCAATTGCCCGTGTGTTGGTTAAGCCCGGTAAGCTCGTTGAAAACCGTGCTTTTCCCGACATTTGGATTGCCTGCCAAAGCTATAACCTTGTAGCCTTTTCCCTTTTCGATATTTATATCAAAAGACTCATCCATAGCCTTTATACCCGTTGAATCAGATGTTAATCCCAAAACAAGCCCCCCTTAATTATATAAAGGGTCAAAAGCTTTCCTACTTTTAACCCATGCTTATTTATTCAATTATTATCGTTTCAGAATCCTCGCTGCGGATAGCTATCACAGCACCTCTGATAAGATATGCTACAGGGTCTCCCATCGGGCTTCTGTTTAAACATTTAACATCTGTGCCTTCTATAATTCCTATATCCATAAAACGGCGACGCATGCTGCCTTTTGTCAACAATTCCTTTATTTTCACGGTTGCGCCGTCTGAAACATCTTTTAAGGTCATGTATGAACCATTCATTAATGACACCTCGGTTTAATATATTTAGGTTAAGGAAACATTTTTTCCTTAACCTATATTATTCTTATATATAAAATATTGTTACAGCAGGGTGGTGGTTATTATGGAAGAAAATATATTCAGAACACAAAAAGGCTACGACCTTATAGACGACAACAAAATAACATATTCTATGGAAGATTATCTTGAAATGATATACCGCCATTTAGAAAAAACAGATTATATACATATAAGTTATTTAGCTTCACTTTTAAACGTAAAGCCGTCTTCAGCCTCTAAAATGGCGGCAAACCTTAAACAGGAAGGTCTAATAGACTATGAAAAATACGGCGTTATAACCCTGACGGAAGAAGGAAAATGTTTTTCAGCCTATCTTTTGCACCGGCATAACATCATAGAAAAATTTTTTTCAATAATAAATCCTTATAGCAATGTTAAAGAAACAGAACAAATAGAACACTATATAAAAAAAGAAACCGTTATATCCTTAGAAAAATTAAACGCTTTCCTTGAAACAAAAAAAGAAGATTTGGAAAAGTTCATGAAATAAGTACTGCCCCTTTTGTAACAGAAAAAAAAGCATTGAATAATATAAAATATTATCATGCTTTTAGGGGGCTTTTTTTTATGAGCAGTTTTGTTGTAAACGGTGGGAAAAGTCTTTCGGGCAGCGTCAAAATAAGCGGGGCAAAAAATTCTCTTCTGCCCATACTCGCAGCAACTGTGCTTTCGGGCGGCGTTTCAGAAATACACAATTGTCCGAGAATATCGGATATATTTCTGGCAATCCAAATACTTAAAGACATAGGTTGCACTGTTACATTCAAAGATAATGTTATAACCGTTAATTCAAAAGATGTGGTTAAAACCTCATTAAAGCCCGAATTTGTGAAAAAAATGAGAGGTTCCGTGATATTTTTAGGTCCTCTTGCCGGGCGGTTTAAAGAAGCCTCTCTTTCTTATCCCGGCGGATGCGAGATAGGAAGCCGGCCCATAGATTTCCACATAGACGCAATCAAAAAAATGGGCGGACTAATAACGGAGGAAGACGGAATAATACATTGCCGCACGGAAGGTTTAAAAGGTACTGAAATAACTCTTAAATACCCCAGTGTTGGCGCAACTGAAAATATAATGCTAGCCGCAGCCTTAGCCCAAGGCACAACAACCATAAAAAACGCCGCCAAAGAACCTGAGATATCAGACCTCGCCGCATTTATAACCTCAATGGGCGGAAAAATACACGGGAGCGGAAGCAAAATTATAACAATAGAAGGTGTAAGTTCACTTTCGGACACTTCATTTTACGTTATGCCCGACAGGATAGAAACCGGCACATTCATGGTTGCTTCCGCCATAACCGGCGGAGACATATTCATAGAAGGAGCTTCCTGCGGGACAATAAAATCCGTTATAGAAGCCATCACATCAAGCGGGGCATATATTTCCAAATATGACCACGCCATACGCGTTAAAGGTCCTAAAAAAATAAAAGCCCTAAAAGAGATAAAAACACTCCCGTATCCCGGATTTCCAACCGATATGCAGCCTCAAATAATGTCTTTGTTGACATTGGCTGAAGGAACAAGTATTATTATTGAAACAGTGTTCGAATCACGATACAGCCATATCGACGAACTTCGAAAAATGGGGGCAAATATCGATATTAAAGACGAAAAAGTCTTAATTTCAGGCGTCAAAACTCTTTATGGAACCTCTCTTTTCCCAAAAGATTTAAGAAGCGGAGCAGCTCTTATTCTTGCCGGGCTTGCTGCGCAGGGAACAACAAACATATGTAACGGAGAATATATATTAAGAGGCTACGAGGGTATAGAAAAAAAGCTTTCGGATTTGGGCGCCGATATATCTTTCTTTGAATAATAAACTTTTCCTGCGGAATTTTTACCGCAGGCCTACATATAAATGAGGTGGCGGCCATTAAAACAAAAAGAAAAAAACGCTCTTCTTTTAAAAAATTCCTTACATTTATAATAATCTTATTTTTAATTTTTGCCATAGCGCTTTCGCCTGTGTTTTCCATAAAAACTCTTGATGTTTCAAACATGGAAAAATATTCAAAGGCAGAAATACTGGAAAAAGCTGGAATATGCGAAGGCATGAACCTATTTCAGGCGTATCTTGGCAAATCAAGAAACTCCCTTCTTTCCGACCCCTATTTTGAAAGTGTCAATTTAAAAATTACAGGTGTGAATTCACTTGAACTAGAAATAAAAGAACGTAAAGTTAGAGGCTATGTCCCCTTTATGGGTTCTTATCTTTACATAGACGAATACGGCAGAGTTCTTGAAACCTCAAGCTATTACACCAAGCCTCTTCCTCTTGTGAATGGGCTTGAATTTGCCGAATTTAGAATAGGCGAGCTTTTACCCGTAACAAACACGGAATCTTTTGATATAATCTTAAAAATTGCACAGATAATGACAAAATACGAAATGCTTGACTCTGTCGTAAAAATAGACGTAAGCAACCCAGAAAAAATATATGCATATATGAATAAAGTTGAAATAATACTCGGCGACACAGAAAGCATAGACGAAAAAATACGCACCATGGCTGAAGTAATAAAAACAATCCCCGCAGATGACAGGGGAACCCTTGATATTTCAGATTTGTCAAAGCCCATCATATTTAAGTATTTGACTTAGAAGTACATGTTGTGTTAACATAAATATTGTTATGTAAACATATTCTTGTAATTTCTTAAGAATTCAATAAAAATTTGGGTATCTCATAATATTTTTATTGAATTAAAGCAAAAAACAATATAATATATAGATAAGATTTTATAATAGAAGATTTGTGCTTATTTATAATATAGACAAGCTTTTATTTTTACCTTGAAAATCTGGGAGGGGATTTTTTTGTTAGAATTTGATATGACTCAAAGTAATATTGCTACAATAAAAGTAATAGGAGTTGGTGGCGGCGGAAATAATGCCATTAACCGAATGATAGAAGATAACGTAGACGGTGTTGATTTCGTTTCCATAAACACAGATGCTCAGGCCTTATCCTCTTCAAAGGCTCCTGTTAAAATACAAATAGGCGAAAAGCTTACAAAAGGCCTTGGCGCCGGCGGAAACCCTGAAATCGGCGAAAAATCCGCAGATGAAACAAAAGATGAAATAGCCGGGATTTTAAGAGGTTCCGATATGGTTTTTATAACCGCAGGAATGGGCGGCGGAACAGGAACGGGCGCCGCTCCGAAAATTGCCGCTATTTCAAAAGAGCTTGGGATATTAACTGTTGGAGTTGTAACAAAGCCTTTCCAGTTTGAAGGTAAAATAAGAATGAACAATGCCGAAAAAGGCATTGACGAGCTTAAAAAACATGTTGATACATTGGTTATAATTCCAAACCAAAAGCTTCTCTCAATAATAGATAAAAAAACAACCATGATTGCAGCTTTCCATAAAGCAGACGAAATTTTAAGGCAAGGCGTTCAGGGGATCTCCGATTTGATATCAAAACCTGGCGTTATCAATCTTGATTTTGCAGATGTCCGCACAGTAATGGCTGATAAGGGTATTGCACATATGGGTATCGGCCATGGAACGGGAGAAAATAAAGCTGAAGTTGCCGCAAAAGCCGCTATTCAGTCGCCTCTTCTTGAAACAACAATCGAAGGTGCAAAAAGTGTACTTATAAACTTCAGCGGAGACATTAATCTTGGTCTTCTTGAAGCAGATGAAGCCGCAAACCTTATCCGCAACTCTATAGACCCGGATGCGGAAATCCTTTTTGGAACGGCCATAAACGAAAACCTTACGGACGAGGTTATCGTTACTGTTATTGCTACCGGTCTTGAAAGCGACAGATCTTCAAAATCTATTCAGAGAACGGTTAAAAGAGATTCTTTTGACAAACGCAGCCCGCAGGATTCTCAAACCCGTCAGGCTCCTGAATTTAATGTAAATGATGAAGACGATATAATAGATATTCCTGTTTTCTTAAAAGAAAAATTCAGAAGATAAATAAAAATCACCTTTCCTCTCGTTAATTTAGCAGCTTAAACAACTCTATTTTAAGGGAAGGTGATTTTTTTGTATAACTTTTTGTCACGCACCAGCATAGCGAATGATTTATTGTTTCGCTTGTTACGCTCGCTCAACAAGGCTAAAGCCCTAAAAAAAAATTAAGCCCCGCTCTTTATGCGCGGGGCTTAATTTTATTTCTTTCTTCTTTTGATAACCTCAAATATACCTATTATGAATATAAGGGCCGGAAGCAATATAACGCTTACTCCTGCCATTACTATGGATTTTTGGGTGTTTATAACAAGCTTCTCTGAAGTTGCTGTGTTCTTTCCTCTAACGGATATAGCGTCTTCCCTGTCAATAAGCCAATTGAGCGAATTGATATAAAAATCAAAGTTTCCGCCATTAACAATGTTGTTTATTTCAGATTCCTGAAGCGACGTTCCGCCTGTAAGAATAAGCTTTGTATAATTGCCGCCAAACTCGGTATTCCTCTTTGTTACAGCGCAGGCAAGATTAAACGGTCCATCTGCGTCGCCTTCCTCTTTTTCGTAGTTTTTAACATTATCTATTTTATATTTTCCATATGAAGATTCAGATGTCGTTAAAAGAGGTTCTATGCTTATATAATCGTCATGATCGGGATTCTCGATTATTCCTTGTGCATATGGGAAAAATACGCTCATGTTTGATTCAAGTATCGGTGATGTTATCGTATTTGTCGCAAGACTTGGAATAAGATAATATGGATTATTCTGGTAAACATATTTTGTATCCCCTTCTATAACCATGGATTTGCCCATTTCAACGTAAAAAGGCTCAAGAAGCGATGTAAACTTAGGCAAAGAAGCCGTAGCTATTGATATGCTTATCATTGCCCTTCCGTCGTTTTCAAGGTATTCCCTTAAATAGTTAACCTCATCGTCACTTATATCCACCCCGGGTGAATTTATTATCAGAAGATCGGCATCCTCGGGAACACGCTGCTCGCTTACAAGGTTAAGCTCTCTAAGATCATAGTTTTCACCTTTCAAGTTGCTTTGAAGCTCTTTTGAAAGCTCAATCTCGCCATGCCCGGAAAGAATATAGGCAACATATAATTCATTCCCTATAACATGGAGTATGGCACCCGTTACATGGGATTCGACATTAAAGCTTTCAACCGTAGGCATATATGTGGTTTCGTCTATTCCATAGGTTGTCATGTCGTTTGAGGTTAAAATTTTATATTTATCCCCATATTGGACTATAATCGAGCCATGTATAACCTTTGTGGCATCATCTCCGTATTGCTGGGCAAAAAGCGGATTATCATCCGGATCAACCACCTTATATTTTATATGGCTGTTAAGCTCTTCGTAGTTCTTAAGTATCTTTATTGTACCTGTGTCCTCAGAGCCCTCATTATATATCGCGTATATTGTTATGTCCTTATCAAGATCTTTAATAAGGGTTTCCGTCTGGTCGGAAAGGGTATATTTTTGGTCGTCCGTTATGTCTACAGTAAGGTCAAAGCGCCCGGCTATAATATTTACCGCAATTAAAATTGCAAAGAACACAAAGGTTTTTATAAGAGAACGTGTTCCATATTTCATTCTTATCTTGTTGTCTTTTTGTTTTGACATGTGAACACCTCCTCCTCTAGCTCCAGCGTCTTTTCTCTATTATGCCTATTGTCAGATATAAAAAGGCAGCCGAGAAAGACACAAAATATATTAATGCTCCAAAATCCATTATACCGAGAGAAAAATTCTCGTATCTTACTATTATAGCAAGAGCTGTAAGTATTTTCCCGGGAAGCCCCGTGTATATGTTTGTGTATAAGATAAAGGTATAAATAATTCCAAAAGCAGCTAATATGCCTAAGAATATGGTAAGCTTAACATTCCTTGTGGATTCAAAAATATAAAATATGATGAGCGCGGCAAGCATGGCCATGAAAGAAACTGAAAAGCTTGAGCTTGAAGGCAGGCCTATGGCTATGTAGTCTATCATAAGGAAAAGGAAAAGCACCGCAAAGCTGCCTATGGCTGCAATTATCTGGTTATCAGTCATAGCCGAAACCCAAAGGCCTATCGCTATAAAGCTTGAACCCATAAAAAAGAAGCCGATATATGTTCCAAATGTTTCAAGAAAACTTACTTTCCCATAAAGGGATATCATAAAAGGAAACAGAGCCGTAAACAAAAGACCTATCAAAAACACAGTTATAGCCGCAAAATATTTGCCTAAAACAATATCCGTAACTTTAACTGGGGCGGTTAAAAGAAGCTGGTCTGTTTTTTGCTTTGATTCCTCTGCAAGAAGCCTCATTGTTAGCGCCGGCACAAGAATAAGAAAAAGCGCCACAACATTTCCAAGTGCAATCCTAAAATCAGGGCTTAACGAAAAGAGATTAAAAACAGAAAAATATACGGCTGTTATAAGCACGAAAAAACCTATAAATATATAGCCTATCATTGAATCAAAATATGCTTTGAGTTCTCTTTTATAAATAGCTGCCATCAGTTATCCTCCTCCTTTTTTTCGGAGCTTTCAGAAGCTTCTTCCAAAGAGTCTTCAACTTTTAAAGATTCTTCGCTTAAAACTTCGTCTTCTTCGTCCGTTTTTCCTTCTTCCGTTACCTGAAGGAAGATTTCTTCAAGGGTAAGCTCCTTGGCTTTAAGGATAAGAAGAGAAAGACCGTTTTCATAAACCAGTTTAAAAAGCGCTTCCCTTATATCGATATTTTCTTCAACTTCTATTACAAAATCCGTGCTGCCTTCTTCGATATGACCTTTTGAAACAAGGCTTATAATTCCGGGCATGGAATTAATAATATCAGCCGCTTTATTTTTGTCTCCCTTTATCCTTGCAACAAGAGTATTCCCGCCGCTTAAACGCTTGCTTAAGTTTTCCGGAGTGTCTACCGCAAGGAGTTTCCCGCCGGAAATAATCATTATTTTATCACAAACTTCGCTTATTTCCGAAAGGATATGGGTGCTTAAAATAACGGTGTGCTTTCCTTTAAGGCTTTTTATAACATCTCTCATTTCTATTATTTGCTTAGGGTCAAGGCCTACGGTAGGCTCGTCCAAAACAAGAACCTCCGGGTCTCCTAAAAGAGCCTGAGCTAGACCAACACGCTGCCTATAGCCTTTTGAAAGAGCTCTTATAAGCTTGTCCTGAACATTTTTTATCTTCACGGTTTCTTTAACCGTTTCAACCATCTGTGGTATTTCCTTCTTTTTAACCCCTTTAAGCTCAGCGGCAAATGTAAGATATTCGGTAACTGTCATATCAGGGTAGACAGGAGGCACCTCTGGAAGATAGCCTATATGTTTTTTTGCCTTTATAGGGTCTTTTAAAATATCATAGCTTCCGATTTTAACTACACCCTCAGTGGGTGAAATATAGCCTGTGATAATATTCATGGTTGTTGATTTACCTGCGCCGTTTGGACCTAAAAAGCCAACAATCTCGCCTTTTTCAACAGTAAAATCAATATTATCGACAGCTTTGTTCGGACCATATTGCTTGGTTAAGCCCTTAACTTCTATCAATTATAATCCCTCCGCATATTTTTTTTGCATATCAAATACACAATTCTCTATTTTATATTTTACAATACTTTATCTAACAAGATATTAATAAAATGTTAACTTATTTTAAACAATTTCTAATTATCAATTAGCCAGCGAAAGAGCAAAAACATAAACGGTCGAAGCTCCCGCCCTTAAAAGAGCTGCGGAGCATTCGTTTAAAGTTGCTCCCGATGTGAAAATATCATCTATCAAAAGCACTGTTTTATTTAAAACCGCTTTTTCATCCGTAACCTTAAAAGCACCTTTAACATTTTTCCTTCTTTCTGAAATGTCAAGGAGGCTTTGGGGGGGTGTCTCACGGATTCTTAAAAGCGAAGTTTTATCCACTTCTATGCCAAAATGCCTGCCTATTCCAAAGGCCAGCAGCTCAGACTGATTGAACCCCCTGCTTTTAAGCTTGCTTTTATAAAGCGGAACAGGGACTATAACATCTATATTGCTAATATCCATGCTTGAACATTCGGCAAAACGAACCATAAGAGCTGAAAAAGTTTCCCCTATACCTTTAATACATCCGTATTTAAACCTATGTATGGATTCTTTGACGTCTTCATAATCAAAAACGGCATACGCCTTTTCAAAAGCATAGCTTGCTTTTGCGCAGCGCTCGCATATCTCCCCGTTTTCTATATGCCTGCCACATATACTGCATCTGGGCGGCTTTATAAAAGGCATGTTTTTATCGCAGCCTGCGCAGATTCCTCCAAAAGAATTGTTTATTGGAAGGACTCTCCTGCAAAGAACACATTTTTCAGGGTATATCCAATTTAAAATGTATTTTAACGTATCCATATTTTTTACCCATACATGACATCATATAATCTTGCTATTCTAAAGTCAAGACCTGAATATTTCCTTATTTCCTTGTTGTTATCAACCATTTGATACACAGTGTTTTTTGAGCCTACAAGCACAACAAGCTCCTTTGCCCGGGTTACGGCAGTATAAAGCAGGTTTCGCGTCATAAGCATCGGAGGGCCGCTTAAAACAGGCATAACCACAACGGGGTATTCACTGCCCTGGGATTTATGTATGGTTATGGCATATGAAAGCTCTAGCTCTTCAAGCTGCGAATAATCATACTCAACGTATTTATTGTCGTCAAAAACAACCGTTATCCCTTCGCTTAAATCGTCTATCCCGCAGATTATCCCCTGGTCGCCGTTAAACACACCCATTCCTTCATCTATAACACGGCCGTTTTCATCTCTTATCTGCCATGCCATATTATAATTGTTTTTTATCTGCATAACCTTATCGCCTATGCGGTATATAACATCCTTAAATTCTTTTTCCGCTTTTTTGCTTGAAGGAGGATTTAAAACCTCCTGAAGTATTGAATTTAAGCTATAAACTCCCGTAGCGCCTTTCCTGACGGGGGTTAAAACCTGCATGTCCAAAAAACCGTCTTTACTTAAATAATTTGGCAGTCTTTTGGTTAAAAGCTCCTTTATGGTATCTGTAACGCTTTTTGGCGTAAGACGCTCAACAAAGAAAAAATCTTTGCTTTTTTCGTTAAACACAGGATATTCTCCTGTATTTATCCTGTGCGCATTAACTATTATCGCGCTTTCTCCGGCCTGCCGGAAAATCTCATCCAGGGATACAACATTTATTTTGCCTGATTTTATTATGTCTTTAAGCACATTTCCGGGACCAACGGAAGGAAGCTGGTTTGCATCGCCAACAAGAATAAGCCGGCAACCTTTAGGCACGGCTTTTAAAAAGCTATTCATAAGGAAAATATCAACCATTGACATTTCGTCTATTATGATAACATCCGCTTCTATGGGGTTGTCCTCGTTTTTATCGAACGACTGGCTTTTAGCTTCATTGTCTATATAGGTTATGCCTAAAAGCCTGTGTATGGTTTGGGCAGGAAGACCCGTCGATTCCGTCATACGTTTTGCGGCCCGACCTGTTGGCGCGGCAAGCACTATCTTTTTGCCAAGCTTTAAAAAAAAGTTTATTATAACTTTTATTGTTGTGGTTTTTCCCGTGCCCGGACCGCCTGTTATAACCAAAAGCCCATTTTGCGCGGACGCTAAAGCCGCTTTTTTCTGGTTTTCCGCCAAAGCTATACCAGAGGCGGCCTCCGCCCTCTTTATGTCCTCAAAAACAAAGCTTGTGTCTATATCAAAACCTTCGTTTGATATAGACATAAGATTTTTGGCAACAGAAAGCTCGGCATAATAATAATAACTTAA
Organism: Lachnospiraceae bacterium; assembly: GCA_034925905.1. GTDB lineage: Bacteria > Bacillota > Clostridia > Lachnospirales > Anaerotignaceae > JAYFRL01. Next base: position 30,233 of record JAYFRL010000005.1, on the reverse strand, counting down.
GTATACCGCGTCTATATCGTTTATTTTTTCCTGTATTATCTCGCGTTCAATTTGAAGCTCGGGAAATATGGCTTCTATTGTTTCCTCATCCAGCTCAAGCAGCCTTGAGGTTTCCGAAAGCAGGGATTTTCTTGGTAAAAAAGTATGCCCCGAGGAGGCCGCAAAATTCAAAACATATTTTATTCCGGCCTTTATCCTATAAGGAGAATTTGGAAGTATGCCCGACATTGCTGCTATCCTGTCCGCCGTTTTGAAGCCTATGCCCCATATTTCGTCGGCTATGCCGTATGGATTGGTTTTAACGGCATATATTGCCTCTTCCCTGTATTTTTTATATATCTTTATGGCATAATGAGAAGATATCCCCAATTTCCCGAAAAACAGCATGGCATTTCTCATGCCCTGCTGTTCGTGGAAAATATTGCCTATTTCTATAGCTTTTTTAACGCTTATACCCCTTATCTCCGAAAGCCGGACAGGATCGGCATCTATTATGTCAAATGTGGCTTCGCCAAAGGCTTGGGCTATTTTCTTAGCCATTTTAACGCCTACACCTTTTATAACGCCTGAAGAAAGGTATTTTTCTATTCCTTCCACATCTTCAGGCATGCTTTTTTCTATGTATGAAATCTTAAGCTGCCTGCCATAAACGGGATGTGTTGTCCAAACGCCTGTGGCTTTAACGCTTTCACCTTCATTTATATGAAAAGCCTCGCCAACGCATACTATGGTTTCATCGCTTGTTTCAACCGAAAAAACCGTATAGCCGTTTTCTTCGTTGCGGAATATTACATCTCCCACATATCCTGAAACAATAAACTCCTCCAAAGCATCACACCCCCGACAAATAAGTTTTTATTTCCTTGCAACTCCCGATTTGTACGCTGCTTTTGCAACCGATGCGGCAACCAATGGTGCAACGGTTCTATTTGTTGCACTTGGAACTATATAATCTGCAGAAAGCTCATCATCTTTTATGAAATAAGCTATTGCATGAGCCGCCGCAATCTTCATTTCATCGTTTATATCGCTTGCGCGCACGTCAAGCGCACCTCTGAATATACCCGGGAAAGCCAAGACATTGTTTATCTGGTTGGCAAAATCGCTTCTGCCCGTTCCCACAACTGCCGCTCCGTTTTCTTTCGCCTCGTCCGGGAATATCTCTGGAGTCGGGTTTGCCATAGCAAAAACAAACGGGTCTTTGTTCATGCTTTTAACCATTCCGCCCGTTAAGCTGCCCGGAGCAGAAAGCCCGATAAACACATCTGCACCGCGTATAACATCGCTTAAAGAACCTTTTTTCATTTCCCTGTTTGTTATCTTTGACATAATCTCTTTTTCGGGGTTAAGGTTTTCCCTGCCTTCATATATTGCTCCGCTTCTGTCACAAAGGATAAGGCTCCCAATTCCTGCGGAAATAAGAAGCTTGGACACAGCAACAGCCGCAGCTCCCGCGCCGTTAACAACAACCTTAAGGGAAGAAAGCTTCCTCCCCGTAAGCCTTGAAGCGTTTATCATCGCTGCAAGGCAGACAACGGCGGTTCCATGCTGGTCGTCATGAAAAATAGGGATATCACAGCATTCCTTTAAGCGCCTTTCAATCTCGAAACAACGTGGAGCGGAAATATCTTCAAGGTTTACTCCTCCAAAGGATCCTGAAATAAGCCTTATGGTTTCAACTATTTCGTCCACGCTCTTACTTTTTATGCATAAGGGAAAAGCATCTACATCGCCAAATTCTTTAAAAAGCACGCACTTGCCTTCCATAACGGGCATTCCAGCTTCAGGCCCAATGTCTCCAAGACCTAAAACAGCCGTTCCGTCAGTTATAACTGCAACCATGTTATACCGCCTTGTATATATATAGCTTTTTTCAATATCCTTCTCGATTTCAAGGCAGGGATAAGCAACACCGGGAGTATAGGCAACCGCCAAATCCGAGCTGTTATTTATCTCGCAACGGGATATGACCTCTATTTTGCCCTTCCAGTTTTCATGCGCTTTTAAAGCCCTCTCTTTTGCATCCATATAAATGTTTTCCCCTTTCATATATCTTTATTATCTTGATTTAAGGCGTTTTACCGTAAGCACCACAAAAAGTGCGGCAAGAGCCAAGGAAGCAATTATGTTGACTATATAAAAATCCCCCACATACCAGGGATAAACCTCGGCACGTCTAAACATCGAGAAAATCTGGCCTACAATATCCATGCCTGTTTCTTTCCCTATTATGCTTAAAAAACCAAGAATCGGATTTAAGCATAATATCAAAAGGCTTCCAAGGCTGCCCGAAGGCTCTGATGTAATATTAACATATATCGTCATATAAACAAAATAGGCTATAAGAGTACCCACACAAAGGGCGCCTATTATTATATAGACCATAACGCTTGCCGTCACGGTTCTTTTAAATACAGAAGAAAGGTATATGGCAATCGAGCCTATAAGGCAAGACGAAACAAGGCAATAGAGCACAAGCTTTAAAACGCCTAAAGCAGAGAAGCTCCCAAAATAAAGCACAATGGCAAAAACAGGCGCCGCTGCAAAGGTTAAAAGCACAGAAAGCCCGAGCGAAGAAACAAGCTTGCCTAAAACTATGGATAACGGCGACATTTTCGTTACCAAAAGAAGGTCTAGGGTTTGTCTTTCCCTTTCCCCGCTTATGCTGCCTGAGGTTAAAGCAGGGGTTATTATAAGTATAAACCCTATATGCACAGCGCCTAAAAGAGTATAAAGCCCATTCATGCTTTGAGGGTCAAAGCCCGACATATAAGACCATCTGGTTTCTCCCCAAAGATATATTCCGGCTATCCCGGCAAGAAAAATAACATAAAGCGAAACGGCAAGAAAAATTTTAAATGTCCTCAAAGTCGTTTTAGCCTCACGCCTTAAAACGGGATTAATCATCATTGCCCTTCACCTCCTGCTATCTGCATAAAAACATCCTCAAGGCTTTTAAGCTTTTCTCCGAAGCCAGCAAGCATAATCCCCGAAGCCAACGCTTCGGAAATTATTACCGAAATTTCTTCTAAATCAAGCTCCGTTTCAAAACTTATGGTCAGTTCTTCTTCCGCCACGCTTAAAATGCCCTTAAGGTTTAAAAAATTTTTAAGCTTATCCAAATCTTCCTTATTTAAAAGCTTTATTTCGATGAGCTTATTTTTTGACAGGTTTTTCATAATGTCGGACATCTTACCGCTTAAAACCAAGCTTCCCTTATCCATAATCCCTATGTCTGTGCAAAGCTCTGAAAGCTCCGGAAGAATATGTGAGCTTATTATTATTGTTTTGCCTTTTTCCTTTAAGCTTCTTAATATATCCCTGATAAGCACTCTTGCAGCCGGGTCAAGCCCCGAAGCAGGCTCATCCAACAAAAGCAGCTTTGGGTCATTTATAAGGCTTCTGGCCAGGCAAAGCCTTTGCTTCATTCCTCTTGAGAGAGTATCCACATATTCATGCTTTTTATCGGCAAGGCGCACTGTTTCAAGCAGTTCATCCGTAAGAGGCCCCCTTTTTTCATAAGGCACATAATAAGCACCTTCATAAAAATCCATATATTCATCAACTTTAAGGTTGTCGTAAACACCAAAAAAATCAGGCATATAACCAACGCTGTCCTTTAACCTGACGTTATCTTTTATTATATCAGTTCCAAAGAGGGAAACGCTTCCCGAATCGGATTTTGTAAGCCCCGCGAGTATTTTTATCAAGGTGGTTTTCCCTGCTCCGTTTGGACCAACAAGACCATATATCGAATTTTCTTCTATGTTTATACTGATGTTATTAAGCGCCAAGACCCTTCCGAAGCTTTTTCTTATATCTCTTATCTCAAGCATTATAAACCTCCTCTTACAGAAATCATGGGAACCACCATATCTGTTTCCGGCAAAACCTCCGTTTTTACCTTAAGGCTGCCTTCCTCGCTTAAATAATCTGTATTTAAGCTGCCTGTCACCTTTTCCCATTTGTCTGTTTTGCAGTTAAACGCAAACACATCCCCCGCATTTTCCCATGTCATTTCCATGCCTTTAACGCCATAGGCCGATGAAAGGTCAAATGATATTTCAGCAAAGCCTCCGTTAAATGTATAAAAATAAAGATCGCTCTTGGAATAATATTCCGCCGTTTCACCGTCTACCGTAATTAAAGAAGGCAAAAGAAAGCCAAACGGCAAATAATAATTTTTGCTTCCGCTTAAATCTATGCTTAAATCCATAACATACATATCCTGCGCTAAGCTTATGCCTTCTTCCATATTCACAAAATGCGCCTTTGAAAAAAGACCTGCGTTGTCAAACGCAAAAAGCATAACCGGCATTTTAAGACCTTCCTGCTTATCATAAAGATAATTCAAGCTGTTTTCAAAAAATGTTCTCCTGATATTTTTTTCATATACGCTGTATTCGGTTTCACCGCCGGCTTCTATAAGCTTTTTTGCGTCCCATCTGTTTGAAATGTCAGGGAAAGCTTCTTCTGAAATCATATTAAAATCAAAATAATTCAAGTATTTATCAGAACCAATATCAATGTTTACATCAAAAACAGCGCCGGGTTTAAAATCACCTATACAGCAGGCTTCCCTGCCTATAACTAATATTACATCCGAAAGCTCTTTTTCTCCGCCGTTTGTTACACTTCCCTTAACAAGGCTTCCATCTATTGTTATATCGGCCAAAAGACCGCTTGATTCAATTGTTTCGCTGTAAAACAGATAGTTTTTATCCCAAGGAGCTGTGTCATAAAAAACAGCGTTTGAATAGGCGCCTTGCCCGTTTAAAGCTGAGGCGCGCAATATATCATCGTTTTCCTCCTGGTAGTCATAAAAATCAAAGCCGAAATCCTTGTTTTCGTCAAGCTCTAGCAATATATCCCCTTTATTAGGGCTTATAATGCACATATTTGAAAAAAGGCTGGCTTCCTCGTCTCCGTTTTCTTCAATTATTACATTAATTGTGTTTGTTATATTTTTTTTATAGCTGCTCCCCATGCTTAAAAGATATACCGTTAAAGCTGCACAAACCGACAAAACAGGGATTATAACCCATGCCATTTCGCGTTTGTCCCGCTTTTTAAGAACAACATATAAGAAAGTGACTGCCACTGCATAAACCCCTATAGCAGTAAATATGCCCCACATGCGGGTTCCCCCCAGAAAAGGTATCCTGCCGGAAAGGTTATTCATATAAGTCATAAATTTATATTCATTTGAAATAAGCGAAGATTCCTGCGCATCTTTATAATAAACATCGGCTTTTTCCCCGCTTGTATCAAAAACAAGGTCTATATTTTTTGAAAAAACCTCATCCCCCGTTTGATCCTTAAGCTCTGCTATTAAAACAGGTATGTTAGAATTAAGAATTTTCTCGGCCGATATTTTTTTCTCTTCGTTTTCACTAAGGCTTATTTCGTAACTATAGGTTACAAAATTGCTCCTTTGACCTTCCGGAACATTTCTCCCCGTGGGAACCTTAAGCACAAACCAACCGTTAAAATCCGTCTCGCTTTTTAATGTTACTTCTATAGAATTTTCAACGTCTGGAAAACACATACCGTTTTTTCCGGCAGTTACATTAACCGAAAAACCGCCTTTTGAAAATTCCTCCTCTTCAAAGGCATAAGGCTGGCTTGTGTCGCCTGATTCCTTAGCGCTTATTTGGGCGCCATAAATAAAATAAGACAAATACGGCGTTAACATGCTTAAAACAAGCATAACAGTTATTATAATAGCAAGTATCGAAGCCGCCTTTTGCCTTTTGCTCAATTTCCGCTTCACTCTTTTCCCTCCTATTTCAACATTGGAAACGTCATACGTTGGAAATGTCATACGTTGGAAACGTCATACGTTGGAAACGTCATACGTTCATTATACAATAAAACAATAAAAAATAAATCGCTTTTTTATCCCTTGCCTAAAAGCTTGTCAAGATTATAGGCTGTGTTAAGCTCATATATAAACCGGGAAGGCTTTATTTTTTTATTCCCGGAACCCGAAAGTGTCCACGAAATAAAAATCCTCTTTTTTGCCCTTGTAACACCTACATAAAAAAGCCGTCTTTCTTCTTCGATGTCTTTCAGCGCTTCCCTTTTTTCATAAGGCAGACAGCCTTCGTTTAAGCCTGTTATAAAAACATTTTCAAACTCAAGACTTTTTGCGCCGTGAAGCGTTGTTAAGGTAACCGCGTCTTCTTCATCGGAAGATTTGCTTAGGCTAAGCCTAAGTCCTTCAATCGAATCAAAAAATTCTTCAAAGCTTTGCTTATCCTTTGCTTCTTCCAAAACCTCATCTGCAATAAACATAAAAAGGCTTTCGTCTTTTCTTGAAAAACTTGAATATTCCTTTATGTAATCATTGTAGCCGCAGACATTCCTTATATATTTTACGGCTTCATATGGTTTCCTGTTCCTTATACGAAAAAGATCTGTTTTAAAAGACTCTATATTTTCCTTTTGACGGGCCGAAAGCGTCGGCAAAGCCAACATGTTTTCCATATACGCTCCCTTTGTGGTTTTAAGGGTCTCCAAAGTTTCTTTTGGTATATATCTTCCGGGTTTGTTTATTATACTTAAAAAAGCCGCATTATCAGCCTCATTTAAAGCAAGGCGCATATATGCCAAAATATCCTTTGCAACAAAATGGCTGTATATATCTTTTATCCCGTCCTTTATCCTAAAAGCTATACCGTTTTCTTTAAACGCCTTCACAAAAGCTATACCCTGGATATTATTCCTGTAGGCAACAGCTATTTCGTTTAGCGGCGAGCCGGATTTTTTAAGCTTTAATACCGCCCTTGATATTTTAAACGCTTCGTCCATAGCGTCATTTGAAACAAAAAATACAGGTTTCACTCCCTTTATTCCCGTTCCTTTTATGCTTTTTGCAAACCTTACCTTATTTTCTTTTATTATGTTCTCCGAAAGCTTTATTATATTTTCGGTTGAACGGTAGTTATACTCAAGCGCAACCTTTTCGGTTCCCGCCAAATCTTTTTCAAAAGAAAGCATGAATTCAGGCTTTGAGCCTCTGAACATATATATGCTCTGGTCATCGTCGCCAACCGCAAAAATATTATTTAAGGGATAAGCCATAAGTTTAATTATTTCATATTGTATTTTGTTTATATCCTGAAATTCGTCTATGAGTATATATTTATATTTTTTTCTTACTGATTCAAGGGCCTTTGGATTGTTTAAAAAAAGAGCGTATGTTTCCGTTTCCATATCGCTAAAATCAAATTTGGAATTTATCTCTTTGAGTCTTTCATAATTTCTTGCAAGTTTTGCAAAAAGATCTTTGTCCGTCTTGCCAGACTTAAATTTATTTAAAGGCAACATGGATGATTTCATAAGCGAATAGTCGTTTAAAAAATCCGATTTGATTTCATCCTCGTCCTCCGTATCTATATCAAGCTCCTTTATTATACGTGTTAAAAACAGCCATTCTTCTTCTTTTTCAAGTATATTCCCCTTGGTGCATACACCGTTTGCTTTTAACAGCCTGAAAAAGAAAGAATGAAAGGTTGCAAAACAAACGCCTCTATCTTCACCTGAAAGCTCATCAAGCCTTTTTTTCATTTCGTTTGCGGCGGCTCTTGAAAAGGTTACGGCTAATATCTCGCCCGGATTTACATTATACTTATTAATAAAATTAAAAACACGGTTTATTATAACGCTTGTTTTCCCGCTGCCTGGTCCGGCAACAACAAGCATAGGTCCTTTGAAATGTTCCGAACATTTTTTTTGATATACATTTAATTCATAGTTGCCGGGCATAACTTGCTCCTTTCAAAAAAAAACTCAACTTTATTGTTATTATAATAATAGCTTAAAAGCATATAGCTTTCCAAGCCCTAAAAATTATATTAATAAACAGTTTATAAAATCTTACAAATTTTTTGGTTGCTTATTTTATGATAGTATATTAAAATTCAATATATCATCAGGAAGAATTTTTTAATATTAATATACATTCAGATTTTTAATTTCGGAGGCGTAAAGATGAATATAGGATTGTTCACGGATACGTATTTTCCGCAAATAAACGGCATAGCCACATCAGTTTATAACCTTTCCACAGAGCTTGAAAAGCTTGGACATAAAGTATATATTTTTACACCGAAGGATCCCAGAGATTCAAGCAACCATCATAACGACAACGTCATAAGAATGACCAGCATGCCGGCTTTTTTTATAAAAAGCTTCCGCATAGGTCTTTTATATTCACCATTGGCAATAGCTAAAATAAAGCGTTTAAACCTTGATATAGTGCATACCCAGACGGAATTCTCGCTTGGAATGTTTGGCAAGGTTCTCTCAAAAACATTAAACTTGCCTATGATACACACATATCATACCATGTATGAGGATTATGTGCATTATATAGTAAACGGGCATATCATAACCCCGTCTATGGCTCAGGAATACAGCCGCTTTTTCTGCAATACGGCAACCGCTGTTATCGCACCCACAATAAAGGCCAGGGATTCGCTTCTTAAATACGGGGTTACAAAACCTATATCCATAATACCTACAGGTATAAACATAAGAAATTTCAGAAAAAGCAATTTTAATAACGAGGAAACCTTAAAGCTTAAGGAATCACTTGGGATTTCTGCTTCAGACCCTACCATAGTTTTTGTCGGCAGGCTGGCCATAGAAAAAAGCATAGACGTTATAATAAAAGCCATGCCGGAGCTTATTTCAATGCTTCCATCCGTAAAGCTCATAATAATCGGCGATGGTCCGGCAAGAAAAGAGCTTGAAAATCTTGCCGTCAAGCTTAAAATAAACAAAAGTGTTGTTTTCACAGGCTCAAGGCCATGGTTTGAAATAGGTGGATATTACCAGCTCGGTGATGTTTTTGTAACCGCTTCCCTTTCCGAAACCCAAGGTCTTACATTTGTTGAAGCCGCTGCCGGTGGGCTTCCCGTTGTAGCAAAGCTTGACGATTGCTTAAGCCAGTTTATTAAAGACGAAATAAGCGGAATGTTTTTTAAAGAAGACGGCGAGCTCCCTAAAAAGCTCTATGAAATACTTACAAACGGAGAAAAACGCAAGCGCATAGCCTGTGCGGGAACGGAAGCGGTTGAAAAGCTTTCTTCCGAAGCCTTTGCAAAAAATGTGCTTGCCCTTTATGAAGACGTGATTTTAAACCCTGATAAATATAAGCGTAAAGTCCGTGAAAAATTCAGCATTAAAAGCATCGCACGTCAACCATTTAATAAGATTATATATATAAACAGAAATATCACAAAATCTGTGATTAAAAAAGGAACCCACCTTAAAGAAAAAGCTGTAAACATAAAGAAAAAACTGTAAAAGAAAACGCAGCGGCGTTTTATATAAAAAGGAGTTGATTATCAGATGATATCTAACAAAATGAAGCAATCAATAGAAAAAAGCTCTGCCATAAGAGCAATGTTTGAAGAAGGAATACGCCTTTCCAAAATATACGGAAAAGAAAACGTGTACGATTTTAGCTTAGGAAACCCAAGCGTTTTTCCGCCCAAATCAGTTAAAAACGCTCTTATCTCCCTGCTTGAAAACGAGGACCCTAATTTCCTGCACGGTTACACACCAAACGCAGGATATTCGGATGTCAGAGAGTTTATAGCAAAAAAATTCGCTGAGGAATTCGGAATAAATGCCTCCTCGGATGGTGTTGTGCTTACAAACGGAGCGGCTGCCGCTTTAAATATAATACTTAAAACATTATTAAACCCAGACGACGAGGTTATTATATTTGCTCCTTTCTTCGGAGAATATTTAAGCTATGTCAATAATTACGACGGCGTCCCTGTTATCATCCCTGTGGATGAAAAAAGCTTTTCCCCGGACATGTCCGAGCTTGAAAAAAAGCTTTCCCCAAAAACAAAGGCTGTTATTGTAAACAACCCCAATAATCCTTCGGGAGCTGTATATCCTGAGGAAACGCTTAAAAAGATAAGCGAAATATTGGCCGCTGCCGAGAAAAAATACGGACATCCTATATATATTATTTCCGACGAACCTTACAGGAAGCTCGTTTATACCGGTAAAAAAGTGGCTTTTATAGGCAACTATTATAAAAACACGTTTTTTGCATATTCATTCAGCAAAACTCTTTCGCTTCCAGGCGAAAGAATAGGCTATTTGGTTTTGCCGGACGCTGCTGATGATTTTTGCGACATAACTTCTTCCTTATGCACGGCAAACAGGATATCGGGCTTTGTAAACGCGCCCACGCTTTTTCAAAGGCTGCTTTTAACCTGCTTTAATGAAGCAGTTGATATTTCCATTTATGATAAAAACAGAAAGGCTATGTATAACAAGCTTATAGAATTAGGCTTTGAATGCATATTACCCGAAGGAGCTTTTTATATGTTCCCCAAAGCGCTCATACCTGATGACAAAGCGTTTTGCGAGGCTGCAAAGGAATTCCGGCTGCTTATAGTTCCGGGGAGCGCTTTCGGATGCCCCGGATATTTCAGGCTTGCATACTGCGTTGATTATAAAACAATAATAAATTCTTTCGATAGCTTTACAAAACTTGCAGAAAAATTTAAATGAGGTGATTTCATGCCATATTCATGGAAGGAAAAGGTACGGTTTATAGAACCGTATATTCCGGGGGAACAGCCGGAATCCAGAGTTATAAAGCTTAATACAAATGAAAACCCTTATCCGCCCGCTCCATGCGTTATAAAAGCAATCAGAGAGTTTGATCTTGAATCGTTAAGGTTTTATCCAAGTGCAGAAAGCGATCCATTAAGAGAGGCCTTTGCAAAATATTATTCCTTAGATAAAGATAATATTTTTATAGCCAACGGCAGCGACGATGTTTTGGCACTTAGCTTCCTTTCGTTTTTTTATTCGGATTTGCCTGTTTTCTTTCCCGATGTGACATATTCATTCTATAAAGTTTGGTGTGCTCTTTTTAATATACCTTTTGAGCTTAAAGAGCTTTCGGCGGATTTTAAAATTAATGTTACGGATTATTACGGAGAAAACGGCGGCGTTGTTATAGCAAATCCCAATGCTCCAACAGCCATTCCCTTAAATCTTGCCGAGGTTGAGGATATTGTTTCACATAATCTTTCATCCGTTGTTATCCTGGATGAGGCCTACGCGGGCTTTGGCTGCGAAAGCGCAATGGGTCTAATTAAAAAATACGATAACTTGCTTATAGTGCAGACATTTTCAAAATCACGTTCTCTCGCAGGCATGAGGATAGGTGCGGCTTTTGGCAATAAAGAGCTTATAGCGGTGCTCTCGGCTGTTAAAAACTCATATAACTCTTATCCGGTCAACAAGCTTTCCCAAGCAGCGGCAGAAGCTTCGCTTAACGATGCGGCTTATTTTGCGGAAACCACAGCAAAAGTTATAAAAACAAGAACCTTTGCGGCAGAAGAATTGAAAAAGCTTGGATTTACGGTTACGGAAAGCGAAACAAACTTTCTTTTCGCCGAGCACGAAAAAATATCCGCTTCAAGCATAAAGAATTATCTGGAAAGCAAAAATATATATGTAAGGTTTTTTAACGCACCCAGGATAAATAACCACTTAAGGATAACCATAGGCACAGACGAAGAAATGGAGGCTTTAATAAGAGAGCTTAAAAGCTTCCTTCCTTAAAAAATCATTACACGCTGATTCGAAAAAAGAGGTTTTTGTTAAAATTTTCTTAATTTAAGAGGATTTCTAAAACTTTTACAGAATAAATAGGTATATAAGGTTATAATAGTTATAAATAATGCCCGCCATATTTGGTATAGAAGGCTGTTGACCTTTGCAACTATATATTTAAGCGTTTAACGCTTATCGAAGGGAGTTGTTTTTATGCGTTATAACATTAAAGGTAAAAACATTGAAATCAGCGAATTAACAAGGGAAAAAGTCTCACACAAGCTTAACAGAATAAAGCGGCTTTTCCCCGAGGACACAGTTATGGATGTAACCATCAAGCAGGAAAAAATAACCCTGACAGTTGAGGTTACGGCTTCTGTGAACCACAGGATAATAAGAGCCGAGGTCGCCGCAAGCGAGCTTATCGAAGCACTGGATAAGGCTGTTGATATCCTTGAAAAACAGGTTGTAAGATATAAAAAACGCCTTCAAACAAAGTCGAGGCAAAACACGGCTTTTCTTTCAGAATATAATGCAATCCCAAATTTTGAAGATTTAGATGAAAAAAATGATGAGCCTTCCATAAAAATAGTTAGAAACAAGCACTTTGAGCTTCGGCCTATGGATGCTTGGGAAGCCATACTTCAGATGGAGCTTTTGGGGCATAGCTTCTTTGTTTTCAGAAACGGCGAAACAGATGAAATTAATGTCGTTTATAAAAGAAAAGACGGTGCTTTTGGTTTGATTGAGCCGGAATACAGATAAATTCAAAAAATATTTTGAGGGGATTCTTTTAAATCCCCTCTTTTTTTAGTTTTTAAAAACAAATTATTATGGTATAATAAATTTTAAAAAATAACACGCTTAGATAAAAGTAAGCTTTATGGCAGCATAAAAGCCTTGTTTTTATATTGTTTATGTTGCGTGAAGTATCATAATAAGTATATAATCAATAAAATACTTATTTGATAATAAGGAGGGATATTCGTGGCAAAGAGAAAAATAGGCGTGCTCACAGGCGGAGGAGACGCTCCAGGATTAAATGCCGTTATCTATACCCTGACAAAAACCTGCATACTTAAATATGATTATGAGCTTATAGGTTATAAGATGGGCTATAAAGGACTGTATTTAAACGATTACATGCCTTTAACGCTTGAAAACACAACCGGCATACTGCATAAAGGCGGCTCTATGCTTTACAGTTCAAACAAAGATAACCTATTTGACTATGTTGTTGAAGAAAACGGCGTTAAAGTAAAAAAAGACGTTTCAGATATCGCGGTTGAAAACATGAAAAAAGACGGCGTTGACGTCTTGGTTGTCCTCGGAGGCGACGGAACATTAACAAGCGCAAGAAATTTTGCCAGAAAAGGCGTTAATGTTATAGGCGTGCCTAAAACCATAGACAATGATCTTTCTTCAACGGATGTAACCTTCGGCTTTGATACCGCCGTAAACATTGTTACGGAAGCGCTTGGAAGGCTGCATACAACAGCCGAAAGCCACCACAGGATAATAGTTGTGGAAGTTATGGGAAGAAACGCGGGCTGGATAGCTCTTTACGGCGGAATAGCGGGAAGCGCGGATATAATCCTTATACCTGAAATACCATATACGATTGATAATGTTGTTCAAAAAATAAAAGAAAGAGATTCACGCGGCAAGCTCTTCACAATCATCGTTGTGGCTGAAGGAGCAAAGGAAGTCGGCGGCGAAGTTACTGTTGGTAAGATAGTTCCGGGCAGCCCGGACCCTATACGCCTCGGAGGCATAGCGAACAAAATAACTTACCAGCTTGAAGAAAGAATAACCGAACATGAGGTTCGCCCCGTTGTTTTGGGTCACACCCAACGAGGCGGAGAAACCTCCCCTTGCGACAGGATTCTTTCATGCAGATATGGTTCATATGCCGCAAAACTTATACACGAAGAAAATTTCGGAAATATGGTTGCCCTTAAAGGCGGCGTTATATCTTACACGCCTCTTGAGGAGGTTATCGGCCAAAACAAAAGTGTTTCCCCTGATAACGAGCTTGTTCAGGTTGCCAGGGATTTGGGGGTTTCATTCGGAGATATTCCCGTTTACAGAAAAAGATGAGACTTAGGAGGCTTAAGACATGAAAAAAGACAGAGATTTTTCAGCGATAACATCCGATATACTTAAATATTCCAAAATATGCTCGGACAATAGTAAAATAGACCCTTCTCTTTATGATAAATATGATGTTAAAAGAGGACTGCGCGATAAAAACGGACGCGGAGTTCTTACGGGACTCACTGAAATTTCCGAAGTTTATTCCGGAGAATTTATTGAAAACAGACGTGAATACGTTGATGGCCAGCTCTTCTTCAGAGGATATAATGTAGAAGATTTAGTTAAAGGCTTTGTTAAAAAAGGCACCCCAACAGGTTTTGAAGAAACAACATATCTTCTTCTTTTTGGCAATCTGCCTAACGAAACAGAGCTAAATGATTTTAAAAACCTTGTGGCAGACTACCGAAGCCTGCCCTCAAACTTTGTGCGCGATATAATATTAAAAGCCCCAAGCCGCGATATGATGAATGCGCTTTCAAGGAGCGTGCTCATGCTTTATACCTATGATAATAAAGCGGACGATATTTCCATACCAAATGTTTTGCGGCAATGTATACAGCTTATAGCCATGTTCCCTCTTATAAGCGTATACAGCTATCAGGCAACCAGATATTATCATGAGGGTGAAAGCTTATATATTCACGCTCCCAAAAAAGACCTTTCAACAGCTGAGAATATATTGCACCTGCTCCGCCCGGACAGCAAATATACCGAGCTTGAAGCCAGAATCCTTGATATAGCCCTTGTTATCCACGCAGAGCATGGCGGCGGAAACAACTCCACCTTCACAACACATGTTGTAACTTCCTCGGGAACAGATACGTATTCAACAATTGCCGCTTCTTTAGGCTCGCTTAAAGGTCCTAAGCACGGAGGAGCTAACATAAAGGTTGTGCATATGTTCGAGGATATGAAAAAAAATATTTCAGACTGGTCTGACGAAAAAGAAATTTCAAATTATCTAAAAGCCTTGCTTGACGGCAAAGCATTTGATAATGCAGGCCTTATATACGGAATGGGCCATGCAATATACACAAAATCGGATCCAAGAGCAAACATACTTAAAGGCTTTGTTGAAAAGCTTTCAATTGCAAAAGGAAAGACGAAAGAATTCGAGCTTTATTCAAATGTTGAAAAACTTGCGCCCAAAATTATAAGCGAAAGACGCGAGATGTTTAAAGGCGTCAGCGCAAATGTTGATTTTTACAGTGGTTTTGTTTACAGCATGCTTGAGCTTCCAACAGAGCTTTTCACACCGATGTTTGCAATGTCGCGTATAAGCGGTTGGAGCGCACACCGCCTTGAAGAGCTTATAAACTCAAGCAAAATAATACGTCCCGCTTATGAAAATGTTTCACCGAGGAAACCTTATACTCCTATCGACGAAAGATAACGGAGGGCAAAAAAATTGATCGGCGTTATAGTTAATACAATAACAGTTTTAGTAGGCAGCACAGTAGGTCTTATATTTAAAAAGGGAATACCCGAAAAATTTACAAAAGCAATCATGCTGGGCATAGGGCTTTGCACAATATACATAGGTATAGAAGGAGCCCTTAAAGGAGAAAATACCCTTATCTTAATAGGTTCCTTAGTTCTTGGCGCAATAATCGGAACATATTTTGATATAGACGGCAAATTAAACTCTTTAGGAACCAGCATAGGAAACCGTTTTAAAAGCTCAAAAAACAGCTCTGCCCGTATCGCCGAGGGTTTTGTTACAGGCTCATTGCTTTTTTGCGTAGGCTCAATGACTATAGTAGGGTCTTTAAACTCAGGGCTTACGGGCGATAATACAATGATTTTCACAAAATCCATGCTCGATCTTTTTTCCTCTGCCATACTTTCGGTAAGCCTTGGCATAGGCGTTATATTTTCTGCTATATTCGTATTCGTTTTTCAAGGCTCTTTAGTTCTTCTTGCTAAATTAATAGCCCCTGTTCTTACAGCTTCGGCTATAGCCGAAATGACTTGCGCAGGCTCTGTTTTAATAATAGCCCTTGGTCTAAACCTTATAGGGCTTATGAAAATAAAGGTTGCCGATTATCTCCCCGCAATAATTATTGCACCTGTTTTATGCTATGTAATATCTCTATTTTAGGAGAGTGTCTTTATGTCCTTGCTTGCAAAGACTAAACTTCTTATAAAAGAAATAATAACCAAATATTACGACAACGGGGTTGCGCGTTCCGCAGCCTCGCTTGCTTATTTTCTGATATTTTCCCTGTTCCCTTTTTTAATTTTTGTGAATATGCTTTTAGGCTTTATGAATATTTCAGCCGACAGTATAATAACCGTGTTTAAAAATATTCTCCCGGACGATGTTATAAATATTATAATAGTTTATATAAAATACGTAACTGATACGGTCAGCAAAAACGCTTTTATATTCAGCCTTGCGTTTACTATATATATACCAATAAGAACTGTTCAAAACCTTATGTTTTTCTTAAATAGAGCATATTGTATATACGATACGCGTCCGCTTTTTAAGCGTACGTTGTTTCTTGTTTTGTTCACATTTCTTTTTATGTTCGCCATAATATCCTCGCTGGCAATTCTTATTCTGGGCGAAAACACTCTTGGTCTCATTTCAGGGTTGATATATATACCGGATAATCTCATAAATTTCTGGAGTGATATAAGGTTTTTAATTCTTGCGGCCTTGCTTTTCTTGCTGCTTTCACTTTTATACACATTTTCATCACATGGGAAATACAGTAAAAAATATATTTTTTCAGGCTCGCTTTTCGCGCTTTTTACATGGCTTGCCGTTTCATCGGTTTTTGCTTTTTATGTGAACAATATGGGCAGGTATTCCGTGCTCTATGGCTCAATAGGAGCTATAATAGTTCTTATGGTTTGGCTTTATATAAGCGCTACAATAATACTTTTGGGTGCAGAGTTTAACCATGCCCTTTATATAGTTGACAAAAGAGATATAAACGGAGGTTTAGATGAAAAACATTAAAATTATTTGTTTGGGTGACAGCCTTACATATGGCTTTGGAATAAGCCGCTCAGACATATGGACAAGCCTTTCGGCTAAAAAAACAGGGCTTGAAATAATAAACAAAGGTATAAACGGAGATACTACGGGAGGAATGCTCGCCCGGTTTAATGAAGACGTTGTATCACAAAACCCGGACATAGCCTTTATAATGGGTGGCGGGAACGATATTATAATGGATTGCCCCTTAGGTGTTGTGCGCTCGAACATAACAGCTATGGTGCATCAATCATATGCGGCAGGCTTTGTTCCTGTTCTTGGAATACCCATAAACTTCGACTGGGAAAATATACGCGAAGATTGGGGTGCTTTAAACGATTTTAAGCGCCTTTCAAAAGTATACACGGAATATTTTGCATGGCTTAAGAAATATTGCGGCGTTTTTAACGTAGCCCATATAGATTTCAACATATATAATGACGAGATGTCCAAAAAAGGCATATCCTCCCAATATCTGGATGGGCTTCATCCAACCGCCGAAGGTCATGCCCTGCTCTCAGACATATTTGCTTTGGAGCTTTCAAGGATACTAAAGCTTTAAAAGCTGAATTTTTGACTTTTTGGAACTAGGGGGAAATTATTGAAAAATTTTAAAATAACTTCATACTTTTAATCTTGTTTTTCGTTTACATATATATAATTAGCACTCTATGGTTTAGAGTGCTAATAACACATTCGGAAAGGAAGATGCTTATGAACATGCAAAAATTTACCCAAAAATCCATGGAAGTAATCCAGAATGCACAGGGGCTTACTATAGAGTTTAAAAATTCACAGATAGAGGAGCTCCATCTTTTGTACGCCCTTTTAACGCTTGAAGGTTCGCTTATTCCCGAGCTTGTCAAAAAAATAGGCAAAGATCCTAAGGCTGCTGAAAGTCTTGTGCTTTTAAGGCTTAAAGACCTGCCTAAAGTTTCAAATACGCCAAACGGAATATATGCTTCGCCAGCCCTTGAAAAAGCTCTTATGACAGCGGAAAAAGCAGCTCAAAACATGAAGGATGAGTATGTTTCTGTTGAGCATATTTTCATAGGGCTTTTAAAAAGCGACACACCTGTTATAAAAAACATATTTAAAGAGCTTGGTATAACCGAAGGCGAATTTATGAAGGCCTTGGTTGCCGTTAGAGGAAACCAAAGAGTTACTAGCGACAGCCCTGAGGACACCTATAATGTTCTTGAAAAATACGGCTTTGATTTGGTTGAGCGTGCAAGGACAAATAAGCTTGATCCCGTTATCGGCAGGGACGACGAAATAAGAAATGTTATCCGTATCCTTTCAAGAAAAACCAAAAATAACCCTGTTCTCATAGGCGAACCGGGAGTAGGAAAAACAGCCATCGCAGAAGGTCTCGCCCAAAGGATACTTAAGGGCGATGTGCCCACAAGCCTTAAAAATAAAACCATATTCTCGCTGGATATGGGTTCTTTGATTGCAGGAGCAAAATTCAGAGGTGAATTTGAAGAACGTCTTAAGGCTGTTTTAAACGAGGTTAAAAAGAGTGAAGGCCGCATAATTATGTTTATAGACGAACTGCATACTATTGTCGGCGCAGGAAAAAGCGAAGGCGCAATGGATGCCGGCAACCTTTTAAAGCCCATGCTTGCAAGAGGCGAGCTGCATTGTATCGGAGCAACCACACTTAATGAATATACTCAATATATAGAAAAAGACCCTGCTCTTGAAAGGCGTTTCCAGCCCGTTATGGTAAACGAGCCTACGGTTATGGACACAATAGCTATATTAAGAGGTCTTAAAGAGCGTTATGAGGTTTTCCATGGCGTTAAAATTCAAGACCAGGCTATTATTGCCGCGGCAACCCTTTCAAACAGATATATAACGGACAGGTTCCTCCCGGATAAGGCAATAGACCTTATAGACGAAGCCTGCGCGCTTATAAGAACCGAAATAGATTCCATGCCGACAGAGCTTGATGTCATACGCAGGAAAATAATCCAGCACGAAATAGAAGAAGCTGCTCTTAAAAAAGAAAACGACAAAATCTCCAGGGAACACCTTGAAGAAATCGAAGCCGAGCTTGCCAAAATGCGCGATGAATTCAATGCTATGAAAGCAAAATGGGAAAACGAAAAAGCATCCATCAGTAAAGTTCAGAAATTAAGGGAAGAAATCGAAGCTGTAAACGGCGAAATGGAAGCTGCCGAAAGGCATTATGATCTTAACAAGGCTGCGGAGCTTAAATATGGGCGCTTGCCTAAGCTTCAAAAGGAGCTTGAACTTGAAGAAAGCGTTGAAGCCTCAGAAAACAAAAACTCTCTGCTCAGAAACAAGGTTACCGAAGAGGAGATTGCACGTATAATTGAGCGCTGGACGGGCATACCCGTTGCAAGGCTTATGGAAGGCGAAAAAGAAAAGCTTATAAACCTTGAGAGTATACTCCATAAAAGGGTTGTTGGCCAGGATGAAGCCGTTTCCAAGATATCCGAGGCTATCTTAAGAAGCCGCGCCGGAATAAATAATCCAAATAAGCCTATAGGCTCATTTATGTTTTTAGGTCCAACTGGTGTTGGAAAAACAGAGCTTGCAAAAGCTCTTGCGGAATACCTTTTTGACGATGAAAAAAACCTCATAAGAATAGATATGTCTGAATATATGGAGAAGTTTTCCGTTTCAAGGCTTATTGGTGCGCCTCCAGGATATGTCGGATATGAGGAAGGCGGACAGCTTACCGAAGCTGTAAGGCGTAAACCTTATTCGGTTATACTTTTCGACGAAATTGAAAAAGCACATCCTGATGTGTTTAATATATTGCTTCAGGTTCTCGACGACGGACGAATAACAGATTCAAAGGGACGCACAGTTGATTTTAAAAACACTATTATTATCCTTACCTCAAACTTAGGCTCAACATATCTTTTGGACGGTATCGATAAAAACGGCGAAATAACAAAAGAAGCCAGACAAAATATCGAAGACCTTCTTTCAAAGAGCTTTAGACCTGAGTTCTTAAACAGGCTGGATGAAATTGTGTTCTATAAACCTTTGAATAAAGAAGCCATAACAACTATTGTGGATCTTCTCATGAAAGAGCTTAACTCGCGTCTTAAGGAAAACAAGCTTAAATGCACCCTTACCCCACGCGCCAAAGCATTTATAGCCGAGGAAGGTTTTGATCCCGTATATGGAGCAAGACCGCTTAAGAGATATCTGCAAAAAACCGTTGAAACCTTAATCGCCAAAATAATAATTAAGGATGATCCTAAACCGGACACAGAATTTATCGTTGATGAAAAAAACGGAGAATTGTTTGTGAAAGGGCATTAAATAAAACAAAGAAGCCGCATATGCGGCTTCTTTGTTTTATACCTCTATAACTCCGCCTTTATGCGCGGAAGATGCGACCTTTGAATAAAGCCTTAAATATCCTCTTGGTATTTCCTTTTTAGGATGATTCAGCTTTGAAAGCCTTTCTTTTATAACTTCATCGGAAACCTTAAGCTCAAGCTTTCCGTCTATGGCATCAATATAGATTTCATCGCCGTCTTCAACAATTGCAAGCGGGCCGCCTTCTGCGGCTTCCGGGGAAATATGCCCCACAAAGCAACCATTGTTCGTTCCGGAGAAACGCCCGTCTGTTATTAAGGCAGTGGTTTTTGCAAGACCCATTCCGTAAAGATATTTCATGGCTCTAAACATTTCCCTCATCCCGGGGCCGCCCTTAGGGCCTTCATATCTTATTACAACAACATCCCCGTCCTTGATTTTTCCTTCAAGGATAGCATCGTTTGCTTCTTCCTCACTGTCAAACGGTCTTGCCTTACCTGTAAAACGGCGAAGAGAAGGGTCATATGCGCCAGGCTTTGTTATAGCCGTATCCGGGGCAAGATTGCCTCTTAAAACGGCTATTCCTCCTATTTTACTAAAAGGAGCTTCAACAGTTTTAATAATCTCATCGTTTTCGGGATAAGCAAAAACATATTTAGAAAGGTTTTCTCCCATTGTCTCGCATGTGCATGTCATAACGCTTCTGTCTATAATATCCCCAAGCCTTATCATAACCTTTGGTATGCCTCCGGCCTTATAAAAATCCTCCATATCCCATTTTGCCGAAGGATTAACCTTAGCTATTTGGGGAGTGGTTTTATTAAAATCATAGAAGGCATCCATAACATTAATATCAAGCTCGGCTTCATAAGCAAGAGCGCTTAAATGGAGCACAGCGTTTGTTGAAGCGGAGGTTGCCATGGCAACCTTAACAGCGTTTTCTATTGCACCTTTTGTTATTACCTGGCGTGCCGTTATTTCTTTTTCAACAAGCTTGCATATTGCAAGCCCTGATTCATAAGCTATTCTTAAACGCTCCGAATATGTGGCAGGAACAAGCGCACTTCCCGGAAGGCACATTCCAAGAGCCTCCGTTAAACAGCACATGGTGTTTGCAGTGCCTAAAAACGCGCATGAACCGCAACTTGGACAGACAAGGTTTTCAAGAGCGTCTATTTCTTTTTTTGTAATTTTCCCCGCATGATACATCCCCATGGCTTCCGCAAGAGAAGTGCTGTCTGATTTTCTTCCGTCGAAAACTATTCCGCCCTGCATTGGCCCACCAACAACTATTATTGCAGGAATATCAAGGCGTGCAGCCGCCATAAGCATACCAGGAACTATTTTATCGCAGGATGCAAGCATGACAATAGCATCAAGCTTATGTGCCTGAACCTCTATTTCAACCGAATTGCATATAATCTCACGCGAAGGAAGAATATATTTCATGCCCTCATGACCGTTTGCGATTCCGTCACACGCAGAAATAACCCCAAACTCAACAACAGTACCTCCTCCTGCATATATCCCCTTTTTAACAAATTCGCTAACCTGGTTTAAGTTAAAATGTCCCGGAACAAGGGTGCTCCATGAATTAGCTATCCCTATAATCGGTTTGCCGTCAAGCTCATCATTTGTATATCCCATTGATTTATACAAAGCCCTATACATTCCACAGCCTTCACCTTGAAGGATTTCCGTACTTCTAAGTTTCATAAATACTCCTCCTATCGTTTATTAAAATAATTCTACCCCAAAAGTTGTATTATGTCAATTATGTAGTATGATGTTTTTATTTGCCGCCAAATGAAACGTCTTTTTCGTATGAAGCATCGAAAGCTTTCATTAAAACTCCTTCAAACGCATCTGCTTTAAGGCTTAAAATTCCTTCGATTGTGGTTCCGCCAGGTGAGCAAACTTTATCTATAAGGCTATGGGGATGCTCGCTTGATTCAAGAAGCATCTTTGCGCTGCCAAAAGCAGTCTGCGCGGAAACCTTAAGCGCGATGTCCCTTGGGAGCCCTGCTTTTTGCGCTGCACGCGCCAGAGCATCTATATAAAGATAAGCATATGCCGGTGCGCAGCCTGCAAGCACACCAAAAGCCGAAAAAAGCTTTTCTTCTATTTCCGTCACTCCGCCTATCGCGCCAAATATTTTCCTTACCCATTCCTTTTCTTCGCCGGTTACGTTTTCATTTGCACAAAATCCGCTGTTTGCAGCAAGGACAATGGCGTTAATGTTAGGCATAACCCTAACAACAGAAAAACAAGTGCCTATATAGCTTTCGATAAAATCTATCGGTTTCCCAGCCGCTATCGATATAACAAGAGGTTTTTTCTTTTCAAGGCTTGCCTTGGCCTCTGAAAGCACTCCGGCTAAGACATTCGGCTTAACGGCAAATAAAACTATATCCGAGGAAGCTATAAGCTCACTTTGGCTTTTAAACGCACAAGCTCCGGTATCTTTGGCAAGCGAGGCAAGGGCAGCCTCGTTTACATCAAATATATTAAGCTCGTCCCCTTTAAATGCATTGCTTTTAACAAGGCCTCTGGCTATGGCTCCCGCCATATTTCCGGCGCCTATAAACCCTATTTTCATAAAAATCCTCCTATTCAAAATACCTTTAATGCATTCATTTTAGCATATACGGGCTCTGAAAGAAATGATTTTTAAATATATGGCGGATAAAATATTAAAAGGCCGCGGAATAAAGTCCACGGCTCTTTAATACTAAAAATTTATAAATCAGACTTTTTTCTCAACTGTTACGCCCATTTTTTCCTCAAAATATTTAACCATTCCTATCTGGTCAATATCAATAAGCCCGTGATCCTTTATCCATTCCATAATAAAAGTTGTTACATCCGTAATCGGAAGGTCTACCCCCAGCTTATGGGCATAATGCTTTGCATTTAATATGTCTTTATAATGAACAGCTATCCTTGCGCCCGGAGTGAAATCCCTGTTGTAAAGCTTGGGTATTTTATTTTCATACAACGGTCCGCCACAAAAGCCCGACCTTGTAGCCTCGAAAAGAACGTCAGGGGCAAGCCCTGCTTTTTCCGCAAAGGCATAGGCCTCGACATATGCGGAGAGCATAGCTCCGACTATCATATTGTTTGCAAGCTTTGCAACGCTGCCTGTTGTTGATTTCCCTGTATATACAGGAAAGCCTATAGCTTCAAGAATAGGCTTTACCTCATCAAAAATCTCTTTTTCTCCGCCTGTCATAACAGCAAGGGTTCCGCCCTTTGCTCCCGGTTCTCCGCCGCTTATCGGCGAATCAAGCATATATATTCCAGCTGCTTTTGCTTTTTCATATAAATCTTTTGTTATATGCGGTGCAGTTGATGAAAAATCTATTATTATATCTCCGGGTTTTCCGTTTGCAATTATGCCTTCAATAATATCTATCGTTACGGCATGGTTAGGCAGGCTTGTCATCATTATATCACAGGTTGTGAAAATCTCCATCGGATCATCCACGGGGATTCCGCCGGCTTCTTTAAAAGCAGCCTTTTTTTCTTCAACAACATCGTAGCCCTTCATGCTTACACCAAGCTTTTTAACTATGTTGCAGGCCATTGGAAAACCCATAAGCCCAAGACCCAAAAAACCTAATTTTTTATCCATAATTCTCCCCCTCTTATTAATTTTCAGGATGAAGAACATTCATCTCTGTTTCTTCATCATATTTTCTTATAAGATTGATGTTATCAAGAACACCAATAACAACTTCAACAGTTATAAGGCATTCGTTTCCTTCTATAAGATGTCCGCCCATACAGATTCCGTTTGAATTGGCAACTGTGAAATGAACATGCATGTTTATTTTGCCGTCTTCGCCATGTGAAACTGTCCCCTGTGCATTTAAAAGCTCTGTTACGCCTGGCATAACGATAGGATCGCTATATCCATATCCGAATTTTGAGCCTGGAATCGGAACCGGATCAAAAAAACGTGTTGCCTGAAGGCTTCCCATTGCGCTTAATATAACGGCATTTTTAACGTCATATTTCTCGCAAACCTTTTCGATACCTTTCATAAGGTCTTCCCCTGGTCCAAGTCTGAAAGCGATGACCTTGCTGATGTTTCCCATTGCCGATGTTATCATTAGCAAACCCTCCTTAAATGTATTAATATTTAAACTACCTATAATTAAAATTATATCTAAAGTAAAAACAAAAGCAATGCAGCCATTCATGTATTCTGTACTATTTTAAAACATATTTTAAACCGCACACATAAAAATTGCTTCTTCAAGCCAATTTGCCAATCTTTGCGTCACTATATGCCAAATATTAAACACGTCTTATATTTAGGCAAAAAAATAAAAGCGCTTATGCGCCTTTATTCTGTTTTTTATATTTCAGGATTTTTTCTCAACAGTTACATCCATTTTTTCTTCAAAATATTTAACCATACCTATCTGGTCTATATTAATATACCCATTATCATTCATCCAGTCCATAACGTGAAGAGTAACGTCTGTCATAGGAATGTCAACCCCAAGCTCATGGGCATAATGTTTAGCGTTTATAATGTCTTTGCGGTGAACGGCAATTCTTGCTCCCGGTTCAAAGTCTCTGTTATAAAGCTTTGGAATTTTGTTTTCATACATAGGTCCGCCAGAGAAGCCTGCCCTTGTAGCCTCGAAAAGAACTTTCGGATCAAGCCCGGCTTTTGCCGCAAAAGCATATGCCTCAACAAATGCAACAAGCATAGCTCCACCTATCATATTATTTGCAAGCTTTGTAACACTACCTGATGTTGAAGGACCAACGTAAACAGGGAAGCCAACACAATCCAAAATAGGCTTAACTTCATCAAAAATTTCTTTTTTGCCACCTGTCATAACAGCAAGAGTTCCTCCTTTTGCACCAGGCTCTCCTCCGCTTATAGGAGAATCAAGCAAATACATACCTGCTGCTTCTGCCTTTGCATAAAGCATTTTAACTATGTTTGGCGCCGTTGAAGAAAGGTCTATGATTATGTTCCCGGGTTTACCGTATTTTATAGCCTGTCCTATCATGTCTATTATTATTTCATGCGTAGGAAGACAGGTCATAATTATGTCACAAGTTTTAAAAATATCAACCGGATCTTCAATAACTGTTCCGCCTGCAGCTTTAAAAGCATCTTTTTTATCCTGCATAACGTCAAAACCTTTAATGCTTACTCCTGTTTTTTTTACTATGTTGCAGGCCATGGGAAGACCCATTAAACCCATACCTAAAAAACCAATATTTTTCATTTGAATTCCTCTCCTTCTACTTAGCTATATTAGTTAAATCAGATTCCCTACATTAGCTTAAAGCTTGGGAAATATCTGAAAATAACCTTGCCTAAAATTTTATCCTTCATAACAAAAGTGTTACTCCAAAATCTTGAATCCAAAGAATCGTTTCTATTGTCTCCAAGCATAAAATACGCGTCTTCAGGGACTTCATAAGGGCCGAAATCGCCTGCTGGCAGCTCTTTTAAATAGCTGTCTTCACTAAGAGGTTCCTCTGCGCCATTTATATAAACCTTTCCGTCTTTAATTTCAATTTTATCCCCCGGAAGGCCTATAATCCTTTTAACGTAAAGTATAGGCTTTTCTCCTTCAGGAGTATCCGGATATTCAAAAACAGCAATGTCTCCACGCTCGGGAGACCCAAAGACATATGAAAGCCTTAAAGCTATTATCCTATCCTTCGGCATTATGGTGTTTTCCATAGAGCCGGTAGGAACTGTCGCATTTACTATTATAACTTTATTTATAAATATAGCAAGAATAAACGCAAAGGCTATTGTGATTATCCAGCTTATAATTTCTTTCCTAACATTCGCCGACATTTGTCTTTGTTCTCCCGTAAATTATTATCTAAGTCTTTATATATGTCTTAAAACACAGAGGTATTCAAAAATCCGCATAGTTTTTTATTCTTCTTTAGAAGAATCCTTAACTTCCTCTTTAGACGTTTCATTTTCGGCAGCACCTTCGCAGGTATCACAGAATTCCTTATATTCTTTCTCAACGTCTATATCTTCATCAGAATCCTCTTTTTTCATTCTTTCTTTAACTTCTTCTTTTATATCTTCTGCTTTTTCCGAAACGGTTTTAACTGCCTGTTTAACGTAAGGCTCGGCCTCTTTTATCTTTTTCCCGGCATACTCTCCGGCAACTTTAGCCCCTTTAACAGCTTTTTCAGAAAAATCTAGGGCCGTATATCCAAATTTTTTTGCTGTGTTTTTTATGGTTTCCCCTATTTCCTCCATTTTAACGGAGGAGGCATTTGATTCACCAAGTGTTTTTATAAGCTTCTCCGCTTCTTCAACATTGATTATGCCTTTTTCCAGTAAACTCAAAACAGCCATTCTTTCCTGCTTCATAAAATATACCTCCTATTTAATTTTAAGGTTTTGGCAACCATTAAATACTTACGAGAAAGAGTCAGGATTGTTTCCCCATTGTTTGTATTATATAGTCTGCAACCTCTTTGGAAGTCGCTCCGTCGCTCCTTCCTGTAGTATACACCTTTTTTTCAAAAATAGTGCATATATCTAAAGCTTTTGTAAGACGCTCAGCTTTTTCGGTATAGCCTATGTGTCCAAGCAGCATGACTGCGGCACGTATAACGCTTGAAGGGTCTGCATATTTACCTCTGCCCTCGTCCACCATACGTGGAGCCGAACCATGGATAGCTTCGAACATAGCATATCTTTTACCTATGTTTGCGCTTCCTGCTGTGCCCACTCCGCCTTGGAATTCGGCAGCCTCATCTGTGATTATATCACCGTAAAGGTTTGGCAAAACAACAACCTGAAAATCTTTTCTTCTTTTTTGGTCTACAAGCTTTGCCGTCATAATATCTATATACCAATCATCAACTGTTATATCAGGATATTCCTTGGCTATTTCATAAAACTGCCTTAAAAACCTTCCGTCCGTAGCTTTTATTATGTTTGCCTTTGTAACGGCTGTAACTCTTGTTTTTCTGTTTTTAGCGGCAAAATCAAAAGCAGCCCTTATTATTCTGTTTGTTCCTTCTTTAGTTGCTATTGTAAAATCAACAGAAAGCTCATCGTCAACGGCAAATCCCTTGCTGCCTACAGCATAAGCCCCTTCTGTATTTTCCCTGTAAAAAGTCCAGTCTATACCTTCTTCGGGTATGCGCACAGGACGCACATTTGCAAAAAGATCCAATTCTTTTCGCATAGCAACATTTGCGCTTTCTATGTTTGGCCATGGGTCTCCGGCTCTTGGAGTTGTTGTCGGGCCTTTTAAAATAGCATGGCATTCTTTAAGCAGAAGCATAATGTCTTCGGGAATAGCCTTACCTGCTGCAACCCTGTTTTCTATTGTAAGACCGTCTATATATTTTATCAAAACCTTGCCGCTCTTTATTTCGTCTTCAAGCAAGGTTTCCATTATCCTTGCGGCTTCATGCGTTATTGCAGGACCTATGCCGTCTCCGCCGACAATGCCTATTTTTATCGTGTCTAAGGAAGAATAATCTAAGAATTCTTTTTGAGCATTTATCCTTTCAACTCTTTCATACTGCTCGTTAAGCAGTTTTTCAAACTTTTTTAACGCTTCGCTTATCTTGTCCATTATTTCCCTCCTGTGGAAAGCTTTTCTTCTTCCTGTAAGTTTAATTTTAAACCAAATGCATAATTTAGTCAAATAAATTAAGGCTACTTAAATTTTAAAAAAAATATGTGATTAATTAAAAATTTTAGTGATTTTAAGGCATAAAAAATACTATTGACAATAAAATAATTTTGATTAATATTAATAATGTTATCATTCAAATATTTCTGGAGGGAAAACATTGTGTCAAAGAAAGAAACAGAATTCGACCGCTACCTTAGGATGAAAAAGCGCGAATATGAGGCGGAGGTTGAAAAGAAGAAATCTTTTAAGCCTGATGATCCAAAAAGAAGGATTACAAAACAAAAAACTGCAAGCGCTGTGGGCGGAGGAAGCAAAAACTGGCTTAGGAATTATCCTCTCGATTACGGTCATGATTATGATGAATATTAAAGACTGATTATAAATATTTTTGGGGGACTGAAAGCGGATATCCCGCGTTTAGTCCTTTTAGTTTGTCTTTTCCTTGTTTCATAAATCAGGGGTTTTAAGGGTATATTTAGGGTATACTAAAAGTAAACTTATATAGGGCCGTGGTTTTTGCGGTCTTTATTTTTCATTGTGGGTGTAGTATACTGTTTATACAAAATATGGATGGAGCGTTTAACATGTCGGCTTATGATATAAATGAAAAAGGATACGTATATTTTTTGGGCATCGGCGGAATAAGCATGTCGGGTCTTGCGATGATATTAAAACATAATGGCTACACAGTAGCAGGTTCTGATATGTCGGCTTCAAAAACTACGGATGAACTGAAGGCTATGGGCATAAAAGTTAACATAGGCCACGACGCGAAAAATATAACCCGAGATATAAACCTTGTTGTATACACCGCAGCGATTAAAGAAGATAATCCAGAGCTTATGGAAGCAAAAAAACTTGGCCTTGATATTATGGACAGGGGCAGCCTTTTAGGCGATATAATGCTTAAATATGATAAGTCCATAGCTGTTTCAGGAACCCATGGAAAAACTACAACCTCATCAATGGTTTCAGAAATATTTTTAAGCGCGGGCAAAGATCCAACTATTTCTTTAGGCGGAATTTTACCCTCCATAAACGGAACAGTTAAAATAGGCGGCAAAAAATATTTTATAGCCGAAGCCTGCGAATATTATGACAGTTTTTTAAACATAGAACCATATATAGCCGTTATCTTAAATATTGAAAAAGACCATCTGGATTATTTTAAAACCATAGACCGAATAAGGCAATCCTTCCGGGATTTTGCAAACCTTGTGCCAGACGAGGGCTTTATAATAATAAATGAAAAAATAGAAAATTTGAGTTATATAACGGAAGGCGCAAGAGGCCGCATCTTTACCTTTGGGATAAGCGAAACGTCGGATTTTTCGGCTAAAAACCTTGAATTAAAAGACAACGGCTGCTATAGCTTCGATGTTTGTTATAACGGTGGCACTTTAGACCGAATAACCCTTGCAATCCCAGGTGTCCATAATGTTGAAAACGCTCTCGCGGCTTTTGCATCGGCATATGTTTCGGAAATATCCGTTGAAGAAATTTCGGCTGCGCTTAAGGGTTTCTCCGGGGCAAAAAGGCGTTTCCAGCATAAAGGTAAAATAAACGGCGCGGAAGTTGTGGATGATTACGCACACCATCCAACTGAAATATCCGCAACATTAAAAGCAGCCAAAGGGCTTAAGTTTAACCGGGTATGGTGCCTTTTCCAGCCGCACACATATTCAAGAACCAAAGCTTTCTTAACGGAATTTGCGGAAGCTCTCTCACATGCGGATAATATTGTTTTGGCGCCTATATATGCAGCAAGGGAAAAAGACACGGGAGAGATAAGTTCAGCGGACATCGCCCGGATTATAAACAAAAAATTCGGCAAAACCGCCGTGTCAGTCGATAGCTTTAAAGAAGCCGAAGCTTTTTTAAGGGAAAACCTTAAAGACGGAGACCTGTTGATAACTATGGGAGCCGGAGATATCTATATCGTAGGCGAGACCTTGGTTTCATGAAGTTATCCACATTATAAACATAGTTTTGCACAAAGTTACTCACATTATAAACAAATAATCATCCCCACGTAAACGTGGGGTTTTTCTTTGAGCCCTAAAAGGGACTATTGCCAACATTGCGCCTTAAGGCGCTTTATGATTCCGCCAACCGCACGTTTATTTACCTGCTGCCCTTTAAAAGGGTCAACATATTCCTTAAGTGTCAGTTGGTCAGTCATCATGTCCTCTTTTAATTGGTCTTGAATATATTTTTGTATTGCGTTTTTATTCCGACCTACCGTACTCACATAATATCCTTTGCACCAGAATGTCCTGTTTCCATATCTGTATTTTAAATTCGCATGCCTTTCAAATATCATCAGGCTACTTTTACCCTTCAGAAATCCCATAAAATTTGATACACTCATTTTGGGTGGGATTGATACCAGCATGTGAATATGATCAGGGCATGCATTTGCTTCGATTATTTTGACATCCTTTTGTGTACACAACTCTCTTAATATTTTTCCTATGTCTGCTTTGATTTTGCCATAAATCTCTTTTCTCCGATATTTTGGAGCAAATACAATATGGTATTTGC
Source organism: Lachnospiraceae bacterium (assembly GCA_034925905.1). Taxonomy (GTDB): domain Bacteria; phylum Bacillota; class Clostridia; order Lachnospirales; family Anaerotignaceae; genus JAYFRL01. The sequence goes on along the minus strand of JAYFRL010000005.1, from coordinate 35 downwards.
ATTCCCATTTGGTATGTGCTAAGCTGTTTTCGTCC
>JAYFRL010000019.1:0-87640 GCA_034925905.1 Lachnospiraceae bacterium | reverse complement strand
TTTCCTTTGCCTTTTTAAAACTCTTTGTCTTTTGACTTGGGTTTTTTGGTTCATTCATCTGTTCAGTTTTCAAGGATCGGAAAATCGCTCAATTTAACGCTTTTTTTCGCATTTTTTCACGCGAGCATTATCTTACCACAATGGATTATCTCTGTCAAGCACATTTTGACAAGTTTTTTTAATGGCGGAGAAAGTGGGATTTGAACCCACGCGCCGCTATTAACGGCCTACTCCCTTTCCAGGGGAGCCCCTTCAACCACTTGGGTACTTCTCCTCGTGTGCTCTACATTAATAACGACGGAGAGGGTGGGATTCGAACCCACGGCCCCTTTCGGAGTCACCGGTTTTCAAGACCGGCTCCTTAAACCACTCGGACACCTCTCCATATATTGGATTTTTTCCAAACCGCAACAAACAATATTATAATTTGTCGTTTTTGCTTTGTCAATACGTTATTATTTTAAAATAATATAATTTAAACTTAAAAATGAAGTGCCTATTTATATTACACTATTTGCTGTTCTTTTGCAATGTTTTTTTATAATTTTCTACGTTTTTATTCAAAAATATAGGAGTAAGAAGAAGCAAGCCTTAAGGCTTGCTTCTTCTTACTTAAATTCATTTTTATTGTTCATAAACTTTTCTTTTTGGTTTGCAATTTCTTCCAATTTTTTATTCCATAAGATGTTTTGCAGTTGTATTTCATCCATTTTACCGTTTGGTGTTGTTGGTTGAAAATCAACCTGTTTAATTCTTGATTCATAAGACTCGAGTTTGCTTTTAAGTATTTTTATTTCATCTTCTGTACTTACTTTACCTACTTTATTGGGTGTATATTTTTTATAAAATTCTTCATATATATCTGGCACAAGCAATATTTCATACGAATCCTCACTATCCAAATAAAGCTCCGTGCATTTTAATTTGTCTGAAAAGTTGCTTACATACTCTGCTTTTATAGGGCGTCTGCAAAACTCACCCCTATATTTTTTCGGTCGTTTAAAGCTTATCCCTTCATCCTCGGAATATGAGTACAAAAGTCCGTTTTGGGTCCTCCACATCATCCATAACACTTCGTCGACATAAAACGATATTACTCCGTCACACCATTGCCCTTCCCAAATAACTTTAGGCATTTCCATTTTTTGCTCTTCTCGGTTTCTATATACAACCTGACTTCCGTTTATTCCTTTTGTTGTATATAAGATATGCACCTTTTTTTCAGTCATTAATACGGAGATGTCTATAAGCAATTGAGTTGTGCTTAAAACGGTTATTGTATTCCCTATCTCAAAAGGTTCCAGCATAACTTCCCTGCTTATTACATTACCCTCTTTAATCATATAGTACATTATTACATGATTTGGATTTATTGGAGTTATTACTAACGGACTTTTGGAAAACGGAACAAAGTTATCTATCTCATATGGATCGTTCCATTTTCCTTCTTTAAAAGAATTAAATATTATTTTACTCTTTTTTTCATCAGGCATATATTCTGTACTTATGATGTTTACGCTGTCTTTTGTTGAATAAACATGATATTTCTCAAAGCATCGGCCATTTGAGTTTCTGCCCTTAAAAAGTATTTTGTTTTCCCATTTTTTCCCGTCGGAGCTTATATTTAAAATAATGTTACCGTATTTGTCTCTGTTTATTATCATTATATCGCCACCGGAACTAGTTGATACGGAAAAATCTGGTTCTGCATCACATACTACAATTTGAGGCCTGCTCCAACGCACTCCCTCATATTTCCTGAGTACTATTGACCCTGTGTTCCTATCGAAAAAAATAATATAGAGCTCATCATTCTTAGTTCTTAGAATTTTTTGTGATTGCTCCTGCATAAACCCACCTCTATAACAGAAGAATTATTATAAAATATTATTTAAAAAAATTAATTATAACAAAAATTTTATTTTCCATTGTATTTATTCTTTTAATTAGTTAAAATCTATAATATGTAAAAAGCAGCAATTTGAAAGGGGTCAATTAATGTGCAAAGAGTAACTTTAGGCAGCACAGAAATAACCGTTAATAAAAATGGGTTTGGCGCTCTTCCAATTCAAAGGCGAAATATGGAAGACGCCGTTTTGATATTGAAAACCGCTTATGAAAATAAAATAAATTTTTTTGATACCGCCAGATTTTACAGTGACAGTGAAAAAAAGATTGGCGCAGCGTTAAGCCCTGTAAGAGAAAGCATATTTATAGCCACGAAAACAATGGCTAAAAATACCGATGACTTTTGGAATGATTTAAAAGCAAGTCTCGAAAACCTTAATACAGACTACATAGACATATATCAATTTCACAATCCTTCTTTTTGCCCAAAACCAGGAGATGGAACAGGGCTTTATGAAGCTATGCTCGTTGCAAAAACAGTCGGAAAAATACACCATATAGGGTTTACAAACCACAGGCTTGAGCTTGCAAATGAAGCAATAGATTCCGGTTTGTATGAAACTCTCCAATTTCCTTTCAGTTATCTTGCAACTGAAAGAGAACTGGATCTTATAAAAAAATGCAAAGAAAAAAACGTAGGCTTTATAGCAATGAAGGCTCTTTCAGGCGGTCTTATAAATGATTCAAAGGTTGCCTATGCTTTTATGTCTCAGTTTGACAACGTCGTTCCTATTTGGGGGATACAACATATGAACGAGCTTATGGAGTTTGTTTCTTATAATGATAATCCGCCTTACATGACAAAAGAAACGGAAGCAATAATAAAAAAAGACATGGATGAATTAAAAGACGAGTTTTGCCGCGGCTGCGGATATTGCATGCCTTGTCCCGTAGGTATAGACATAAAGATGTGCGCAAGGATGAATCTTCTGCTTCACAGGGCTCCTTCCGATATATATCTAACCCCGTATTGGCAGGAGGAAATGAGAAAAATAGAGGACTGCATCGGCTGCAACAATTGTAAAAGCCACTGCCCCTATGGGCTTGATACTCCAAATCTTTTAAAGAAAAATCTTGCGGCATATAAAGCATTTAAAAAATAATTTTTGACTATTTCCTAAATAACCTGTAATCCAGTCAAACAAAAAACCCCTTAAACTATTAAGGGGTTTTTTGTTTGAAAAATTAAACCGAAAGCTTCATATCTCCGTCTTTTATATAACCTTTTTTACGCATATATTCAGAAATTATAAGGGTTAATATTGCTGGGAGTATAAAATGAAGCAGTAATATTTTTGTTATAAGCATGACCGGAGCCGTATCCGCAGACATGGTTTGCCATGTCATTATCTGACCAACCAAACCCGAAGTCCCCATTCCTCCACCCGAAGGATTGTTTTGCATTTTAAACACCATGGTTGAAATCGGGCCTAAAATTGCGCTGGCAAGTATTGGTGGTATCCATATTTTGGGGTTTTTAACTATATTAGGAACTTGAAGCATTGAAGTTCCGAGACCTTGAGCCAAAAGCCCGTCCCATTTATTTTCCTTAAAACTTGCAACCGCAAAGCCTATCATTTGAGTTGAACATCCAACTGTGGCAGCTCCCGCCGGCAAACCGCTCAAACCAAGTATTATAGAAAGAGCTGCGGAGCTTATAGGCAAAGTAAGCACCATGCCCATTACAACCGAGATAACTATACCCATAAGGAACGGCTGGAGTTCCGTTGCGATAACTATCATATCTCCAAGCCATTTCATGCCTGCCGAAAGCGGCGGGCCTATAATAGCTCCTATAATGCATCCTGAAACTATTGTAACCATTGGCGTAAGCAAAATATCAACTTTGGTTTTACCTGAAACAAGCCTTCCGATTTCAATTCCTGCAAGGGCGGCAAGAAAAGCTCCAAGCGGGTCTCCTGGTCCTGTAAGTATAACAGCTCCTTTTTCCGAAAACAAAGTCCCGGCTAAAAAACTTGCAGCATTTGCTCCAAAAAGGCCCGTTATCCCCGATGCAAAAATTATTAATTTTGCAGAACCGAGCATATATGCGCTTCCTACTCCTATCGCAGCGCCCGTTGATATTGACGCTATTGTCCCGAGGCTTATTATAAAGCTTCCAATGTTTCCTCCGATAAGGCCGCCTATCTGCTTTATTATAAGGCCTACAATAAGGGAACAGAAAAGACCTAAAGCCATTCCGTTCAACCCGTCAATAAAATACCTTTTCAAAAACCTCTGCCATCTTGTTTTTGTCTCCAATTGTTTCCCCTCCAAAATATATTTAAATACTAAAAAAAGTTATTAAAAATATTATTGAAAGGAATGATATCACATCACACCAATTAAATCAAGCATTATCGTGATAATACATCATCCAAATAAAGCACTTTTTAATAAACATTTTATATAGGCAAATTCCTTCGTTTTTTATTTGTGTATATTTTATTCTATTTCACTTCCGATTTCTTGGTTTCAAGAATTTTCAGTTCCTTCCGAAGTATTTCCGTTTTCCTGCGAAGTTTCCGTTAGCGAATCATCAGATGTGTTGACTTCTTCTTCCAATTCAATGTCAGGGCTTCCGTTTTGGCCCACATCAATAAGGTCATATTCCGGGAGCTCATAAAGACTTGCAAAACGGTAACCTTTTTCTTTCATCGTCTTTATTATACTGTTTAAGGCTTCCGTATTTGACTGGGAAACAGCATGAAGCAAAATTATTGCTCCATTATGGTAATTGTTTACAAACATATTATAGGCTTCAACTGTTCCCGGTTGGTTGTCTACCTCCCAGTCTTTATAGGCATAGCTCCAGAATATTGTTTTATATCCGGCAGCCAAAGTTTTTTCAAGGGTTCTTATGCTGTAAACTCCACCCGGAGGTCTTAAAAACTTATCCATTGGTTCTCCCGTTAATTCGGCATAAGCATTTTCACACTGGGTTATTTCGCCGAAAAGCTCGTCATCCGTTAAGCTAGGCATTTCAGGATGAGTCGTTGTATGGTTGCCAACTACATGGCCTTCGTTTTTCATTCTTAAAATAAGCTCGGGATCTTTTTCAATATATGGTTCCGTTACAAAAAACGCTGCTTTCACATCGTTTTCTTTTAAAACATCAAGTATTTTAGAGGTGTATCCGTTTTCATAACCTTCATCAAACGTGAGATATATAACTCTTTCATCTGTGTTTCCAAGATAATATCCACCGTATTGTCTTATATCTATTTCCATTTGGGCAGATGGCGGAGTATGCTCTGAATTACGTTTAAACCACCACGACTTCTTATCATTATAACCAACAGAAGAGCTGTTTTCAGTTGGTTGGTCAGGCGCTTTTTTAAGAATCTCGTCCGAAGGTGTATTCTTTATTTCTTTTGTGATTTCGTCTTCTTCATCTTCTTTTTCTTCTTCGGGTTCTTTTTCTTCTTCGAGTTCTTTTTCTTCTTCATTTTCTTCGTTGCCTGAAGCAAAAGCTTCCTTGACAAGAGAATCATTTTTGCTTATTTCTTCCTGTTTTTCCGATATCTGAGGGATATTTTCCTTATTCCCCTTGCAGCCAGCTACAGACAAAGTAAACAATACCAAAACAAGCAAAAAAAATTTTTTCATCCGTATCCCCCCTGGTTAATGATATAATATAGTATACAATTACTATATCATAAACAGACATAAAAGCACAGCCTATTTTGGCTGTGCTTTTAATTTATAATTCTCTTATTATTCTTGTTTTAAACACTGGCTCGAAGTTTGAGAGTTCTTTTAATATACTCTCTGTTTTCCCATTTAAGGAATCAACATCAATAAGTGTATATGCAACGGCTCCTCGGCTCTTATTTATCATGTTGTCTATGTTTATTCCTTCTTTTGCAAAAGCTGTAGTTATTGTTCCTACAACATTAGGTACATTGTTATGTATTATAGCAACCCTTGCCTTGCCTGTATCCTGAACATAACAATCAGGGAAATTAACAGAATTTGTTATATTTCCGCTTAAAATATATTCACGCAATTGGTCGGCAGCCATAACAGCGCAATTTTCTTCAGATTCTGGAGTTGAAGCCCCAAGATGGGGCGTTACTATGATATTTTCAACGCCAATCAAATCTTCGCTTGCAAAATCAGTTACATATTTGCTCACTATGCCGGATTTTAAAGCCTCTTTAAGGTCATTGTTATTTACAATCCCATCTCTTGAGAAGTTTAAAAGCCTTGCTCCTTCTTTTGTTATGGCGAAAACATCTTTATTGAAGGTATTTCTTGTTTTATCGTTTAAAGGAATATGAATTGTTATGTAATCACACTGAGATGCTATTTCCTGTATAGACTCAGCTCTCTTTATTGAGCGTTTTAGATGCCATGCAGCGTCAACCGAAAGAAACGGGTCATACCCAAAGACATCCATGCCAAGGTCGCGTGCAGCATTTGCAACCAAAACTCCAACTGCTCCAAGACCTATAACCCCAAGCTTTTTGCCGTATATCTCAGGACCTACAAAACTTGATTTGCCTGATTCAACAGTTTTTTCTATGTTTTCCTGGCCTTTTAAGGTTTTAACCCATTCAATTCCTTCAACAATCTTCCTTGATGACATTAAAAGACCTGCTATAACAAGCTCCTTAACTGCGTTTGCGTTTGCGCCGGGAGTATTAAAAACTATTACTCCCTTTTTAGTGCACCTATCTATGGGGATATTATTTGTCCCCGCTCCTGCCCTTGCAACTGCGAGAAGATTGTCGTTAAGCTCCATATCAAGCATATTGTAGCTTCTTAATAGTATTCCGTCAGGGTCTTTCACGTCTCCGCCAACAGTAAACAAATCGGCAGGAAGCATATCCAAGCCTGCTTTGGCAATTGAATTAGGTTTTAATATTTTAAACATTTTTATCTCCCTTTCAGTTGTTTTCTTTCTCAAACTTCTCCATGAACTTAACAAGCGCGGCAACCCCTTCAATAGGCATTGCGTTATAAATGCTTGCTCTCATTCCTCCGACACTTCTGTGACCTTTTAGATTACATAAGCTTTCTTCTTTTGCAAGGCTTATAAATTTTGAATTAAGTTCTTCTGTCGGAAGAATAAAAGTGACATTCATTAAAGACCTGTCTTTAGGATTTACTGTTCCTTTGAAAAGCTTTGAGGCATCAAGAAAATCATAAATCAAAGCCGCTTTTTCCTCGTTTTTCTTTTGGATTGCATCTATTCCGCCAATATCAAGAAACCATTTTAAAACAAGCCCCATAAAATATATTCCAAATGTCGGAGGCGTATTAAAAAGTGAATTTTCTTTTGCGTGCGTTTCATAATTAAGCATTGTTGGGGTTATGCTCATTGGATTCCCTATTAAATCTTCGCGTATTATAACAAGCGTAACGCCTGCAGGACCGAGATTTTTCTGAGCCCCAGCATATAAAAGCCCAAACTTTGAAACATCAAGCTTTTCCGAAAGCACATTGGATGAAAAATCGGCAACAAGCGGAACATTCCCTGTTTCCGGAAGCTTGGTGTATCTTGTTCCGTATATGGTGTTGTTTAACGTAATATGAAAATAATCCGCATCCTTATCTACCATGGAGCTGTCTATTTCCGGGATATACGAAAAGGTCTTATCCTCCGAAGAAGCCGCAACATTTACAGTCCCGTATTTCTTTGCTTCGGCAATTGCCTTTTTCGCCCAAACACCAGTTTTAACATAATCAGCCTTATTATTTTTATTCATAAGGTTTAAAGGAATCATTGCGAACTGGGTCGAAGCTCCTCCCTGAAGAAAAAGAATTTTATAGTTATCAGGTATGGACATAAGCTTTCTTAAGTCATCAGAGGCAGAGTTTAATATTTCTTCAAAGTCTTTTGACCTATGACTCATCTCCAAAACCGACATGCCGGTATTTTTATAACACAAAAACTCACCCTGAGCCGTTTCTAAAGCTTCAAGAGGTAATGTAGATGGTCCTGCTGAAAAATTATAAACTCTTTTCATTAAAAATTCCTCCTTTAATATTTATGTCTTTAATATTGTTTACAGTATACATCAAGCACTTTTTTTCGTCAACAACATTGATTTTACAATCAACTTTATTAAAATTTTAATCAAAATACACATATGGATAAGTCTAAAAAGATATGTAAACATACTTTTTTTATGTTAAATGTATTAAACAGCAAACTTTTTTGATATTCTGTTATGCTCTATTGCCATATATTTAAAAATACTTTGGCTATAATTACAACTTGCTTAACCACTTTTTGAGAATAAATAAAATAATAATACAATTATACTGTTTAATCAACAGGCATATCAACTTTTAAAGAATGAATTAATATTTAGGACGGCTGCAAAATGCTGCCGTCCTAAACTTAATAAATATTATTCAACCGTATTTTCAAGCACTCCTATTTTTTCAATCTCACATTCAACAACATCACCTGATTTTAAATATTTCGGTGGATTAAAACCAAGACCAACGCCTGCCGGGGTACCGGTGGCTATTATGGTTCCCGCTTTTAGAGTCATCCCTTTTGTAAGCTCACAGATAACCTTTGCTATGCCATGGATTAAAAGTGAAGTCGAACTGCTCTGACGGAGTTCCCCATTTACTTTTGCGGTTATTTTAAGAACCGGCGGTCTTTCAAACTCGTCCTCAGTAACTAAAACGGGACCCATGGGTAAAAATCCGTCCAGGCTTTTACCAAAATACCATTGCTTATGCCTTGACTGTATATCTCTTGAAGTAACGTCATTTATAATCGTATACCCAAATACATAATCAAAGGCTTCTTCTTCTTTAACCTGCCATGCGTCTTTTTTAATCACGACGCCCAGTTCAACTTCATAGTCCAATCCGGTTACTATTTCCTCATGCTTAGGTATTAAATCTCCGCTTGCCGAGGCCTTATTAACTCTTTTTGAAAAATATACGGCAACTGGTTTTTCTGCTGTTTCTTCCGTTTCTTTTTTATGGCTGGAATATTCTTTTGCATGATCCGCATAGTTAAGCCCCAGGCAAAGAACATCCTGCAAAGGGTAAGGTATTGGCGCCAAAAGCTTAATATCCTCAAAATTAAGAGGTTTAAATCTATTTTTGACGGCAAGCTTTAGGGTCTTCATTTCTTCATCTGTAATGTTTACGATAAGTTCATTCATAGAAGCATAGTTTAACCCGAAATCTTTGACATTATATACTCCCTTATCTGTGAGTATCCCTAATATTTCAACTCCGTGATATTGATATGTAAGAAATTTCATGGCAGCTCCTCCTAAAATTTATAATCTTATTATAAACCCTTTTCAGTTAATGCACTATCTAAAATACCCATTGCCTCATCAATGTTTTCTTCTTTTATTATAAGAGGAGGAACAAAACGTATAACATTTGGACCCGCACCAACAAGAAAAAGACCTTTTTTAATACATTCCGATATTATATCCCCAACCGCAACAGAAAGTTCAACCCCCTGCATAAGGCCTATACCCCTTACATCCGTTATCACCTTATGCTTTTCCTGAAGCTTTAAAAGCTTTTCGTTTAAATATTTGCCTTGTTTCTTAACATTTTCAAGCAGTCCGCGGTTTAAAAGCTCATCCAAAACAACTCCGGCCGCCGCTGTTGCCAAAGGATTGCCTCCAAAGGTTGACGCATGATCTCCCGGCTTAAAAGCGGAAGCAGCCTTATCGTTTGCCATAAACGCCCCTATGGGTACTCCGCCCGCAAGACCCTTTGCAAATGTTGCTCCATCGGGTGCAACTCCGAAAAGCTGGTATGCAAAAAGCTCACCGGTTCTTCCCACTCCCGTTTGAACCTCGTCAAAAACAAGGAGTATATCCTTTTCGTCACAAAGCTCTCTTACCTTTTTAAGATACTTGGCATCAGCCGGTATTATTCCGCCCTCGCCCTGCATAACCTCCATAAGTATACCACAGGTTTTTTCCGAAACTTGAGACTCTAAAGCTTCAAAATCATTATATTTGACATGCTTTATACCCGGTAAAAGCGGGCCAAAGCCTTTATGATACTTATCCTGCCCCGTTGCGGTTACCGCTCCATATGTTCTTCCGTGGAATGATTTTTCCATAGTTATTATTTCTTTCCCCGGTTTTCCTTTCATATCCGCATATTTACGCATAAGCTTTAAAGCTGATTCAACAGCCTCCGCTCCGCTGTTGCAGAAAAAAACTTTATCAAAATCCGAGTTTTCAGTAAGTGCTTTTGCAAGGCTTATCTGAGGTTCCGTATAATACAGGTTTGAACAGTGTATCAATTTTTTTGCCTGTTCCGAAATCGCCGATACAAGGCGTTCGTGGTTTGTGCCAAGCGAATTTACCGCTATACCCGCAACAAAATCAATATATTTTTTGCCTTCAACATCATACATATAAACACCGTCACCATAATCCAAGGCAACGGGAAACCGTCCGTATGTGTTCATAATTACGCTTGAACCAAGGTTTGTAAGCTCCTCCATTTTGCTTCCCATATAAATACCCCCTTTATTTTTCAATCATGCTGCCTATGCCTTCAGGTGTGAATATTTCAAGTATAAGGCAGTGCTCAACCCTTCCATCCAAAATATGCACATTGTTTACACCCTTTTCAACTGCCGCCATACAGCATTCTATTTTAGGTATCATTCCTCCTGAAATAGCTCCGTTTTCAATAAGCCCGGGGACAGCGTCTGCTTTTATAAAACTCATAAGAGAATTAGGGTCTTTAACATCTCTAAGGACTCCTTCAACATCCGTAAGAAATACAAGCTTCTCCGCATTTAACGCTCCCGCAATCGCAACTGCCGCATAATCGGCATTTATGTTGTATGTATTCCCGTATTCATCTTTGCCTATAGGGGCAATAACGGGTATAAAATCATCTCTTATCAAAGTTTTTATCAAAGAAGGGTCAACATTCTTAATCTCGCCCACATTTCCGTAGTCTATTCCTTTTTTGTTTATCTTTTCAGCGTTTAATATACCACCGTCTTTTCCTGATATTCCAACGGCTTTCATGCCCTGTTTCTCTATTTCGGCAACTATGCCTTTATTAACCTTGCCTGAAAGCACCATTTCAACAACCTCCATGGTATCTTCATCCGTAACGCGGAGCCCGTCTATAAAGCTGGATTTTATATCCATTTTTTCAAGAAAATGGTTTATTTCAGGTCCCCCGCCATGAACGATAACCGGATGCATACCTACAAGCTTCATCAAAGCTATATCCTGCATAACCGAATTCTTTATATCGGAATTGACCATAGCGGCTCCGCCGTATTTTATAACCACAGTTTTATCATAAAATCTTTTTATATAGGGCAAAGCCTCTATCAGTATTTTTGCCTTGCTTATATATTCATTCATTTTAACGGAATTGTTTGTATTCTCCATAATTAACTCCCCTTAAGCCAAAAAAATCAAGACCGGTAATCCCCGTTTATTTTTACATAGTCATATGTTAAATCACAGCCCCACGCCTTTGCTTTTCCTTTCCCTTCGTCCATTTTTATATGAACCGTTATTTCATCCTCCGAAAGCACCTCTTTTGCAACATCCTCATTAAAAACTATCGGTGTTCCCATATCCATAGTTTTTATAATTCCTGCCTTGCTCACAAAGGATATCGAAACTTTTTGAGGGTCAAAAACTGCTCCCGAATAACCCATTGCGCAAAGAACTCTTCCCCAGTTTGCGTCTGCGCCAAACATTGCAGCTTTGAAAAGATTTGAAGTTATCACGGATTTGGCGATTATTTTTGCATTTTCATCATTATAAGCGCCAGAAACATCAACTTCTATAAATTTTGTTGCACCTTCGCCGTCTTTAACAAGGTTTTTGGCAAGCTTTTCATTTATATAATTAAGCGCTTCATAAAATTCATAAAAGTCTTCGCTCTTTTCCGTTATTTCAGCGTTTCCAGCCATACCATTTGCAAGCACGGCAACCATATCGTTCGTGCTTGTGTCCCCGTCTACAGAAACCATGTTATATGTAAGCGGGACACTCATTTTAAGCGCAGAATCAAGCATTCCCGGGCTTATGTTTACATCCGTCGTTATAAATGCAAGCATTGTCGCCATGTTAGGATGTATCATCCCTGAACCCTTTGCCATGGCTCCTATCTTGACAGTTTTTTCACCTATTTTAAGCTGAAGTGCAAATTCTTTAGGATATGTATCCGTTGTCATTATGGCAAGAGCTGCTTCATGGGCACTCTCAACCGAAGAAGAAAGCATTTCTGATATGCTTTCTATCCCCTTTTTAACTTTATCTATAGGAAACGGCACTCCTATAACACCTGTTGAAGCGGTTAATATAAAGTCTTCATCAACCTCTAATATATCCCCAAAGACCTTTGCCATTTCTATGTTTGCGGCTAACCCTTCCTCGCCTGTGCATGCGTTCGCGTTTCCGCTGTTTATAGCTATTCCCCTAACTTCATGGCCACTTGAAACTATTTTCATATTCCTTGTAACCGAGGCGGCTTTAACTACGTTTGTTGTGAAGGCAGCTGCAACCTTTGCATTTTTTTCGCTGCATATGAGGGCAATATCCTTCTTGCCCTTTTTTATGCCTGCTTCTCCGCCAGCCGCAAAAAAACCAAAAGGAGCTGTTATACCTCCTTCTATCTCTTTTAATCCCATATGTTTCCTCCTTATCTCCTTGACCTGTATTCCCCGTTTATCTTTATATACTTATAACCCAAATCACAGCCATACGCCGAAGCGCTGGCATCTCCGCAGTTAAGGTTTATTTGTATTGTTATTTCAGGCTGCTTAAGTATTTCGGAAGCGGCTTTTTCATCAAAGCCTACCGGGCTTCCGTTTTTCATAAGTGCTATTTCGCCTTTTTCATTCTTATAAACTATATCTATTATCTCTGAATCAAAATTCGCGCCAGAGCCTCCCATCGCCGCAAGCACACGGCCCCAGTTTGCATCCTCCCCAAAAAGCGCAACCTTGACAAGATTGTTTGAAACCACGCTTTTTGCAAGCACCCTAGCAGTTTCTTTGTCCTTTGCTCCAAAAACATTAACCTTAAGCATTTTTGAAGCGCCTTCCCCGTCTTTAACTATATCGGTTGCAAGCTTTTTGTTTACATATAAAACAGCCTCATAAAACTTTTCATAATCTTTGTTTTCCTCAGCTATTTTTTGATTGCCCGCCATTCCGTTTGCAAGGATTAAAGCCATATCGTTTGTGCTTGTTACCCCGTCAACCGAAATCATATTATAGGTCTCATAAACAGCAGATTTTAAAGCCTTATTAAGAAGCTTGCCTGATATTGAAGCATCTGTAGTTATAAAAGCTAGGACGGTTGCCATGTTTGGGTGTATCATTCCCGAGCCTTTTGCCATAGCACCTATTTTAACACTCTTTCCGCCAATATTAATTTCAACCGCTATTTCTTTCAAAAAAGTGTCGGTGGTTATTATTCCAGCTGCTGCGTCCTTCGAAGCGACATATCCTTTTCCAAGAAAAGGATATGTCGACAATATGCCGTTTTTAATTGTTTCCATAGGCATAGGTTCGCCTATAACGCCTGTTGCGGCGGTGAAAACATTTTCTTTGCTGGTTCCCATGCATTTTGCAAAAGTTTCAGCCACGGCTTCGTTGTCGAGCTTCCCCTGCTTGCCCGTGCATGCATTAGCGTTTCCGCTAACGGTTACTATGCCTTTTATTTTATAACCTTTTTCCATAAGCTCCATATCCCATAATACAGGTGCGGCTTTAACCGCACTCTGTGTGAATACACCTGCAGCCTCCGCTAAGGATTCACTTTCAACAAGCGAAAGATCCTTTTTAACTTTTTTAACGCCTATATGCCTGCCTGCAGCCAAAAAACCTTTTGGCGCAGTTATTCCTCCATCGATAATGTCCATAATATACCTCCGTTAAATTGGAAATGGGGGCACATAAGAAAGTCCTGTTTTCTCATCAAACCCAAACATAATGTTCATATTTTGAACCGCCTGCCCCGCAGCTCCCTTAACAAGATTATCTATTGCTGAAACAACAATCACCCTATTCGTCCTTTCATCAACAGCAAGCCCAATGTCTATAAAGTTTGAGCCTTTAACCCATTTTGTTTCGGGGAAAACTCCCTTTTTGGTAAGCCTTACAAAATATTCATCCTTATAAAAATCGCTGTAAATTTTATAAATATCTTCATACGAAGCTTCCTTAGATAGCTTTGAATAGCATGTTGCAAGTATCCCCCTGTTCATAGGTATTAAATGTGGGGTAAAAGATAAAACAATTTCTTTTCCGCCCAGATATGAAAGCTGCTCTTCTATTTCCGGAGTATGTCTGTGTGAAGCTATTTTATATGCTTTCATGTTTTCATTGCATTCGCAAAACATGCTCCCAAGGGAAAGCCCTCGCCCCGAGCCTGAAACGCCGGATTTTGCGTCTATTATTATGCTGTCAGGGTCTATTATCCCCGAAACAATCAAAGGCGCCATAGCTAATATGCTGCATGTTGTATAGCATCCTGGGTTTGCAACAAGGCTTGCTCCTTTAATCTGTTCCCTATTCAGCTCGCAAAGACCGTAAACTGCATCTTCAAGAAGCTTTTGCCCTTCATGCTTAATACCATACCATTTTTCATAAACCTCATAATTTTTAAGCCTGAAATCAGCTCCAAAATCTATTATCTTAGTTTTCTTAAGTATGTCTTCATTAACTGTTTTTGCGGCTACGCCATGAGGCAAAGCCATGAAAACAACATCACATTCAAAAGCTATTTCTTCTATATTAAGTTCATTTAATTTTATATCTTCTATATTCCTGAAATTTTCATATACGTCTGAAAACAACATGCCCGTATAGCTTTGAGACGTAGCCACATTTATTTCAACTTCGGGATGAGCCGAAAGCAATCTCATGAGCTCGCTTCCGCCATATCCTGTCGCACCGATTACCCCTGCTTTTATCATAACATTACCTCCTGATCATAAATCATTTTATAATTATACATATATTCTTTATAATATGCAAGAAAAATATAAAAAACTATTGAAAAATATTTATATTGCGTTTATAATTATTTCATCGGTAAATTGATGCATTTTAAATTACACTTAAACCGTAATAAAAATGCATAATTAATGTATAAAAATTAATACCATTATTAACGGAGGTACTCATAATGAAAGAAAAAATTGTACTCGCTTATTCCGGCGGTCTTGACACAACAGTTATCATACCATGGCTTAAAGAAAATTATAATGACGCTGAGGTTATAGCCGTCTGCGGAAATGTAGGACAGGGAAAAGAAACTGAAGGCCTTGAGGAAAAAGCTTTAAAAACAGGAGCAAGTAAACTTTATATTGAAGATATAACAGAAGAATTTATAACTGATGTTGTATATCCATGCGTTAAAGCAAACGCTGTTTATGAAGGGAAATATCTTTTAGGAACCTCCATGGCACGTCCAATAATTGCAAAAAGGCTTGTTGAAATAGCCAAAAAGGAAGGCGCAACCGCCATCTGCCATGGTGCGACAGGCAAAGGAAACGACCAGGTACGTTTTGAGCTTACCGTTAAGGCTTTAGCTCCAGAGCTTAAAATAATTGCACCTTGGCGCCTTGATACATGGAAAATGGATTCAAGGGAAGCTGAGGTTGCTTATCTTGAAGCACGCGGAATCCCAGCCCCCGTTAAAAAAGGCGACAGCTATAGCCGTGACCGCAACATCTGGCATTTAAGCCATGAAGGTCTTGAGCTTGAAGATCCCGCAAATGAGCCTAATTATAAAAAACTGCTTCAGCTTTGCGTTACCCCGGAAGAAGCTCCGGATAAACCTGAATATGTTGAGCTTTCATTTGAAAAAGGCATACTTAAAAAAATAAACGGAAAAAAGCTTGAGCCTGTCAAGGCAATTGAAACCTTAAACGAAATAGGCGGAAGAAACGCTATTGGTATTTCCGATATAGTTGAAAACCGCGTTGTAGGTATGAAGTCCAGAGGTGTGTATGAAACCCCCGGCGGAACAATTCTTTATTATGCGCACAGGGAACTCGAATATCTTTGCCTGGACAAAAAAACTCAGGCTTTTAACGAAATTGCAAGCAATAAATTTTCAGAGCTTGTCTACAGCGGCGAATGGTATACCCCTCTCCGTGAGGCTCTTTCGGCATATTTTGACAGCATGCAGGAAACCGTAACTGGAACTGTTCGTCTTAAGCTTTACAAAGGCAATATTATCTCCGCTGGTTCAACAAGCCCATATTCACTTTACAATGAAGCTATTGCAAGCTTTACAACAGGTGAGCTTTACAACCATAAGGACGCAGATGGGTTTATCAATCTTTTCGGCTTGCCTTTAAAGGTTCGTGCGCTTATGATGCAAAACAAAAATAAGGAGTAAAAAAATGAAGCTTTGGGGCGGAAGATTTACAAAAACCACAGATAATATAACAGACCATTTCCATTCGTCAATCTCTTTTGATAAACGGCTCTTTGAGCAGGATATAAAAGGAAGCATTGCCCATGCAGAAATGCTTGGAACTCAAGGAATAATCCCTGAGAAAGACTCCTCTCTTATAATAAAAACCCTCAAAGAGATACTTGAAGATATAAAAAATGGCACTGTTGTATTTGATGAAAAAGCAGAAGATATACATATGAACATCGAGACGATTCTTATAAGCCGCATAGGCGACGCCGGCAAAAAGCTTCACACAGGCAGAAGCCGGAACGACCAGGTCGCTCTTGATATAAGAATGTATGTAAAAGACAATATATCCGAAATAAAAGGCTTATTAAAAGAGCTTATGGAAGTTTTAAACTCCATGGCAGATATGCATACGGCAACTATTATGCCAGGATACACCCATTTGCAAAAAGCCCAGCCTATAACCTTTGCTCATCATTTGCTTGCATATTTTGAGATGTTTAAACGTGATTATGACAGACTCTCGGATGTCTATAAGCGTACTGACGTTATGCCTCTAGGCAGCGGAGCCCTTGCAGCGACCACCTATCCTTTGAACCGGGAAATGGTTGCCAAAAGCTTGGGGTTTTCCGATATAACAAAAAACAGCCTTGACGGCGTATCCGACAGGGATTTTGCAATTGAACTCCTTTCCGCTCTTTCTCTTATTATGATGCATCTAAGCCGCTTTTGCGAAGAAATAATAATTTGGAACAGTCACGAATTTAAATTTGTGGAAATGGACGACAGCTATTCAACAGGCTCAAGCATTATGCCTCAAAAGAAAAACCCTGATATGGCAGAGCTTATAAGAGGAAAAACAGGCAGAGTCTACGGTTCTTTAATGGGAACGCTTACAATGATGAAAGGTCTTCCCCTTGCCTATAACAAAGATATGCAAGAGGACAAAGAAGCTCTTTTTGACGCTGTTGACACAGTTAAAATGTGTTTGCCCGTATTTGCGAGAATGATTTCCACAATGTCCGTAAACAAAGAAAACATGCTTAAGGGCGCAAAAGGCGGGTTTACAAATGCAACCGACGCAGCTGACTGGCTTGTTGCAAATGGAGTTCCGTTTAGGGATGCACATGCTATTATAGGAGAGCTTGTTTTATACTGCATAAATAACAGCAAAAGCCTTGATGAGCTTGATATAGACGAATATAAAAAAATATCCCCCATATTTAATGAAGGAATATATGACGCCATAGATATTCTAAACTGTGTAAACAGAAGAAATATTACGGGCGGTCCATCCGAAAAATATATAACCAAACTTATTGAGCTTAACAAAGATTATCTTAAAACCTTATAAAATAAAAAAACCGCGCAATGCGGTTTTTTTATTTTATATTCTAAATATTTTTATCTGTTAAGCAGATTCATAAATTCCTCGCCCATAATTGTCTCTTTGTCTATAAGATATTCCGCTATCCTGTCCAAAGCTTCCCTGTTGTCTTCAAGAAGCTTTATTGCTTTTTCATGACAAACCCTTATTATGCTTAAAACCTCTTCATCTATTGCCGCAGATGTAACCTGGGCACAATTTGAAACGCTTCTCCCGTCCAAATACTTGTTTTCTATGCTTTCAAGCCCAACCATGTCAAATCTTTCGGTCATTCCAAACTGCGCAACCATGCTTCTTGCAAGAGCAGTTGCCCTCTCTATATCATTTGAAGCCCCTGTGGTTGAAAGGTTAAAGGCAACCTCCTCCGCTGCACGCCCGCCTAAAAGAGTCGTTATCTGGTCTAAGATTTCGTCCTTTGTCATCAAATAGTGCTCTTCTTCCGGCATTTGCATTGTGTAGCCTAAGGAACCCATAGTCCTTGGCACAATAGTAATTTTTTGAACAGGCTGTGTGTGTTTTTGAAGGGCTGTTGCAAGGGCATGCCCAACCTCATGATACGCAACAAGCCTTTTTTCTTTTTCCGTAAGTATTCTGTCTTTTTTTTCCTTACCAGCTATTATTATTTCAACAGCTTCCATAAAGTCCGATTGGTTTACCCTTGTCCTACCCATCCTTACGGCACGCAAAGCAGCTTCGTTAACTATATTTGCAATATCCGCTCCTGCGCCGCCGGAAGTTGCAAGGGCAACCTGCTTAATATCCACGTCTTTTTCAACTTTAACATCTTTAATATGAACCTTAAGAATTTCTTCACGTCCTTTTAAGTCCGGTTTATCAACTATTATTCTCCTGTCAAAACGTCCCGGACGCAAAAGAGCCTTGTCCAAAACTTCAGGCCTGTTTGTAGCACCTATTATGACAACTCCCTTGGAAGCATCAAAGCCGTCCATCTCGGAAAGAAGCTGATTTAAGGTCTGCTCTCTTTCGTCGTTTGAACCAAGTTGATTGTCCCTGCTTTTTCCTATTGTATCAATTTCATCTATAAATACTATGCATGGAGCATTTTTAGCTGCCTGGGCAAAAAGATCTCTAACCCTTGAAGCTCCAACACCTACAAACATTTCAACAAAATCCGAGCCCGAAAGAGAATAAAAGGGAACCTTAGCTTCGCCTGCAACAGCTTTTGCAAGCAATGTTTTACCCGTTCCCGGAGGTCCTACAAGCAAAGCGCCCTTTGGAAGCTTTGCTCCTATTTCCGTGTATTTGGCTGGATTGTGAAGAAAATCAACTATTTCCGTTAAAGATTCCTTTGCTTCGTCTTGTCCTGCAACATCAGCAAAAGTTACTCCTGTTTCCTTTTGCGCATATATTTTTGCTGTGTTTTTACCAAAAGACATAACTCCCCCGCCGCCCATCTTTTTTGCCGTAGATCTCATAAAAAGAGAAAGTATGCCATACATTAAAAGTACAGGGAGTACCCAATTTGTTAAAAACGAAAGTATAGGCGAATTCACTTCAACAGGTGTAAAATATGTAACTCCTGCTTCCTTAAGCTTTTCATATAAAGCCGGATCTTCAATATTCCCTGTATAATATTGGTTTTCATTACGATTAAAATAGCCTACAGTTGTAGAATCTTGATTTTCATTTTCCGTTTTTTCTTTAAATATAATTCGATCCTGTTGTATTTCAACTTCGCTTATTTTGCCTTCTTCGAGCATTTGCTCGAATTTATCATAGGTTAGTTCCGTAACCTTTGTTTTAGAAGCCGAATCCATAAACACATTTATAATGGATGTAAAAACAACAGCCATTATAATAAACCAAACCAGAGTTTTTAAATCATTGTTGTTCTTTTTACCTTTGCCTGTAGGCATAAAAAATGCTCCTTTCAATTGTTGCGTTAATCTAAACCTAAGTATACAAGACTGTTCTAATATAAACAAACATAAAAATATGTTAATTCTTCCGTATTATTGTCTATCTATGAATTCAAGACAAAG
The DNA here is from genome assembly GCA_034925905.1 of Lachnospiraceae bacterium. Taxonomy (GTDB): domain Bacteria; phylum Bacillota; class Clostridia; order Lachnospirales; family Anaerotignaceae; genus JAYFRL01. Next base: position 67,964 of record JAYFRL010000019.1, on the reverse strand, counting down.
TTTTTAAAATTTTACATATATATATATATTACACACGCAATAATCAGCTTTGCTTACAGAATATCAAAACCATAAGCAAATATCATTAATACCCTTTAAATTTAATTATGACGGTTATTGTTTTAAAAAAACATATTAAACCTTTATTTATACGAATTTTAAATAAAAAAGTTTAATTATATAATTTATAAATAATCATTATCCGCTTAATTTCAAATTGCACCAATTAATTTTACTTTTTTGTTAATCCTTTTATCAAAAATATCTTTTTGTTTTGTATACTGTTCTTAAAGCTTATCACCTTGCATAAAAGGGTAGATAAAAATAGAGCGAACTTGCAATTTTTAATGACAAAATGATTTGACATTTATAGATATTTTATTTATAATCATATAATATATAGCCTTGTTTATTGTTGTATTATGTCTGGCAAACAAATCTTTTCTATGCCTGAAGGCTTAATTAAAATTTAGTAATTATATAACTTTATATATATAATTAAAAAAAAACGTCTTGCAAAATATTTAAGACGTTATTTTATCAAAAATGAGGAGGAGTTATATGAAAAGGTTTATAGGTATTGCATTAGCCGCAATCCTTGTGGTTGGTATTCTTGCCGGATGCGGTGAAAAGAAAACTGAAACAACCACACCACCAGCAACTACAGAAGAAAAAACAGAAGAAAAAACAGAAGAAAAGACAGCTGAAGCAGCTGCTCCTGAATACGAGTGGAAGCTTGGGCTTAACACATCTCCTGGAGATATCATTTATGAGTCAATGGAAGTGTTCAAAAAAACAATTGAAGAAGCTTCCGGCGGAAGAATTGCTGTTGATATTTATGCCGGCGGCGTATTAGGCGACTGGCGTGACTGTATCGAAGGTCTTGCTTACGGAATGTGCGATGTATTCATGGAAAGCTTAGGAACACTTGATGCTTGGTCAGAATATGCAAACATTGACGCAGTTCCTTACCTTTATTCAGGATATGACCATTTCATGAAAGTTTGGTCAAGCGACCTTGGCGAAGAAATCCGTGAAAAAGTTGGCGAAGACGGCGGATTCAAACTTTTAGGAAGCATGTACAGAGGCGTTCGTATCACAACAGCTAAATACAAAATGGAAAAGCTTGCTGATTTCAAAGGCTTCAAATTAAGGGCTCCTAACATTCAAGTTTATCTTGAAACATGGAAGAGAATAGGCGCTACACCTACTCCTCTTGCAATCACAGAAACATTCACAGCTATTCAGCAAGGAACTGTTGATGGACAGGAAAATCCATTACTTGAGTCATATAACTATGGTTTCTATGATGTATGCAAATATGTCATCAGAACAGACCATGTTTATAGCCAGTCAATCTTTATGATGGACAGAGATTATTACGATTCACTTCCTGCAGACATCCAGGGATTCGTTCAAGAAGCAGCTCAGGCAGCTTCAGATTACAAGAACGCCGGCACACTTAAGGCTGAAGAAGAACTCGTTGAGAAGTTTAAAGCAAAAGGTTGCGAAATAGTAGAAGTTGACAAACAGGAATTCATCGATCTTTTTGATGGATTTGTTGATGAAATATTCCCGAATTTGTCAGATTGGGCTAACCAGATTAAAGCTATGGATGTTTAATCTACATAGTTGCTAAATTATTTTAAAATCAGCTGTTAATTGAATTTGGATATTCCTCCTCCCCTCTTTGGGGGGAGCGAATATCCAAATTCTTTAAAGGAAGCTTTCTATTTTTTTATAATATCTTTATACTTCTTATAATTGTCATAATTCATTATTCTTTAAAGGAGGGCTGCTGGAATTATGTTAAAAACCTATTCAAAATTCCTTGACATTATCGAGACGATAATAAAATGGTTTATTTGCTTGGCCGGCATATCTATGGTAATTGTAATTACATATCAGGTTATTCTTCGTTACTGCTTCCATCAATCAAATGTTTGGAGTGAAGAGCTTGCCAGATACCTGTTTGCTTATATAGTTCTCTTTGGCGCAGTTGTAGCTACAAGACGTCAGTCTCAGCTTCAGATTGACTTTTTGGTAAATCTTTATAAGCCGAAAACAAGGCATCTTGTTATAGCGATTTGTACATTGCTTGGAATGATTTTCCTTTTTTATATGTTTCATTATTCTATCGTCCTTTGCAAAGGCTCATTTAAGAACACTTCAGCAGGAATGAGAATACCTTTCGCTTATATTTACATGTGCCTTCCTGTAGGTTCGTTTTTGATGATACTCACATCAATAGAGGTTGTGCTTAAAAATATTCTGGGATTTATAAATTATAACAAAGAAACCAACGGAAACGAGGTGGCCAAATAATGAATCCAGGTGCAGTGGTACTTATAGGTTTAATAGGTTTATCTATTCTTGGAATACCCATTTATATGGCTCTTGGTATCGGAACCGTTGTAGCAATGACTATGAGCGGTATGCCCCTTGTTGTAATACCACAGAAAATGTTTGTTGGTATTGACTCTGTTTCTCTTTTGGCTATCCCTTTCTTCATGATTGCCGGAAATGTTATGGCTAAAGGTATAACTTTAAAGCTTATTGATGTTTCAAATTCACTTATAGGTTGGGTTAAAGGAAGCCTTGGAATGGTTACCGTTCTTGCTTCCGCATTGTTTGGAGCTATAACCGGCTCTGCAGTTGCAACTGTTTCAGCTATCGGAGGAACAACAATCCCTGCTATGAAAAGAGAAGGCTACTCAGATGAATTTGCATGCGCTATCGCTTCGGCAGCTTCGATTCTCGGTCCTCTTGTTCCCCCTTCAATAACGCTTATAGTTTATGGAGCTATCGTTGAGACCTCTATTGCAGACCTCTTCCTTGCATCCATAATTCCGGCAATAATAACTGTAACAGCTTTCTTGGTTTATACAAACTTATATGCTAAAAAGCATAATTATCCTTCGCATCCAAGGATGAAACCAAGGGAAATAGCTCTTACATTCAAAAACAGTATTTGGGCTCTTCTTATGCCTGTTATTATACTCGGCGGTATCTTCGGCGGTATCTTTACCCCAACAGAAGCATCTGCAATATCTGTTGTTTATTCAATTATAGTAAGCATTTTCATATACAAGGATATGTCTTACAAAGACATATTCCCTATTTTCGCAGAAGCTGGAATTTCTGCTGCAACAATACTTTGCCTTGTTGGTCTTTCTAAATCTTCAAGCTATGTTATTGTTACTTCTCAGCTTCCCCAAAAAGTGCTTACCCTGTTTACATCACTTACAAGCAGCACAGTAGTGCTTCTTATATTCATAAACATACTCTTCCTTATTATTGGTATGCTTATGGAGGCAAATGCAGCTATCGTTATGATGACTCCGCTTCTTATGCCTCTTTTAACAGCATATAAGATTGATACTATTCATTTTGGTATGATTATGTCGATGAACCTTTATATCGGTCTTTTAACACCTCCTGTTGGTGTTTGTTTGCTTCTGGGTAATACAATAGGTGGAGGTCAATTCAGCAAAACACTTAAAGAAGCTATACCTTTCATGCTTATAGCTCTTGTTGTTCTTTTGCTTATCACATACTTTCCACCGCTCACTACTTGGCTCCCATCGTTATAAAAAACTACCTTTATTCTAAACAGAATAAATTCGTTCTTACCAAAGGCTGTCTAACCTCAAAATTAGGCAGCCTTATAAGTATACTTTTTTAGATATTAAAGGAGGTCTTTTTTATGGATTTTAATTTTAAAGGGAAAAATGTTATAATAACTGGCGGCGCAGGCGGCATAGGAAGCGCTATTGTTAAAGGTGTTGCCCTTGGTGGCGGACATGCCATAATCATAGACATTAATAAAGCCTCCGCAGATAAGGTTATCGCCGAGTTTGGCGCTGATAAAGTTTCTTTCTGCCAGGTTGATTTAAGCAACCCAAACGAAATAAGGGAAGCTTATAAAGGTTTAATAGAAAAACACGGACATATTGATTCTCTTATAAATAATGCCGGTATGCTTAGCAGATGTAAATTTGAAGATCTTTCCCAGGCTGAATGGGACAAGGTTTTGGCCATTAATCTTACGGCTATTTTCGCAGGCGCCCAGGCTCTTGCCCATCACATGGCAGAAAACGGCGGCGGAAGTATAGTTAATGTTGCTTCAATAGCTGGCAAGGTTGGCGGTGGATATCTTGGAACCTGTGCATATGCTTCATCAAAAGCCGGAGTTATAGGGCTTACAAGAGTTATAGCAAAAGAATTTGGACCGGTTGGAATCCGTTGCAACACTGTTTGCCCGGGCTACACAAACACGCCCATGACTGATGTTATGACTTCTGAACAAAAAGAAAAAGTTTTATCCTCTTTTGCTCTTCACAGACGTGCCGAACCTCAGGAAGTTGCTAATGTTATTCTCTTTCTTGCTTCAGACCTCGCAAGCTTTGTTACAGGGGATTGCGTGGATGCTGATGGCGGCATGACAATGGATTAATTTAAATATAGTTTATTGAATGGAGGATATTATTATGGACTTTAAAGGAAAAAATATTATTGTAACAGGCGGCGCAGGCGGCATAGGAAGAGAAGTTGCCAAAGGAATAGTTAATGGCGGCGGAAAAGTTATAATTATAGATATAAATAAAAATGCGGCAGACGAAGTTATTTCAGAACTTGGAAAAGAAAATTGCGAGGCATATATGGTGGATCTTTCAAATCCATCGGAGATAAGAGAAGTATTTGGCGGGATATGCAAAAAATACGGATATATTCATGGTCTTGCAAATGTTGCCGGAATTGTAAGCACAAAAAAATTCCTTGACACAACCCAAGAAGAATGGGATAAAGTTTTGGCCATCAATCTTACTGCCATGTATGCCGCAATAAGCGTTGTATATCCAAATATGCGGGACAATGGCGGCGGGCATATTGTTAACGTCTCTTCAATAGCGGCAAAGGTTGGCGGTGGTCTCCTTGGAACATGTGCATATGCAACATCAAAAGCAGGAGTTATAGGCCTCACCCTTGCAATAGCCAAAGAAGGCGGAAAATATAATATAAACTGCACAGGAGTTTGCCCAGGATATACAAAAACTGCCATGACAAGCATAATGACGCCTGAACAGAGCAAAAACTCTCTGTCTCTTATACCTCTTAACAGGACAGCTAAGCCGTATGAAATTGCAAACGTAATATTATTCCTGCTTTCAGATCTTTCAAGTTTTGTTACCGGAGAAATTATAGACGCTGACGGCGGAGTTACAAAAGATTAATTCTGCTTATAAAAATTATAAGTAAATAAAAACCAACAAGCTCTTTAGATTTTATTCTATCGAGCTTGTTGTTTTTTGCTGATTTATATATGAGAGAAGAAGTTTACTCTAAAGCATAAGTACGCTTTCCTTACGGGTGAAGAATTTTATTTTTGCAGCATATACCATAATTATTTTTTCAAAGAAAGCTGATAAGCAACATCAACAATCATATCTTCCTGGCCGCCAACCATTCTTCTTTTACCAAGCTCAACAAGAATATCCCTTGGATTAAGGTCAAACCTTTCTGCTGCTTTATATGTGTGAAGAAGAAAGCTTGAATATACACCTGCATAGCCTAGCATTAAAGGAGCACTCTTTATTATTTGAGGGCGCTGCATGATAGGCTCAACTATTTCTTCTGCCACATCCATTACACCATAAAGGTCAATTCCCGTATCATATCCCATTCTATTTAGAACAGCTACTAAAACCTCAAGCTGGGCATTCCCTGCTCCTGCACCAAGGCCACGGCAAGTGGCATCTACATATGTTGCGCCAACTTCAACAGCAGCAATTGAATTTGCAATTGCAAGACTAAGATTGTTATGAGCATGGAAACCAACAGGAATATTTATACCTTCAACAACAGTTTTTATTCTTTCTTTAACATCTTCGGGAAGAAGATAGCCTGCCGAATCGGCAAGATTAATATAGTCTGCTCCTGCGGCTTCAAAAATTTTAGCCTGTTCAAGAAGCTTTTCAGGGCTTGCCATATGTATCATCATAAGAAAACCCACAGCCATCATGCCCATCTTTTTTGCAGCCTTAATATGCTGAATTCCAACATCTGCTTCTGTACAATGCGTTGCAACTCTTACAACCCTTGCTCCGTTTTCATATGCCTCTTCCATATCTTCAATTGTTCCTATTCCCGGGATAAGGAGGATACACTCTCTTCCATTTTTAATGGCAGAGCTTGCGGATTTAATAAGATCCATTTCTTTATATTTTGAAAAGCCATAATTAAATGTTGAGCCCGTTATTCCGTCACCATGCGCACATTCAATTATGCTTACTCCCACTTTGTCAAGCCCGCCTGCAATAGCCGCTACTTGCTCAGGGGAAAAACTATGGCTTACTGCGTGGCTTCCGTCACGAAGCGTTGTGTCTACAATGTTTATTTTCTTCTTTTCCATTTTAAATCCCTCCTCATTTATTCAACATCTTTACAGCAAGTTTTTCGGCGACTGCAACAGCCGCGGAATTAATAATATCAAGGTTCCCTGAATATGCAGGAAGAAAATCGCCTGCGCCCTCAACCTGGACAATAACGGTTACTTTATTGCCTTCAACGATAGGAGGAACTCTAAGCTGATAGCCGGGTGTGTATTGTTGAACTTCTTTTATGGTTTTATTAACAGCATCAATTATTGCTTTTTCATCAGGATTTTTTACCATTGTATATATTGTGTTGCACATCATAACCGGAGGTTCTGCCGGGTTAAGAACTATTATGGCTTTTGCTTTATCTGCTCCGCCTATAGTTTCAAGACCCTTTCTTGTTGTTTGTGTGAATTCGTCTATGCTTGCCCTTGTGCCAGGTCCCGCGCTTTTTGAAGATATGCTGGCAACTATTTCCGCATATTCAACATCGGCAACCTCATTAATAGCATTTACAATGGGAATTGTAGCCTGCCCTCCGCAAGTAACCATATTAAAATTATCAACATCCTGAAGCTTATCAAGATTAACGCAAGGAACAACGTATGGTCCCACAGCGGCCGGAGTCATATCAATGGCTATTTTGCCTGCGGCTTTAAGCACGGGCGCGTTTACAAGATGTGCACTTGCAAGCGTTGCGTCAAACACAATTTTTACATCCGGATCTTCTGCAACAGCTTTAACACCTTCCGTTGATGTTTTATAACCTAAGCCCTCAGCTCTTTTCAAGCCTTCACTTTCGATAATGCCTGTCATAAAATGCATTTGAAGATGCTTGCTTTTTATAATTTTGTACATAAGGTCAGTGCCTATGTTCCCCGGGCCTATAATTCCAACTTTGATTTTTTCCTCCATTTTTTAAGCTCCCTTCAAGTCTTTTTTGTTTTTATAATGAATTTAAAAGCTATTTGCCAGTTGTTTAATTATCTTTTTTACAGCCTAAGCTATTTGAAATAGCACGGGTACAATCAATTATATCCTTTGCCATTTCCTTAATAACATCATCCGTCATTTTATTCACCATGCCAGAAAGACTTATAGCTGCAATAGGCTCATTCTTATGATTGAAAATAGGCGCGGCAACACACCGTAACCCTATTAATATCTCTTCATCATCTATGGCATATCCGTTTCTGCGTATTTCAAAAAGACATTCTTTCAGCTCTTCAACGGTTTTTATTGATTTTTCCGTTTTAAGCGGGAATCCCTTTGAAACAATAAACCTTTGAACATATTCCCAAGGCAAATATGCAAGCATCGCTTTTCCTACGCCAGTGCAGCTCATGGGAGCACGCTTACCCACTTGCGAGTATGAAATGGGAAAATCAGGCATATCGAATTTATCTATATACACAACCTCTCCTTCATAATGAGTTGCAAGGTGAACCGTCTGCCCATATGCTTTTGAGATTTTCTCGCAAAACGGTCTTGCTTCATTACGCAAATCCAAGCGTTTCTCAACAGTGCATCCCAGTTCAAAAAGTTTTATGCCTAGCTTATATTTTTTATTTTCAGAATCCTGCTCTAAATATCCGTAATTTACAAGCGTATTTACAAGGCCAAAAACGGTGCTTTTGCTAAGGCCCATACATTCGGAAATTTCAGAAATACCCATTTCCTTTATTTTGTTAAAGTATTCTAATATATCCATAGCCCTTGCAACAGACTGGATTATGACCCCTTTTGATTTTGCCATTTTAGCCTCCTTAATAGTTCGTTATTGCCGAACTTGTTTCGTAAATACTTACATCTTTTATTATTATATTCTTTTTCTATTTTGTCAACAGTAAAGATAAAAAAATAAAACTAAAACAATTTAATTTTTTACATATTTATTCTTGTTCAAAACCTCTCCGCCAAAAGCGGAAAGGCTCGCTTACGTTCGGCCAGACGTCTTCCCGGCTTTGCTATTCAAAACCTTTCCGTATTTTGTAGAAAAGCTCGCTTACATTCGGCCGGACGTCTCCCCGGCTTTGCTATTCAAAACCTTTCCGTATTTTGTAGAAAAACTCGCTTACGTTCGGCCGGGCATCTTCCCGGCTTTGCTGTTCAAAACCTTTCCGTATTTTGTAGAAAGACTCGCTTACATTCGGCCGGACGTCTCCCCGGCTTTGCTATATAAAAGTTAAGGCATTGTCCCTATGGACAACGCCTTAACAAATAATATTACCTATCATATCGCTGTTAAAACAAAATATAATTTTTCAAATATTAGCCCCACCGCAAACCATACCGGTGCATAGTCCAGACGTATTATTCCATTTATACTATATTTGGAAGTGCCGTAATCCCAAGGGCAACCCGCCGTTTTTTGCAGAAGCATTCCTGTAGCAAATTCAGCCAAAAAAATAGAAAGCATATATAACCCTCCTCTCAAAACCACAGGTGAATCCTCAAGCAATGAAAATAGTGGCTCTAAAAACACAGCTGATCCATATATTAAAAACATCCATAGCGAGGTGGATGACTTAAGCATAAGATCTCCTTTTAAAAGAGAAGCTATTCCCGTCCAAACTATTTCCATCGTCCACCCTGCTAAACCGTATATCATAAATCTTATAAGCATGAGTCTATTATTTCATAAATATTTATGCTTAAACATTCAATTTGTTCCAATTTTTATTCTAATAAAACCGAGGCCAGAATATCAGCTAAAGGTTCCATTGCATTGCATGCCTCTTCTTTTGTGTTTGTCTGTGCTCCAACCTCTACAAGAATAGATTTTGGAAGCATATGCTCACTGTATCTATATGCGTTTATGTAAATTTTTCTTGTGAATCCCGGATACAGCTTATTTGCGGAAAGCTGCAAATTAAAGCTTAAAGCAAGATTATCCTTAACATAATTACTGTTAAGAGTGCTTATTTCTCTTAAAACACCGTTTTGATAAAGCTTACATATGCCGTTGAAAAACATTATTTGAGCAGTTTTTTTGCCGTTTATGTCCGTAACAAGCTTGATATCGTCCCTAACGCCGTCTCTATGCATATCTATCACAACTTCTATACTGGGATTGTTTTTTAATATTTCACGTATATTCGGCTCCATTCGTTCATAGGCGCCTATTATCTGGCTTTTCCCGTCTACAATATCATAACGTCCGTTATGATGAAGGCAGGATATCCCATATTTTTTTTCGAGTAATTCTTTAAGTCTTTCTCCAACTCCGTATACACCCTCTTCCATTCCTTTTGACATATCGCTGTCTATAAATCCTTCGTTTGAATGGGTATGGAAAATAAGCACTTTAGGTCCTGAGGTTTCAGTGTCTATGCTCAAATCATATGACAAAAAATCTTTTGCGTTTATATCTTCTTCAAAAAGGTCGGTTTTTTTATCTATAGTATAAAAATTGCTTTTTACATATCCGAAATCCGACAGTTTTTCAATATCTTCCTCTGTTAGGTTTATTTTGGGGCTATCATCGGAAAGCTCTATGTCCGTTTCGGGCTGATATATTATGTCGTCTATGCCTATAAGCTTCGTTATTATATTCCCCTTTCCCAAATATCCTCCGTTTTCTCCCGAAGAATTGCCAAACCTTATAGGGAATCCGTTTGTTACGGCAATTTTTGCAAAAATATCCGTATTCCCTATAAAAACAATATATGCAGCCGCAACTACAACCAAGGCTGCAATATTTTTTATTACAAATTTTTTCAGCTTGTAGTTTTTTACAGTTTTCAACAGCAGCCCTCCTTACCATAAAATTATATGCTCTCGTCAATAAAGGTATACATTAAGGTTGACAAGCTGTTTTAAATAAAAATTTAAGTAAAAAAACAATCCTTGCCTGTCGTATTTCCAGGTAAAGATTGTTTTTTGATAGTTATTTTAATTCTATAAATTAATCAATTACATTAAAACAAATTAAGCTGCATAGGAATACTGTTTCTGGCCTTATCATCATCCGATATAAAATGACCAGCCGAAGGTATTTTGTTTGACCTGTAATATTCAACATTGGACGAAACAAACTCTTCTTTAGGAATTGCCATTGAGACCTTGCTCTTCTTTTTAAGTGTATAAACCTGAACCCCTGAAGCATTTTTGGTTAAAGCAAGCGGTACTAAGGCTGTGTTTATAAGAGTAGCCTTATCCGTATCCCTTATAAGAATTATATCAGTATCTTCAGGAATATCCAAAGCAAAAACCAAAGATGACTTTGCTGAATATGCGTTTATAAGCTTCTTTCTGTTTGCCTTTGTTGCATAACTCTCGATCTTTATTTTTGCAGCCTTCCCGTTTTCAAACGCAAAGAGCATATATCCGCTGTAATCAAGGGTTGCAACCACATAAACAATTTTTTCCCCTTCCTCCATCGAAAGGATATTTGGCAGATATTCACCCAAGCTACTCGCCTTGCAATCATTAATCTCGCTAGCTTTAAGCTTATAGACATTTTGCATGTTTGAGAAGAAAAGGATATCAGCCCTGTTTGATGTATCCTTCTCGCATATTATCCTGTCGTTTTCTTTAAGCTTATGCTCACCAGCTGAACGCATGGAAACAAGCGGAATCTTTTTAATATAGTTTTCATCCGTTAAAAAAAGCTTTAAAGCATAATCATCTATAAGCTCCATATCGTCCGGTTTTTCTTCTTCTGATTTTAACACAATTTCGGTTTGCCTGGGTTTGGCGTATTTCTTTGAAACAGCCTTAAGCTGGGAACAGACTATGTTTTTTATTTTTGTTTCACTTCCAAGAATAGCTTTAAGCTCTTCTATCTCGCCTTTAAGCTCATCCGTTTCGTCAATACGCTTTAAAATATACTCCTTGTTTATGTTTCTGAGCTTTATTTCCGCTATATATTCGGCTTGAGCCTCATCTATAGCAAAACCCGACATAAGATTGGGAACAACGTCTTTTTCATTTTCCGTATTCCTTATTATCCTTATCGCCTTATCAATATCAAGAAGTATTTTAGAAAGCCCCATAAGCAAATGAAGCTTTTCGGATTTCTTTTCTATATCAAAAGCAGTCATTCTTTTAATGGAAGCAACCCTAAAACGCGACCATTCATAAAGTATTTCTTTTATACCAAGAACCTTTGGCCTTCCGTCTATAAGAAGATTAAAATTGCAGCTAAAAGAATCGCAAAGCGGAGTCATTGAAAAAAGCTTCTGCATAAGCAGATGAGGCTTTGCGCTTTTTCTTATGTCTATGGTTATTTTAAGCCCGTTAAGGTCGGTTTCATCACGGATATCATTTATTTCTTTAAGCTTCCCGCTTTTAACAAGCACTATTATTTTATCTATAATCGCTTCAACTGTCGTTGTATATGGTATTTCATAAATATCTATACAACTGTTCTTTTCGTCATATTTATATCTTGAACGTACTTTAAAGCTTCCCCTGCCCGTTTCATATATGGCCTTCATTTCATTTTCATCGTATAATATTTCTCCGCCCGTAGGGAAATCCGGCGCTTTTATATAATCCATAAGATCAATATCGTTGTTTTTTATATATGCAACAGCAGTTTCGCACATTTCAGCAAGATTAAAGCTTGCAAAAGAGCTTGCCATTCCAACGGCTATGCCTTGGTTTGGATTCACAAGGATGTTTGGAAAAGTCGTAGGCAACAGAATCGGCTCTTTCATTGTTGAATCATAGTTATCAACAAATTCAACCGTATTTTTATCTATATCCTTAAATATCTCGGCGCAAACAGGGGAAAGCTTAACTTCCGTGTATCTTGGAGCTGCATAGGCCATGTCCCTTGAATATGCTTTGCCGAAATTACCCTTTGAGTCTACAAACGGAAGAATAAGCGAAGAATTCCCTTCGGTAAGCCTCACAAGAGTTTCATATATGGCTGCGTCTCCATGCGGATTAAGCTTCATGGTTTGACCCACAACATTTGACGATTTCGTTCTCCCGCCGGAAAGAAGCCCCATTTTATACATAGTATAAAGAAGCTTCCTGTGTGACGGCTTAAACCCGTCTATCTCAGGGATTGCCCTTGAAATTATAACGCTCATGGCATAAGGCATATAATTAAGCTCTAATGTATCGGTCAATATTTGTTCTTTTATCTCTGCTTCCTTAGTTTCCAGCGAAGTGCTTTTTATTCTTTTCGACATTGTCTTTACCCCTTAATTTACATAATGTCTGTAAGGTCGATAAAACGGTAGCCTTCAAGCTCTATAAATTCTTTTCTTCCTTTAAGGTTATCGCCTAAGAGTAGCTCAAATTTTGCTTCCGCATTTTTTATATCAGCGCATGAAACCTGTATTAGCCTTCTTGAAGCCGGATTCATTGTTGTTTCCCACATCATTTCAGGCTGGTTTTCACCAAGGCCCTTTGAACGCTGAATAGTATATCTCCCTTTAAAGTTTGATGTTATAGCTATCTTTTCAGCTTCCGAGTATGCAAAATAGCTTTTGCCGCCTTCCGTTATTTCATAAAGAGGCGATTCCGCTATATAAATCTTCTTTTTTGTTATAAGCGTCGGCACAAGGCGGTAAAGCATGGTCAAAATGAGTGTCCTTATCTGAAAACCATCCACATCCGCATCTGTGCATATTATAATTTTACTCCACCTAAGCTGGTCTATATCAAACGAACTCATTGACTGGGCATGCTTTGATCTTATTTCGACTCCACAGCCTAAAACCTTAAGAAGGTCTATTATTATATCGTTTTTAAATATCTTGTCATAATCAGACTTTAAACAGTTTAATATTTTACCCCTTACCGGGATTATAGCTTGAAACTCAGCGTTTCTGCCAAGCTTGCACGAGCCTAAAGCCGAATCTCCCTCGACTATATAAAGCTCACGCTTTGAGGTGTCTTTTGTTCGGCAGTCCACAAATTTTTCCACACGGTTATTTATATCCAAACCGCTGGAAAGCTTTTTCCTTATATTTACCCTTGTTTTTTCGGCTGTCTCCCTGCTCCTTTTGTTTGCAAGAACCTGAGCGGCTATTTTTTCGGCTTCAGAGTTGTTTTCTATGAAATATATCTCAAGTTGGTGCTTAAAATATTCGGTCATAGCATCTTGTATGAATTTGTTTGTTATAGATTTTTTAGTCTGGTTTTCATAGCTTGTAACCGTGGAAAACGAATTTACAACTATTATGAGGCTATCCTCTATATCTGCAAAGACTATCTTTTTTTCGTCTTTCTTATACAGGTTCGCATTTTTTATATATTTATCCACAGCATACACAAAAGCTGATTTAACAGCCTTATCCGGGGACCCGCCATATTCAAGAAAGCTTGAATTATGATAATATTCAATGCAGTTTATATCGTTATTAAAACAAAAGGCTGCTTGATATTTAAGCTTATATTCAGGCTTGTCTTCCCTGTCGCGCCCTTTTGTCTCCGTTTCAAAATAAACTATATCAGTTATGCTTAAACCATTGTTTATCTTTTGAACATAATCCTTAATCCCGTTTTCATATAAAAATTTAAACTTCTCACCGGATTCTTCATCTATAAGCTCAAAGGTAAGCCCTGCATTAACAACAGCCTGCTTTTCAAGGGTATCTTTAAAATAATCAAGAGGAACATCTATGTCCGTAAACACATCCAAATCAGGGCGCCATTTTATGAGCGTGCCTGTTGTTTTCCTGTCGGCCGCAGATTTTATAAGCCCGCCGACATTTTCGCCTTTTTCGAAATAAAGCTCATATTTAAAACCTTCACGGTATATGGTTACTTCCATATACTCCGAGGAATACTGGGTTGCGCACGCCCCAAGCCCATTTAAACCAAGGCTGAATTCATAGTTTTCACCAGAATTGTTTTTATATTTTCCTCCTGCGTAAAGCTCACAAAAAATAAGATCCCAGTTATACCTGTCTTCATTTGCATTATAATCAACCGGAATACCTCTTCCAAAATCCTGAACTGATATTGACTTATCCTTATGCCGGATAACTATTATTTTTCTGCCATAACCTTCTCTTGCTTCATCTATTGAATTTGAAAGTATCTCAAAAATAGAATGCTGGCAGCCAAGAATCCCATCCGAACCAAATATAACAGCCGGACGCAGCCTTACCCTGTCAGCGCCTTTAAGAGACATAATGCTTTCATTTGTATACTTATTATTGGGATATTCAGACATTTAAACACCTGCTCCTAAAGTTTAAAAAATAGACTTCCATAATTACAGTACAAGAGCAAAATTCCCATGTCAAGCCTTTTTTAACAATTATACAAATTTAAGCAAAATATCGTGAAATTTGCATATATTGTTTAAAAGATGATAAGGAGGAACTATATAATGATTATCCACGTTGTAAAAGAAGGAGAAACCTTACCACAAATTGCAGCTATGTACAATGTAAGCTTAAGCTTAATATCTAGGAACAATGAGATTGCCCCTGCAGAAACTTTGGTACCCGGTCAAACAATTGTAATACAATTCCCAAGCGTTGTATACACCGTTTCCGAAGGAGATACGCTTATAAGCATAAGCCGTGAATATGGCGTATCCCTTATGACATTACTTCAAAATAATCCTCATTTAAACAATTTAAGACCTATTTATCCAGGAGAAACTATAGTTATAAGCTATGAAGGAGAAAAGCTGAGAAGTATAGCTGTTAACGGATATACGTACCCAGGGATAGATGAGCTTACGTTAAGAAAAACACTTCCCTTCCTGACATATATAACAATATTTACATATGGCATAAAAAACGACGGCAAGCTTATAGGAATAGATGACAGCAAAATAATAACAATCGCGCAGGAATACGGTGTCGCACCTATAATGCTTATATCCTCGCTTAACGAAGAAGGAAAATTCAGCAACCAGCTTTCAAGCCTTGTTTTAAACAGTGACGAAATAAAAAGCGTACTCATGCAGGACATTATAGACGTTATGAAAGCAAAGGGGTATAAAGGCTTAAGCGTCGATTTTGAATATGTTTTCCCCGAAGAACGTGAGCTCTATGTGGAATTTGTATCAGAGCTTAAAACCGCTCTTGAACGTGAAGGCCTTTGGCTTTTTGTGGCTCTTGCTCCAAAGACATCTGACGACCAACCGGGTCTGCTTTATGAAGCTCACGACTACGGAGCCTTGGGCGCCGTCGCAGACAAAGTGATACTAATGACATACGAATGGGGCTACGCTTACAGTCCTCCAATGCCCGTTGCTCCTATTGACAGTGTGCGCAAAGTTTTGGACTATGCCGTAACCCGGATACCCCCAGAAAAAATATTTATGGGTGTGCCAAATTATGGATATGATTGGACTTTGCCTTATGTCGAAGGAGAATCAAAGGCCAAATCAATTTCAAATGTAAACGCTGTTAAGCTTGCAAGAGAAAATAATGCAGAAATCCTTTTTGATGAAACAGCGTATAGCCCTTATTTTTATTACACTAAGGACGGGAATGAACATATCGTTTATTTCGAGGATGCAAGAAGCATAAACGCAAAAGCCCTGCTAGTCCCTGAATATGGCTTTTATGGATTAAGTTATTGGAACATAATGAAATATTTCCCTCAAAACTGGCTTGTTTTAATATCTCTTTTTGATATTGAAAAATTTTCTTATTAAAAAATTCTTAAAGACTATTAGCCTTAAATCACGTATATTTTGTCATATAAATTTCGTTTTAAGAAAATTTTAATGTATGATATTCCCCTTGACATAATACAACAAAGGTTTTATCATAAAACTATTATGTTGGAGGTGATGTTTTGGAAGATGTGCATGAACTTACTAAAAAACTGGTAAAATTTAAAATAAACGTATCTAAATGGCTTGGTAAAAATGCTATAAATATGTTTGAACTTGATAAAAATAAAAATTCTCTTTCCGAAAGACAGTTTTTAATATTAGCGCATTTGGATGTCTTCAATCAACTCACCATTTCTCAATTTGAAAAGATGTTTCACATAAGTAAAAGCAGCATTTCTTTAACAATCTCCAAACTTGAATTAAACGGTTACGTTAAAAAAGAAAAAGGGTCTCTTGAAGAAGATGGCAGAAAAGTATATATCTGCTTAACTGATACGGGTAAAGCTATTGTTGATGAAATTAATTTAAAATTTGAAAACTTTTTTAATGATTTTTTCGGCAGGCTTACCAAACCCCAAAGAAAAAAACTTATACTCGCAATAGACATATTTAACAGCATTTTAAACGAGGAGGAACAAAAGTGAAAAACCTTTTAAAAGTAATTTGTGTTTTAATGTGTGTATCTGTCACCCTGACTGCTTGCTCGGGTAATAAAAGCTCAGATGAAGAAACGGCGAAAGCTACATATGTTGAAACCATGGTTGCCAAAAAGGCAGACATAAGTAAGGAATATACATATTCGGGCAAAGTTAAACCCCAAAAAACTTTAAACATAATACCATCCGTTTCCGGAAAAGTTGCAAAGGTAAATTTTGAAGTTGGAGACAGCGTTAAAGAAAATGATGTTTTGTTTGAAATAGACACAATAGATATAGAAAACAACCTTGATGTATTAAAAGCCAGTCTTGCATCTGCCGAAGCAGGAGTTGAATCGGCAAAGACTGCTGTTGAATTTGCGTTGGGTTCAAGCGTTCAATCTGCAATAGCATCAGCCAAGGCTGCACTTACCAATGCAGAACTCGCATATAACAACGCAAAAAAAGATTATGAAAACAGTAAAATCCTTTTTGATGAAGATATATTATCAAAAGACACTCTCGAAAAAGCAGAAATGGCCTTTAAAAGCGCAGAAGCCTCTTATAATCAGGCTCTTACAGGTTATGATATCGCAATAAACCAGGTACCTAAAGAAAGCGTTCAAAAAACAAACGACGCCCTTGCCTCTGCCACAGCTAGCAGAGATGCTGTTTTGGCTCAGATAAAAAGCGCAGAAAAAACCTTGAATGATGCCAAAGTAACAACACCTATCAAAGGCATCGTTTCGGCTGTAAATGTAACAGAAGGCGGCATGGCTTCACAGACTGTAGCCTCATTCATAATTATAGATATTGAAAAAGTAACTATAAATGTAAGCGTCTCAGAAAGCATCGTAGGAAAGCTTGAAAAGGGAAATGAAGCAAGTCTTGAAATCCCAACATACAAAAATGAATCTATTTCCGGGAAAATAAAGACTATAAGCCCTGCAACAAATGAAACAGGTACATATAGCGTTGAAATAGAGTTAGATAATAAAGACGGAAAAATCAAATCAGATATGTTTGCCAAAGTTTATTTTATTGATGAACACAGCGAAAATGTTATTGTTCTACCAAGGAGCCTTGTGCTTTCTGACGGAGAAGCAAGCTATGTTTTTACAGTTGAAAACAACATCGTTAAAAAGGCAATTGTTTCCACTGGTATAGATAACGGAGACGAAATAGAAATTACAGATGGAATAACAGAAGGAACTGTCGTAGTTTCAAAGGGTCAAGCATATCTTGAGGACGGCGACGAGATTGTTATTGCCTCATCTCAAAAGGAGGAATAACAATGCTCCCTAAAATTTCCATAAGAAGACCCGTTACCACGATAATGTTAATATTTATAATACTTCTTGGAGGTCTTGTTTCTCTTTCATCCTTAAGCCTTGACCTTATGCCCAATGTCGATGTGCCTATAGTTCTTATAACCACGTCTTATACCGGTGCGGGTCCTGAAGAAATAGAAACACTTTTAACAAAACCAATAGAAAGTGCCGTAAGCACAGTTAAAAAAGTTGATACCGTAACGTCCACGTCTTCAGCAAACTCTTCAATGGTAATAATACAATTTAATGACGGTGCTGACATTGATACTGCCGCAATGGATGTAAGGGAAAAAATAGACATGGTTAGAAGCACGCTTCCATCGGATGCAAGCGACCCCATGATACTCAAAATAGACATGAGCATGCTCTCTGCTTCTTATGTGGGCATATATTCGGATAAGCTTGATTTAAACGAGCTCACCACCCTGCTTAATGATAACTTGAACAGCAGAATTGAAAGGATAGACGGAGTTGCCTCCGTAGAACTTACGGGTTCTATTGAGCATGAGGTTGAAATTGTAATAAATAATGAAAAGATGCAAGGCTATGGCGTAAGCTTAAGCCAGCTCCAGAGTATTATCAAAGCAGAAAATATGAATCTTCCAGCAGGAACAATAATGCAGGGCGATTTGAATATGCAGATACGTTCCGTAGGCGAATTTTCATCTGTTGAAGAAATAAGGAACCTCCCTATCCCAACAACTACCGGCGGAATTGTATATATGCGGGATATTGCCGAGGTTAACGAAGTTGAAAAGGATGCCGATTCATATGCCATAGTAAACGGAGAAAAAAGTGTAATTTTAACCATACAAAAGCAATCCGACGCAAATCTGGTTGACGTATCAGAAAAAATAGAAAAGGAAATTAAAAGCATAGAAAAAGACTACCCAGATGTAAGACTTTCAATGCTTACAAACACCTCAAGCTATATAAAGCAATCTTTGAACAACGTGCTTCAAACAGCTATACTTGCTGCCATAATGGCTGTTATAGTTCTTATAATTTTCCTTAAAAACTGGAAAACCTCGCTTGTTATAGCTGTTTCCATCCCAACCTCAGTTGTAGCCACTTTTGCTTTCATGTATCTTGCAAAAATGACTCTAAACATAATATCTCTTGGCGGCATAACAATAGGAATAGGTATGCTTGTTGACAACTCGGTTGTTGTTCTTGAAAATATTTCAAGACATTTCGCGCTAGGCAAGTCACCCAGAGAAGCTGCCTTAGATGGCACAAAAGAAGTTGCAATGGCTATAATGGCTTCAACTCTAACAACCATTGCGGTTTTTGTTCCTCTTATGTTTGTAACGGGTATATTCGGTCAAATGTTTAAAGACCTTTCGCTTACAGTTACCTGTTCTCTTTTAATGTCGCTTTTTGTATCGCTTACGTTTGTTCCTATGGCCTGCTCCCAGCTTTTTAAAGAGGAAGACAGGGGTAAAGAGTTTAAAAACCTGAAGTTTAATAAATTCCTTGGCAAATGGGGAAATGCTATTGATACAATAGATGTGAAATACAAAAAAGCTCTTGAGTATTCCCTTTCCCATAAAAAGAGAATTATTGCCATAGTTTTAGCTGCTTTCATAGGCACTATGTGCCTTGTTCCAATAGTGGGGCTTAATCTTATACCTGACATGGATCAAGGTTCTTTGTCGATAAACATATCTCTTCCCAGCGGAAGCTCAATAGACGAAACAACTAAAATTACCAATGAAGTTATTGAAAGAATAAAAGACATACCTGAAACAAAGGAATGGTATGGCATGGTCGGAAACTCGTCCACAGACACTACGGACCTAGTTTTGAATTTTGTTGATAAAAAAGACCGTAACCGCTCAACCAATGAAATTGCCGAAGACATTAAAGAACGGCTTAAAGGACTTGCGGGAGCAGAAACGACCGTTACTGTATCCACGATGGCTATGGGTGACTTCTCTTCAGCAAGCGACGTATCGGTTAATATAGTTGGCGATGACACGGATGAACTGCGTAAGATAGGAAACGATTTAGTTGAAATATTAAACAATAACAAATCCTTTAAAGAAGCAAGCACTTCTATCGATGATGCCGTCCCTGAAACAGTCGTAACTATAGACCGTGCAAAAGCTTCAACATATGGAATAACCTCTTCAGCAATAGCCTCCGCTTTGAGTTCTTCCATTACAGGAAGTACAACTTCACAGTTTAAAGTTGACGGAGATGAAATAGATATAACCTTAAGAGAAGAAAAGGACAGTATAAAATATATAAGCGACCTTAGTAATGTGAAGATACCAACAACATCCGGCCTTTTGGTTCCTTTAACTGAGGTTGCCGATATAACGGTTAAAGAAGGTGCTTATCAGATAACCAGGATAGACCAGCATAAATATATAAGCGTTAATGCAAACACAGAAGGAATAGACGCAAACACAGCCAAAAAAGAGCTTACAGAAATTCTTGACAGCTATATTTTCCCCAGTGGCTATTATTATGAGTTCACAGGTACTCTTGACAGCCTTACGGACACATTCTCAAAACTTTTGCTTGTTCTTGTTGTTGCAATACTCCTTGTCTACATGATAATGGCATCGCAGTTTGAATCGTTTATATATCCGCTTATAGTTATGTTCTCGTTGCCTCTTGGCTTAACGGGTTCTGTGTTCGGTCTTTTCATAACAAGGAATACAATAACCGTAACCTCTTTTATGGGCTTCATAATGCTTACGGGTATGGTTGTTAACAATGCCATTGTTCTTATAGACTATACCAACCAGCTCAGAGAAAGAGGATTGGAATGCGATGAAGCTTTAATAGAGGCCGGTCCTACAAGATTAAGGCCAATACTTATGACAACGCTCACAACTATTTTAGGTCTTCTTCCCATGGCTCTTTCAAACACAGAAGGAACAGAAATGCAACGGCCGATGGCCATAACAATAATGTTTGGTTTGACAATTTCAACCATTGTAACCCTTATATTCATACCTGTACTCTATTCAGGAGTTGAAAAATACAGGCTTAAGAAAAGAAGGGAAAGAAAAGCAATTAAAAAAGCTTTAAAAGAGCAACCTGAAGCTTAAATTAAAAACGGTTTGAAGATTTTATTCTTCAAACCGTTTTTTTATATTATAGTATATCTTCCGTCCCGCCTTGGAGGCATTTTAGGGTTTGCCGCAGGATAACCAAGAGTTATCATGGCTATAAACTTACCCTTGTCCGGGGCAAAGGTTTCTCTTATCTCTCCGGCCAGCCCTGCCCTTTCAAGAGCTGTCATCCAGCAGGTTCCAAGACCTCTGCTGTATGCCGCAAGGCAAAAGTTTTCAATCGCCGCCGATGTGCTCTGGGTAACAGACGAAATGTCTTCAAAATCAGGTTTTAAAAGAAAAACTAAAACCGCAATCTTTGCTCCACCCATGCTGTTTAAAAAAGATTTAGTCTCTTCTATTGTTTCAGGGTTTTTTGCAAATCTATTTTCAAGCACGGGTTTAAATCTTTCAAATATCCTGCCCATTATTTGGTTAAGCTTTATAAAATTCCCCTCACTCTTTATAACAACAAAATACCAGGGTTGCAGGTTTATGTTTGATGGTGCAGCCAAAGCCGCATCTATACAAAACTTAATATCCTCATCCGACACAGGCTCATCTAAATATTTTCTTATGCTCCTTCTCCCAAATATAGCTTCCTTAACATCCATTTTTATCTCCCCAATAATATTTTACATCCCCATCTTACTTGGAAGTTTCTTTTCTTTCTTATTTTTTACTCGGCGTTTTCAGAACTCTCGAAATTTTCCTCATCCTCCGTTAAATCACTTGAAAGCCCTGATTCCTCGAAGAAATCTTCGGAAAATTCCTTTGCGTTTATAGCTTCATCCGGTATTGCTATTTCTGATATCCCATCAAAATTGTAAATATAAGTATATATAAGCATTTTACTATATTTTACGTCCTTATATTCACTCATTTCCTCCGTATAATATGCCTGCTCAAATATAAGCTGCATAACCTCTGCCACATCAACGGAAAATTTAGCAAGCCTACCTTCGGAATCAACGTAAACTATAACTTCAAGGCCTTTTAAATCTGAAAAATAAGAATTTGGTATAACCTCTATGCCCGTAGATTTAAAAGTGCCCGCTGCCTCTATCGCATTTTTTATATTTTTAGGTTTTATAATGCCTTTATAGATTTTGTAACCTTCTTCTTCGCCCTTTTCCTCAAAGCCTTCCGTATATTCCAAATAATCCCCCGCCAGCAATGCTGCATCATATTGAGCTAAATCGCTTTCGGCAGCGTCTTTTTCAATTAATTGTCTTGCCCAAGCATCGCCATAATTTATAAAAGCTTCCATATGATTTTCGCTTTCGCAGATATACATCAAAAAAGTTGAAGTTTGTTCATCCTGATAATATGTGTTTGAGGTTATTTTTTTAATAAAGCTTGGAGAAAGCAAGGTCTCCATTTCATATTTGTTGACGGACGTTCCCGTGTTTTCTCCATCCGTTATCTGGGTTTCTATATTTATTTCAGAGCTGTAGCTCTTTGATGAGTTGGTCTTTGTTATGGCATCTTTTATTTCTGAATCGATTTTACCCTCTGAACATCCTTGAAGCCCAAGGGAAACAATAACTGCCAAAATTAAAAAACTCATGTTGCGGAATGATTTCATGTTTAGCCTCCATATGAAACGCATGAATTCTATATTCATTAAATTATATTTACGTTATAAAGCTCATCTGAATCAGGTTCTTTAAGCTCTCTTTCAATTCCTGCCGACATAATAAGCTTGTCCTTTTTTGTTACCTTGCCTATTATGGCAGCGTTTACCCCTTCTTCTAAAAGCTTTTCCACAAGCTTCTCACCTTCAAAAGTTGTTATCATAAGACTGCCGCTGGAAATAAGCCTATATGGGTTTATATTTGCTGTTTTGCATATAACTTCAGTCTCTTTCCTTACCGGTATATTATCCGCATATATATATACTCCAAGCCCGGAGCAGCGTGCAACCTCCCATGCCGCTCCCAAAACTCCGCCTTCTGTTATATCATGCATGCATGTCGCTCCAAAATCTGTTGCTATTTTTGCTTCTTTTAAAACGGATATAAGTTTTTTAAAGCTTATAGCAATTGATATTGTTTCCTCATCAATATATTTTTTAAGCTTTTCTTTGTTTTCTTCTGAAATTATAGCAGTGCCTTCAAGACCTATCCATTTTGTTATTATTACATCCTGACCTTCGATTGCCCCTGATGTCGATATAAACTTTTTATTTTCGGCTTTCCCTATAACCGTGCCGGAAACGACCGTATGGCACACTGCAGGTGTTACTTCCGTATGCCCGCCCAGAATCTCTATATTAAGCTCCGAAGCAGCTTTCCTTGCGCCCGCCATAATAGCTTCAAGCTCTGTTTCCTGTGCTGTTGGGGGCAAGAGTATTGTAAGCATTATTCCTATAGGCATAGCTCCGCTGGCTGCTATATCGTTACAGTTTATATGCACTGCTATATAGCCAGTATCTTCCTTTGCGCCTGTTATTGGGTCAGAAGATATAACCAAAAGCTCATCGCCTATATAAACGGCAGAAGAATCTTCGCCCGTTTGCGGACGTATAAAAACATCATCCCTCTTTTTTTCATTTTCGTTTATCGGGGCAAGCACAATATCGTCAAGCAGACTTGCCGGTATTTTCCCTATCTTCAAAATATAGCACCTTCTTAAATAATTATCTGAGAGAAACTATCGGAGGAAAATATAAGCTAGCTGTTTTCTCCGTTCCCATTTGTTATTGTATTTTGGGTATCCGTTTTTTTAGTACCGACAGTAACCTCGTCGGGGGTGGATTTATATGTTGATTCCGAAAACCATTCTCTGCTTATAAGCACACCATCATGGTAAACATTTTTATATACGCTAACCTTGGCTCCAACCTTGCCTTTATAGGTAGTAACTCTTTCACCTTCGGAAAGTTCAGGATCTTCCGTAACTTTTTCCGCAGGCTTGCCTATGGAGTATTCATATACCGTTTCAAACTCCACTTCCCTGCCTGCTTCATGGATTTCATTACCATATATATTTGTATGCACTTCGTTATTTTCAAGATATGCCTCTATATAAATAGGGGTATCTGTGTTGTTTTTAAATTTAAGGTCTATATAATCCCCCGCAAGAGTAGCATCTCTTCCCATAGGCACATAGCCGACCATAAGAGAATGATTCCTTCTTTCGACAATTTCAAGCTCGGAAAATATAGCTGCATTATAAACAGTTGTGGATACCTGGCAAACTCCCCCTGCCAAACCGTCCTCAAGTTTTCCATTTACTATTATGGTTGCGTTCCTGTATCCGTTTTCATATGTTTGCGGGCCTAAAGCCTCATTCATTGAAAATATTTCTCCAGGCTTTAAAACGGTTCCGTTTATATGGTCGCAGGCAACCTCAAGGTTTATGTTTCTTCCTATATCGCCTTCGGAATATTTAGTTGAAAAGCTGCCTATAAGGGTAGTCGATTTTTTGTTTTCTTCTCTCGTAACCTTTGGCTCAACGCTCATTACAGTTAAAAGAAGAGAACCTTCTTTCCTTCCCGAGAGCATTTCATTAAGCTCCTCAAGGCTTCTTGCAATATCCGTTTCATAACCTGTTTCTTCTTTCGTTATAACAAACTTTCCGTTTACTCTGCTCAGCTTAGAATCAACAGGTTCCTTATCGATTCCCTTTGCAATGTCGGTTATTTTTTCTTTTGCCAGACCTTCATTATAAGAATATGCTGGGGAAATATCGTTTTCACCAGGCTTTAAAGACAAAATAAAATCATATCTTTCTTTTAAAGAACCTTTTCTGCCTATTTCAAATGCTTCCTGGCTAGCGGCATCAACATCATATTTAGCTTCAAAATCAGTATATGGCATAACCCATTTTTTAACTCCGTAATATACCGTTATCACTTTTTCATCAAGCTCTTTACAAAGAGTATTTTGAAGAAGCATTGAGGCTTCTTCTTTTGTAAGGCCGGAAACATCTATGCCTGAAATTGAAATTCCGTTATATATAACATCTCTTTCAACAACTGCTTTCATGGCTAAAATGTTTTTATAATAAAAATATCCGCCTATTCCGATGATAACAAAAAGAACCACCGAGGCAACAGCTATTAATATTTTTCTTTTTTTCTCCGTAACCTTCAACCTCCTTTCAAAAAGCCAAACGCATAGATATAATTATACAAAAAATTTAAGATTTTTACAATATGAAGCGTTCAATAATATCCGTTTATATTTACATTTTATTCGATTATATTCTTTTTTATTTTAGTGTATAAAAAATAAGAGGCTTAAAAAAGCCTCTTATAAGCTATTTTCACAAAAATACGCTTTACATCTGTATATTGGCATGCCCTTGCCTGAAAATTTTTCTTCATATTCAGTCATAATATTATTTTGGATATTGCTTTCATGGAGGTTTAAAGAAACATTTGATATAATAAACCCGTTTTTTGAAAATTCCTCAAGCGAAAACTCAAAGAGCCCTTGATTATCTGTTTTAAAAAAAATCTCGCCTTTTCCCTTAAAGAGCCTTTTATACATGTTAAGATAATTTGTGTGCGTAAGCCTTCTTTTAGCATATCTTGTTTTAGGCCAAGGGTCGCAAAAATTTATGTATATTCTTTCTATTTCCCCTTTTTCAAACATGTCTTCAAGCTTTTCAACATAGCCACATATAAGAAATATATTCTTCGACTCAGGACTTAAACGCCTCGCCGCTGTTCCTGCAACGCTTCCTTGTCTTTCTATGCCTATAAAATTTATATCATGATTTTCAGCTGCGCTTTTTGAAATAAACTTGCCTTTCCCACAACCAAGCTCCACATGTATTGGATTATTCTCTGAAAACGTCTCTTTCCATTTTCCCTTAAATGCAAACGGATCTTTAACAACAAGCCCGTTTGTTTCCAGTTCTTTAAGCGCCCATGGCTTTTTTCTTACTCTCATATATCTTCTCCTTAGTACTAAGCTTTTACATTTAGATTAAATATATTTTTATGATACTATTACTATTTCCATAATTCAATAAAATTATCATTTGTTTATGGTTTTAAGCCAGTAGCCAAAAGCATTGTTTTCATCGCAATCTTCTTCGAGAGTTTTGAATTTTTTAAATCCCAGACTTGAAGCTTCTCTGTTTAAAGATTTATTATATTTATCCGGCACACCCAAAACATATCCGTCTTCATCTTCAGCAATGATAATATGCTTATACTTTGCATAACTTAAATTTAGAAATTTACTTCTTATAAGTTCAAGAGGAACATCAAAAAGTATAAGCTCTTCAATGTCTATCCTTATAAAGTTTAAATTATCGTCATATGGAAAAGGCATTATTTTGGGATTGTTTTCAAAAATATAATCTATGCTGTCTACTGGTTTTTTTTGCTTTTTAGGTTCTTGTTTTTGGAATCCCTCTGCTTTGAACCCTTCTTTTTTGAGCTCTTTTTTCGGAGGATCTTCTTTTTTGAGCTCTTCTTTTTTGAGCTCTTCTTTTTTGAATTCTTCTTTCAGAGGCCTTTCTTTTTGGGATTCCGTATATACAGTTTTTTCTCCGGAATTTCTTATCTTTTCAGCTTTTTCTTTGTCTATTACGCCTAAATTTTCAAGTTCATCCAATTCCTTGTTAAACTTATCCACCATTCTTTTAAAATTGTCATGCGTATTTGTTCCTAAAGCATAATAGTCATTAAAAAAATCTGACGAGGTTGCGAACTCTTCTTTTGGCCTTTCAGCGTTTTCTTTGGGATTTTTCTTTTCTTCTCCTTTAAACAGCATTTCATCCGTCTTTTCAGATTGTTTTTCCAAAACCGGAGCGGAAGCTGCCATTATATCAGGCTGTTTTTCATCAAACGCTACTGCCTGGTTTCTTAAAAAAGCAGAAAATTCTTTTTTCCAATTCACTTTCCCATCCCTGTATCCTACAATGGGTGCGGAAAAGCTTCCGCTTCTTATGTCTCTGCTCCATATAACCGCAACAACATTAAAAGAGTCACTTCTGTCATCTATTATGAATTCTTTATGTGCTTTCCCGTTTTTATCCGTATCTATTCTCCCGACATATACACCTTCTGATTTCTTGGGCTTTGATGAAATTAAATATAAATCATACCCTTCTTTCGTATTCTTCATGTTTTTCACATCAACAGATATTGTTTTTAAATCATTTTTAATCTCTATCAAAGCGCTGCCGAACGCAGATCTTTCAGCTGTGCAAAAGCCGTCCTCCTCCTGCCAAAGCATTACGTAAAGTCTTTCTTTCTTGCCCGACATGTCCATTCCTCCTATATATAAATTATTAATTTATATATATGAAAAAGATAGGACAATTATTAAAAATTTTGCATTAATCATATAAAAAGCCAAAGCTTTCGCTTTGGTTTTTTAATATCCCTTTATCAGAGGTATTTCTTAAAAAGATCAACTTTATCAGTCTTTTCCCATGAAAAATCTATATCGTCCCTGCCAAAATGTCCATATGCAGCCGTTTTCTTATATATAGGTCTTCTCAAGTTAAAATATTTTATTATTGCCGCCGGACGGAGATCAAACTCTTTTTTTACGATTTCTGCTATTTTTTCATCTGATATTTTACCTGTACCAAAAGTATTTATATTTATCGATACAGGATTGGCAACTCCTATTGCATAAGCCAATTCAAACTGGCACTTTTTGGCCATGCCTGAAGCAACTATGTTTTTTGCCACATATCTTGCCGCATAGCACGCGGAACGGTCTACCTTTGTTGGGTCTTTGCCCGAGAAAGAGCCTCCGCCGTGGGCGGCGTATCCTCCGTAGGTATCAACTATTATTTTCCTTCCCGTAAGCCCAGAATCTCCCTGGGGTCCGCCTATTACAAAGCGTCCTGTAGGATTTATAAAATATTTTGTGTTTTCATCCAAAAGGTTCTCAGGTATAACATAATTTATAACCTGTTCCCTCATATCTTTATTTATCTGCTCCCATGAAACATCAGAGCTGTGCTGTGTCGAAATAACAACAGCTTCTATTCTTACAGGCTTATCGTCCTCATATTGAACGGTAACCTGAGCCTTTCCATCAGGTCTTAAATAAGCAAGTTTGTTTGCCTTTCTAAGCTCTGAAAGCCTTTTTGTGAGCTTATGAGCCAAATCTATTGCCATCGGCATATAATTTTCCGTTTCGTCACAAGCAAAACCAAACATCATGCCTTGATCTCCTGCCCCTATATCAAACCCATCTGTTTTCCCTGTTTTTGCTTCAAGAGACTTATCAACACCCATAGCTATGTCTGGAGACTGAGCTTTAAGCGAAAGAATAACGGCACAGCTGTCACAATCAAAGCCGCCGGAGTTTATTCCCGTATAGCCTATTTCCCTTATTGTATTTCTGACAACTGCTTCAACATCAACATAGCAGTTTGTAGTCACTTCTCCCATAACAAATACCATGCCGGTTGTTGTCATTGTTTCGCAGGCCACCCTGGCTTCAGGGTCATTCTCAAGAATTTTATCCAATATTGCATCTGAAATTTGGTCGCACATTTTATCCGGATGCCCTTCTGTAACGGATTCGGAAGTAAAAAATCTCGTTGACATAATAATCCCTCCAAAATTTATATATTATAAATACTTTTTCAAGCTTATGGTTGTCCTAAGGAATAAAAGGCATTAAAAAAGCCGGCATGCAGCCGACAAATAAACTCATCTTCCGCAATACGCGGGGGAATTGGCACCGATGCATATAAAATGCCGGTTGCCGGGTTTCATAGGGCCCTGTCCCTCAACCACTCTGGATAAGAAAGTCTTAATTTATATAAGTTTAGCATTGTTAATATAGTTTGTCAACTTCATATTTCAAGCCTTATAAATTTTTCAAAGCAGCATAATATTATGCTGCTTTGAAAAATTAAAACCTGAGCTTGCTTCTTTTTTCTTCTCTTACAGTTTCTTCCATCTTGCCTTCAGAAATATATTCTATGAATTTCCCTGTGCCTATTGCAACACATGAAATTGAATCTTCTGCAATTATTGCGTTTATACCGGTTTTTTCTTTTATAAGCTTATCAAGCCCATAAAGCAAGCTTCCACCGCCTGTCATAACAATGCCCCTGTCGGAAATGTCTGCTGCAAGCTCGGGAGGAGTTCTCTCAAGCACCGAATGAAGAGCCTCTATGATGGAAAGAACAGACTCCATGAGAGCTTCTTGCATCTCCGTTGAAGAAACAACTATGTTCTTTGGAAGCCCTGTTATAAGGTTTCTTCCCCTAATCTCCATCGTCACGGGCAATGTTCTTTCATAAGCAGTTCCAATGTTTATTTTAAGCTCCTCAGCAGTTCTTTCACCTATCAAAACATTATGCTTTTTCCTCATATATTTAATTATAGCTTCATCAAAATCATCGCCCGCAACCTTTATTGAAGAGCTTGTTACTACTCCGCCAAGCGAAATAACAGCTATATCAGTTGTTCCGCCTCCGATATCTATAACCATGCTCCCGCAGGCTCTTGAAATATCTATTCCTGCCCCTATGGCCGCAGCTATTGGTTCTTCAATAATGAATACACGCCTGGCACCAGCTTGGTGGGTTGCGTCTTCAACGGCCCTTTTCTCAACTTCAGTTGCACTGCTCGGAACACAGACAGAAATTTTGGGTCTTATAAATGTGCGTTTACCTGTCGATTTTTCAATAAAATATTTAAGCATTTTTTCCGTTATATCATAGTTTGAGATAACTCCTTTGCGCAAAGGTCTTATTGCTATAATATTGCCAGGGGTTCTCCCAAGCATAAGCCTGGCTTCCTCTCCTACGGCAAGTATGGTGTTCGTATCTTTGTCTATCGCCACAACGGAAGGTTCTCTAAGTACTATTCCTTTGTTTTTTACGTACACTATTACGGAAGCCGTGCCAAGGTCGATGCCTATGTTTTCACCAAAATTAAAAAAATTAAACATAAAATTCTCCTTCAAGCGCCAAAGATAGTATAAAATACAACATTAATTATATTATACATGAAAAAAACATAATGTAAAAGAATATTGTAAAAATTATGAACATTTTTAAATTTCTTACATAAAAAGACGCCCTTCAATTGAAAAGCGTCTTTTAGTTTATTTTTTAATACTTAAGCTTATAACTTCAACAGCCTTTTGAAGCTGGATATCTTCTTCCGGGCTAATAAGCAATGGGTTTGAAATGGTATCGGGGAGCTCAACTATATAATCTGGAGTTATTCCTTCACCCTGTATGCAAACTCCTCTAGGTGTATAATATTTTTGTATGGTTATTTTTATACCGCTTCCGTCCCCAAGGGGATATATACCTTGAACAAGACCTTTCCCAAAGGTTTTAGTTCCAACAAGTTTTCCCACACCCATATCCTGGACAGCACCTGAAAGTATCTCCGAAGCGCTTGCGCTGTTTTCGTTAACAAGCAAGCAAAGCGGGATATTTATACACTCCGCATCTGACTCCTTATCAACTCTGGTGCCTTGTTTGTCTATTGTGTAAACATAAGTGCCTTCCGGAACAAGCTCATCGGTAATATTACCAACCACATCAAAAAGACCTCCTGGATTATTTCTCAAATCTATAATAAGACCTTTTTGGCCCATATTGTTTAAATCATTATAAGCCTCTATAAACTGGTCGTAAGTATTTTTCTTAAACTGGCTTATTTTTATATAACCTATGTTCCCGTCCTTCATTTCATATTTTACAGTTGATTCGCTGATATTGCTTCTTGTCAATGTAACATCAAAGGTATTTCTTGTTGACTCTCTATATATTGTTACAGTTACATCTGTATTTACTTCGCCCCTTATTGTGGAAATGGCATCACTTAATTCATTCCCGCTGACAGAAACACCATTTACCTTTATAATTTTATCACCCGATAAAATTCCGGCCGTCTCCGCAGGACTGCCAGGGATGGGAGTTACAACCGTTATTTTCATATCTTCCTTATCAACGGTTACTTCAACGCCTATACCTATAAAGGAGCCTTCATTATCCTCATAAAAGCTTTCAAGCTCAGCTTTGCTAAGATAAATGGTATAAGGGTCTCCCAAAGCGGATACAAACCCCTTATACATGCCTTCTTCCATTTTCTCTGTGTCTATATCTTCAACATAATACTTATCAAGCACCATTGAAATGGCGTTAACCTTTTCACTCGGAAGAAAACTATTGTTTCCAAAACATGCATTTATAGTTTTAAACCCAATTACACCCGTAAATAATAAAGCTACTGAACCTATGCCTACTACAACGCCTTTTATAAATGTTTTTTTGTCCATTAAAAATTTCATCTCCCCGAAACTTATTTTATATTCTATTACCAGGGAATATATATTATACTACAAAGCAAAGCCCCGTTTTTTCACAGGGCTTGCCAAAATTTATTAATATGCAACATTTTTTACTCCTAAATACGGTCCAGGATTTGTATGCTTACCATTAACACGAACCTCAAAATGGCAGTGGTTTCCGGTAGACCAGCCTGTGCTTCCGCATTTTGCGATAACCTGACCTCTTGTAACCTTATCCCCGACGGCCACAACCAGCTTGGAATTGTGTCCATAAAGAGTAGTAAGCCCTCCGCCGTGGTTTATTATAACCGTATACCCATATCCGTTTACCCAACCTGCAGTTATAACCGTTCCGGCTTCTGCTGCAACTATATCTGCCCCATAGCTTGCCGGAATATCATATCCGGTATGGAATTCTGTTCCTCTGCCAACGGGGCTGGTTCTTGTGCCATATCCGCTGCTTATGCTTGAAGAAGCAGCCGGTTTTGAAGGAATCGGCCAATTAAGCTGGCCGCCTGTATAAACATAGCCCGAATTGTCATTTGCAGTTGCTGCGATAATAAGCCTTGCAACTTCATTGCTTGAGGCTTCGAGTGCTGCTATATATTGTTCTTTTTTCTTAGCATCGCTATTAAATTGTTCTATGGTCTGCTTTTTCTGTGAAACAAGCTTTGAAAGCTTCTGGGTCTCTTCCCATTGTTTATCTGCAAGGGTTTGTATCCCCTGCTTTTCTTTTTCTATGTTTTCAGTTTGTTTTTTTATTGTTGCTTCCGTTTCCCTAAGCTCTTCAAGAAGAGTTTCGTCATATGACATTATGTCTTTTACATATTGCATCCGTCGAAGCATATCATTAAAACTCTTTGCCTCAAAAATAATTTGAAGATAGCCTATAGAGCCGTTTTCATATATAAAACTTATTCTGTTGCTGAAAGATTCCATTTGCGCATCTTTCTTATTTTGTGCCTCGCTAAGATTCTTTTGTGCTTCTTCAAGCCTTGCATTAGTTTCGTCAAGTTTAAGCTCCGTTTCATTCAAAGCATCGTTTGCTGCTGTAAACTCAACATCCAAATCGTTAAGCTCTTCCTGAACACTCTTTTGCTGACCTTTTATATCTTCAAGCTCGCTTTGCGCATCTTTCTTTTGGCTTGAAAGGTTGTTTTGCCTATTTTGAAGATCTGACAAAGAGTTCCCAAGCGCAGAAGAAATATTCATACTGCCAAACATCAAAGAAGCTATGGTTAAACAAAGAACAATTTTCTTCATTCTTTCTTGTCACGCCTCCTTATGCATTTAAATGTTTTCGGATTGAAGACGCGCTTCCTACAACTCCAAGCAATATCCCTGCTGCAAAAGACACAGGAATAAGTACTGAAAAAATATCCGAGCCAAAACGGAATGTAACTATATTTTTAAGTATTGGCAGATATTCATAAAGAACGCTTATTGTTTTCCCATACAAAGGCCAGCTTATAAGCATAGGTATTACAGAGCCTATAAAGCCTATAAAAATACCTTCTATAAGGAACGGCCATCTTATAAACCAATCCGTAGCACCAACATATTTCATTATATTTATCTCGGTTTTTCTTGTATAAACAGAAATCTTTATTGTGTTGAAAATAATAACAACAGAAATAATAGCCAAAATTAATATTGTTAATCCACCGGCTATTGTGATTAATTTATTTACTTTCAAAAGAACTTCTGCTTCCCCCTGAGCATGGGTTATATTTTTAATGTCTTTTATTTGGTTAAGGGCATCTAAAACCTTGCTCTGGTTTTTAATATTATCAATCTTTATCTCAAAAGAATGAGACAAAGGATTGTTTTCTTCATTAAAGCCTTCCAAAACATCATCTGCATCCCATTCATCTTTAAGCTGGGCCAAAGCTTCGGAAGGAGAAACATAAACAACCTGAGTTATGTGTTCTATTTTGGAGATTTCATCGTTTATTTTATTTATTTCTTCGGCTGTATAATTGGAATCCAAAAATACTTCAATACCTATTGATTCCTCAAGTTGCTTTAAAACATAGTTTATATTTGTTATAACACAGTATGAAAAAGACATTATCAGTATACACGCTGAAACAACTGCTATTGACGCAATTGTCATAAGGCGGTTCATAAAAAGCCCCGAAACGCCTTCTTTAAGCAAATATTTCAAAGAGCTAAATCTCATCACTATACCCACCTTTTCTAATGTCTCTTACAACCTTCCCATTAGACAAGGTGACAACTCTTTTTTGCATAGCGTCTACAATGTCTTTTGCATGCGTGGCAATAACAACAGTTGTCCCTCTTTTGTTTATCTCGTCTAAAAGGGTCATAATATCCCATGCCGTTTCCGGGTCAAGATTTCCCGTGGGCTCATCTGCAATAAGTATAGGAGGGTTATTTACAATTGCCCTCGCAAGAGCAGCTCTTTGCTGCTCCCCGCCGGAAAGCTGATTAGGGTATGATTTTGCTTTTTGAGATAAACCAACAAGCGCAAGAACGGTATGTACATTTCGGCGTATAATTCTTGAAGGCGCCTCAATAACTCGCATGGCAAAAGCGATGTTTTCATAAACTGTTTTGTTTGGCAAAAGCCTGAAATCCTGAAAAACAACGCCTAAATTACGCCTAAGGCACGGAATTTTTTTTCTTGGCAACGTAACCGTGTTTGTTTTATTTATAAATATTTCGCCATCGGTTGGGTCAAGCTCCTTAAGCAACAACCTTACAAGAGTTGATTTGCCTGAGCCGCTTGAACCGACTATAAAAACAAATTCTCCCTCTTCAATGTTTATAGTGACACCGCTCACGCCACATGAACCGTTCGGATATGTTTTTGTCACGTTTCTAAGTCTGATCAAAATAATCGTCCTTTCAGTTCTTATCATTTAAAAATTAAGCTCAATAGGACATCTTATCCATATATATCATATACCGGCTGACCATTAATGTAATCTTGAAAATAATGGCATCATCAAAATTCCTAAGGTCAAGACCTGTCATCTTCTGGAGCTTATCAAGCCTATATACCAGCGTATTTCTATGGATATAAAGCTGTCTTGAAGTTTCGGAAACATTTAGATTGTTTTCAAAGAATTTATTTACGGTTGCAAGGGTTTCATCATCAAAATCATCAATTGTAAGCCCATGGAGAACCTCTTTTATAAACATTCTGCAAAGCGGAAGCGGAAGCTGATATATAAGCCTGCCTATTCCAAGCCATTCATAGTTTATAATATTTTTGTCGCTCTCAAATATTTTGCCAACCTCAAGGGCCATTTTGGCTTCTTTATAAGAACGCGAAACATCCTTTAAATCAGATACAATGGTTCCTATTGAAACATAAGTTTTGTTGCCTGATTCGTTGATTAACGTATCTGCTATTGCCTTTGAAATCTTTTCAATTTCTTCCATAGTTTCTTTATCGCGGAGCTCTTTAACCAAAATCATGCTGCGCTCATCAACGGCAGTAACAAAATCCTTTGTTTTTGAAGGGAATATATTTCTTACAACCTCAACAACATTCATATCTTTATCTATATCTGTTTCTATAAGATAAACGATACGCCTTACATTGTTTTCAATGTGGAGTTTCTTTGCCCGACTATAAATGTCAACCAAAAGAAGATTGTCCAAAAGAAGATTTTTAATAAAGTTATCTTTATCGTATCTCTCTTTATACGCCACCAGAAGGCTTTGTATCTGGAAAGCAGCTATTTTACCTATTCTATAGCCCTCTTCATCTTCGCCTTTAACCTGGACAACATATTCCGGAATACCATTATCATATATTTTGAAATATTGATATCCCATTATAAGTTGGCTTTCTGCCGGAGATAAGACGAAATTTTCAACCGCGTCAATCTGCTTTGCTATCATGGCTTCTTCTGTTGTCGCTATAATCTTTCCTTCTTTTTCAACAATGCTAAGTTCTCTTCGGGTAATATTTTTAAGCCCGTCAATTGTGTTTTGAAGAATTTGATTAGAAATCATAAATTCACCCCGCTCAATTTTTTTAAATCCAGGAAACCCAGAACCCTTTGTATATTTAGATAATTACGCCCAAACCCCTAAAAAATATACAAAAAACTTAGCGTTTAAATGCTCTTATATTTTCTGGAGTTATATAAAACATATAATTTTTCTTTGCTTTTGCTGAAAAAATCCGAGATTTTTTTCAAAATAAAATTTTTACAACAATTTTTTATTCAGCACACTTAATATATTTTATAACATAATAACAAAAAAATAAAGAGAATTTATTTTAAAAATGACATTTTCTTAATATTTTTAATTTTTAAAATACAGTTTCATGGTTTTGTGCAATATTTTGTTATAAATTCATTGTTAAATTGTCAAAATAAAACACACTATTCCATATAAACAAAGCCCTTGCCCAGCACCTCTTTAACATCTGTGATAAATATAAAAGCATCTTTATCAGCATTTCTAACAGCATCCCTAAATCTTGCTATTTCTTTTTGTGAAAAAACACACATGATAACACTTTTATCTTCTCCCGTATACATTCCTGTTGCATTTAAGGCAGTTACCCCTCTGCGCATTGAATTAAATATCGCTTCCGATATTTCTTCTTTTTTGCTCGTTATTACAAAAGCGGCTTTTGAATATGTCATCCCTTCAAGTATAGCGTCTATACATTTTGTAGAAATGTATATGCCTATAATTGCATACATGGTTCTTTCGGCGCCAAACACAAATAATCCAAGGAGTATAATACAAGTGTCTATAAATAAAAGTATTTTTGAAACTGATATATGCTTTAAATACCTGTGTATTATAGAAGCAGCAAGGTCTGCCCCGCCTGTCGTTCCCATTCCTCTAAAAACAAAGCCAAGACCTATACCCGAAAAAGCTCCTCCGAATATTGCGGCAAGCATAAGATTATCATTAAGAACAGGTAAGTATTCAGCTATGGCTAAAGCCAGTGAAAAATAAAGCGTTGCAAAAATCGTTCTTTTAAGGCGTTCAAAGCCCATAACTTTATAAGCCATAAAAAACAAAGGAATATTGAAAACAATGTTTGTAACAGAAAGCGGTATTTCAAAACCCCAAAAGCTTTTTGATATATACGCCAAAATTATTCCTATACCCGTTACTCCCCCGACAACTACATGGTTTGCACTATAAAAACACGTTACCCCTATAGCAAGAAGAGTGGAGCCTAAAACCATAAACAGATAGTCTTTCAAAAGATTTTTGTTCACGCCAAGCACCTCTTTAAAATTATAAAAACCCCCTACTTAAGACTAAAAATCACCTTAAACACAAAATTCGGCAGTTTTAAAATACGCTTAAAACGTACAGGCTGCTTTATGAGCCTATAAAACCATTCAAGCCCAAGTCTTTGAAAAATTTTCGGGGCTCTTTTAATCCTGCCCGACATAACATCGAAGCTTCCGCCTACGCCTATGGCAGATTTAACCCCCGTAAGCCTCAAATTGTTATACATCCATTTTTCTTGCTTTGGAGAACCCAAGCCAACCAAAAGCAAATCAGGTTTTGCCTTCTTTATTTCATCTATTATTTTTATTTCATCTCTTTCAGTAAAATATCCGTTCCTTGTGCCAACTATTTTAAGTCCGGGATGTTTCTTTTGCATAGCTCTTGCGGCATCCGCTGCAACTCCCGGGGCGCCTCCAAAAAAATACACGCTTCTGTCCGAGCTTTTTATTTTGGCAAATACGTTTTGAATAAGGTCATACCCCGCTATCCTTTGCACATGAACTCCGCCGGACTTTTTCAATGCCCACACAATCCCAACCCCATCGGGAACAACGAGATCTGCAGCTTTTAATATATCCATAAGTTCTCTGTCGCTTCCGGCAGCCATAACTATTTCGGGGTTGGGAGTGCAGATTATATGGCTTCCATTTGTATCCATATATGATATGACTCTCGACACAGCTTCTTCCATGCTAAGAACGTCGAAAGGTACATTTAAAACTTCAATTTGTTTGCTCATTTCGCATACCTCTTTTGCTCAAGTAATTTCATAAGATATCTTTCGTTTTCGTGAGCTTTTTTTTCAAGCTCTTCTTCCGCTACTGCAAGTATCTGCACATATTTTTCTTTATTTAAAACCATATCATCAACCATTTGTATGGCCTTTTCAATTTTAAATTGTGTTACCCTTCCGCCCGAAGGCATCTTAAGCTTTTCAAGATAATATTCTATCTTTGGGTCATAAATGAGCCCTATAAGCGGAACTTTTTGCCTTGCAGCAAATATAAGGGTATGCAGCCTCATGCTAACGACAAAATCCATTATGCTTATCATTCCCATTATATCGTAAGGAGAACAGCTCCCACTCATTATAAACGAAGGATTTTTCATTTTTGATTGAACCTTTTTGCTTACTCCAAGGTCTCTTGATTCCTGCATAACTATAAAAACTATTTCCCTTTCATATTTTTCATATATATAATCGCACAAAACTGCAATATCGTCGAAAAATCCTTCCGTCTTTTTCCAGCTTCTCAAAGAAATCCCGGTAATAGGACGGTTCATAGTAACCCCGGCATTTAAAAACAATCTCCTTGCTTCTTCCCTGCTTATTCCATCCATAGTAAATACAGGATCCGCAGTTACAAAAGAATTCGGGTTTTTAACGCCCATGGACAGCAATTCGTCATACGAATTTTCTTCTCTTAGCGTTATGATATTTACCCTATTCAAAACCCATTTAACTGCAAATCTGTTTGTTTTTTTAGAAACCGGACCTATCCCATTTGCATAAAGCATAACCTTTTTACCGAAAAGTTTAGCTGTTAATATTATTGAAAGATAATACATTATTGACCTTGTGCTGGTTGTATCCTGGAGCAGACTCCCGCCTCCGCTTAAAAGCACATCGCAGTTTCTTATGGCTTTTATAACCTTGAAAAACTTAAACCTATGAACAACCTCAACGTCATACTTTCTTTTTGTCCCTTCTGGGTCGTTTGAAAGCACAACAATATTCATATTGTCTCCCAGCTTTTGTATATTGTTATGCATTGAAATAAGAATCGCTTCATCTCCGGAGTTGTTAAACCCATAATATCCTGACATTAGTATATTGTATTGCGGCATAGCCTTTTGCCTTAAAGCGGCCTCGTAAGCCTTTTCTGTATCATCGGTCATATTTTTAACCGAATAATATTTTAAAATGACTTCTCTGCCGAATTTTCCAAGCATTTCTTTTTCTTCCGCGCTCATATTCATAGCGTTTATTATTTCTTCTTCTATAAGCTTCGATGTAACTTTTTTAGATGTTCTGCAGCAAAAGTTTTCTTTTATAGCCTCTTTAAGCATGTCTGGTTTAAAAATTCCCATAAAGCCTTGATTATATTCCTCATTTCCGGCCAATATAACCGGCTTTTCTTCTGCCATCGCTTCAAGGACTGAACGACTTACTCCTATGGCTATATCACAAACGGCTAAAATTTGGGCAACGTCTGTCCTTCCGCCCGTCATTATTATATATTCCGAGCCTAATTTTCTGTTGGTTTCCTCCGCAAGGGCTTTTATGGAGTCAAATTCCGTCCCTGAGCCCACTATCAATATTTTTATATCAGGGAAGGATTTTTTAAGACCATAAGCGCTTTCTATCAAAAGTTTTGCAACCGTTGAGCT
The DNA here is from genome assembly GCA_034925905.1 of Lachnospiraceae bacterium. Taxonomy (GTDB): domain Bacteria; phylum Bacillota; class Clostridia; order Lachnospirales; family Anaerotignaceae; genus JAYFRL01. The sequence continues at coordinate 29,124 of JAYFRL010000019.1, read as the reverse complement.
TTTCCCGTCCAAACGGCTAACATGAGCAACAACCCTTGAACCTCCAAGCGAAAATTCCTTTATTATAGACTCCTTGTCGGCATCTGGTGAAAAAGCATCCGTATCTATGCCATTTATAGTTAAAAAAATATCCTTGCTCTTAAGAGAGTATTCTTTTATAAGGTATTCTTTTATATCCTCGCTGACAGCTATTGTTTTTTGTCCCCAATTTGTGAGATATTTAAGCCCCATCCCGGTATAATAAACACCGTGGGTTGTAGAAACAAAAGCAAAGTTAAGCTTTTTATAAAGAAAACCGCATATAAAGCCCGGTATACGCGCATGGGAATGCACTATTTCTATACTCTCAGAAATAATTATATTCTTAAGCATAAAATAAGACTTTATCATTTTCAATATATTCCTCTTATGGATAGGAACAACATAATGCTTTATCCCGTTTGCCTCAAGCTCGGAAACATAAACTCCGCCGTTTGACGCGACAATAACCGTATTACCGCGGTTTTTTAGCTCCTTTGAAAGCTCCAAAACGTGAGTTTCAGCTCCGCCTATATCAAGACTCATGGTTGTTATAAGAATCCTATGGTTGTTATTCATGTGATACCCCTAAAATTTCTAATGTACTATAAATTATAATATATCCTTAACAGAGCCTTCAAATTCAACATACTTTGTTGTAAATTTCTTCGTTGAGCCTTTTATAAGTTCATATGTCCTATTCACATAGCTTCTGCCTTCAATATCCGTTGTTCCTTCCGCTTCAATTGTAACAACAACATCAAAGCGGTTTTCGACCTCACCTGAAACAAGACTCCCATCCAAAAGCGGGCAGCTTTTATAAGAATTGGAATACTGGATATCCGATACCGTCCCTATGCAATTGCCGGATGTTTTATCAAAAAACTTATCCCCTTCTATTATATTATCTTTTGTATAAGCTCTTACCTCTTTTATTTCAACTGTATAAGAAATAGGCTCCATGGAAGCACTTTGACCCGCCTTACCCAAAACACCAAATTTATAATAGGCTCCAAGAACCAAAAGAATAACAAAAATTATTACTGCAAAATCCAGAACATTTATAATTCCAAAAAGCTTGCCTTTTTCGTTTAAAATTTTCATCCTCGGACCTCCTATCTTTTAATATTAATTATAAAACCGCTTCCTGCATATCCCGGACCTTTAACGTTTGCTACAAGTCCCGCTTTAACAAGAAAATTGCCATCCACTCTAAAATCGCTTTCACTTTCCGTTACATTGGCTTCTATTGTGAGGATTACGCTTTCCCTGTCTGGTACAATGCTGTCTGCCATTTTCCCGGTTTCATAGTCCTCAGTAAGCTTTTTATATGCTTCTGCTTTAAAGTCTGTAACTGTACCCATATTATAATTTTTGACATTATCCGTAACTTTATCTCCTATGTGTATGTTTTCGGAAAAGCCCGCCGGAAGGTCGTTAAGCTCAACCATATAGGTAAGTTTTTTTGTTTCAACAATCGTTTCCTTGTGCATGAAAAAATAGGCACCAAAAGCCAAAACCAAAACAATTGCGACTATTACTATATCAAACAGATTAAACAATCCAAAAAACTTTTTATTTGCAGTCATTATATACACCTCTCAGACGTCATAAGGTCTTTATATACTTTTTCGATATTTCTTGCATATATATCGGCTCTGAATTTTTTCTCAAAAATTTCTGCCGATTTTTCACGCATATATTCAAGCTTTTCTTTGTTATCCATAAGAATAGCTATATGCTTTGCCATATCCACGCTATCTTTAAGCTTAAATACATATCCGTTTTCGCCGTTTGTTATAACCTGCGGGTTGCCGCCATAGTTGCTTACAACAGCGGGTATACCCATGCTCATGCCCTCAAGAAGAGCAAGGCTGGTTGCTTCGGTTCCAAATGAAGCGTTTGCCTGAACATCAATTATGCTGAGTATGCATTTCACATTTGGAATAAACCCTGTAAAAATAACAACATCATCAATTCCAAGCTCTTTTGCCTTTTGCCTAACCTTTTCCTCAAACGAGCCTTCGCCAATAATAAGTACTTTTATTTTTCTACCCTCGTCTACAAGGATTTTTGCTGCTTCAAGCAGGTTTATGTGTCCTTTTATTTCTTCTATCCTTGCCATTATGCCTATAACAAATTCATCTTTTATTCCATATTTTTCTTTAATAGCGGCACATTCTTCATTGCAGGACTTTTCAACCTTTTCAACGCCGTTTAATATGACTTTTATCTTGCCGGGATTTATTCCGCCTTCCGTAAGGTTTTCTTTTGCCGCTTCCGCAACTGCTATTATATCGTTTGAAAAATATTCGTTTATGGTTTTATTTAAATAACGCCCTATACCCTTTTTTATCTTAGGGCTTACGGGGAAAACCGAATGCCTTGTATATACTATTTTCTTGCCGCAAAGCTTTGCCGCAATACGCCCTGAAAGGGCTCCGTGGGTATGCACTATATCAGGATTTTCAGCTTTTATTATTTTCTTAAGCTTTGAAACCGAATCTATATCAAAAGATTTGTCAGGAGCTATATCCGCTTCTATAACACGTCCGCCAAGTGCCCTTATTTCTTCTTTAAGGCAGCTTCCCTTTGGGACTACAACCGAAATGTCAAAATTTTTATTGTCAGAATATTTTATATAGTTTATAAGGCAGCGCCCGGCTCCTCCTATGTTACTGTCACTTATTATATTTAAAACCCTTATCAAGAAATGTCACCGCCTTTTAACGAGTCATCAGCTAAAAGAATGCTTATAGCAAGCACTATCCAAAACGTAAGCGTAACCCTGTAATTATAAAAAGTATAATCAAAAAGACTTTGAACTAAAAATCCGCTTACCCCTGAAACGGCAGCTATCATTAATATTCTTCTTCCCTTTTCCATTTGACCTGAAAGGGAAATAGATATTCTTTTATAATATTGGTATATTATGGCTGCAAATACCGCTATGCCACATATCCCTGCATCACATATTATCTGAAGATAAAGATTATGCGCATGAGGCGCACTTATGCTGTTATACGCATAAACAGGGTAAACCTTATTAAAGGCGGCTTCACCCGGGCCTATACCGGAAAACCAATAGTCCTTAAGCATAGATATGGTTCCCATCCAGATATAAACCCTATAGCTTGTCGAAGAATCAGACATATTGCCTATGCTTAGAAAACGGTTTATTATCGCTTCGGGAAGTACAAAAGGCAAGGCTAACAGTCCCAAAAGCCCCAGTATTATAAAACGCCTGTCCAAAAGCACCAAAAACACAGCTGCCGAAATAAGAACTCCTATATAGCAGCCCCTTGAATAAGTAAGCACCAGGCAAAGCATCATAACTCCAAGAGTACCTAAAAAAAAGAGCTTTTCGATATACTTTTTGCGGGTTAAAACAAGCCCTGCCGCAAAAGGTATGACTAAAAGAAGATATTCACCAAAAACATTCGGGTTCCCAAGCGTCGAATATACCCTAAAGCGTATTGATTCAAACATATCAACATCATGCCAAAGCCCGCTGAATTTATCTGGGAACATATATTGATACATACCGTAAAACGAAACAAAAAGCCCTGAAACAACAAAAAGTATTATAAGAGCATAAAGCCCTCTTTTTGTTTCAACCGAGTTGACAACAACTACAAAAAACAGTATGAAAAACACCGTGAGCAAACCGCCATAAAAGCTGCCTTTAGAAGCAACAGATGCAAAGGTTGAAAAAATATATATTCCGGCATATATGAATATATATTTATTCAAAGCCATGTATTTAAGCTTAATCTTGCCTGTAAACACAGCAACCATAAGTGAAATATAGCCCAAAGCGGCAAGAGCCAACACAAGCATTGTCGGAAGTATAGGTGCAAAAAATGCCGTCATAACACACCATAAAACAGGTTTTGCAAACATACTTCCATCGAATGTTTTGGTTAATCCAAGGATTTTAAAAAGTTTTGTCATTAAAGAAAGCAATGCTTCATACATCTTATGAAATATGCTGCCTTCCCAAACATTTATATCTTGATTGTCTTTTAAAAACACCCTTATAAGCCGGCTTTTTTCAAATTGTTGTTTAAAGTACCGGTTTATATATGAAAAAAAACTAACTACCGCACTGTCTGAAAACATACTATCACCTTTTAATTATTTTTCTTAAGTATTTTTAAAATATATTTTCCAAAGAGTTTAGGCTCTTCAATTCCAAAAGCATATGTTAAACCAAAGTATATTAAAACCCCGGCTGCCGTTGGTGCAAAAACAGTTATAAGCTGCGAAATGAGATTCCTTGAAAGATTTTCAAGCATTATATCCCTTAAAAAGCTTACAGCGCCGAACATAACAGCTGCTGAAGCAACCATTTTAAAAAAAGCTATAAAAAAGCTTTTTGTCAGTATGCCGCCTATTTTTTTCTGGAGAGGAATTATAAGTGCAACTGCAGAAACCACAGCCGCAGCGGAAGATGCCATGGCCAGCCCTGCTATATCAAATTTATCTATAAGCAAAACGCACAAAATAGCGTTTGTGGCTATTGCTATTGCTCCTGAAAGCATAGGAATTTTCCCGTTCTGCATAGAGTAATAGGCCCTGTTTAATATTGTCTGGAAGCCAAAGCCAAGCATACCTATTGAAAGAAAAACAAGCGCCTTTGAAGTTATTTCAGTTGCAAAAGGCGTGAAGCTGTTTCTTTCATAAACAAGCCTTATCAAAGGAGTGCTAAGCGAAATTAAACCTGCCGTCATGGGAATTAAAAGATACATTGTGGATTTAAGGGTTTGGCCTATGGTTTTAACATAAGCTCCGCTTTCTTCATTTGTCGCAAGCCTTGAAAGCCTTGGAAAAATAACATTTGCAACCGAAAGCACAAAAACTCCAACAGTTATTGTATAAATAGTGTTCGCATAATTTATTGCAGTTACACCTGAACCTTCAAAGAGCCTGGAAGCAAACTTTTGATTTATAAAAATATTTATAGGCTGAACCCATGTGCTAACCATAACAGGCAGCATAAGAAAAATTATTTTTTTCATACCTTCACTCTTGAAAGAAAAATCAGGTCTGAAAAAGTAGCCTTTTTTAAAAAGAGATGGGATCTGGATTACAATCTGCATTGTCCAGCCTATTAGAAAAGCAACCGCAAGACCGTATATTCCGAAACGGTTGCTGAAAAATATAAAATACAAAATTATAATGCCGTTTGAAACTATGCTTAAAGCAGCAGGTATGCTGAATTCATCCAAGGATTGGAGTATGCCGACAAAAGAATAAGCAATACCCGTTAACACAACGGTCGGGAAAAGCACAATAAGAAGATTTGAACAAAGCTTTGCGGTTGCCTCATCATATCCATCCGCAAAAAAAGCCGTTAAATGCGGGGCAAAAATAATCCCCAAAGTAGTTATAAGCATAGTAAAAATAAAAACCGCCGTTATAAACGTATTTGCAAGGGAATAGGCTTCTTTTTTGCCTTTTTTTTCGAGATATTCATTAAACACGGGTATGAAGCTTGAAGATATGGCGGAAGCAAAAACAGCATCAAAAAAGTTGCGGGGCATACTGCTTGCCGTAGTAAATGCGTTTGCTTCCATGGTAATGCCAAATATCCCTGCAAAAAACTGCTCCCTCACAAGGCCTAAAATTTTGCCTATTACCATTATAGCCATCATATAGCTTATAATTTTTGCTGTGCTTTTCAAGCTCTCAGACATATAAAACCTCTTATTAAAGGGATTCCATAAATAACCATTTAAGCAAATTAATGCTCAGTGTCATTTAATATATTAACTCATATTTTTGCATAATACAAACTATTTATGCTTTCTTTAAACATAATTAAAAATATCCGCCAAAATAAATTTTTGGCGGATATTTTTATTTGTCATACTCTCAAGATAAGCCTTTAACTTCGTAATAAAGCTTATCTTCGGTTGCTTTGAAATCCAATATTCTAAAATTCGTATTAAGCGAACCGTCCGCATTCCAAAGCGATGGAAGGTTTATATATCTTACGCCGTCTTTTATTGTGTTCCAAAAGGATGTCCCGCTTGAAGAAACAACGAAAACATTTTTGCCGGAATCAACTATACTGCCTAAAGCACTTCTGAAAAGCTCCATTTCTGAAGCATCTGAAAAATGGGCCGGGGTTTTATCCATCAAAAATACAATGTTTTTATCGTTTGATTCAAGGGCGGCATTTTTAAAATAAAGCCACTGTGAAGCATTTGTAAGCCTTAATGTTCCTTTTGATGCAGAAAGCGTTATAAACGTAACATTATCCTTATCATAAGAAGCAAAACCCTCGCTGTATTTTATTGTGTCTACGGAGGATGCAGCCGAAATATCGCTTGCCCCAGCATATATCATAAGGTCTGTTCCCTTTTGAAGCATATTGTTTACAGCGGCTCTGGCACTCGTGTAGTTATCTTTTTCTTTTGCAGCCTCGCTTTTAACCGTGCCTGCGATTGAAATAAGGCTCCCTCCGCTAACCTTGCTTAAATCAACCTGCATTGAATCCACAAGCGCATCTGCCGCAGGAACAGAAGGTGTTGCATAAGGTATAATTCCTGATATATTTTTAAGTTTTATGGAATATTGGCTTGTGCTCTGGTTCCCCACAGCTGCAACATATAATGTTTGAAGGGTTATAGGGTATGAAACTTCTGAAGGAATTTCAGCCGTAAGCTCTTTATAGTTGCTAAAATCCATATTCCTTGTGAAATCAAGGATATATTCCCTGCCTAAAGAATCTTTTATTTTACCCCTTATCCAATGCCCCGAAGCATTCCCCGTAACACCTATAGCAACCGAAAATGGATTGCCTAGTGAAAGACTGTTGAAATTCACATATGCCGCCTGGGTTTGTTCTGAAGTAAATGTGTTATATTTAAGGGTTATGCCTTCTGAATCTTTTTCAATGCTTCCTGTAACATTAGAAGGATAGCTTGAAAAACTTACATCCGAAATATTTGCAAAATTTGCAATCTCTGATTTTGTTCCTCCAATTGTAAACTTAACATAGCAAACCTTGCTGTCCACAGTACATTTTATATAACCCGAGCCTTCTTTAAGCGCTGTGAAAATATTACCGTTTAAGCTTCCGAGGTTTGAGTCTGATATTTCATATATCGGGATTTTTGAAAGCTTTGCCCTATATCCTTCACTGCTTATTCCGTTTAAGCTTATCGTTTCGGATTCGCCAACCGAAAGGTAGAGAGTATCCTTTTCAGGTTCAACTGCCACAAGCTGCATAACATTTATATCTTCAGATGAAGTGTATTTGCCATATGTAGCGGTTAAAGTAACCTTGCCCGCTGCATTCGGTATATAGATATTGTTTGAAAATACCCCTTTTGAATCTGACGAGCTAAAGCTTGCCTGCCCGGGGAGTATGGTTATTTTATTATAATATTCGTCATAGCCCTTAAGGTCTAAAGAAACTTTTTCTCCCGTGAAAACCCTTGTGGCTTCGGGGAGAAGCCTTATTTGGCTAAGTTTTTTAAATGTAGATGTATTAAAAATCCCAAGAGAGCTTATAACCTTTCGCTCCGCTCCGTCTGAGACAATGTTTTTAACCTCTAAACTTTCATCATCTATGGTTTTGGCAGTTATTGTGGAAGACCCGCCTCCATCAAGATGCATTGCATTAACGGCTCCATATTCCTTCATAAGAGCTGCCATTTCACTTTGGGTTGCTCCTATGCTTTCGCCTCTTCCGTCCACAACCATAAGTATTATCTGATTATCTTTAGTTACGCCTATTGCTGTCCTTGGTTGGCGGCCTGAAACAACTGTTCCCGGGTAAGAAGGCTCAACGCCGTCAACAAGAATTGTGCCTCCCCCGCTTATGGCCGTTTCAATATTAGTTAAATCATAGCTTCCGTTTAAAACAAGGCTTGCTGCTTTGCCAAGCTCTGCATATGGCAAAAAATCCGTCGCTTTTTGGCTGTTTAAAACTACAACATACCCGTCCTCCGGTACAGATACAGTTTCTCCCTCATTTGAAATATAAGATATCAATTCATCTTCAACAACTATTTTAACAAGACCTGTAAAACGCTTGTCAAGCGCTGCTGTATCTGAAAAGGTTGGGTATGTGATACACATAGGATATTTCATTTCCGTAACTTTATTAACTGAAGCAAGCTCAAGATAACCTGTCCCGCAATAAAAATCCGCGGTAAATTTAAAGAAATTTATAAATGGATTGCCTGCGGAATCCATAAAAAACGTGGCATAATCATTGGAATCTATATTTTTATCGGTTCCGGCAGAAACAAGCTCTCCCTCGTCTACAACAAGACCGAAAGACGCTGAATAGTTGCCTGAAAGACCGAAAAAGTCTCCGTTAACTCCGGCAATCGCATCTTCTCCCGTTCCTTTCAGCAGGTTTAAAACCGTCTCTTTTAAACCTACTTCCTTTGAAGATTCAACCGGGGCAATTTTAATGTTATCAGCTGAAGGGTCTACTTTAAGGGCATATATGTTTTGCCAGCCGCTGTCGGTTAACCTGTGGTTATATTCATATGTAACTCCCTTTGTTATTATCTCGCTTTCTTTTTGTTCATAAAGCTTTGTTGCACCATATGCAGGAACGCTGCCTAATGCCATGGCAAAAACTAAAGCCGCAGCAAGTGTTTTTTTATATTTAAAACATTTTGTCATTTTACCACTCCTAGGTTTTAACACATCAATTGAGTATATTATAAGTTCCTTTAATTATAAACCATGCATCGCTTGTTACCTTAACACCGCGTCCGTCATTTCTGGGAACAATAAGCATATGGTTTTTCTCTATTCCTGTTCCGTTCTTAACATCGGCTCCTGTTGTCGCATCAACCATTCCGTCACTACCTATAACATATCCGATGCCAGCTCCGCTTCTAAGTATTATTTCAGTGCCTTCTCCTCCTATTACTATAGAACCGGCAGAAGCGCTTACAGGCACATATTGAGCAGCTGAAGCGGAATTTACTTTGCTTAACACTTCATTTACTATTTCGTCTTCAGATAGGTTAGACGAAGAAAGTCCGCTTAAAGTTTCACTTATTTTGGAATCAACATAACTTTTTGAAACAAGAGGATCCGAAGCGTCTCCAGGCTCCGCTCCCGAGGCAACCCCAACTACTGAAAGTGACAAGCATATTATTCCGGTTAAGAGCACTCCTGTGCTTTTGCTTATTTTATTCATTTTTATATCCTCCTCCGTTTTTTTGTATAGATTATTTTAACATAAAATGTCGTAAACTAAAATACATATGGCAGCTTTAATGAAAATTTAAAAAATAAAGCTTGCCTTTTAGCGTTATTCTCCGTAATTGTCGCAGTTATAGCATTATATGTATAATTTGGGAATTTTTATTTAAACCCTTTGGTTAATGTCTGATGTGCTATAAAGCCTTGTAAATATTGCTATATTATAGTACAACTATTGATTGTTTTTATTTTTTGGGGTATACTGTTTTTATTCTTAAAGAAGGAGATTTAAAATTGGGTACAGTAAACATACAATCGGTTGAACGTGCAATAAATATTTTAAAATGCTTTGAAAAGCACGCCGAATTGAGAGGAACAGAAATAGGGAAAATGCTCAGTTTAAATAAAAGTACCGTTTTCGGACTTATAAGAACCCTTGAGCAAAATAATTTCTTGGAACAAAACGAAGAAACGGGGAAATACCATCTTGGATTCGCCGTTTTTCAGCTTGGTCTTTTGGTTAATTTTGACCTTAAACATATTGCCAGCCCTTATGTTGACGAGCTTGCAAAATATACCCAGGAAACTGTTAATCTCGTAATCAGAGACGGGAATTATGTATTATACATCAAAAAGCAGGAAAGCTCCCATTCAATGAGAATATGCACAAAAGAAGGACAGCATCTTCCTATACACTGCACAGCCGTTGGAAAATCAATCCTCGCTTTTTTGCCCGAAGAAGAGGTACTTGGAATACTCGATTCAATAAAATATGAACAATTTACCAAAAATACCCTTACAAGCAAGGAATCTATATTAAAAGAACTCCCCAAAATAAAGGAAACCCACCTTTCATATGATAGAGAAGAATTTGAGCTTGGGCTTTTCTGCGTTGCCTCTCCCATATTTGACTCTAGCGGGAAACCAATAGGCGGGGTAAGCGTTTCAGGGCCTATAACAAGGATGCACGATGAAGCTGTAAAAAGCATATCCAAGAACCTTTTAAAAGCCGCTGGCGAAATAAACGCAAAGCTTAAAGAAAAAAGCCTATAAAAAAAGCAGCTATTAAGCTGCTTTTTATTTTATCTTGTTTCGTATTTTTCGTATGCTTTTTTCACGCACGGGGCAGGAATATCAACCTCATCAGCCATTCTCGCTGCTTTTCCTATTATGGATTCAAATTCGGTGTTTGGATTATTATCTTTCAAATCCCTGTATAACGAAGTTATAGTGCTATCTGGAAGATTATTGAAAACATTCAAATGATGCTCTACAATATCTTTGGAAATATTTATGCCTTTTAATTTTGCTATGTCAGAAAGCTCAGTGTAGACATCCTTTATAAATTCATATTTTTCAGGAGATTTTCTCACTTCTCCCGCCGTACATTCAAAATATGAAAAAACGCAGCTGTTCCCGCACATCATAATGTATTTATCCCAAACCGGAACCATCACATTGTTTGAAAATTCAGTTGCTATACCTGCACTTGTAAGCATCTCGGCAAGTTTTCTGGCCTTTTCACAGTCTCTTCCATTCTTAAAGCCAAACACTATCTTGCAAATTTTACCAACATGAACTATACTGCCCGGTTCAACAATATTTGCGAATATATATATGCTTCCGTCGGCATATTGTGCTTTTTTATTAAGTATCTTCTCACAGTCGTCGGAAACAGCAACTCCATTCAAAAGAGGAAGAACTATTGTATCTTCCGTTATTATGTTTTCATACTGCTTTAAAGCAGACTCAAGCCCATATCCTTTAGTTGAAATTATAAGTACGTCAACAGGACCTATCTCACTCGGATTGTCGCTTGCAAGCTTTGGTTTTACGGAAAAATCACCAAAAACCTCGGATTTAAGGATAAGCCCTTTATCTTTTATGGCTTCAAGGGTTTTGCCTCTGGCTATAAAATAAATGTCATCAAATTTCCTTGCCATAACCGCGCCAACAACTCCGCCAATGCCTCCCATTCCCAATACAGCTATTTTCAAACAAAGCACCTCCATTGTTGTAATATCTTATATGCCAAAAAGGCACAGATTTCTCTGTGCCTTTTTATGTTGTTATATTATTCGATAATATCAATAACAGAGCCTGCTCCAACTGTTCTTCCGCCTTCACGGATAGCAAAGCGAAGACCTTTTTCCATAGCGATATGTGTTATAAGCTCGATTGTCATTTCGATGTTGTCTCCAGGCATACACATTTCAGTTCCTTCTGGGAGAGAAATGATTCCTGTAACATCTGTTGTTCTAAAATAGAACTGAGGTCTATAGTTATTAAAGAAAGGAGTATGGCGTCCGCCTTCTTCTTTAGTAAGAACGTAAACCTGAGCCTTAAACTTTGTATGAGGTGTAATTGAACCTGGTTTTGCAAGAACCTGTCCTCTTTCTATTTCTGATCTCTGAACGCCACGAAGCAATACGCCAATGTTGTCTCCTGCCTGAGCAAAGTCAAGAAGTTTCCTGAACATTTCAACGCCTGTTACAACAACCTTGCGTGTTTCGTCTGAAAGACCAACGATTTCAACTTCTTCCTGGATTTTTACTGTTCCACGTTCAACTCTACCTGTTGCAACTGTTCCACGTCCTGTAATTGAAAATACATCCTCAACAGGCATAAGGAAAGGCTTGTCTTTATCACGCTGTGGTTCAGGAATGTAATTGTCAACTGCATCCATTAATTCAATAATTCCGTCACCCCATTTGCTCATAGGATCCTGAAGCGCCTGATAAGCCGAACCTCTGATAATCGGAATGTCGTCTCCCGGAAATTCATACTCGCTTAAAAGCTCTCTAACTTCCATCTCAACAAGGTCAAGAAGTTCTTCGTCATCAACCATATCGCATTTGTTCATGAAAACAATAATATAAGGAACGCCAACCTGACGGGAAAGAAGAATGTGCTCTCTTGTCTGAGCCATAGGTCCGTCTGTTGCAGCAACAACTAATATAGCGCCATCCATCTGGGCAGCTCCTGTAATCATGTTTTTAACATAGTCAGCATGACCTGGGCAGTCAACATGAGCATAATGTCTTTTTGCTGTCTCATACTCAACGTGTGCTGTTGAAATTGTGATTCCACGTTCTCTTTCTTCCGGAGCCTTATCGATCATATCAAAAGCAACTGCCTCTCCAAGGCCAAGTCTCATATTAAGAGTTTTTGTTATAGCGGCAGTAAGAGTTGTTTTGCCGTGGTCAACGTGTCCTATTGTTCCAATATTAACATGGGGTTTTGTTCTTTCGAATTTTTGTTTAGCCATTATTAAAAATCCTCCTTTAATTTTATCTAAAAGCTTAGCCTTCTCGGCATTAATTTTATTTTTACTAAAAAATATTATATTAAATTTTACCTTTTATTGCAATAGGCGGTACAAATATTATCAGGCTTTCCCCAAGAGCACTTTCTCCTGAACAGACTTCGGGCATTGCTCATAATGGTCAACTTCCATAACGTATGTTCCTCTACCCTGTGTTCTTGAGCGAAGGTCTGTCGAATAACCAAACATCTCTGCAAGCGGAACAAAAGAATGTATAATCTGAACGCCGTTTCTTGCTTCCATTCCTTCGATGCGTCCGCGCTTTGAATTTATATCCCCTATAACGTCACCCATATAATCTTCAGGAACAGAAACTGTAACCTTCATTATAGGCTCAAGCAAAACAGGATCTCCTTTTCTCATAGCTTCTTTAAAAGCCATGGAACCTGCAATCTGATATGCCATTTCAGAAGAGTCAACTTCATGGTAGCTTCCGTCATAAACTTCGGCTCTAACGCCTAAAACGGGATATCCGCCTAAAATGCCGCTTAACATTGCTTCCTGAATGCCTTTATCAATAGCCGGAATATATTCCTTAGGAATAGCTCCGCCTACAACTGCGTTAACAAACTCATAGTTAGAATCCGAACTTGTAGGGATAGGCTCAAATTTAACCTTACAATGCCCATATTGTCCGCGTCCGCCTGACTGACGAATATATTTGCCTTCAACATCCACAGCCTTACGGAATGTTTCTTTATATGCAACCTGTGGATTTCCTACGTTTGCTTCAACCTTGAATTCCCTTAAGAGACGGTCTACGATTATTTCAAGATGAAGCTCTCCCATTCCTGAGATAATTGTCTGCCCTGTTTCTTGGTTCGTATAAGTCTTAAATGTCGGGTCTTCCTCTGCAAGCTTTGCAAGGGCAATCCCCATTTTATCTCTGCCGGCCTTTGTTTTAGGTTCTATGGCAACAGATATAACTGGTTCCGGGAATACCATTGATTCGAGGATTACTTCTTTATCCTCATCGCAAAGCGTATCTCCTGTTGTTGTAAACTTAAGGCCTACGGCAGCAGCAATATCTCCCGCATAAACCTTGCCTATCTCCTCCCTATGGTTTGCGTGCATCTGAAGGATACGTCCAACACGTTCTTTTTTGCCTTTAACTGAGTTGTAAACATATGATCCTGATTCTAAAACTCCCGAATAAACTCTAAAAAATGCCAGCTTGCCAACATAAGAATCATTCATAATTTTAAAAGCAAGGGCTGAAAAAGGTTCCTCGTCTGAGGAGTGTCTTTCAATCATATTGCCTGTAACTGGATCCTCGCCTTTTATTGAAGGAATATCAATTGGTGCGGGCATATAGTCTATAACGCCGTCAAGAAGTTTTTGAACGCCTTTATTTCTATACGCAGAACCGCAGAACACCGGAACAAGCTCACAAGCTATACAAGATTTCCTTATGGCTGCCTTTAATTCATCATTTGAAATTTCTTTACCTTCAAGGTATTTCTCTATCAGGGTTTCATCTGTTTCTGCTACTGTCTCTATTAATGAATTCCTATATTCTTTGGCGCGGCTTTGCATGTCTTCAGGTATATCAACTTCATGAACATCTTTGCCTAAATCATCTTCATCATAAAGATATGCCTTCATTGTTATAAGATCCACAAGACCGACAAAATCGCTTTCGGCGCCTATGGGAAGCTGAAGCGGAAGTGGGTTTGCTCCAAGCCTTGTTTTTATCATGCTTACAACATTATAAAAATCTGCTCCCATTATGTCCATCTTATTTACAAAAGCCATTCTCGGTACGTTATAATTATCAGCCTGTCTCCAAACAGTTTCAGACTGCGGTTCAACCCCTCCCTTTGCACAAAAAACGCATACAGCCCCGTCTAAAACTCTAAGGCTTCTTTCAACCTCAACTGTAAAGTCAACGTGCCCGGGTGTATCTATTATATTTATCCTGTTTTCTTGCCATTGGCAGGTTGTTGCTGCAGAAGTAATGGTTATACCTCTTTCCTGTTCCTGCTCCATCCAGTCCATTGTAGCTGTACCTTCATGGGTATCACCCATTTTATAGTTACGGCCCGTATAAAATAAGATGCGCTCTGTAAGAGTTGTTTTACCCGCATCTATATGAGCCATGATACCTATATTCCTAGTTCTGGCAAGCGGAAACGCTCTGTCTGACACAAAATATTCCTCCTTTTAATACTCATTCCAACAAAAAGCATATGCTTTTTGTTGGAATTACGTCCTTTAAAAACAAAAGGACAAAAAAACATAAAACTCTTTGATAAAAAACAATATATTACCACTTGTAATGGGAAAAAGCCTTGTTTGCTTCTGCCATTTTGTGTGTTTCTTCTTTTTTCTTAATTGCAGCTCCCGTGTTGTTTAAGGCATCCATAATTTCTAAGGCAAGCCTGTCAACCATTGTTTTTTCTCCACGCTTTCTGCTATAAAGAGTTAACCAACGAAGGCCTAATGTACGCCTTCTTTCGGGTCTTATTTCCATCGGAACCTGATATGTTGCTCCGCCCACACGGCGGGCTTTAACTTCGAGAACAGGCATAATATTGTTTAAAGCTTCTTCAAAAGCTTCAAGCGGATCTTTTCCTGTTTTTTCTGCCACTTTATCAAAGGCTCCATATACTATCCTCTGCGCAACTCCTTTTTTACCATCAAGCATAATGCTGTTTATAAGCTTTGTAACCAGCTTACTCTTGTATAAAGGATCAGGCAAAACTTCTCTTTTTACAACATGACCTTTTCTTGGCACGTTACTTCCCTCCTTAACATTAATTCTATCATAGGTACTTCGCGCTTTTAATGCACGTCACATGCCTTATTATTACAATATATCAATCAAGCTAAGCAGATTGCTGTATTTTATTTTAATAAGGCACAAAATAATTTGTTTATTTCCCTGCTTTCGGACGTTTTGCTCCGTATTTTGAACGGGCCTGCATCCTTTTTGCAACGCCGGCAGTATCAAGCGTTCCTCTTACGATATGGTAACGAACACCGGGAAGGTCTTTAACCCTGCCTCCTCTGATTAAAACAACGCTATGTTCCTGAAGGTTATGACCTTCGCCTGGAATATAGGCTGTAACTTCGATACCGTTTGTAAGGCGAACCCTAGCGATTTTTCTTAAAGCCGAGTTAGGCTTTTTGGGAGTAGAAGTTTTAACAGCTGTACAAACGCCTCTCCTCTGCGGGCACGAAATATCCGTAGTCCTCTTTTTAAGAGAATTAAGGCCTTTTTGAAGAGCAGGGGCCGCTGATTTCTTTTCTACCGTTGTTCTGCCTTTTCTTACTAACTGGTTGAATGTTGGCATTTAAAATTACACCTCCTTTTTAAAATAAATACAAACTCTGCTTTTGCAAATTTACGCACTTTAACTAGAGGCATATCTATGCCTCCAACTCAAATACTCAAAAAGTTTACCATTTTGGAGCGTGATTGTCAAGCAATTTTTATTATTATCATCGGAATTCCAAGCTTTTTTTAAATGCATACTTACCAAAATGTATTATTTTCATATCGTAATATATTATTCTATAAAAACAGAACGCTGTTTAGCGTTCTGTTTTTGCTTCTTCCTTTTTTTCTTCGGAAAGGAAGATATCTATGTTCCGGTATCTTTGCATGCCCGTTCCAGCCGGGATAAGCTTTCCTATGATAACATTTTCCTTAAGACCTATAAGCGGGTCTACCTTACCTTTTATCGCCGCTTCTGTGAGAACTCTTGTCGTTTCTTGGAATGAAGCTGCTGAAAGGAAAGAATCCGTAGCAAGTGATGCTTTTGTTATTCCCAAAAGAACCCTTTGACCCTTTGACGGCTCAAGTCCTTCTTCAATAAGCCTTGCGTTTTCGTTTTCAAACGCGAGCCAATCAACAAGACTGCCCGGAAGAAAATTAGAATCCCCGTTTTCTTCAATTTTAACTCTCTTAAGCATCTGCCTTACAATAACCTCTATGTGCTTATCGTTTATCTCAACGCCCTGGAGCCTATATACTCTTTGAACTTCCTGAATCATATAGTCCTGAACGCCTCTTAAGCCTTTTATTTTTAGTATATCGTGAGGGTTTACGCTTCCTTCGGTTATTTCATCTCCGGGTTCAACAGCGTCGCCATCGGCAACCTTTATGCGTGAACCGTATGGTATAAGATAATCCTTTGTTTCTCCCGTCACAGAATTTGAAATTATTACCTCACGCTTTTTCTTCGTGTCGCTTATTGTAACATTCCCTGAAAATTCAGCAATTATAGCAAGGCCTTTAGGTTTCCTTGCTTCAAAAAGCTCCTCAACACGCGGAAGGCCTTGCGTTATATCGTCTCCGGCTATACCACCGGTATGGAACGTACGCATTGTAAGCTGAGTTCCTGGTTCTCCTATGGACTGAGCGGCTATTATTCCTACAGATTCTCCTATTCTAACGGCACGACCGCTAGCCATGTTTGCACCATAACACTTTGAGCAAATGCCTATGCTTGAACGGCATGTGAGAACTGTTCTTATAAACACCTTCGTTATCCCGGCTTTTTCAATTTGTTCAGCCTGGTCAGGACTTATCATTGTATCCTTAGGCACAATTATTTCGCCTGTTTTTGGATTTTTTATATCCAAAACTGAATAACGTCCCCTTATTCTGTCTTGAAGGCTTTCTATAACTTCATTTCCGTCAAGAAAGGCTGAAACCCAAAGACCCGGAGCTTCATCAAGATCAGCGCTGCAATCCCATTCCCTTATTATTATATCTTGGGACACGTCAACCAAACGCCTTGTAAGGTATCCTGAGTCAGCCGTACGCAAAGCCGTGTCTGTAAGACCTTTTCTTGCACCATGTGCAGAAATGAAATATTCAAGAACCGAAAGACCTTCTCGAAAATTTGCTTTTATCGGAAGTTCTATTATGCCGCCTGAAGGATTGGCCATAAGCCCACGCATCCCGGCAAGCTGTTTTATCTGGCTGTTTGAACCACGGGCTCCGGAGTTTGCCATCATATAAATATTGTTATATTTCCCAAGACCGCGTAAAAGAGCCTCTGTTATCTTATCATTTGCGATGTTCCATGTTTCAATTACCTTGGCATGGCGTTCATCGTCCGTCATAAGACCCCTCTTGAACTTTCTTGTTATAAGCTCAACCGTTTCTTCGGCCTCAGCAAGATATTGCACCTTTTCTTTTGGAATTTCCATATCAGAAACAGAAACAGTAAGCGCGCCTTTTGTTGAATATTTATATCCAAGAGTCTTTATTTTATCAAGAACAACCGCTGTTTCTGTGGTTCCGCATTTATTTATGCATCTGTTTAATACTTTAGCTATAGATTTTTTGTCTACAAGAAAATCTATTTCATATCTAAACTTTTCTTCCTCGTTTGTTCTGTCTATATATCCCAGATTTTGAGGTATGGCTTCATTAAAAATAATACAACCAACTGTTGTTTCAATTATTCTGGATTCCTTTACTCCGTTAAACTCAAGCGTCCTTCTTACTTTTATTTTGGCATGAAGCGTAATTCCATGATTATCATAAGCAAGCATAGCCTCAAGCTCATCCTTAAATACTTTACCTTCTCCCTTTTCCCCGTCTTTTCTAAGCGTAAGATAATACATTCCAAGAATCATATCCTGCGATGGAACAGTTACCGGGGCTCCGTCCGAAGGTTTAAGCAGGTTGTTCGACGAAAGCAGAAGAAATCTGCATTCAGCCTGGGCTTCAACTGAGAGCGGAACATGAACAGCCATTTGATCGCCGTCAAAGTCGGCATTATAAGCAGTGCATACCAAAGGATGAAGCTTTATGGCTCTTCCTTCAACAAGAATCGGCTCAAAAGCCTGGATTCCAAGCCTATGAAGCGTTGGTGCGCGGTTTAACATAACAGGATGCTCTTTTATAACATCCTCTAGCACATCCCAAACTTCTGTCTGCAAGCGTTCAACCATGCGTTTTGCCGATTTTATGTTATGCGCAAGCCCATCTTCCACAAGCTTTTTCATAACAAAAGGCTTAAAAAGCTCTATTGCCATTTCTTTCGGCAGACCGCACTGATATATCTTAAGCTCCGGACCTACAACTATAACGGAACGACCTGAATAGTCAACACGTTTGCCTAAAAGATTTTGGCGGAAACGGCCCTGTTTTCCTTTAAGCATATCGGAAAGAGATTTAAGAGGCCTGTTTCCAGGTCCCGTAACGGGTCTGCCCCTTCTTCCGTTATCAATTAAAGCATCAACTGCTTCCTGAAGCATTCTTTTTTCATTGCGGACTATAATATCAGGGGCTCCAAGGTCTAAAAGCCTCTTTAAACGATTGTTTCTGTTTATAACGCGCCTATAAAGGTCGTTTAAATCACTTGTTGCAAAACGGCCTCCGTCAAGCTGAACCATAGGCCTGAT
Source organism: Lachnospiraceae bacterium (assembly GCA_034925905.1). Taxonomy (GTDB): domain Bacteria; phylum Bacillota; class Clostridia; order Lachnospirales; family Anaerotignaceae; genus JAYFRL01. Next base: position 10,232 of record JAYFRL010000019.1, on the reverse strand, counting down.
ATCAGGAGGAATAACCGGAATAACATCAAGTATCATCCATTCGGGTCTATTCCCTGAAGAACGGAAAGATTCCACAACCTCAAGCTTTTTGATTATCCTTGCACGCTTTTGGCCTGTTGTATCTGCAAGCTGCCCTTTAAGCTCAGCCGCTTCTTTTTCAAGGTCTATTTCAAGTAAAAGCTCTTCTATTGCTTCAGCTCCCATTCCTGCCCTGAATTTATTCCCATATTTTTCTATTGCGTCACGGTATTCTTTTTCAGTTAAAAGCTGTTTTTTCAAAAGGCTTGTGTTCTCACCTGGATCAAGAACTATATAAGAAGCAAAATAAAGTACCTTCTCAAGAGCTCTTGGAGACATCGAAAGTATCAAACCCATACGGCTTGGTATTCCCTTGAAATACCAAATATGCGAAACCGGGGCGGCAAGCTCTATATGTCCCATTCTTTCGCGCCTAACCTTTGCTTTTGTAACTTCAACACCGCATCTGTCGCAAATAACACCTTTGTATCTTATTCTTTTATATTTACCGCAGTGACATTCCCAGTCCTTAGTCGGTCCAAATATTCTTTCGCAAAATAAACCGTCTTTTTCAGGCTTTAATGTCCTGTAGTTTATAGTTTCGGGTTTTTTAACCTCGCCTCTGGACCATTTACGTATCTTCTCAGGAGAGGCTAAGCCTATTTTTATTGAATCGAAAACAATTCCCTGCTCTGCTTTTTGAACCATCATAGGTCAAATTCACCTCTCTTATTTATTATCTTTATCATCAAAATCTTCTTTTGTTTCTTCGTCTGTTTCATCGTCTGTTTCATCGTCCATATTTTCAAAATCATCCTCAAGGACAATGGAGTCCAGCTCGCTGAAATCATCCTCTTCTTCTTCGACTTCGTTTTCATTTTCCACTATTTCGTCTAAAAGAAGGCTTAAGTCATGATCGCTTTCTTCTTCAACCGAAGCCATACGCGCAGGATAATGTTTTTTTTCATAAACATCGTCGCCTTTCTCGTAGCCATCAATGTTTATGTTTAAATCATCCATATCGTCTATGGATTCCCTAATTTCAACTTCGGTATTGTCTTCTCTTAAAACCTTTACATCAAGGGCAAGAGACTGCAATTCCTTAAGAAGAACTTTAAACGATTCCGGAACACCAGGTTCAGGGATGTTTTCACCTTTAACGATTGATTCGTAGGTTTTAACACGTCCAACTATGTCGTCCGATTTAACCGTAAGAATTTCCTGAAGAGTATAAGCGGCTCCATAGGCTTCCAGCGCCCAAACTTCCATTTCGCCAAAACGCTGACCCCCAAATTGAGCTTTTCCACCCAAAGGCTGCTGAGTTACAAGCGAATAAGGACCTGTTGAACGTGCATGAATCTTATCGTCAACGAGATGATGGAGTTTAAGATAATGCATAAAGCCTATTGTAACCCTATTATCAAAGATCTCTCCCGTTCTTCCGTCTCTAAGCTCAACTTTTCCGTCGCGGCTTATCGCTACGCCTTTCCATTCATCACGGTGATCCCTATTTTCATAGAGTTCATTATAAATATCTTCTTCAAGGATGTCCTTCCATTTTGCCGAAAATTCTTCCCATTCGGTATTAACGTAATCATTAGACATCTCAAGAGTATCCATAATATCTATCTCGTTTGCCCCGTCGAATACCGGTGTTGAAACCTTCCACCCAAGAACCTTTGCGGCAAGGCTTAAATGAGTTTCAAGAACCTGGCCTATGTTCATACGTGACGGAATTCCCAAAGGGTTCAAAACTATATCAAGCGGACGGCCATTAGGAAGAAACGGCATATCCTCAACAGGAAGCACTCTTGATACAACGCCTTTATTTCCATGGCGCCCTGCCATTTTGTCTCCAACGGATATTTTTCTTTTTTGGGCAATATAAACCCTAACAAGCTGATTTACGCCCGGGCCTATATCGTCACCGTTTTCTCTCGTAAATATTTTAACGTCTACAATTATTCCGCTTTCTCCATGAGGGACTCTTAATGAAGTATCCCTTACTTCTCTTGCTTTCTCACCGAAAATAGCTCTTAAAAGCCTTTCTTCAGCGGTAAGCTCAGTCTCGCCTTTAGGCGTAACCTTGCCCACCAATATATCGTTTGAGCGGACTTCTGCACCTATTCTTATTATCCCTCTTTCATCCAGGTCTCTTAAAGCGTCTTCTCCGACATTAGGGATGTCCCTTGTTATTTCTTCCGGACCAAGCTTCGTGTCTCTTGCTTCGGCTTCAAATTCTTCGACATGAACAGAGGTATAAACGTCTTCCTGAACAAGTCTTTCGCTTAAAAGAACAGCATCCTCGTAGTTGTAGCCTTCCCATGTCATAAAACCTATCAAAGGATTTCTTCCAAGGGCAAGCTCGCCAGCATTTGCAGAAGCTCCGTCTGCAATTATATCTCCTGCTTTAACCTTATCGCCTATGCTTACAATCGGTTTTTGGTTCATACATGTTCCCTGGTTGCTCCTTTGGAATTTTATAAGCCTATATACGTCTCTATGTCCTCCGTCTGACTTTATAACAATTTCATCAGCAGCTACCCTTTCAACGATGCCAGAATTTTCTGCAATCTTACATATTCCGGAATCTCTTGCAGCTTTATATTCCATACCTGTCCCAACTATGGGTGAATCAGTTACCAAAAGCGGAACAGCCTGACGCTGCATGTTTGAACCCATAAGCGCCCTGTTCGCATCATCGTTTTCAAGAAAAGGAATAAGAGCAGTTGCAACTGAAACCATCTGCTTAGGAGATACGTCCATAAGATGGATTTCACTTCTGTCTACTTCGATTATGTCTTCTTTGTGGCGACCCGTAACCTTCTTATTTATAAAGTGCCCTTCCTCATCCAATGGTTCGTTTGCCTGAGCTACCATGTAATCTTCTTCTTCATCCGCTGTTACATATATAAATTCATCAGTTACACGCGGTTCCTGATCGCCTAACTTTTTAACCACTCTATATGGAGCTTCAATAAAACCATACTCGTTTATACGCGCAAAGGTTGCAAGCGAATTTATAAGGCCTATGTTCGGACCTTCTGGGGTTTCTATCGGGCACATCCTTCCATAGTGCGAATGATGTACGTCTCGAACTTCGAAACCGGCTCTTTCCCTTGAAAGGCCTCCGGGTCCTAATGCTGAAAGCCGACGTTTATGAGTGAGCTCTGCAAGAGGGTTGTTCTGATCCATAAACTGGGAAAGCTGCGAGCTGCCGAAGAACTCTTTTATTGCAGCAGTAACAGGCCTTACGTTTATAAGAGCTTGAGGGGTCATAACATCCAAATCCTGAATTGTCATACGCTCCTTTACAACTCTTTCCATTCTTGAAAGGCCTATCCTAAATTGATTTTGAAGAAGCTCACCAACGCAGCGTATTCTTCTGTTACCCAAATGGTCTATATCATCAACATTCCCATGATTTGAATCAAGATGCATTATATAGTTTATGGAAGAAATAATATCATTTGTGGTTATATGTTTTGGAACAAGGTCGTGCATTCTGTCCTTTATAGCCTGTTTTATTTCATCGGCAGTATTAAACTCACCTAAAATTTCAACAAGCACAGGATAAAAAACCTTTTCCTTAACCCCGACATCTACCGGAGTAAGACCATATTCCTGTATATATTGAGCAATATTAACTGTTTGGTTTGTAATTATTTTTTCTGGTTTGCCGTCGATATCTATCTCAACGCTTAAAACACCCGTATTTTGGATTTCATCACAAAGCGCCAGATTTAAAACCATTCCTTTTTCCGCAACAATCTCACCGCTTAAAGGATCTATAACATTGCTAGCAAGCTTAGCTCCATTTATGCGGCTCCTTAAAGAAAGCTTTTTGTTGAATTTATATCGACCAACCTTGGCAAGGTCATACCTTTTTGGATCAAAAAACATTCCACGGAGCAAAGTTTCAGAGCTTTCAACCGTAGGTGGCTCACCTGGGCGAAGCTTTTTATATATCTCTACAAGACCTTCTTCATAACTTTTGCTTATATCTTTTTCTATTGTTGAAATAATCTTCGGGGTTTCCCCAAAAAGCTCTATAATTTCACTATCTGTTCCAATTCCAAGGGCTCTTATTAAAACCGTAACCGGGACCTTTCTTGTTCTGTCTACCCTAACATAAAAAACATCGTTTGAATCAGTTTCATATTCAAGCCATGCTCCTCTGTTTGGAATAACAGTTGCTGAAAGAAGTTTTTTACCAACCTTATCAAATTCATAGGAATAATATATCCCCGGGGAACGGACAAGCTGGCTAACTATTACACGCTCGGCGCCATTTATTATAAATGTGCCTGTTTCAGTCATCAAGGGGAAATCCCCCATGAATATTTCCTGTTCTTTTATCTCATCAAGCTCTTTATTATTAAGCCTTGCTTTAACTTTTAAAGGTGCAGCATATGTTGCATCACGCTCTTTACATTCTTCAATAGAATACTTAGGCTCCTTTTCCAACGAGAAATCTGTGAATTCCAACACAAGATTACCGTTAAAATCAGTTATCGGAGATATGTCTTCAAAAACTTCTTTAAGCCCCTCTTTTAAGAACCAATCATAGCTGTTTTTCTGGACCTCAATAAGGTTGGGCATTTCCAAAACTTCTTTAATTCTGGAGTAGCAAATTCTGCTTTGCCTGCCATAAGCAACAGCATGGATCCTATTTTTTTCCATTAACATCACCCCTTGAAAAATTAATACCTTCTTGCTTGCTAAAAAACCGCAAAAAATACGCCTAGGCCTTTGCCCGTTTAAAAAACCGGGCAAAAGCCTTGGCATATAACCCTTAGATAAATTATATAAGCATTTTCTTTCATAAAGACAAACGCCTCTCATATGTTTAGTGAAAACTCACCTAAAAACAAGATGAAATATTAATTAATTTTATTGTTGAAATATATGTTTTTATATGATATAATATTAGCAAAGTGAGGTATCCTGCAATATAGCTGATATTGCAATATCGTAACATAATCTATGCCCTTTGTCAACTATTTTCTGGAAGGGCTTTTATATTTGCTCTTTTTGCTGGAGGTGGCTTGCCTCCTTGTTTTTTGGTCTTAAAACACATAAAAACTTAAATATTGTCGAAAAAAATTCATAAAAACTTAAATATTTTAGGACGCCTATTTTAAATTATAGCCGTCCTTTTTTATATCAAAACAAAATTGTAAAATTTCCCCAATTATCTTTTTTCTATGCCAAATAATTATAAAATTCAGGAACTATTGCAATCGCAATATATATTAAAATTACAACCCATATTGCGGCATCAAACATTTTTTCACGCGGCTTGCCCGCTTGATAATTCCAATCAGATAAAAAACCGTTGTCCCTGTTTATCCTTTCAAAATACCAGAAAAACAAAAGCAAAAACGGGGCTGTGAAAACAACGGCGCTAATAAGATAAAACAGCGTCGAAAACACTTCCGTACCTGCCATATCCGTAGCAGAAGAATAGCCTTCGCTTAAAGACAAGCCTGACAAAACTCTGGAAAATAAAATCTGGCTGGCATTTATAGTAAAATGTGAAACAATTGATGCAAATATTGATTTTGTTTTGTAAACAAAATACCCCAAAATTACGCCGAAGAAAAACGCATACAAAAACTGCTGGGCAGAAAAATGCATTATCCCAAACAAAAATCCGGACATTAAACAAGCTTTTAAAGGATTTAAATTTCTATATCCATATAAAACTATTCCTCTATAACATATTTCTTCTAAAACAGCAGGGAACACCGCCATAGAAACAATAATCCAGCCTACCGAAACGTCCTGCATTTCCATCAGTGCACTCGCAATATTATTTTTAAACACCAGTGAACTTAAAAATGAAAACACTGATAAAACAGGCTGCATTGTAAATGATATAAGTATTATTGTAATTATATTTCTTATGCTAAGAGGCCTTAAGCTTAAAACCTCACGGACAGGTTTTTTTGTTATTATAAAATACAATATTACTGGCAAGCCAAAAAGAAGTAAATGATATGCCATTTGAGTAGTCGGATAAAAATCCGGTATAAACCCTAAAGCATACACACTTAAAAAAGATATGAGAAATTGGCCTAAGATAAGAATAAGCACAAAAATATTTGTTTTTTTGGTATCTGTTAAATTTTTAAAAATCATTTATGCCCATCCTCATCAAATTTATTCATATCGTCTGGCACTTCATGGGGAGATTCCGAAGAAGCTTTTAGTTCCGGGAAATTATAAAAATATTTTTTATTATATTTCCTGTCAATATATTCACTGCTAAACATCCTTATCGAAGCTATGATAGGGACCCCCAAAAACATACCTAAAACTCCGCCGATATACCCGCCTATTATTATCGAAAATATTACCCATATCGGATCCATGGATATTGCATCGCCTAAAATTTTGGGGCCTAATATTATTCCGTCAAACTGTTGAAGAAGCAATATAAATATTGCGACTATAAAAGCTTTTGAAGGCGAAACCAAAAGGACTATTGCCACAGCAGGTATGCCTCCTATAAAAGGGCCTACATAAGGTATCATATTTGTTACGCCTATCAGCACGCTTATAAGTATGCCATAAGGGGCATTTATTATCACCATTCCTATAAAGCATATAAGCCCTATTATAAGAGAATCCAAACCTTTACCGACTATAAAGCTCTTAAACACAGAGTTTACACGTTCAGAAGTACTAACTATTGCATCAGCTTTCTTCTGCGAAAGAAACGCATACAAAATCTTCTTTATCCTAAGCTTGGATTTTTCTTTATCTGAAAGCATATAAATAGAGATAACAATTCCCATAAATATATTAATAAGGAAAGTAGCCGCCGCAACAGTGCTGTCCATAATACGTTTTACGCCTATTTCGGGGAGCTTGGCGGCAATATCTTTTATGGCTTGCATTGCCGGGTCTGAAAAATCATTTACAAGCGAAAGTATATATTCCGAATCTATAAAATCTATTTTATCAAACAAATTTTGAACGGTTTTTTCAAATACGGAAATATACTCCGACATATTTGAAGCAAGATTTTTAACATTATATATGAGTTCTGGTATGAAGTAAGCCATTATCCAGACTATACAGCCTAAAACAACTAAATATGCCAGCGATATCGCCAAATTCTTTTTAACCTTGTGTCCTGCCACATTTTCAATTTTTATGAACACCTTTGTTCTTTCAAAGCGGCTTACTATAGGGTTTATTACATAGGCAAACAAAAAACCATATAAAAAAGGAGAAAGGATCTTAACAAAAGTATTATATACCGATGAAATTTTTGATGTGACAGATCCAAAATTCCCTAACGATTTTTCAAGAATTATAGAAAGCGCTATAACTCCTAAGGCATATGCTGAAACCTTAAGATACTTTTTATCAAGCTTTGAAAAAAGGTTCAAGCCAACCACCTCCAAACAAAATTAAAAACCAATCCATTTTAATAATACTATGTCCTTCATATTTTTTCCATAATTATTTATTTAAGATTCTATTATTATTGCAATATAAGAAATGCCGCAGGCTTAAAGCCTGCGGCAAAATTTTTAAGTTGCACGATTAAACAAAACTATCTGAAAGCAATCTAACAGCATAGTCTTTTATTATTGATTCACCATGTTCGGCAATATAGTTTTTGGATAAAACTGTCGAAATATGTTTTTGTCCGTAGTCTCCAGCAACAAGTTCTAAATCCTCAATCTTTATATTGTCTGAAAACACGTTGTTTTCCATGATAAGAAAATATCTTTCTTTGAATTTATAAAGACTGTTTGTTCCATGATACGCGCCACTCAAGCGGGCAGAAAAGTTTGTAACATCATTAAGACTAGCAAATGAAAGTATCAAAATATCCCCTTCTTCCTTTAAACCTGAAGCAGAATAAGATATCCCTTTTCTTTTAAACTTATGGGTATCTCTTGTTTGCAAACCCAAAGTATATTTACCTTCACTGGTTTCATTCTCAGGAAGCTTTGTAACTATAATCATTATCCCATCAAGAGCAACCGGTAATGCTTCAACCATAAAAGGAGAGCTGTCGTCTGCGGTAAACCCGCACTCCTCCATCGCCTGTTCCATAATCTCACGGAAAAGAGTTTGCACTTTCTCAGAGGGAACAAGGAGATCGTCAAGTTTGATATTTCTTTCAATAAGCTCGGAATTACTAAGTGTGAATTTGATTTGGTTATCACTTATTTTTTCAATTTTCATTTGTTTCCCCTCCCCCGATTAAAATAAATCCTAATATTGATAAATATTAAAATTTTATACTTAACAGTATAATAAATAAAGTAAAATATGTAAAGGGTCTAAAATTTGCTTGAATAGGCAATTAAAGCATAATAAATAATTTTATAGCCCTTATACTTTATCATAAAATTATGCTATACTCTATTATATAAAATTCAATGTTAAAAAGGAGCCTATCATGAAAAAGAAAATATTGCCAATTGCAATCTCTCTTATTATATGGTTTTTGTTATTTTATATATACCTTCCCGCTATAAATATTATGTCTAAAGATTTCTGGCAGTTTATGCTTATGCTTGCCGTTATAACCGCTATTATAAACGCATGGCCAATATTAAGCTCATTAAAATTTAAGCGGAACGACCCTCATAACCTTGAAGTTTTTAAAACCTTTAAAACTGTTATCATTGTTTTTGTGGCCGCTGTTGCCATATATATTGTAGGAAATATATTATCATCTCCTATCTTAAGAGCTTCGGCATACAGCAAGCTTATGCCTATAAATACAAGTGATTTTAGCTCCGATATAAAAGAAGTTGATTATACCCAGATCCCTATTTTGGATAAGTCCTCCGCCTCAAAGCTTGCGGAGCGCGAAATGGGAAATATGGCCGATATGGTTTCCCAATACGAGGTTAGCGATTATTATTCACAGATAAACTATAACAACCGCCCTACAAGGGTTACCCCTCTTGAATACGGAGATACAGTTAAATGGTTTGTAAACCGCAAAACCGGAATACCCGCCTATATCAGAATAGACATGCCAACCCAGGATGTTGAGCTTATCCGCCTCGAAAGCGGTATAAAATATTCTCCTTCTGAATATTTCAACCGGGATATTTATAGATATATACGATTCAGATACCCAACTAGTATGTTCCGAAATATAAGTTTTGAAATTGATGAAAATGGAACTCCGTTTTGGATATGCCCTGTTGAAAAGCACAGAATTGGTCTTTTCGGAGGAGTAGATATAAAAGGCATTGTGGCCGTAAATGCAATAACCGGGAAACATGAATATTTTGACGTTAAAGATATACCAACCTGGATAGACGCAGTTTTCGATGCCTCCCTTCTTATAGAACAATACGACTACTACGGAACCTTAAGAAATGGATTTATAAACAGCGTTTTTGGTCAAAAAGATTGCCTTAGCACAACCGAAGGCTATAATTATATAGCGCTTAACGATGACGTTTGGGTCTACAGCGGAGTAACCTCCGTTGGCGGAGACGAATCTATAATAGGTTTTGTGCTTATGAACCAAAGAACAAAGGAATCAAACTATTATAAAATTTCCGGGGCAAAAGAACTTTCCGCGATGTCTTCGGCAGAAGGTCAGGTTCAGAACATGAAGTATGAAGCAACCTTCCCTTTGCTTTTAAATATATCCGGTGAGCCAACTTATTTCCTTTCTCTTAAAGATGATGCCGGGCTTGTTAAAAAATACGCCATGGTAAACGTCGAAAAATATCAAATCGTGGCCACAGGAGACAACGTAAAAGAGTGCGAAAAATCCTACAGAGCACTTATGAAAAGCAACGGTATAAACACGCTTGATACCAGCGAAAATCTCTCTTTAAAAGGCGTGATTTCAGATATAAAAGACATCGTCACAGACGGAAACACTGTATATTATATAATAATTACAGGAAATGACATGCTGTTTGAAGCTAAGGTTTCCGACAATCTCAGTGTATTAAAGCTTTCAAAAGGAGATTTTGTAACTATAAAATACGCAAAATCAGAAACGGATGGCGTGGGAATTATAGCTTCAATAGAAAAATGATTATAAAAACCGGCATAGGACACTATACCGGTTTTTATTTGTATAATGAATACTACCGGCTATGCCGGTAGTTCCAAAGAGCTTTAGCGATGAACAGAAAAAGGCCTCCATTTGATATAATAGGTGAGGTTCCCCAACCGCACAAATTAAAAACAAATGGAGGTAGTCCAAT
>JAYFRL010000021.1:0-45287 GCA_034925905.1 Lachnospiraceae bacterium | reverse complement strand
CAAAAATCAAACTTTTTGGTGAGTTTTAAGGCGTTTTGCCCGAATGTAAAGAATACTTGCAAAGAATGGCCTAAGCCACTATAATATGGTGAGTACATTATTTATGCCCTGTTAAAAACCAGGGCATAAATATGTCTTATGCAGTTTTGAAGGAAGGAGGTGCTTATATATGATAGAAGAACAAAAACCAGAGAGCGTTTTATATGACGAGCTTATAGAAAGAATAAAACAATACCATCCCACAACTGATTTTTCAATAATAGAAAAAGCCTATAAATTCGCTAAAGATGCGCATGCCAACCAAAAAAGGCGTTCAGGAGAGCCATATATAATCCATCCCCTTAAGGTTGCATATATACTTGCGGATCTTGAGCTTGACATAGAAACCATTGTCGCGGGAATACTCCATGACACAATAGAGGACACGAACTATACCTATAATGATGTAGCGAACGAATTTTCGGAAGAAATAGCCTCTCTTGTAGATGGGGTAACAAAGCTCGGTAAACTTTCATATTCAACAAAGGAAGAAATACAGGCTGAAAACTATAGGAAGATGTTTTTGGCAATGGCTAAGGACATAAGGGTAATTCTTATTAAGCTTGCCGACAGGCTTCATAATATGCGCACCCTTAACTATATGACGGAAGAAAAGCAAAGGGAAAAGGCCCAGGAAACTCTTGATATATATGCGCCTCTTGCTCACAGGCTTGGTATATTCAAAATAAGAATCGAGCTTGAGGACCTTTGCTTTAAATATATAAACCCTGAAGCTTATTATGACCTTGCGGAAAAGATAGAAAAGAAAAAGGCGGAAAGGGAAGAGTTTGTTTCTCAGATAGTGGCATCCATAAAGCAGCTTATGGACGATGCGGGAATAAAAGGAACGGTTGAGGGTAGAAGCAAGCATTTCTTTAGCCTTTATAAAAAGATGATAAACCAAAACAAAACCTTAGACCAGATATACGACCTTTTTGCGGTTAGGGCAATTGTGGATACCGTTAAAGACTGTTATGCTGTTTTAGGGCTTGTACATGATAAATACAAACCAATGCCCGGAAGGTTTAAGGATTATATAGCAATGCCAAAGCTAAATATGTATCAATCCCTGCATAATACTCTTATAGGTCCTACGGGCGAGCCTTTCGAGGTTCAGATAAGAACATGGGAAATGCATAAAACAAGCGAATATGGGATCGCTGCGCATTGGAAATATAAAGAAGGGAAAACAAGCGGAAGCGCTTCGGCAGGAGAAGAAGAAAAGCTTACATGGCTTCGCCAAATACTTGAATGGCAGAAAGACATGTCTGATAACAAAGAATTTATGGACACCTTAAAACTGGATCTTGATATATTCACAGACCAGGTTTATGCCTTTACGCCTCAGGGCGATGTTATAAGCCTTCCAAAAGGTGCTACCCCGATAGATTTTGCATATATAATCCACAGCGCCGTAGGGAACAAAATGGTTGGCGCAAGAGTAAACGAAAAAATAGTTACTTTCGATTACCAGATTCAAAACGGGGATAGGGTAGATATAATAACCTCACAGAATTCAAGGGGTCCAAGCAGAGACTGGCTTAAGCTTGTTAAAAGCTCTCAGGCCAGAACAAAAATAAACCAGTGGTTTAAAAAAGAGTTTAAAGAAGAAAACATAATAAAGGGCAAGGAAATGCTTGTAAGCGATGCAAAGAAGAAAGGTTACAGCTTTAGTGAGCTTTCAAAGCCCGAATGGATAGAAATAGTTGTAAACAAATATGGATATAAGGATTTCGATGCACTTTGTGCTTCAATAGGCCATGGAGCGATCAAGGAAGGTCAAGTTATAAACCGTTTCCTTGAGGAGCTTACAAAAGACAAGAAGAAAAACGAAACCCCCGAATCATATCTTAAAAGCCTTGAAGAGGCTGCCTCTAAAAAGAGCTTTGCAAATAAATCAAAAAGCGGAATAATAGTCAAAGGCATAGGCGATATTACGGTAAGGTTTTCAAAATGCTGCAACCCTGTGCCGGGTGACGAAATAGTAGGCTTTATAACCAGAGGCCGTGGAGTTACCATTCATAGAACGGACTGCATAAATATAATAAATCTTGACGAAGAAAACAGGCACAGGCTTATAGAAACGGAATGGGATAATCACGAAGCTTTCTCTGAGGATATTTCGTATAACGCGGAAATACGCGTTATGGCTAACGACAGAGTCGGCCTTATTATGGATATTTCAAGGGTATTTTCCGATGAAAAGATTTTTGTTAAATCATTTAACGGAAGAACGACAAAAGATCTTGTTGCCATATTCAATGTTGTTATAGAAATAAGCAGCAAAGAGCAGCTTGAAAAGATTTATAAAAAGCTTAGGAGTGTCAAAGGGGTTATAGAAATAGAAAGGGTTACAAGCTAAATGGAGGTTTTGATATGAGAGCTGTTTTGCAGAGGGTTTCTTTTGCAAAGGTAACTTCAGATGGAAATCTTACAGGGGAAATAGGGAAAGGCATAGTGCTTTTGGTGGGGTTTTCAGCCTTGGATGATGAAAAAGCCATGGATTATATACTTGAAAAAACGATAAACTTAAGGATATTTGAAGATGAAAACGAAAAAATGAATCTTTCGCTTCTGGATGTTTCGGGAGAACTTTTGATAGTGCCTAACTTTACGCTTTATGGAGATGCAAGAAAAGGAAGACGCCCGGGTTATTCGGATGCTGCTTCCCCGGATATTGCAGGAAGGTTTTTTAGCGTGTTTTGCGAAAAGGTCAAAGCGTCCCCGGTTTTTAAGAAGGGCTTTGGAAAATTCCAGTCATATATGCAGCTTGAGCTTTTAAATGATGGGCCTGTTACGCTGCTTTTGGATAGCGATAGAAATTTTTAACATAAGGAATTATAATTATGATAGAGTATATTTTAGACGGACACAGCTTTGATAACGAAGTTCAGACAATGGTTCAGGTTTTTTATCCGAACACAAATTATATACTTACAGATAAGCCTTCTGATAACGGTATAACGGTTTTAAGCCGTGTTGAAGACCAGCATGCGTACGCCTTTATTTATAATAAAGGCGTACTGGTTATTGAGCGCAAATCTGAAATGTCCGAAAAAAACATTAAAGAAACAAAAAGATGCATAAAGCTATCCATATATAACGCTTTAAAGGATATCACAGGAATAAAGCCTCCATGGGGTATTTTAACGGGCATACGTCCCACAAAAATAATAAATTCTTTTTTTGACGAAGGTAAGGACGGGGAATATGCTCTTAGCTATATGACAGAAAAATACCTTGTGGACACGGACAAGGCCTTGCTTGCGCTTGAGGTTGCCAAAGCGGAAAGGGATATATTAAAAAACAATACGGGCAAGGATATGAATATATATATAGGCATACCCTTCTGCCCGACACGCTGCCTTTATTGTTCATTTACGTCTTATCCGTTTGACAAATACTCAAAAAAAATAGATACTTATATAGACTGTGTTTTAAAAGAGCTTAAGCTTGTTTTGCAATATTCAAAAGGCAGGGTTTTAAAAACCGTATATATCGGCGGGGGAACGCCTACCTCCCTTTCTCCTTCCGGGCTTTGGCGCATAATAAGTTTTTTAAAGGACAATTTTGATTTTTCAAATGTCTCCGAGTTTACCGTTGAAGGCGGCAGGCCTGACACCTTGGACCCCGAGAAGCTTAGCTGCCTGAAAAAGGGCGGAGTTTCCAGGCTTTCCATAAACCCACAAACAATGAATGAAAGAACTCTTTTGAAAATAGGCAGAAAACACAGCCCGCAGGAAATAATAAATGCTTTTCATATGGCGCGCGAAGCTGGCTTTGACAATATAAACGCCGATATTATATTAGGGCTGCCCGATGAGGAGCCCAAAGACGTGCTTTATACTCTTGAGGAGATAAAAAAGCTTTCTCCCGAAAACCTTACCGTGCATACCCTTGCCGTTAAAAGGGCATCAAAGCTTAAAGAAAATTTTGATGAATATAAGCTTTCCAACCCCGCTTCAATGGAGGAAATGCTTGATATGTCAGTCAAAGCGGCTTATTCTATGGGTATGAGCCCTTATTATATGTACCGGCAGAAAAATATGATAGGCTCTTTTGAAAACGTGGGCTATTCAAAACCTGGCTGCTTTGGGATATATAATGTCCAGATAATGGAAGAGCGCCAGGATGTAATTGCCGTTGGAGCGGGAGCCATAAGCAAGACAGTGGATTTAAAAACAGGAAGGATAGACAGGATATTTAATGTTAAAAGCGTGGATGACTATATGTTTAGGATAGAAGAAATGCTTGAAAGGAAAAGAAAAGGTTTAAATACAGACGAAAGGAGTTTTAATTGATGCTTACACAGGCGCCAAAAGGAACGAGAGACATTTTCGGCGAGGAAGTGGCTTTGTGGCAGGATATAGAACAAAAAATGAGGACTATATGCAAAAATTTCGGCATAGAAGAAATACGTACCCCTGTTTTTGAACATACGGAGCTTTTTTTAAGAGGAGTAGGCGAAACAACGGATATTGTTCAAAAGGAAATGTATACATTTATGGACAAAGGTGACAGAAGCATAACACTGCGTCCCGAAGGGACAGCCGGTGTTGCCAGAGCATATATAGAGCACGGGATGCATAATAACCCTAAGCCTGTAAAGCTTTATTATATAAACTCAACCTTCAGATATGAAAACACCCAGGCCGGCAGGCAAAGACAGTTTAACCAGTTTGGGATTGAGATGCTTGGTTCATATGAAGCTTCTGAGGATGCGGAAGTTATATCCGTTGCCTACAGGCTTTTAACAGAGCTGGGGATAAAAAATGTAAAGCTTTATTTAAACAGCCTCGGGTGCCCTGCATGCCGCGAGAAATATAACGAAATGCTTAAAAGCTATATAAGACAAAACTTAAGCGGTCTTTGCAAAACCTGCAGGGAAAGGTTTGAAAAAAATCCGCTCCGGGTTTTAGACTGCAAGGAAGAAGGCTGTTTAAATATTCTTTCAGGCGCTCCGCTTGTTTTAGACTGCCTTTGCGGAGAATGTAAGGAACATTTTGGCGAAGTCCAATCCATTTTGAGTGAAATGGGGATAGAATATGAAATAAACCCTAAAATTGTGCGTGGGCTTGATTATTACACAAGAACGGTTTTTGAATTTGTAACGGATTCAATAGGCGCACAAGGCACAGTTTGCGGAGGAGGAAGATATGACAATCTGATAGAGGAATGTGGCGGTGAGCCGACGGGAGCTGTAGGCTTCGGGCTTGGAATAGAAAGGCTTATTCTCACCCTTAAAGCTGAAGCGGGAGAGCTTCGGTATAATCCGAAACGTGATATATTTATAGGCTCTATAGGCAAAAGAGGGGCTATAAAGGCTATGGGCATGACCTATGATTTAAGAAGCAACGGTATTATGGCTGACTGCGATACAATGGGCAGAAGCGTTAAAGCTCAGATGAAATATGCTGATAAACTTGGCTCACGTTATTCTTTTATAATCGGGGATAACGAAATAGATTCCAACAGCGTTGTGCTGAAAAATATGGAAACCGGCGAGAAAAAAGAACTAAATCTTTCGGATGTTTCTGAAAAAATATCTGAAATATTATAAAAACTATTGCAATGAATGACAAAAAGTGATATCATAATCGCTAAATATTTTTAATACATTGGTAATTAAATATATGATAGAGTGATTAAATATTATAATGTTTAATCACTCTATCATATATGAATCAGGGTTAATCAATAAAAAGCGGAGGAGATATTTATGAAAATTAAAATTGAAAGGGCAACGACGCTCAAAAAGAAGCCTGATTTCAACAAATTAGGCTTTGGAAACTACTATACGGATCATATGTTTATAATGGATTATGAAAATGATAAGGGATGGTTTAACCCAAGAATAGTTCCATACGCGCCTATTGTTCTAGACCCTGCCGCCATGTTTTTCCATTATGGCCAAGGCACATTTGAAGGGCTTAAAGCTTACAGGGCCGATGAAGACAAAAATCAGATTCTTCTTTTCAGGCCTGAAAAGAATATGGCCCGTATGAATGCATCAAACGAAAGATTGTGTATCCCTAAATTTGATGAAAAATTTGCGGTTGAAGCCATAAAGGAACTTGTTGAAATAGACAAAGACTGGATTCCCGATCTTCCGGGAACAAGCCTTTATATAAGGCCGTTTATCATTGCCACTGAGCCACATGTCGGAGTTCATCCATCACGTACTTATAGCTTTTACATAATTCTTTCTCCTGTTGGAGCATATTATGCTGAAGGGATAAATCCTGTTAAAATATATGTTGAGGATGAATACTGTAGGGCTATGAAAGGCGGCACAGGCTTTGCAAAGACTGCCGCAAACTATGCTATAAGCCTTAAGGCTCAAGAGGTTGCCCAGGAAAAGGGGTATACTCAGGTTCTTTGGCTTGACGGTGTTTATAGAAAGTATATAGAAGAAGTTGGAACAATGAATGTTATGTTCGTTATAAAGGGTGAAGTTATTACTCCGGAACTTAACGGAAGCATTCTTCCGGGCGTAACAAGGATGTCCGCAATTGAGCTTTTAAAGGATGCAGGATATAAAGTAACCGAAAGAAAAATATCCATAGAAGAAATCGCAGAGGCAGCCGAGAAAGGAACCCTCGACGAGGCGTTTGGAACAGGTACGGCAGCGGTTATTTCGCCTATAGGGGAGCTTATATGGGAAGGGAAGCACATCATAATCAATGATGGTAAAATAGGAACTGTTTCCCAAAAAATATATGATGTTATAACGGGGATTCAAAGCGGAAAACTTGAAGACACTTTTGGCTGGGTAACCAAGGTATAATAAAATTATAATAAAAAGCTTCGTAAGCATTAGCTTGCGAAGCTTTTTTGCTCTTAATCTGTATTTTTTGTTTACAAACGCAGGAAAGATGATATTATTAATAGAGGATTTTTTATTAACGATTAAGGAGAAATACTATATATGGAAGAATCGGTATTGGGTTTAAAAAGAAGCCATATGTGCGCAGATGTAGTTGAAAACCTTGCGGGAACAGAAGTTACCGTTATGGGATGGGTTCAAAGAAGAAGAGATTTGGGCCAGCTTATATTTATCGCTTTAAGAGACAAAACAGGTCTTGTGCAGGTTGTTGCGGATGAAAATTCAAATAATAAGGAGCTTTTTGAAAAGGCCGAATCTGTACGCAGCGAATATGTTCTTGCCGTACGCGGGAAGGTTGCTTTAAGAACCGAAGAAAACATAAACCCTGATATGAAGACTGGTAAAATAGAAATTTTAGCTGATGAAATAAGGATTTTATCTGAATCCGAGAATCCTCCTTTTCATATAGAGGATTCAGTTTTGGTTAAAGACGACCTTCGTCTTAAATACAGATACCTTGATTTAAGACGCCCAAGCCTTTATAAAAACCTTAAGCTTCGCCATGATGTAACCAGAACTGTTAGGGAGTTTTTGTCCGAGGAAGGTTTTTTGGAAATAGAAACACCGATTCTTATGAAAAGTACGCCTGAAGGGGCCAGGGATTATCTTGTTCCAAGCCGTGTGCATCCGGGTTCGTTTTATGCGCTTCCGCAGTCGCCTCAGCTTTTTAAGCAGTTGCTTATGGTTTCTGGCATGGATAGGTATTTTCAAATAGCAAAATGCTTCAGGGACGAAGATTTGAGGGCAGACAGGCAGCCTGAATTCACACAGATAGACATGGAGCTTTCTTTTGTAGAAGAGGGCGACGTTATGGAAGTTAATGAAAGGCTTATGAAAAAAGTGTTTAAAGACGCTTTAAACGTAGATGTTACGCTTCCGCTCCAAAAAATGACTTATAAAGAAGCTATGGAGCGTTTTGGCTCGGACAAGCCCGATATCCGTTTTGGCATGGAGCTTAAAAATATAACCGATATAGTTAAAGATGTTGATTTTGTTGTATTTAAAAGTGCCATAGAAGGCGGCGGCAGCGTAAGAGGCATAAATGCCGAAGGCTTTGCAGAGCTCCCAAGAAAACAGATAGACTCACTTGTTGAATTTGTTAAGACATATAAGGCAAAAGGTCTCGCATGGATAAGCGTGCTTCCGGGCGGCGAAATAAAATCGCAGATATCCAAATTTTTCACTCCTGAGAAAATGAATGAAATAGTTACCGCTATGGACGGCAAACCTGGGGACTTACTCCTTTTCTGCGCCGATGCAAGCGACAAGGTTGTTTTTGATTCGCTTGGAGCCTTGCGCCTTGAAATGGCAAGGAGAGGTTCGCTTACAAACCCGGATGATTACCGTTTCCTTTGGATAACCGAGTTTCCGCTCCTTGAATGGGATGACGAAGAAAAACGCTTTGCCGCGGTTCATCATCCGTTTACGTCTCCGATGGACGAGGATCTTCCTTTGCTTGAAACAGACCCTGCAAAGGCTAGAGCAAAGGCTTACGATATGGTTTTAAACGGAGTTGAGCTTGGAGGAGGAAGCATAAGGATACACAGAAGCAATGTTCAGGAAAAAATGTTTAGCCTTTTGGGTATTTCAAAAGAAGAAGCGCACAGACGCTTCGGATTTCTGTTGGATGCCTTTAAATATGGCGTTCCCCCGCATGGAGGGCTTGCTTTCGGCTTAGACAGGCTTATAATGCTTATGTCGAAGTCTTCAAGCATAAGGGACGTTATGGCATTTCCCAAGGTTAAAGATGCTTCATGCCCTATGACGGGGGCTCCGGACATAGTTGATGATGTCCAGCTTAAAGAGCTTTGTATTTCTATTAACCTCCCCGAAACTGAGGAATAGAAAAACATTATTGTTAAAATATAATCATACTCGCGGCAGAGCATATTTATAGTGCTTTGCCGCTTTTAAATAGCATTATAATTGGAGGGAAACATGGAAAAAAAACTGTTTTGTGAAATAGCTCCTTTTACATATAAAATTTCTGTTTTAAAATGCTGCGCCTTAAGACATACAAAGGATTTCTTCTCAAAAGACAAGTTTGCAAAAACAAAGTCAAGCGAAAAACTTCCATATGTTATTTTACTTCACAATTCTCTTATAAGAAGGAGACTTGGGAATACAGATATTCACCTTCAGGAAAATAAGGCTTTAAATCTTAGCATTTCTGCTCCGAAGGTTTCGGGAATATTGATAAGACCTGGCGAAACTTTTTCTTTTTGGAGGCTTGTGGGGAAAATAAGCAAAAAAATGGGGTATAAAGAAGGATTGGTTATATCCAACGGGAAGGTTGGGCGAGATATAGGCGGAGGCATGTGCCAGTTTACAAATCTTATACATTGGATGGTGCTGCATTCAAACCTTACAATAACGGAGCACCATCATCATGACGGACTGGATCTTTTTCCGGATTTTGGGCGTCAGATACCCTTCGGGACAGGGACATCCATTTTTTATAACTATATAGACTATAGATTCAAAAACAATACAGATTTTACTTATCAAATTATAGTTTATACAACTGACAAATATCTCTGCGGAGAACTCCGCTTAGACAAAGAGCCTGAATTTAAGTATCATATATATGCGGAAAACGAATATTTTTCAAAAGAACCTGATGGTGTTTACCGGAATGGAACGGTTAAAAGAAAATGTGTGGATATAAAAACAGGCAATACCGTATCCGAAGAAATAATAAGAAAAAACCACGCAAAGGTTATGTATGATACATCAGAGCTTGAAATAAGATCTGATTTAAACGGCGCAAAATAAAACGGGTATAAAAGCATATGCAAAGAGTTTATCGAAGATTTAGGGATGATTATTAGTTTTTGGGGAGGACAAAAAACCCAAAAATAGTGATTAGTTAGTTGTTTAACAATTTTTAACAGTAAACAACAGAATATAAAGCCATATTATGTTAAAAATGGCGTAAACAAATAAAACAATGTACATTTTATGTGTAAATATTTAATTATAATGCTTTTGTTTTTATATGTATACAATAACAAAGTGAACATAATTATCCATTATTGATGAAAAAGCAAACTGTTTTTTAATTACTTTTAATAAGCGTGATATTTTTTTGTCAAAATTCTGTTGAAAATCATATAAAAAAGGACTATAATATTTTAGTAAAAGTGTTTAGGTGATTCCTTTTATAATAGTACCTACACAGAGTGCCTATGTATTTGTAAAAAAACCTTTGAGTGAGTGGTTTTGACAAGGCACAATAAAAATCTTTTAAGGAGGAAACAAAAATGGCAAAAATAATGAAGACCATGGACGGTAATGAAGCCGCCGCGTATGCTTCCTATGCGTTTACGGAAATAGCGGGAATTTTCCCTATAACCCCATCGTCCCCAATGGCTGAACATGTTGATGAATGGGCGGCAAATGGCAAAAAAAATATTTTTGGACAAACAGTGAAGGTTGTTGAAATGCAATCTGAAGGAGGAGCTTCGGGAACGGTTCACGGCTCTCTTGCAGCAGGCGCTTTAACAACGACTTATACGGCATCTCAAGGGCTTCTTCTTATGATTCCGAATATGTATAAAATAGCCGGCGAGCTTTTGCCGGGTGTTTTCCATGTAAGCGCACGTTCTCTTGCAGCCCATGCTCTTTCCATTTTCGGTGATCATTCCGATGTTATGGCATGTCGCCAAACGGGCTTTGCAATGTTAGCTTCAAACAGCGTTCAGGAAGTTATGGATATTGGTTGCGTTGCCCACCTTTCCGCAATAAAGTCAAGGATTCCTTTCCTTCATTTCTTCGATGGATTCAGAACATCACATGAAATACAAAAGATAGAATGCATGGATTATGATGAGCTTGCAAAAATAACCGATATGAATGCTGTAAACACATTTAAAAGGAATGCTTTAAACCCTGAGCACCCTGTTTTAAGGGGAACTGCTCAAAATCCGGACATTTTCTTCCAGGCTAAGGAAGCTTCAAACAATTTTTATAATGCTCTTCCGGCTGTTGTTGAAGAATATCTTGAAAAGATAAGCAAAATCACAGGCAGGGAATATAAGCTTTTCAATTATTACGGCGCTGCCGATGCAGACAGAATTATAATAGCAATGGGTTCAGCCTGCGAAGCTATTGAAGAAACTATAGATTACCTTTCTGCAAAGGGCGAAAAGGTTGGTTTGGTTAAAGTTCATCTTTATAGACCGTTTTCTGCAAAACATTTACTTGATGCAATTCCGGCATCCGCTAAAACAATAACCGTTTTAGACAGAACAAAGGAGCCGGGCGCTCTTGGAGAGCCTTTATACCAGGATGTTTGCACTGCTATGTTTGAAGCAAGACGTTCAACTAATATACTTGCAGGAAGATACGGCTTAGGTTCAAAAGACGTTACGCCGGCACAGTTTATAGCAGTTTATGAAAATATGAAAAAAGCCGAGCCAAAGCATCATTTTACAATGGGCATTGTTGATGACGTCACAAACCTTTCTCTTGAAACAGGAGAAGAAATTGACGTTACATCCGGAGATGGAACAATGAGCTGCAAATTCTGGGGTCTTGGCGCAGACGGAACAGTTGGAGCAAACAAAAACTCTATAAAAATAATCGGCGACCATACGAATATGTATGCACAGGCATATTTCTCATACGATTCAAAGAAATCAGGAGGAGTAACCCAGTCACATTTAAGGTTTGGCAAAAAACCTATCCGTTCAACATATCTCGTTAAAACCGCAAATTTCGTTGCTTGCCATAAGCAGGAATACGTTAACCTTTACGATATGATAACAGAGCTTAAGGCCGGAGGAATATTCCTTCTTAACACATCATGGAGCGTAGACGAGCTTGGCGAAAAGCTTCCTTCAAAAATGAAGAGGCAGCTTGCAAAGAAAAATGTTAAATTCTACATTATAAATGCTACTGACATAGCTAAAGAAATCGGTCTTGGCAACAGGGTAAACACAGTTTTGCAGGCAGCGTTTTTTAAGCTTGCGAATATTATCCCGATCGAAGAAGCTGTTGGTTATATGAAAGATGCTATTAAAAAGACATACGGCAGAAAGGGCGATGCAATTCTTAGCATGAACTATGCTGCTGTTGATAAAGGCGTTGAAGGGATAGTTGAAGTTAAAGTTCCCGCTTCATGGGCAGACTCAAAAGATGAGGCAGCTGTCGCTTCAAAAGATATGCCTGATTTTATTAAGAAAATTGTTATACCTATGAATGCCCAGGAAGGCGACAAGCTCCCTGTTAGCGCGTTTATGGGCAGAGAAGACGGAACTTTCCCTCTTGGAGTGTCTGCTTATGAAAAGAGGGGCGTTGCAGTTGAAGTTCCTAGATGGGACAGAACAAAGTGCATACAGTGCAACCAGTGTTCGTTTGTTTGTCCTCATGCTGCAATCCGTCCTGTTTTGCTTACTGAAGAAGAAGCCGCAAAAGCACCTGAGAGCCTTGTATATACACCGGCGAAAGGTAAGGGCTTTGAAGGATACCAATTTAGCATTCAGGTTTCAGTTCTCGATTGCTTAGGCTGCGGAAGCTGCGTTCAGGTTTGCCCTGCAAAAGAAAAAGCTATCATTATGGTTCCCGCCGAGGAAGAAAAAGATAAGGCTGCTGCTTGGGAATATGCTATGAATGTTTCTCCAAAGGCTAATCCGATGGATAAAAATAGCGTTAAAGGAAGCCAGTTTGAAACCCCGCTTCTTGAGTTTTCCGGTGCATGTGCAGGTTGTGGCGAAACTCCTTATGCTAAGCTTATAACCCAGCTTTTCGGCGATAGAATGTATGTTGCCAATGCAACGGGATGCTCCTCCATTTGGGGAGGCAGCGCTCCTTCAACGCCATATACTAAAAACCATGAAGGCAAAGGTCCAGCATGGGCAAACTCTTTGTTTGAAGATAATGCTGAATATGGCTTTGGGATGGCAACTGCTGTAAAGCACATAAGGGAAGGCGTGGCTGATAAGCTTAATGTTCTTTTAAAATCAACTTCAGACTCCGCTTTGAAGGTTGCTATTGAAACATGGATTAGCAATATGTTTGATGGAGAAGCATCAAAGGGCGCATCCAGCACTCTTGTTTCAGCATTAAAAGCATATTCCCCAAAGACAGATGAGGAAAAGAACATAGTTTCATATGTTCTTAAGAATGAAGACCAGCTTATTAAAAAATCACAGTGGATATTCGGTGGAGACGGTTGGGCATACGATATTGGCTACGGTGGACTTGATCATGTTCTTGCTTCGGGCGAAGATGTTAATGTTTTCGTTTTCGATACTGAAGTTTACTCAAACACAGGCGGACAGGCTTCAAAAGCTACTCCTGTGGGAGCTGTTGCACAATTTGCTGCATCAGGTAAGAGGACTAAGAAAAAAGACCTTGGCATGATGGCTATGAGTTATGGCTATGTGTATGTTGCGCAGGTTGCAATGGGTGCAGATAAAAACCAGTTTATTAAAGCTCTTGTTGAAGCTGAAAAATATAAAGGGCCTTCGCTTATAATTGCTTATGCTCCATGTATTAATCATGGCTTAAAGGGTGGAATGTCGGGAGCTCAGGAAGAAATCAAACGTGCTGTTGCTTCAGGCTACTGGCATATGTACAGGTATAATCCTGCTCTTAAAAACGAAGGCAAAAATCCGTTTATCCTTGATTCAAAAGATCCTACGGAAAACTTCAGAGATTTCCTTATGAATGAAGTGCGCTATAGCTCACTTATGAGAAGCTTCCCGGAAATTTCAGATGAACTCTTTAATAAGACGGAAGAAACCGCAAAAGAAAGACTTGAAAACTACAAAAAGCTTGCACGATAATTAAACAACCTATGCAATCAAAATAGGTTTTGTCTAAAAAGCTTGGGAGCACTTCTGTGCTTCGCTATTAAAATCCTCCAGAAAATTTCCGGGGGATTTTTTTTGTTTAATAAAGCTGGAGGGCTGATTTTTAGAAGTTTATTGCAAAAACAATATTTATTATTTATCGGTTTCTAAAAAAACAAAAAAACTTTCGAAATAAGGAGTAAAAAAAGCTGAAAACTCTCGGCTTTAAATTATGTTAACGAAAAAAAGCAAAAAATTTACAAAATTTAGGAATTTAATTGTTAAAACAAATTGACTTTTAAAAATATATCCATTATAATTTCTTTATAAGTTTCGTTAAAGTTTCGTTGACAGGTTACAAAAGACGTAAATAACAATATAAAAATGTAAGAATGGGGGGTGGAGAAGGATATGGGCCGAAAGCAAACTACAATTCAAGATATTGCAAAGGCAACAGGTGTTTCAAAAACCACTATATCAAGGTATCTTAATGGGAAATTTGAATTCATGTCTGAAAAAACAAAGAACCACATTGCCGATATTATTGCGGAAACGGGATATCGCCCGAACCGTATGGCAAACAGCCTTAAAACAAATCGCAGCGGCTTGATAGGCATTGTGATGTCTAACGTAATGTCTAACCAGACTCCGAGATTGTTAGGAAGCATATGTGATACGTGTGCACAGTACGGTAAAAAGATAATTGTGGTCAATAGCGAAAAAAATCCGGAAAAAGAGCGAGCTTTGGTTTATGATCTTCTGGATCAGAGGGTTGACGGGCTTTTAGTGGTAAGCGGGTATAATGTTGATTTTTACCGTGAATTGGACAGGGAGGAGCTCCCTGTGGTTTTAGCTGACCGTGTGCCAAAGGATACGGGTATGGATATTGTTGCTATCAACCATGCAGAGAGCACTTCCAGGGTAATCAATCACTTGCTCAATCAAGGTTTTAAGCATATAGTGCTGCTTAAACATTTACACAAGAATCCGAATAATACACCAGCACTGCGTGCAAAAGCCGCTATAAAAACCTGTAGAGACTATTTTGGAGACGATGAGCATTGTGAAAGCATAATATTAAAAAACTTTAATGACCCTGACGAAGATGCCGCACAAAATTTTGAAGAGCTGACAGATATACTCAAGGGGTATTATAATACGGGCAATAATGGTAAGCCTACTGCCATATTTGTAGTTGAACCTTCTATTATGAATGCAACAGCTTGCAGCTATTATCGCGCAGGGCTTGGAATATCAAGCCGTTTTACAATTGCCGGGTATAGTGAGTGGAACATGGGTTGCATGATAACGCCGCCTATATCAACTATTGAACAGCCACTGGAACGAATGGGGCAACTTGCCACGGAAAAGCTTATAAGACGGATTGACAATCAAGAGGCGGGAGAAATCAATGAAATACGAGAGGCGAATTATCTCAGCTGCCGTATTCATCTTGCTGATTTGCCAAACGAGTTATAAAAAAACAAAATAGCCGGAGAAAAGCAGGTGCGTTTTTCTTCGGCTATTTTATTAAAAATAGGTAAGACGGTTAGCCGAATATTAGAGAGTTTTTGTATTCGTCAGGAGACTCTTTAATTATACGATTAGTTGCTTTTATAGATTTTTGCAGAAATTATTTCTGATGCTTTTATAGGATACTCTTGAAAAAACAGAGGTGGGAAACGTGTATTTTGAATATGCAATAAAAATTAAAGATTTTCGAGAGGCTCAATATTATGGCGCGTTAATGAGAAATAGGAAAATATTTTTTGTGCTGCTTTTAATGCTGCCTCTGGCAGCGGCCTATTTGCTTGGGGTTATAGTGGGGGCATTAAAAATTTATCCCTTGGCGATATGCATTTTTTCTGCGTATGTGCTATTTGTGCTGGTGATTTTTGGGAATATCGAAAGATCCATGTTTTGTTATGCCAAATCCAAGGAGTCGCTGGTAGGCATAAAAACCAGAGTTAAAATTGAAGGAAACCAGATGAATGTGGATATAGATTCCAAAGACACTCATTTTTCTGTGAAGGTTTCGGATTTGCTGGATGTTATTGAGCTGAAAAGGATATATCTTATATATATTTCAGAGGAGCAGGCTTTAATTTTCCCTAAAGAGAGCATAAAAAAGGGCGAAGGAATTTTGCCGAAATGGCTGGCGGGCAATATATAAACGGGCGGTCTTGTTAGCTTATGAGGCCACACTTATTGACTTTAGTTTGATATTTAATGCATTTAAAATTGTTATTTTGGTTTTATTAAGTCTGGCTTATAGCTTTTGTCAGAGTTGAAGCATTGATGACTTTACAATGGTTTTGTAACTTTAAATAATATTCCTCGAAAGATATGGGGTTTTGATATATCGCCGTATAGCTATTTATTTTTTATATACAATTTGCTGCAAAAATTTTGATTTTATTAATATTATTTTTACAAGAAATTTTAATAACAAGAAATTTGATAAAAAACCTTTCTGCCTTTTTAGAAAGGTTTTTTATTTAATTGTGCATATTTATTTTGGTAATCAAATTTTTCTGTTAAATAATAATATTCGGAGTTTCAGGAGAATAGAGCGACTTTTTATTAACGGAATAAAAGTAGGCGCTTTAATATAAGGGCTTGACAAGAGATTGGGTTATATTGAATTGGGGAAATTGTATAAAAAAGGACAGAAAAATACATAATTTGTAGAAAATCCAGGTTAAATTTTATGCATAATGTAAGTAAGAAATCAGTTGACAGAAAATATAAATGTATGATATCTTAGTATCAATAAACATATTTATCGGTTTCGTAAAACGATTGCCTTAAAATATTTATGAATGGAGTAAATAAAATGGAGAAAGAAAAAATGTCAAAGGAAATGTATGATGTAATTAAAGTATATGAAAAAACGCCGGAAGATATCGTTAAGCGTTATGCTATGCTTGAAGAGAGCGCTTCTATCAATGAATCTATACCAAACAAAAATGGGGCATTGTTTTCTGGAATAAAAGCAATTTGGCCAGAAATCCGTATGTGCGGTGTTGCGTTGACGGTACAGTGCGGAATTGGCGACAATATAATGTTGCACAAAGCGATTTCTATGGCGGGACCCGGAGATATTTTGATGGTTACTAACGGAGATTTTGATGAAGCCGGCGGATTATTTGGCGGTATGATGGCAGCTTCGTTGAAGGCGCGCGGAGCCGCAGGGCTTGTAATAGAGGGAGCCTGCCGAGACACTATACTTATTAAGCAGCTGGGGTTCCCCGTGTTTTCAAGGAATATCTGCATTAAAGCGACAACTAAGGTTTGCCCTGGCAGGATTAATCATCCTATTGTAATAGGCGGCGTATATGTTGAGCCTGGTGATTTGGTTTTTGGAGATAATGACAGCGTTGTTGTTGTGCCTAGGAAAAATGCAAAAGAAGTGCTTGAAATAGCGGAGAAACGTGAAGCAAGTGAAGAAAACATGTTGAAGAGAATTCTTAAGGGCGAGACGACTACATTTGAAATGTTCAGCGAAAACTATAGCAAATTGAATCTTAGAGAAGAGCCTGATCAAAATTAAGCGTTTAATTAAGCGTTTACTTAAATGAGAGCAATGATTTTTAGGAGGATAAAAAATGAAGATTACAAAAATTACCCCCTATCCTTTTTATGCTGGTCCAAAGAATCTGATGCTTTGTCGTGTAGACACGGATGAGGGTATATATGGCTGGGGCGAGGCGTATGTTGTGCAAGGCAAAGAAAAAGCTGTTCAAGTGTATATAGAGGCAATGGCCCCTTACATGATAGGACGTAGCCCTTTTGAGATTAAGCATTCCTGTACAGCTATGTTTGATGATTTTTCAATTCGCCGCAGCAGCTGCGATTTTTATGCTGCATGGAGCGCAATAGAGATAGCTATGTGGGATATCGCGGGTAAAGTTTGTGGACAGCCTGTATATAATCTGTTAGGCGGCCCTTGCAGAGAAAAGATACGTGTTTATGCAAACGGTTGGTGGGGCGGCGCCAAAACCATAGACGAAACTGTGGAGCGCGCTCTCGCGGTTAAGGCTAAAGGGTTTACAGCTATGAAATGGGATCCTTTCCAAGGCTATTGGAGGAATTACATTACCCAGGATGAGGAAGACTATGCTGTGGATTGCGTTAAAGCTGTCCGTGAAGCAGTTGGGCCAGAGATAGATTTATTAGTAGAGGTTCACAGGAGGCTTTCACCTTGGCATGCAGCGCATTTCTCCGAACGTATCGATCAATATAATCCGTTTTGGATTGAAGAGCCTTGCCTTTCTGATAATATCGACCTAGTGGTTGAAGCTAAGAAAAGAATTAAAGCGCCTGTTGTTACAGGAGAAACCTTATATAGCAAGGCTGATTTTATACCAGTATTTGAAAAACGTGCTGCTGAGATTATCAATCCTGATATTTGCGTTTGTGGTATTCAAGGCATGATGGAAATTGCAGCTATGGCTGATCCATACAGCATTTTGGTAAGCCCGCATAACTTTAACAGCAATATTGTTGGTATGGCGGCTATGATTCATATGTCTGTAGCCATTCCGAATTTCCTTATCGGAGAGATGTTCCTTACGGTTGACGAGGCTTCCTGCGAGGTAGCGGTAAAACCTTTTGAGGTTAAGAATGGTTTTGTAGAATTACCTACTGAACCTGGCCTTGGAATTGATATAGATATGGATAAACTTGCGGAGCGTCCATACAAGCTTTTTGAGCGTAAATTTCCATTCAAAGGCGCTTGTGACTACCGTGATGAATTTCCCAAGGAGAAAAAATAATACAGGTTGTTTTTATCCTTGATATTTTAAGCAATACTTAGCATGGTTAAGTATGCGAGTCCGAAAGGGGGAAAGCGAATGTCTTTTAAGATAAACAAGAAAAGTGAGAGAGATAATAAAGTTAAAATTAAATATGATATGGATGAAGTAACGGAAAAAGATGATGACGGAGCAGCCGTACGCTCCTTTTCCAATCCGGTTATAAAAAAAGCGGTTGCTGTTTTTGCTGTTCTCTATACACTTTTTCATCTTTATTATTTAAGCATTGGGCAGATGAATGTGCTTGCTATGTATTCCATTCATTGGGCTGGAGGCTTGGTACTTGCTTTTATGATATATCCGGCTTTTAAAAAGAGTGACTGCCAAAAAGTGGCTTTTTATGATTTGATATTTGCGGCTCTTTGTGTAGCGATTTCTATATATGTTATTATCAATGGCCAACAATTGCAGGCTTTGACAGTTCTCAACGGTTATAGCGCTATAGATTTGATTGTTGGGAGTATTGCTATTCTGCTGACATTAGAAGCTGGCAGACGTACCATAGGAAGCGGTTTGCCTATAGTTTCGATTGTGCTTTTGCTATATGCTCTTTATGGCAACTATATTCCTGGTTGGTTTTCAAGCAAGGGCTATACCTTAAAACGTATAGTTACTTATATTTTTAGCTTGGATGGATTATTTTCAACGCCGATCAAAATGTCCTTCAAGTATATTTTCCTTTTAATTTTGTTTGGAGTCTTTTTGGAAGCCACAGGTGCAGGAGCTTGGTTTATGAGGTTGGCAATGGCGCTCACAGGAAAATCCAGGGGTGGTCCGGCAAAGGTTGCCGTAGTATCCAGTTGCCTTTTTGGCAGCATTTCAGGCAGTGCTGTTGCAAATGTTGTCAGCACAGGGACATTCACGATACCTTTAATGAAGAAAAGTGGATACAGGCCTGAATTTGCAGGGGCTGTGGAAGCAGTGGCTTCTACCGGTGGTCAAATCATGCCGCCTGTAATGGGTTCTGGCGCATTCATTATGGCAGAAACTACAGGAATTCCATATGGCACAATTTGCCTTGCGGCATTAGTGCCGGCTTTGATGTATTACTTATCTTGTTTTATTGCTATAGATCTTGAGTCTATGAAGTATGGCATTAAAGGTTTAGAGAATTGCGAAAAACCCAGGGACATCCTCAAAGAGGGATGGTATTTTGCCTTGCCGATTATAGCGCTGATATATTTTATAGCGATAGCCAAAATCAGTGTTACTCGCGCTTCGCTTTATGCAATCATTGCTGCTGTTTTGGCGGGGGCTTTAAAGAAGGGAACCCGTATTAACATTAAAAAAGCCCTTAAAGTGTTTGAGACGGCAGCGATCAAGTCAATTACGATTGTTACAGCTGTATCTTGTGCGGGTATTGCTATTGGAGCAGTAATGTTAACCGGTCTTGGCATAAAGTTTACTTACATTGTTTCACAATTAGCAGAAGGTTCAATGTTTCTCTCACTTTTATTTGCAGCCTTGGCATGTACGGTTATGGGTATGGGTTTGCCAACTGTAGCAGCATATGTTATAGGCGCCGCCATGCTTGCAACTGGTTTAATTGGGCTTGGAATGGAAGTAATAGCGGCTCATATGTTTATTTTTTACTATTGCATTCTTTCTAATATTACCCCTCCCGTCGCTTTGGCGGCTTATACAGGTGCAAATCTAGCAAAGGCTAATTTTAGTAAAACGGCCGCCAATGCAATGCGGATAGGGTCAATAGCATTTATAGTTCCGTTTTTCTTCGCTTACAGTCCTGCGATTTTGTTGATAGGCACTTGGAATGAGATTTTATTTGCGATAATTACTTCAATTATAGGAGTATATGCACTGGCTGTTGCACAATACGGATGGATTTTGGGCGATAAAGTTTCTGTGTTTGCACGTATTTTGCTTCTTGCTGCGGCAGCATGCCTGATACATTGCGGTGTATACACAGATTTAATAGGTGCGGTATGTATTGTTGCAGCTATTATGATTCATAAGCCTGCCAGGGAAAAGGTTTTGGCTATTTTCAGGCATAAAAGAAATGGATAATTTACATAAAAAATATAAACTATAAAGAAATAAAAGGAGGATATAAAAAATGAAAAAGCTTTTAGCACTGCTCTTGGCGATTTCGCTTACAGTGTCTTTAGCCGCATGTGGTACTAAGGACAACACTAGCAAAGAAGAGCCCAAAACTTCTGTAGAGGAAAAGGAAGAAGAAAGCAAGGAGGAGGTTCCAGAAGAAAGCAGCGGACCTGCTTATCCGATGCCTTCAAGCAAGGCTACTATAAGCACCGGATCAGGAAATTCAGGAGGAACAGTTTTTACTTATATGTCTGGCGCAGCCAGCCTTTTAAACAGCACTATTGATAATTTTGAACTTGTAGTTGAGTCTACGGCAGGATCTTTTGCAAACATGACATTGCTTAAAAATGGAGATGTTGACATTTCTCAGATTGAAGTTGGACTTGCATATGATTATTATACAGGCAACGGAGTAGATGCTGCCGAAACCTTTGAAGATTTACGTGTTATTAGCCCAATGTATGTTTCCCAGTGGTTTATTGTAACGCTTGATTCTTCTATAACAAAACTTGAAGATTTAAATGGCAAAACAATTGGAGCAGGCAGTGCAAATTCAGCAGCTGATATTTATGACAGAATGTTTGTTGAGTTCTTTGATATTGATTGCACCATAGTTAATGAAGGCTGGGGCGATTGCTTTGAAGATATGTATGATGGCTCTATTGATGTCGTAATGGGTTGTACAGGACAACCGTCGTCTCCGGTTGTAGAGCTTGAAACAAAAACAGACGTTTATTTACTTCAAATGACAGACGAAGAGATCGATAAATGGTTAGAAGCATATCCTCAGTTTAGCCCATCGGTAATTGAAAACGGAGCTTACAAGTGTGTCGATGCAGATGGATACAAGAGCTTCGGTAGCTGGAGCATGCTTTGTACAACGGCTGACTTTGATGAATCTCTTGGATACTGGATTGCAAAAACTATATTAGATAATAATGATTATATGTTAAATGTTCACTCTGCTGCAAAAGACAGTATTTGTGAAAACATAACGGATCAACCTATGGCTATCCATAAGGGTGCACTTGCTTATTATAAAGAAGCGGGCATTGAAATTCCCGATGCATTAATTGGTTCGGAAGCCAAATAATAAAAACATAAATTTTTAAACCAATACCCCCCTTTTTTATAAAAAGCAATTTAAAAAATTACGTTACTGACACTTATGCAAGAGAAATTATTATTGAGAGATAATAATTTCTCTTGCATTTAACTTAAATACAAAAAAACATTAAAAGAATAGGGAATATTTGATAAACGGAGGGAGGGAAAAAACGTGCCATCCTTTGAAAATATGTATATTGTCGAAAACGTAATAAAAAATGTAAATATCCCCAAATTTGTTCGTGTAAGACAATATTTTAAAAGCAGTGAAATAACTGATGTGGCTGCGGCCGTAAGAGAAAGTATTGAAAAGCGCAACCTTTATGATATGATTCAACCGGGAAGCAAGGTGACAATTGCAGCGGGAAGCAGGCAAATTGCAAATCTTTCAAAAATAGTAAAAGAGATTGTTAATATTGTTAAGGAGCGCGGCGCGTTTCCTTATATCATGCCGGCAATGGGCAGCCATGGCGGAGCAACCGCAGAAGGTCAGGCAGAAATTCTTGAGACTTTTGAAATTGATGAAGAAACCATGGGCGTACCTATACTTCCTTCAATGGATGTTTCTTATATTGGTAATTCTGAGAATGGGGATCCTGTCTATGTTGCGTCCCATCTTTTGAAAACGGATGCCATCATTATTATTAACCGTGTAAAACCCCATCCGGCTTTCAGCGGATCGATAGAAAGCGGAATCACTAAAATGGCTGTTATAGGCCTTGGAAAGCAAAAAGGAGCGGATTATTGCCATCAAAAGGGCTTGGACGGTTTTAGCGAGCGGCTTCAGGTTATGAGCAAAGTGGTTTTTGAAAAGCTCCCTATTATTTTTGGGGTTGCTATTTTGGAAAATCCGTATGATAAAACGGCGGAAATCCATTGTATCCCAAAAGATAAGGTGGCGGAGGAAGAGCCTGATTTGTTGAAAAAGGCGCGTAGTTATATGCCGCGTATTATTCCTGATACATTGGACGTGCTTATTGTGGATGAAATTGGGAAGAACATTAGCGGGACAGGTGCTGATCCAAATGTAATGTGCAGATTTACTTCTCCATATAAAACTTCTGATAGGAAACCGCCGGTTCGTATTATTATGAGAGATTTAACAGAAGAGACTCATGGGGCAGCAGCCGGCATAGGGCAAGCTGATTTTATTACAAGAAAATTATATGACCAAATCGACTATGGCAAAATTTATGTAAATAGTATTACGTCTACATTGCTCATAAACAGCTTTACTCCGATAATTATGCCTAACGACGAATTGGCAATTAAAGCTGCCATTAAAACCTGCAATCGGATAGATATTGAAAATGCACGTATTGTCAGAATTAAGAACACATTGGATATTGGCGAAATCTTAGTCAGTGAGACTATGATTCCAGAGATAGAAAAAAATCAAGAGCTTGAGATTATTTCGGAACCGTTTGCTCTAAAGTTTAATAAGAATGGAGAGCTAGCGGAAAACGAAGAGATATAAATATATCTATAAAAAAATCAGGTGAAGCAAATGTTTAACGAAGAAAAACATTATGGGGATTCCCCGGAAGCAAGAGAGATCTCGGCATGGTTGCTGTTATCATATGGGTTGCCGAACTTTTGTATGGATAATTGCTTAGGTTAATTTTATTTTAAAAAAGAGAATATTCTTTGGCAAGGAAAGGATGGCTTCCATATGATTATTACGGTTATTGGCTTAGGTGAAGTTGGAGGCTATTATGCCAGAGGGCTTATTGAAGGAGGGGCAAAGGTACGGGGATATGATATTTGCATGGTAGATCCTCGCTTTGCGGAACGATTTAAAAAATACAAAGACGCAGGGATAACTTTGTGCGAAACTCTGGAGGAAGCGGTTGTTGGAGCGGATATAGTGATGGTTCTGACAACTTCCAAAGCTGCAATAAGCACCGCAGAGTCTGTAAAACCATATCTTAAGAAGAAGCAGATATATATTGAGTTCAACTCCGCAATTCCATCTGTTAAAGAGGAAGTAGAAATGCTTTTGAAAGATGTGGTGGATGTTGTTGACGGCACAACCATGGCTTCGGCTAATCAGCTAAAGCATAAAACACCGGTTAATTTCTCCGGCGCGAGAGCAAAAGAGGTTAGCGAATTGTTAAACCGCCATGGAATGAATACCAGATACATAGGTGAAAAGGTTGGACAAGCTGCTGCCCTAAAGGTTATTCGCAGCATATTCATGAAGGGCTTTGAGACTGTTCTTGTGGAATGTATGCAGGCTTCATACAGCTATGAAATCGTTAATGAAATATGGGAATCTATCCTTGAATTTTTTGACACTAAGCCAATGGCGGATATTATGACTATGTTTATTACGACGGATGCAATCCATAGCGGGCGCAGGGCGGAAGAAATGGAATCTATAGCTGACCTTCTTAAAGGAAGGAAAATTGAAAACACTATGTCTGTTGCCGCGATAAAAAAACTGAAATGGGTGACTTCTCTGGAAATGGGAAAAGAGTTTGGCAAAGAAGTTCCTGGTGAAATATATCCGGTTTTGGATAGGCTTTGTGCAAAACAGTATAAAAGCAAGTGAAGATGTTTAGGTATGAATAATTTTTAAATGTAAAGAACAAAACGCATCAGAGAAGATGTGCATAGGCAAGCCTTGATTTAGTCGCCTTTAGGAAGTTAAACAGACAGGCCTTGAAGCTATCAATAAAATGCCGGATATATTTATGTTGTTTGACGGTACGGTGGATGCTTGCCGGAGAATTTTATGCAAGCTTTTAGAAGAAAGAGTATTCGAGAGAGACCTTAAACAGATATTATTGCAATACTGGTTTTTCAGATGTCAACGGCATTTCCGAAAGAGGAAGACGAAACGACTGGAATCATGTGGATGACACGTGAAAACATTGTAATTATGAGAGTGGTTATGTGTTGGTTCATTGTCGGCAAGAGGAGACTTTTAGGTTTACAGATGTAGAAAATTTGAAAGAAAGAAGTTAAAAAGCCCAAATGGATAAATACATAATTGTTGCGGCGGTTATGCTGCTAAGTGGGGTAGTGCAAACAACGACAGGACTGCCGGGAGGAGTAATTTCGATTATGTTTCTTCCCGAAATTGTAGGATCTATCGTCGAGAGTGGAGCGTTAAACACTCTTTGCATTTTATGGTGCACAATTTCGCTGTTTATAAAATATAAAAAATATGCAAAAATAAAAGAGACGATTTTCCCGTTGATAGGATATTTTGTCTCTATGCCACTTTTCAGTAAGCTTGCCTTGGGCGTGCTTTCTGCATATTTAAAATTTTTATTAGGAATAACGCTGGTTGGGCTTAGCTTTTATTTTATAAAATATAATGGAAAAATAAAAATTGCGGCAACAAAGAAAAATGGTCTTATTGCCGGCGTAGTGAGCGGGGCATTCAGCGGATTGTTCTCAATTGGAGGACTTCCGATCATTGCATATTTTATCAATGCTCATGATGATAAAAACGAATATATGGGAACAGTTCAGTTTTATTTTATTTTTACATGCGCCTATTCAACTATTGTGAGGGTGTTTTTAGGAGTAATCACAAAAAATACATTGATCTTAGCTATCCCCGGGTTGGTCGGCTTAATGGTTGGAATGTCATTAGGGGCAAAAATTATTAAGAAACTGAATGTGGGGGAAATGCGAAAAGCGTCTTATTATGTGACGGGAATTTGCGGTGTTTGGATGATTATCGTGTTTATGTTTAAAACATTATGAAGTAAACAGATTGTTCTAAATATAATCAAATAATAAAAAAAGTATGCCAATAACTTTTGAAAAAGCAGTATAACATTAAATGTTATACTGCTTTTTTTATAATAAGCATTAGAATACGCCTACGCGTGTTTATTTAATAAGGTTCATATTTTCATAAGCGGCACTTAAATAATCTTCCGCGGATTTTGAACCCTGAATGGTATCGCCTATAATTTCTCCGTCACTGTTTACAAATAACGTGGTAGGCACTCCCTTAAGGTTGCTCTTTATCCACCCGGCGAGTATTTCATCAGGCATTATGGCTGTATATTCACAGTCTGCCTCTTCATATGCGCTTTTTGCAAGGGCTTCATTTTCTTCGTCCGGGAGATCTATTACAACGGCTATCATGTTTATGTTTGGATCACCCTTAAGCTCTGCATAAACTTTTTGCAGAGTGCTGCTTTCATTGATATTTTCATAATTGTATGTTCCGTTGAAATTCACCATGGTAAGCTTATAATTTGCAAAAATTGTGCTTTCAACGGGAGAACCATATAAATCCGTTGTTGCAAAGGTTAAATAGCCGCTTAAATTTATGCTTGATGTAAGAGCTTTTTCAGGGTCAAACTCAGAGGTTATTATAGTATCCTTTATTTTTTCAGAATAAGAGGCAAGGTCATTGTAATTTGCAAGGTTTTCTTCATCAAGCCTTGTTTTGTCTCCGGTATAATCCCAGAGGAAATAAAAAGTGTGCCCGTTCTGCTCTCCTGCTTTATAGCTGCTTCCATAGCTAGCTATAAGATTTTTAACATATTCTGTTTCAAGGTTTTCATCCGGGATAACTACAATTTCACATATAGGGATTAATGATTCCGATAAAGTTTTCTGATAATCTGTGCTTAAGCTTTCAAGGTCTGCTTCAGTTATATAGCTGTAGCAGATTTCGGAAAGAGTGTAGTCTGTTCTGTATGTCCACGGGTATAGGTTTGTTTCGGCATATTTTTCCCATTCTTCAGGGGTTGAATATGCAAGGCCTAGATTGCTTAAATTAACATTTCTTTCAATTTTCGTAGCGCTTTCCTTACTATTATTTGAACAGCCAGAAAACAGCATGATAGCCGATAAAAGAAAAATTAAAAAAAAGTTTCTGTTCATTATAAATCCTCCCAAAAGTTTAATACCTGACTATTATATAATAAAACAATATTTTTTGCAAACAAGTGTTTAATCAAAAAAATAGGCTAGAAAGACCAAATTGTAATTTTATCGTATTATTTTGTACCATTTCTCCTGATGTATATGTGTAGTTTTATTAAAATAAAAGAAATAACCCCTGCAATTATTAAAATTTAATCTTATTTTAATAAAACATAAATTATACTTTAAGGTTGATAACATACTATAATATGGTAAATTTTTAGAAAATTCAAGTAATTAATTAGAAAGGGCGTAATTGACTTGGGAAAATTAAAATCGTTTTTAAAAACCTTAAAGGGCTTTTTTGCTCATATTGCAGAGGGAATTAAAGGATTAAGCAAAAAGAAAAAAGTAATTCTTGCTGCTGTTTTAATCCTTATAATTTCAACATCTTTAGCCTTTTCGGTTTTTGGCAAGAAAAAAGTTCAGCAGGTTGTTGTATTGCCGGAAACAACAACTTTACAAACAGGCAGTTTTTCAGAAAGAATATCGGCATCCGGAACGACCGAGGCAACAAATGTCGAATCTATATTTATAGAGCTTTCGCAGGAGGTAAAAGAAGTTTTTGCCGAAGTTGGCGACGAGGTTGAAGAAGGTCAATTGCTTGTTACATACGATATTGAGGATACAAAAAGAGAGCTTAACAATAAGCTCGTTGAAGCCCAGGCTACTCTTGAAAATGCTGAGCTTACACTTGAATCGTTAGCTTCTCCGGCAACGGGCACAGATCTTATTGATTTAAAAAACCAAGTTGTTTCAGCTCAAAAAACTCTCTCAGATGCTGAATATGAGCTTTCAAACGCAGACGCAAAAATAACTCAAGCCGAGAATGATTATAACGATGCAAAAACAACGATGGAAAATTACAAAGCACTTTATGAAATTGGCGGAGTTACAAAATCAGAATATGAAAGCACTGTTTCAAGCTGTGAAGACGCGCGTCTTTCATATGAATCAGCCGTTCATAATAAAGAAACTTATGAAAGCTCCGTTGAGGCAGCAAAGCTTTCACTTGAGAAATCAAAAATAAACCTTTCTGTTGGGCTTAATAAATTAAGCGACGAAGAAAATGCTCAAAGCTATAAAAAGCAGGAAAGCACTGTAAATACAGCAAAAGTAAACCTTGAATCAATACAGATGGAGATAGACAAACTTGCGGAGGCTACATATAGCCCCATATCGGGTACTGTAATAGAATCAAACGCAGTTGCAGGACAGATGTTAAGCGACAGTACGGTAATGATGAAAATAGCGGATCTTTCAGATATAAGCTTAACGGCATACGTTTCCGAGTATGATATATCAAAGGTTCAAGTAGGACAAAGCGTTGAAATGACATCAGACGGTATTGAAGACAAAACATACCATGGAACTGTAACCAAAATTGAACCCACAGCCGTTTCTCAAAGCACAATAAGCGGAAGTGAAACTGTTGTCCAGATAACCGTTCATATGGATGATTCTGATGAGAATGTACGTTCAGGAGTCAGCTTTGACATGGAGATAATAGTCGTAGACATTGATGATGCACAATATCTCCCGATTTCGTCCATAGTTATGGATACTGATGGGAACTCATATGTATATGTTGTTGACGATAGCGGAAAACTTGTTAAAACTGCAGTTGAAATAGGGGCAAACAGCGATACTTCTATGCAGGTTGTAAGCGGCTTAAGCGATACTGATAAGGTTATTTCAAGTCCTACCGATGATATGCAGGACGGGGCTAACTTAACCGATTACCAGACAATACAATACGTTGAATCAGGGAGCACAGAAAGTTCCGAAGATAGCCTGTTAGACGGAATCCTCCCTAGCGGAAATACCAGCGGCGGCGGAATGCCAAGCGGCGGAGGACCAAGCGGCGGAGGACCAAGCGGTGGAGGAATGTCCGGCGGCGGTATGAGATGACACGGAGGTGGGCAAGTGAATCTTTTAAGGCTTGAAAACATATATAAGGAATTTAATCAAGGGCAGATTTCCGTTATGGCGTTAAACAATATAAACCTTGCCGTTGAGAGAGGGGAGTTTCTTTCTATAATGGGGGCTTCAGGCTCAGGGAAATCTACGATGATGAATATATTAGGTTGCCTTGACCGCCCGACAAAAGGAAGATATTTCCTTGAAGGTGAAGATGTTGCTCAAATGAAAGATAATCTTTTGGCAGAAATAAGGAACAGGAAAATAGGTTTTGTTTTTCAAACCTTTAATCTTTTGCCAAAACTTAGCGCTCTTGAGAATGTTGAACTACCAATGGTTTACGCAGGAGCAAGCAAAAA
The DNA here is from genome assembly GCA_034925905.1 of Lachnospiraceae bacterium. Classification (GTDB taxonomy): domain Bacteria; phylum Bacillota; class Clostridia; order Lachnospirales; family Anaerotignaceae; genus JAYFRL01. Next base: position 16,402 of record JAYFRL010000021.1, on the reverse strand, counting down.
GGAACGGTATGAAAAGGCTATGGAAGCGCTTGAAAAAGTTAGTCTTGCGGACAGGATTAAGCATAAACCAAGCGAGCTTTCAGGAGGTCAAAGGCAAAGAGTTGCAATTGCAAGGGCTCTTGTAAACAACCCTTCAATATTAATGGCAGATGAGCCTACGGGAAATCTTGACAGCCGTTCTGCTGTTGAAATAATGGAAATATTCCAGACTCTTAATAATGAAGGCGTAACCGTTATAATCGTTACACATGAACCGGACGTGGCTTTATATACAAAAAGAACGGTTACATTTAAAGATGGCTGTATTATAAATGATGAACTTGTTAAAAACAGGATCACATCACCAAGGGGGTGCTAAATATTGAACATAGTAGAGTGTTTAAAATCTGCGCTCCAAAATATCTGGTCAAATAAACTGAGGACATTTTTGACAATGCTTGGTATAATAATAGGCATAAGCTCTGTTATAATGATAATATCAATAGGAAACGGAAGCCAGGCAGCCATAGAAGAAGAGTTTGAATCATTTGGAACTCCTACAATAGACGTTTCCCTTGTAAGCTCAAGAGATATTGAAACAAGGGACATATTGTCCATGGACGATTATTATATGCTTAAAGAGCTTGACGGCGTTAAATATGTTTCCCCCAGCTATTCAGGCTCGGCATATATAAAGTTTTTAGATCCGAGAGAACAGAACAGGGCAACAATAACAGGAGTTACATATGATGAGCAGAATATAAGCAATATAAATATTTTATATGGCAGATATATAAGCGCAAACGATGTGAATTTAAAAAGCAATGTTGCCATAATAACAGATACCACAGCAATTAAGGTTTTCGGCTATTGTAACGAAGATGTTTTGGATCAGAAAATAAAGCTTAAAACATGGAAAGGCACAAATAAATTTACCGTTATAGGAATAATAGAAAACGAGAATGCCGAAACAGAATCAGAATATGAAGAAGAATATCCGGAATCGGTTATTCTTCCTATAACATCGGCAATGAAGCTTATAGGCGGAAGCACTTTATCAAGCATTTCAATTGCCATAGAGGACACAGACCAAAGTGATGCGATGAAGGAAAGTATAATTGCCGCACTTGAAGATTTACATGGAAATGAAGATAAGTATCAGACGACCGACTCAACTGCGATGGTTGATTCCATAAACTCCATACTTTCATATGTAACTCTTTTCATAAGTTTTGTTGCAGGAATATCGTTGCTTGTCGGTGGCATAGGCGTTATGAACATAATGATGGTAACCGTTACAGAAAGAACGAGAGAAATAGGTATAAGAAAGTCAATAGGAGCAAAAAATAAGGATATAAGGATTCAATTTATAACAGAAGCTATAATGCTTACTGGAATGGGTGGCCTTTTAGGCTTAGTTTTTGGTTATTTTGGAGGTATTGTAATAGGCAAATATGCAGGAGTTACGCCTATAATGTCCTTTGGGTCGATTGTTGCAGCGGTTGGAATATCCATGGGAATAGGTATAATATTCGGAGTTGCGCCTGCAAACAAGGCTTCCCTCTTGGACCCCATAGAAGCCTTAAGGTTTGAGTAAAAGTATACTGAAAAGAGGTTATACTAATGGGAAATAAAAAAGTTTTGCTTATTGAAGATGAAGTTAAGCTTGCAAGGTTTATAGAGCTTGATTTAAAGTATGAAAGTTACGAGGTTGAGGTTTGCTATGACGGTAGAGTGGGGCTTGAAACATTTTATAACGGTCAATATGACCTTATACTTCTTGACCTTATGCTTCCCGGATTAAACGGCATAGAAATATGCCGGAGGATAAGAAAAACGTCTGATGTGCCGATAATAATGCTTACAGCCAAGGATGAAGTTATGGATAAGGTTGCGGGGCTTGACAGCGGAGCAGACGATTATCTTACAAAACCCTTTGCCATAGAAGAACTGCTTGCAAGAATGAGGGTTGTTATGAAAAGAAAATCTTCGGAGCAGAGTAAAAAGAACACTTATGAGGTTTCAGATCTTATAATAGATCCGGAAAAAAGGCTTGTTAAGGTCAAAAATAAAGAAGTGGAGCTTACAAAAAAGGAATATGAGCTTTTATTTTATATGGTACAAAACAAAAATATTGTACTCACCAGAGAACAGATTTTAAATGAAGTCTGGGGATACAATTATATAGGAGAAACAAATGTTGTTGATGTTTATGTAAGATATTTACGCTCAAAGATAGATGAGCCGTTCGGTGCAAAATATATCCATACAATAAGAGGTGTAGGCTATTATGTAAAGGATGATAAACAAGAAAATGACTAAAAAATTAAAGAAACAAAAAATAGCAACAAAAATAACAATACTCTATGGCAGTATATTTTCATTTGCGCTGCTTATAATATCGATTGTGGTTCTTGGGAATGCTACCTTCATAAACCAAAATCTTACAAAACAGGAGCTTATGAAAACCGCTCAAAATATCCAGGATTATATAAAAAATGGCGGGGAGCTTTCCAAAGAAAGTCTTAATGATCTTTTGGAGGATAAATATGTCGAGGTTGTTATAAGAGATATCCAAGGCAGCATAGAAATAAAAAACACCATAGGTAACTACCCAAATTTCCTGGAACCGCCGAATGGGGCTCCGATGGAAAATAAAGAAGAAACAAATGGGCGCATAATAAGCAAGAGTGGCCACGAGACTGTTATTGAGCAAGACCATGGCAGGAACTTTATGCTTCTCGAAAGAACTATAAAAACTGATGAAACAACATATTCTGTTCAGGTCTATAAAGTTATAAGCATGAATGCTAAATATTTCAGTATGCTTACAACAACTCTTTTAATTATTGATGTCATAGGGATAATGATATCGTTTTTGGTAGGTAAATATATAAGTCGGCTTATGCTGAAGCCTGTTGAAAATATAAGGCAGGCTGCGGAAAGGATAAGCATAGACGATTTAAGCCAAAGAATAGAAGTGCCCGAACCCGACGATGAAATGAAAGAACTCACTATAACATTTAATTCCATGATAGAAGGGCTTGAAGAATCCTTCAAAAAGCAGAACCAATTCATATCTGACGCTTCGCATGAGCTTAGAACACCAATATCCGTTATTTCAGGCTATGCATCACTTATGAACCGATGGGGCAAAAACGAACCTGAAGTTTTGCAGGAATCAATAGATTCTATAATTTCTGAAACAGAGCATATGTCAAACCTTGTGAAAAGACTTTTGTTTCTTGCACGGAGCGATCAAAAACGAATCCCGGTTTCCATTGAGGAGATTTGCTTAAATGATATTGTGAACGAGGTTATAAAAGAAATTGATGTTTTAGAAGGAAACCGTGAAATAAATTTCCTTGAAAAAGATAAGGTAAATATATCCGCAGATCCAAATCTTATAAAACAGCTTGTGTGGATACATACGGAAAATGCTTTAAAATATACAAAAGAAGAGGGCAAAATAGATTTTGAAGTATATGACGATGATGAATATGCATATCTTGCTATTTCCGATGACGGTCCAGGGATTGCCGAAGAAGAAGCGCCTTTCATTTTCGACAGGTTTTATAGATCTGACAAATCAAGGAATAAAGATATTCCAGGTACAGGTCTTGGTCTTTCAATAGCAATGCTTATAGCAACTTCTTTTGGAGGAACCATAATAGTTTCAAAGAGCAAATACGGAGGCGCAAAATTTATAAATAAATTTAAGCTTTCCAAAAAAGACGATAAAGCAGAGGGTGTTTAAAATGAAAAGGAGAATAAGAACAATTTTAATATCGGCGGTGTTGGCTCTTTCAATGAGTATTTCGACATTTGCTTCCGAATTGACAGATTCTTTTTTGCTTTCCGTTCCCAAGGACGAATCCGCTTCGGAGCTTACGCTTGAGACGGCTATCGAAAAGGCAATAAGCAAGAGTAGTGCCATAAAGAAGATTAATTTATCTCTTAGTTCCAGTGATTCAGACAGGCAAACCCTTGTAAACGAATATTATGCAAGCACAACGGATAATAACATATCAACTGCGCTGGCTCTTTTAAAATACGATATGAGCTATAGCAGCACTCTTCGTTCAAAAGAGGTTCAGGAGGAGCAGATAGCATATTCGATGACAAGCACGTTTATGGAGATAATCAAAGCACAGAGATCACTTGAGGTAAAAAAGAAAGCTATTGAAACTGCCTCAAAGGAAATGGCTGTAAACAAGCTTAAGGAACAGCTTGGGATGATAAGTCAAACAGAGCTCTCCAAATTAACGCTTACATATGAGGACAATAAAACGGATTATGAAGATCTTGAAAAATCACTATCGGATGCATTTAAAGACTTGAACACTCTTATAGGGGAAAGCGAAGATTCATATACCATTGCTGTTTTGCCTGTTTATGAAAAGCTTACGCTTGAAACCGCACTTGATACGTATATTAGTACAAAAATGAGCACAGACCCTGATATATTGGATAGCACAGACTCGCTTTATATAGCCGAGCTTAACGAAGACCTTTATGATGGAACAAGCGGGTCATATAGCTCCGTAACAACCAGTTTAAGCCAAGCGACGCTTTCTTTAAGCGACCTTAAGGAAAGCTACACATCAAAGCTTGAATCTCTTTATGACAGTATAATTTCAGACGAAAAAACATACGAGGCGAACCTTAAGGAATATGAACTGCTTAAGACAAACCTTACAATTGCGGAGAAAAAATATGAGCTTGGTATGATAACAAAAATAGAGCTTGAAAACGCAAGAAATAGTGTTTATTCAGAAGAGAGCTCACTTTTATCAAACATATATGAGCATATGCTTTTGCTTGAAAAGTTTGAAAGCCCATATTTGGGATAAAAAAATAAAATATGTTTAGCGCGGCAAATAAATAACAAAGAAGACAAATAAAAAAACACGGCCCTTACCAAGTTGGCAAGAACCGTGTTTTTTATTTGATTGCCTAAAGCGATTTACGGTAAAGCTCGGCAAATTCATCCGCAGAAAATTCTTTTGTAAAGTTTGAAACATTTGGGGCGGAAACTTTCATAATGTTTTCGCACATCCAAGGTATGTCGTCTTCTTTTATTCCCTGCTCGGATAACGTGACGTTAAGATTTATTTTCTCAAGCAGCTTGTTTAGGGTATCGACGCAGTCATTTTCGTCCTTACCTCCTAAAAGCCTTGAAATTATTGCAAACCGTTCAGGGTTTGAATCGATTGAAGCTTTGAAAATAACAGGGGTTAAAGCTGCAAGACCTTTGCCGTGGGTTATGTTTCTAAGCCCGCTGGCAGGGTGCTCAAGGGCATGAGGAGTGCCAACGCTTGTAGAATTTATAACCATTCCGCCTATGGTGCTGGCAAGGCTTAAGGCTTCCCAGCCTTCGTCATCATTATAATTTTCATAAACTCTGGCAAGATATTTTCCTGAAAGCCTTATTCCTTCAAGAGCCATAGCGTCTGTTATAGGTTGGGAAAGCTTTGCAAGGAAGGCTTCCATGTTATGAGAAAGCGCGTCAAAGCCAACGGAAGCCAAAACTTCTTTTGGCATCGTTTTCATGAGGATGGGGTCTATTATAGAAGCTTTAGGTATAAGGCAATTGTAGCGCAAAGATTTTTTATCGTTTGTTACAGGATTGGACAAAACCGCATATTTATTGCCTTCGCTGCCTGTGCCGCAGGTTGTTGGAACGGCGACTATGGGAAGCGCGTCTGATCCGGTTTGGCGGTTATATATATAGTCATTTATGTTTCCGTCGTTTTTGCACAAAAAAGCAATGCCCTTTGCTGCGTCAATAATGCTTCCTCCTCCAAGAGCGAGCACAACATCGCAACCTTCCGAAACTGCAAGCTTTGCTCCTTCTTCGGCGGTCGTTGTGAGAGGATTTGGTAAAACCTTATCGAACAAAATATATTCTCCGCCTTCGGTTTTTATAAGGGATATGGTTTTTTCCAAAAGGCCGGATTTTTTTGTGCTGTTTTGACCTGTAACCAAGAATACTTTTTTCCCGTATTTCATACAAGTTTTTCCGATTTCGCCGGAACGTCCGCTGCCAAATGAAAGGTTTACGGGGAGATAATAATTAAAGTTCATGAGAATCCTCCTTTTTAAAATATTATAAAATAAGAGCTTAAATTGTTTTATAGTTTGGATAAAAACTTAAAAAGCAAGAATAGAACAAGATGCTCTGAAAATGCGACGGTGTTTTGTCTATTTTAAAAGCCGGACCAGAGAGGTTTAAATAAAAGAATAGCATTTGAGCATAGATATTTGTTTTTTTATTAATTCAAATATACAGCAAAAAAAGGTTTAAAACAATAAAAAAATGGGAGTTACAGGGCTCGAACCTGTGACCCTCTGCTTGTAAGGCAGATGCTCTCCCAGCTGAGCTAAACTCCCATAAATTTTGTTTTGTTGTTAAATGACCCGTAAGGGAATCGAACCCTTGTTTTAGCCGTGAGAGGGCCACGTCTTAACCGCTTGACCAACGGGCCGCAGACAAAAAATAGCGGAGGAGGGACTTGAACCCACGACACCGCGGGTATGAACCGCGTGCTCTAGCCAACTGAGCTACTCCGCCATGTCAATTTTTGCCGTACTCGCTTATTATACACAGACCAAAAAAATATGTCAATATTTTTTTGCTATTTTGAACGGTTTATGTATAACACTTCATCGGGCTTAACCATGCCGAGCTGCTCTCTGGCCGCTTTTTCTATATATGCGTCCGAAGAGTAATATTCCTTCTCGTTTTCAAGCTGTATGCGTTTAAGCTTTTCTTCGTCTATTTGATTTTGGACGCTGATTTTTTCGGATTTAAGGCTTTGGTATATGCTTGTCTGGTTTATGAAGTTAATTCCTATAACAATAGAAAACATAAGCATAAAAGCTGCTACAAAAATAGCCGTGAATGATTTTTTGCCCTTGTTTTTTTTTGCCTTTGACATTGACATAAACCCAACCTCTTTTATCATTTGCTTTTTATTATTATACGGATTTTTTTGATTCCTTGAGATATCTTTATTCTTGCATATACTTTACATAAATGCAACCGTTTTTTAATAAATTTAATCACTTTTTTAACTAATTTTATTATAGGTTTTCCCAAGATTATGTAAATGAGCCTTAAAGGTGTCAAAATTATCGTTATAAGCAGTTTAATGATATATTTGACAATATTTATTATTATATGCGATATTCCCATTACTAAAGGACTTACAAGAAAAGAATAGATAATCATACCCAAAAAAATTCCGCCTACGGCAAAAGGGCGTATTTCGCCGTAATTTCTGTTTAGCATAAATATGAATACCAAAAAAATTATGGCCAGCCAATAAAGTCCGTCTTCAATATGAACAAAAATACGCTTATGTTTTATCACAAGCCTTATTATTCTGAAAACATCATAAAATATCCCGGAAACAAAACCGGCCACCACGGTCATGAGAAAAAGATTAGCCTGATTGCTTAAAGATAAAATCAAAAGCCTCACACCTTATTTAAAAATCTTTGACAAAAAGGAGGATTTGGGTCCGAAGGAACCGCTTTCTTCATAGTTAAGTCCGATAACATTGCCTTCTATCATAAGGTCTCCGTCTTCCAGATTTATTTTCACCACATGAAGATCTTCTCCTTTTATAATAAGCGTACCCATGTCCGTTTCACAGATTATGTTTTCCTCATCAAAGGATATAACATCCGAAACCCCTGTAACATTTACATATTCGCGGTTTTCCATCACAACAGTGTGGCGTATATCTCGCCTTTTTTCATCAGCCATAATCAAATCTCCTTTTCTGTTTATACAATTATATAGGCCTTGCCCTCGATATATTCAAAAAAGCTCTTAAATTTGAAAACAACCGTAAGCTTAAAAAGCTGAAAATAAAAAGCTTAACCCGAAATCTTCGCTTTATAAAACTTATATAACCCGCTATGATTTTATAAGGATTTCAGATGGATTGTTTATTATATCCTTTAGCATTTTTAACTTTAATGGAGATTTAATTATTAACTTATTCCATTAAGGGTAAAAATGTGGTAATATTTTAATATGATAAAAGTACGATATAAAAAAATGATAAGGAGTTGAATAGAGTGAAAAGATTTCTTACTTTTGTACTGGCGTTGACACTTGCCTTTTCTTCCCTGACGTTACCGGCATTTGCGGAAACTTTTGCAGACATAAGCAATGTTCCGTGGACAGGCGCAAAGCAATACATTAACGAAGCGGTTGAAAAAAGCCTTATGTCGGGGGAAACCAATTCAAAAGGGCAGAAAATATGCCGGCCAAAGGATAATGTTACATATTGTGAAGCGGTTCAGTTTATATATAATGTCATAAAGTCTACCGGGAAATCGACATATACACAAAGCATGAAAGAAAAATGGCTTTATGTAATGAGTTCAAACAATATCCCGACATGGGCTTATGAAGCTGTTTCGTATGCTCTTGAAAAAGAAATAATTTTAAGTTCCGACCTTTCTGTTTTTATGTCCGGAGCGGGCAAAAGCAATAACGCTTCAAGGGAAAATGTTGCTTATATCTTTGGAAAGGCGCTTAAATCTTCAGGCTCGGCCACATTAACCTATAACGATGCTTCAAGCATAGCTTCAACTTGCAAAGAATATGTTGGCCTTCTTTCAAAATTTGAAATATTGGTTGGGGATTCAAACAATAACTTTAATCCCAAAAAGCTTATAAACAGATCCGAAATGGCTGTTATAACAATAAAAACATATACCGCTATAAATACGGGAACTGCTTCATTAAACGACGGGACTTTTACCGGAGTTGTAGCTTCAATGACCGATATGTCAGGAACATATCTTATGACATTGACGGCTTCGGGTTCTTCGCAGGGATTTATGGTTTCGGATTCAACCTATGCATATGACTCAAGCGGGGCAGCAGTTAAGGTTAGCAATATAGGCATAGGTTCAAGCGTCATAGTTTATTATAACGGAGGAACGGTAACAGGAATAAAGGTTACTTATCTTGCTAAAAGCACTACAACAACTTCAGGAACAATAGATGACGTTACAACTTCAAAGATATACATTCTTGATTCTGCGGGAAAAACTACCGGATATTATTTTGCTGACGATGTTGAAATAACCATAGACAGTTCCAGCTATTCGATCAGTAAGCTTGTAACTCTTTCTAATACATATGAAATTACTATTTCGGAAGCTGTAATTGATTCAAGCGGAGATGTTTCCTCTTTAACAGGGAAAACCACAAGCTCCTCTTTGCTTAAAGGATATATAAGGGGTCTTACAAGCTCAAAGATAACAATAAAATCAACTTCGGGAAGCACCACAAAAACATATTATCTTGCTGACGAAGATGATTTAACAATAAAAATTGACGGTTCTTCAAAGGACTTTGACGATCTTGACGAGTTGTTTGATGATGATGAAACATTGATAGCTACCCTTACTCTTAACGATGACGACGAAGTTGAAAAAATTGTTGCGACAACCGAAGACGATGACGACGATGACGATGACGACGATGACGATGACGAGAGCGGAACGATAAATTCTCTTTCATATTCGGACATTAGACTTAGCAGCGGAAGCACATACTTCGAAATAGAGGATGACGGAGAAGATATAGACATAGATATTATAGACGGGGATGATACGATAACTGATTTTGAGGATCTTTATGACGCTTACAATGATGGCAAGACCCTCAAGGTTGAAATTTACTATGATGACGATTATATTGTAACCGAGATAACAGGTTATGTTTCAGAAGTTGAAGGGGCTTTAAGTTATCTTTCAAGCTCAAAGCTTAAGGTTCAGACGGATTCAGGTCAATATGCATATATAATAGAAGATGAAGATGATATAGATATTGATCTTGATGATGATTCTGTTGATTTTGATGAACTTTATGAAGCATATGAAGAGGACGACCTTGATGTTGTTGTAACACTTGACAGCGATGGTTATGTAACCGATATAGAAGCCGAATACTAATAATATACAAACAAAAAAAGGACGGTACTACCGTCTTTTTTTTGTGGAGCTTTAACCGGTTGAGCATACGTGGGGCTTGCGAAACAAAACTTACTCGGGAGATTACATGAACGGAAATGTTTCGATTGAGCATACGTGGGGCTTGCGAAACAAAACCTACCCACTACACAGTCGTGTGCGCGTAGAAAGTTATACAAAAAAACCATCTTTCCGTTATGAAAGAGTTATTCAGGCTGATGCAATAATACAAAAGGGAAGGAGATTTTAATAGCTAATAAAAGCAACAATTTGGCACATACAAGATGAATGTGGAAGTACCATATTCTTCCTCCAATGTACGCTTGACCTTGACGACAGCAATACCCGCCAGGATAAAGCTGCTGTGCCTGTAGCTTTAAACCAAAATACAATTCTTATTTTATGATAAATTTTCAAATTTACAGAAGCCCATCTTAATAAAGAAAGGCTTCTGTTTTTTTGCCTTTTTATTAAATAGAAATAAAATACTGATTTTTTATACCTTGATTTTTTTATTATAACAAGCCTTATTTTATTTATGATAATAAAGCGTTTGGACAAAAGAGGCCCGTTAATTTTTACCAAGTTGCTTGTTGCGCTTGAGCTATTTTGGGAGCTTTGGGGTAAAAAAATTAATGTGATTTAATTTATATGACATTATCTGGCAAATTTTAATTAAATAAAAAAATTAAAAGATTAAATACTTCTTTGAAACCTCTCTAATTTTACTTTTTTAGCATAAAATAGAGGCTTTTTTATTAGAACGGAATTAGAAAATTAAACCAAAATTCAAAAGATTAGAGAGAGGTTATTTTTGGGTTAAATAATGGCATAATCCCTAGATTGTGGGATTTTGCCATGGTATAATTACTACATGCCAAGAAGCGGCACCTTCTTGTGTAATTATTTAACAAAAAAATTTTATTAAGGAGGAAAAAAGATTATGAAGAAAAAATTGGCTTTATTTATGGCTGCGATGATGATGATTGCTTTAATTCCGCAAACAGCATTCGCAACAACGGCAAACCGTGTCACAAAAGTAATTACCTTAGCAGAAGACGCTTATACCTCAGGAAGCTCTTATCTTGTTATAAAGAATGATAAAGGTGACTTGACAGGCGAGGAGCAAACCTTTGAGCTTTCACTTTCAAATGGTGATTTTGAACTTAGTTCAGATGACTCAAACTATGAAAATGAGCTTGCTTATCAAATCTTTCAGGCAACTGAAAACCTTGGAGGCAGCTCCACAAGCTACGATTACACAGGCTCATTAAATGGTGATGATGAATATGAGGTTGATACCGATGCACAGGAACCCGGTGTTTTAGAGCCTCTTTCAACAGCCGATGCAAGCGTAGGCACAACTTCCGACTTAGTTTCAAACTATGTTGATGTTACAAGATCATCTTCAAGTTCCCTTACAATAAAGTTTGCGGTTAAGTCATACAATGACCAGCTTTATATCCCTGTTCTTGTTCAAGGGACAACGGAAGGCGACGTACAGATAACAATTGACCCGGTAGAGTCCAGCATTTCATCAGGCACATACACGGTTGCAGTTGTTAATGAAGGCGCAACGGTTGCCGCAATCTCAAAAAAGACAGATGTTGGCGCAGATACTTCAACAGCAATAAAAGCAATCTCTCTTACAGAGACAACAGCTGGAACACTTACAGATGAGGGAACCCTTAAATTTAAGCTTTCAAGCGGATTTTATTTTGATTTGGATTCCATAGATGACGCTGCTACATCTTATGGTAGCGCAGAAGCTTCTTTTAACGAGACTGACAGCGATACAAGCACACTTTATTTCGATGTAGATAATGACGGCAGCGCTCTTTCAAAGCTTGTTTTCTCAAGCATTCAAATTTATGCTGATGAAGATGACTGCACAAGCGGAGATATAGCAACAATTACAATAAGCGGTGCTGGAACTACAAAGCAGAGTCTTGAAGTTGCAACATATGTAGAATATGGTGTAGCCCTTTCAGTTGAGGACGAAGACCTTCCGGTTATTTATATAGGAAGCGCAACTGATGACGACAACGAGACATTGGAAGTAACATTCAAAGAATCAGTTACAAACTCATGGTGGGCAAACAGGAAGACAATATTTGAGTTCCCGGACGGAATTGATATCAAATCCGTTGAATTCAAAACAGCAGACAACATAGAAACAGGCCCTACTACGACGGTATATGAAGTTGAGCCGGATTCTACAACGGTTACTGCTGACGATGGTTCTTCAACAAGCTTCATTGCAATTAAAAACAACAAAATGACGCTTTCAGGAATCACGACAGAAGATGGAACCAAAGCAAAGTTTGAGATGATATTTACTCTTTCTCTTGCAGCAGACCTTGAAGAACAGGATATCGATTTAACAGTTACAGGTTCGGCAATAGATGAAGACATGTCTGTTACAGTTGCTAAAGCAGTTATGCCTTTCATAATTGAAACAAATGTAAACGAAGTAAACATTGACTACAGATATGTTGCTATAAACGATATAACAATTACAGAAGCATATGCCGGAGCTTTTGACAAGAACTATACATTGGTTCTTGAAGGTGAAGACATGACATTTGAGTCAGGATTCACATATGAAGTTACTGGAGGCGACATCAAGATTGATGATGTAACAAGGTCTGGAGGAACACTTGAGATAGAAATTAAATCTGAAAGTGGAGATGAACCAGGCGTTATCACGCTTTCAAACCTTTCGCTCTATCTTGACAGAACTCTTCCGGCAGGAGATTACAAGCTCTATTTAAAGGGCGATGCATTCATTGAAAACAACGGCGAAGCTCTTGACGTTGACGATTTTGACGGATGGGCACACGACGTTGACAGCAGAACAGTATTAACAGATTTCGTAACGGTTGTAACAGCCGGACGTGACCAGGATGATTCAACATTCACAACAAAGATTACTGTTACAATCGGTGCAGATACAATAACCGCAGGTTCTCAGACAATAACTCTTGATGTTCCTGCATATATAAACAGCGGCTACACAATGCTTCCTGTTCGTGCCGTAACAGAGGCTATTTCATCAGCCGCAATCGTAAGATGGGATGATCCTACAAAGACGGTAACAATAAGCTTTGGTTCAAGAATCATCGTTATGACAATAGGAAGTAAAACAATGACAATAAACGGAACGCCGGTTGCAATGTCAGGTGTTTGCGAAATTAGGGAATCCAGAGCATTCCTTCCTCTCCGTGATCTTGGATACGCACTGGGACTTGGAGACAGTAAGATTGCTTGGGACGAGACTACAAGCACAGCCACATTAAACTAAGCTAAACCAATTTTTTTCTTCCATAATAAAAATTTAGAAAAGTTGTTAAAAGGCTCCTCCGAGAAAGGAGCCTTTTTTTATGTGGGAAAACTTTGCTTTTTAAAATATATTTGTTTATTTTTTGGGATGTATAGATTTTTATTTGGATATCCAACGCCGTAACGGACGATGTTCTTAAGGCTTAAGCTGGTTTTTTACAACAGAATTACAAAAATTGCACTTAAATTACAAAAATTACGTTTGTGTTACACTTTCCCCAAAACTGTTGCCATTTGGGAAGCTTCTGATATAATGAGCATATGAAGCAAAGACGAATGCGGTTGCAAATGTTACATTATTATTACAGATTTGTCAAACCCATTGACTGGTTAAATTTGCTTTGTTATAATTCGGATTGTGCAGGGAGGCGTATGCCCTGCACAAAAAACAACTTTTCTAAATTTTAAAAGGAGGAAAAAAAGCATGAAGAAAAAATTAGCTTTATTGCTGGCAGTAGTTATGGTTCTCGGACTTATTCCTGCCACAGCTTTTGCAACAACAAGTAACCGTGTTACCAAAGTTGTTACATTAGCTAAAGATGCCTACTCAGCAGGCGATTCAGTTCTTGTTATAAAGAATGATAAGGATGATATTACAGACGAAACAAGCGTTACATTTGAACTTACAATATCAGGTGGAGAATTTGCTTCTTCATCAGCAACGACAGATGCAGCTTATGAAGCATTACTTGAAGCTGCAGGAGCTAACGTAATCACAAACACAACAGCTCTTACATCAATTGCAGTAACAAGAACCTCATCAACTTCTCTTACACTTACATTAGGTGTAACAGGAGGATTTTCAGATGATGACGAAATTAAAATCCCTATGGTTATAAAGGGAACGACAGTTGGCGATGTTAAAGTTACAATCGACCCTGTTCAGACAGCTATTTCTGGCGGAACATATACAGTAGCAGTTGTTAACGAAGGCGCAACGGTTTCTGCTATCGAAAAGAAAACAGACCTTTCCTCAGACGTTTCAACAGCTATTAAATCAATCACAATCACAGAGACAACAGCTGGAACTCTTAAAGATGGTGAAACTCTTAAATTTAAACTTTCAAACGGATTTTTATTTGATTTAGCTTCAATAAATGATGCAATTAGCTCTTATGGTGTAGTAGCAGCAGCTTTTGATAACACTGCCAGTAACACTGCCAGCGACACAAGCACACTCTACTTTGATGTAACGAGTAGTGAAGATGAAATTTCAAAGATTGTTTTCTCAGGAATCAAAATCATAGCTGACGAAGACGACTGCACAGCTGGCGACATCGCTACAATCACAATAAGCGGTGCAGGAACAACAAAACAGTCTCTTGAAGTTGGAACATACGTTGAATACGGCGTATCATTAGCAGCAGCAGACAAAGACCTTCCTATCCTTTACATTGGGTCTGCAACAGATGATGACAATGAAACATTAAAGGTTACATTCAAAGAATCAGTTGCAAATTCATGGTGGTCAAACAGGAAGACAACATTTGAATTCCCGGATGGAATCGACATCAAAGCAGTTGAATTCACAAAGAATGAAAACGTAACTCCGGTTACTGTTGACACATATCTTGCTGATGAAGATGAAGAAACCAGCTCAAACGGCGTTACAATTAAAAACAACAAAATGACACTTTCCAGCCAGACAGTAGCAGATGGAAAGAAAGCAAAACTTGAAATGATATTCACACTTTCACTTGCAGCAAACATTGAAGAGCAGGATATCGTTTTAACAGTTAGCGGCAATGGAGTAAGCGATGATTTAACAGCAACAGTTGCTAAAGCAGAAATGCCTTTCACAATTGAAACAACTCCAAACGAGGTTAATATCGACTACAGATATGTAGCAATCAACGATATCGTAATCTCTGAAAAATATGCAGGCGCATTTGATAAGAGCAAAACTCTTACACTTGCAGCTGAAAATATGCAGTTTGAATCAGGCTTCACATATGAAAAGGTATCAGGAGATCTTAAGATTGACGAAGTTAAGAGATCAAGCGGAAACCTTAATATAACAATTAGCTCAGAAAGTGGAAAAGAACCTGGCGTTATAAAGGTTTCAGGACTTTCACTCTATCTTGATAGAACTCTCCCAGCAGGAGATTACAAACTTTCATTACAGGGTAATGCATTCGTTAAGAACAACTCTGCAGTTCTTGGAGCTGGCGAGACAGAATTCGACGGATGGGCACATGATGTAAACAGCAGAACAATAATAAAGAATTTTGTAACAGTTGTAACAGCTGGACGTGACCAGGATGATTCAACATTCACAACAAAGATTACTGTTACAATCGGCGCAGAAACAATGATGGCAGGTTCTCAGACAATAGCTCTCGACGTTCCTGCATACATTAAGGGCGGCTACACAATGCTTCCTGTTCGTGCCGTAACAGAGGCTATTTCCACAGCAGCTATCGTAAGATGGGATGATCCTACAAAGACAGTAACAATAAGCTTTGGCTCAAGAATTATCGTTATGACAATAGGAAGCAAGACAATGACAATCAACGGAACACCTGTTGCAATGTCAGGTATTTGCGAGATTAAAGATGCCAGAGCATTCTTACCTCTTCGTGACCTTGGCTACGCTCTTGGTCTCGGTGACAGCAAGATTAACTGGGATGAAACTACAAGCACAGCAACATTGAATTAATTAAATAGTTTAATCAATACTAAGCCCCCTTTTAGGGGGCTTTTTTATATTGTTTTGTCAGTTTGGGAAAATTCATCTAGCCATGCAAGCTTAAAAAAGGTATAATGTTCATAAAAAGCATAGAAAACTCTATATAAGCTTTTCAAACTTGTTTGCAAACATATCTTAATCGCCGTTTTCCCAAGCTTGCTTGGGAAAACGGCGATGGAGATATGTTTGATTAAGCGAAGCTTATAAAAGCTTATACAGAGCTTGAGCAGCAAACTGACCCGAAAGGAAGCAAGGCTTGCTTTCGGGTGTGGCATTAAGATATGTTTGATTAAGCGAAGCTTATAAAAGCTTATACAGAGCTTGAGCAGCAAACTGACCCGAAAGGAAGCAAGGCTTGCTTTCGGGTGTGGTATTAAGATATGATTGATT
>JAYFRL010000026.1:0-6158 GCA_034925905.1 Lachnospiraceae bacterium | reverse complement strand
AAGGGGCGGACTTTTAAGTCCGCCCCTTCTGTGGTATATTGGTAATATAATAATTTGCAAAGGAGGAGAAGGCATGTGGTATTTTGAGATGTTTGAAAGGCTTGAAAAGGAAGCAAACCCGGAGGCGGCAATAAAGATGGCTGCATACATGAAAAACAAATTTCCGTTTCTAGGAATTGCAACGCCTAAGCGTGTGGAAATTATAAAGTCTTATATCAAAAAAGCCGCGCTTTATGAACCGGACTGGGATTTTGTGTATATCTGCTGGGATAAAGAATATAGAGAAGCCCAATATATTGGCAACGAATATCTTTCTTCGGTGAAAAAGAAGCTTAAACCTGAAGATGTGGAAAAAATAAGGGAGCTGATAATAAAAAAACCCTGGTGGGACATAACTGACGGGCTTGACAGGATTATCGGAGACATAGCCCTAAGATATCCGGAAGTTAATAAAACAATGCTTTCATGGAGCAAAGACAAAAACATATGGCTTAGAAGGGTATCAATAGATTTCCAGCTTTTAAGAAAAGAAAATACGGATACAAAGCTTTTGGAAGAAATAATTGTAAATAATTTCGGGACAAATGAATTTTTTATAAATAAAGCCATAGGCTGGGCGCTTAGGGATTATAGCAAGATAAATCCTGAATGGGTGAGGGCATTTGTTTCAAAACATAAAAACAGCATGTCTAAGCTTTCACTTAAAGAGGCTTCAAAATATATTTAGCAATATGCATTTTAATCCCCTAAAAGTGCAACATAGCACGAAGGGCGTTGCTTAACGGAAAATTCAATAATATAATAAAATCGGAGGTGAGATTAAAGCATGAAAATTACTCTTAAAGAAGAAAAAGGCGCCGAAAAAGAACTTATTATACGCTGTGAAAGCGTGGATAACGAAGTACGGGAGATAATATCTCTTTTAAGCCTTAAAAATAAGAGGATAGCGGTTTTAGACGGGACAGCCACAAAGCTTATAGATCCTTTTTCGGTAATGTATTGTGAAAGCGTGGATTCAAATGTTTTTGCATATACAAAGGAGGAAGTAAAAAAAACAGTTTATTCCTTAAGAGAAATAGAGAGTGCTTTTTCAAGCCTCGGATTTTTCAGATGCTCAAAAAGTATGGTTATGAATATATGTTTTATATCCGGGCTTAAGAGCATATCGAATGGACGTATAATAGCAACGCTTTCAAACGGTGAAAGGATAGTTGTTTCAAGGAAATATGCAAAAGAACTGCGTAAAAAATTGATTGCAAAAGGGGGTTTAAATTATGAAAGGATTTAAAAAATTTTATATTTGGGCGTTTAACGCAAAGCTTTTCATGGGTATTTATTTTGTTGCACTGGTGTTTCTTGTAAGTCTGGTGCTTGTGCTCACAGGAAAATATGAAATAGAACTTTTATCCCTTTTTCAGATGCTTATATTAAGCATGCTTATAGCCATACTTCAATGCCTTATTCTTGACGATAAAACGGATTATGCAAGAGGAATATTTTTCATGCGCTCGGTTATATGGGTTTTAATCTGTGTTTTAATCACGGTAGGGGCGTCGTTTGTTTTTGGTTGGTTTGCCGGATTGCCTTCATGGTGCCCGTTTGCTCTTGGAGGGGTTATGCTTCTTGGTTTTACAGCTATGCTTATAGGTTTTAAATTTGAGCAGGATTTGGACACAAAAGGGCTAAATGAAGACCTTGACAGGTATAAAAAAAATTTGAACGGCTGAAAAAATATGATATACTTGTGCAAAAAGCATGAGGTGATGTTATGAAGCTTGCTATGGCGCAGATGTCTATGTCGGAGGATATGGAGTATAACTTTAAGAAAACCATCTTGTTTATGGAAAAGGCAAGGGAAGCAGATCTCATTTTTTTCCCGGAGGTTCAGCTTTCTCCGTTTTTTCCCCAGTATGAAAATAAAAATGCAGACAAATACGTTGTTTATCCTGAAGATGACAAGATAAAGGAAATATGTGAAAAATGCAAGGAATTTAAGCTTTTTGCCTCTCCTAATTTTTATATGCAGCTTGGTAAAGAAAGGTTTGACTCTTCGTTATGGATAGACCCTTTGGGCAAGCTTTTGGATATCGCTAAAATGGTGCATATACTCCAGGCAAAGCAGTTTTATGAAAAAGATTATTATACGCCTTCAGACGACGGTTTTAAGGTTTTTGATACACCTTTTGGGAAAGTGGGTATAGTTGTATGCTATGACCGCCATTTGCCGGAAAGCATAAGAACCTGTGCGGTTATGGGGGCTCAGCTTATAATAATACCAACTGCGAATACTAAAGGTGAGCCTTTGGAAATGTTTGAATGGGAGCTTAGGGTTCAGGCTATGCAGAGCAATGTGTTTATAGCCATGTGCAACCGTGTGGGGCTTGAGGATGAAATGGATTTTTGCGGTGGCTCTATAGTTGTCGATCCTGAGGGGGAGATTGTTTTTAAAGCCGATGGCAAGGAACAGCTTATAACGGTTGATATAGACCTTTCTTTTACAGGAGAAGCAAGGAAGAAACGGCCATATATAACAACGAGAAGACCAGAATTTTACAAATAAAAAAAGCGGCGATGACAGCCGCTTTTTTTATTTGTTTTTATATTTCTTCGCCGTATTTCTTTTTTGTTAAATTCTTTACAACAAAGAGGAATCCGATTGTAAATATAATTCCTATAGGAAGGACTATAAGTGCGTTTTGAATAAAGCCTGCCAATATGAACATTACAAAAGATATCGCGGCAACGCTCATAGCATATGGAAGCTGTGTTGAAACATGGTTAATATGGTTGCATTGACCTCCGGCCGAGGACATTATGGTTGTGTCTGAAATAGGAGAACAATGGTCTCCGCAAACAGCCCCTGCAAGGCAAGCTGAAATTCCTATTATGAGGAGTTCGCTTGTGCCTGGGAATATAGCGGTTACTATAGGGATAAGTATACCGAATGTTCCCCATGAGGTGCCTGTTGCGAAAGACAAGCAACAAGCAACAAGGAATATGATTGCGGGGAGGAAATTTGCAAGACCTTCTGCGGAAGACTGCATAACAGAGGCAACAAATTCTCTTGCTTCAAGAAGCCCGGTCATATTTTTAAGCGAGGTTGCAAGAGTAAGTATAAGTATGGCGGGAACCATGGCTATAAAACCTTGCGGAACACATTCCATGGCTTCTTTAAAGGTAATGGTTTTTTTGGCTATAAGATAAATGATTGTTATAACAAGTGCTATTATAGCTCCCCAAGGAAGACCCACGGTAGCGTCGGTATCTGCGAAAGCGTCAACAAATGAAGCTCCGTCAAAGAACCCGCCTATGTATATAAGGCCTACAACACAAAATACAACTAAAATAACAACAGGCACTACAAGGTCGAAAATGGTGCCCTTTGATGAAGGAATAACAGGAGCTGATTCGTTTTTATCACCTGTTGTGTAAAGGTCGCCTTTCCTTGCGTTAATCTCGTGAATACGCATCGGACCGTAATCAAACTGCATAAGGGTTATTGCTATTATAAATACGAAAGTAAGAAGCGAATAATAATTATAAGGAATGGCTTTTATGAAAAGCTCAAGCCCGGTGTAGGGAGAGCCGTCTGCGTAGCTTGAAACCGCTGCTGCCCAGGAAGAAATGGGAGCTACCATACATACAGGAGCAGCCGTTGCATCTATCAAGTATGCAAGCTTTGCGCGGGATATTTTATGGCTGTCCGTAACGGGACGCATAACCGAACCTACGGTAAGGCAATTGAAATAATCATCTACGAAAATAAGAACTCCGAGGACAAATGTTGCTAAAGTTGCCCCAACTCTTGTTTTAATGTTTTTCTCAGCCCATTTTCCGAAAGCTGCGGAACCCCCAGCTTTGTTTATAAGGGCAACAAGAATACCTAAAAGCACAAGAAAAACAAATATTCCTGAAGTTCCTGCAACAGCATCGATTAGACCTACGTTAAGCAGATTATCCATTGCTCCGACTGGCGCGAAGTTGCTTGAAAGGAGCCCGCCCACGACTATTCCAATAAACAGCGAGCTGTAAACCTCTTTTGTTATCAAAGCAAGACCGATAGCTATAATCGGCGGCACAAGAGACCAAAATGTGCCTGAAAACGATGAAACTGCGCTGCCGTCATCGGCAAAGGCCGTCACTGAAAACAGCAAAGTGAAAAGCATCAATACGGCGCATAGGTTAAAAAGCTTTTTACCGTTTTTCATTTGATAAATCCTCCCTGATCTTTTCTTTAAGTTTTATAATGTTATGGAATAATTCAAAAACAAAAAAAACCGCGGCAGACTCCGTGGCTTTATCATAACTGATTTAAGTTCACGATAGCGCTTCACATTAATGTGACAGTATGCAGCATATTTTGCTGCATCCCAGCTTAAAGATTTTGGAAAAAAATTTAAGCTTCGGCAACATTTCCTTTCATTTTACGGTAATATTTCCTTTTTGCCGTAAATTACTATTAAACGCTGCGCCTCTACCAAGGATTTTTTGTTTATATTTGTTAATTATAGATTAGAAAGGTTAAAATAGCAAGCCATTTTTATACTTTAACCGCCTGAAACCTACAAAAAATCAACCGTTTTTACCAAAACATACAAATACAGAAAAACGATAAAATATTTAGGACCTTAAATTTTAATTGAAGCATAGAAGTTGTTTTAAAAAAGGATTTTTAATTATTCAGAGTATACTTTGATTTTTTCCTGAAGAAATTTTACGAATTCTCTTTCAGGCATTGGATGTGCAAAAAAATACCCTTGAATATGCTTGCCGCCAAGACGGGAAACCCTTTCCGACTGTGAAAGGGTTTCAACCCCTTCAACAATGGTTGTAAGCCCCATTTTTGAAAACATATCAAGCATTATATCAAATATAAGCATATTTTTTTCTTCATCCGAAATAAGAAGCGTTCTATCCAGTTTTACTATTGAAAACGGGAGGTTTAAAACCTGGGATATATTTGCATAGCCCATTCCAAAGTCGTCTAGTGCAAAGCTATATCCTAAATTTATCATATCATCCATGAAATCAGAAAGTATCTCCTGATGTACTGTGGCGGCAGTTTCCGTAACCTCGAAACATAATAAGCTGGGGGATATCCCGCTTTTTCTTATTATGCCGTGGATATCGCTTGCCGAGTTTTGAAAAAATTCGGCTGCGGAAAGATTTATTTCAAGGTATTTTATTCCAAGCTGGTTTCTTGAATTGTTGCGGCTAAGAAAATCGCAGGCTTTACGTATAACCAACTCATCTATTTGCAGGATAAGTCCGGTTTTTTCTGCTATAGGGATAAACTCGGATGGCGGTATGCTGCCAAGATCGGGATGTTCAAGGCGCAACAAAACTTCTGCGCTTAAAAATTTATGTTTTTCGATATCAAATATAGGTTGGTAATGAAGAACAAAGCCTTTTTCTGAACGAAGAGATTCTCTTATAGCATTTTCAATTGTTAGCTTACGGTTTGCTTGGTGGAGAAGATATGTGTTTATGCATTTTTTTGTACCCCATCCGTCGGATTCGATTTGGGAATATGCCAGGTCTATAAGGTTTATAATATCTTCCGGAGTGTTGAAAAAATCAGGCTCCCCAAAATACCTTATTGTTGCGGATAGCGATACATCCATGCCGTTTAAATGCCATGGACCGTTAAAGCGCTCCTCAACGCGGATGATTATATCGTTATATTCCTGCTCGTTTGATGTTGTAATCAAAAATTTGGTTCCTATCATACGGAATGCCCAGACATCACCATTGAAACTGTTAAAAAAGGTTCCTATTTTGGCTAGGAGAAGATTTCCCATTTCAACTCCGAAAGCGCTGTTTATTCGCCTTATACCGCCGACATCGATGGCTATCAGACATAAATCGTGTTTTTCAGCAAGATATGTTCTTAGAAACGACATCATAGCATTGTAATTGAACATGCCCGAAATAAGATCAAGCATATCCTCGGGGTTTTGCATAGTAAAAAATATCATTAATATTGCAAGGGTTATAGCTACACCGGTTACTAAATATGCCGGGTACATGTATTGTATAAAAACTGCGGCGATTATTATGAGTATAAAGCATAATATAGCGTCGCTTTGTTTGTTTTTTTTGAGTTTTTTGTGTTTGAAAGTGAGGTGTATTGTTAAAAATATATGGAAAATAGGGGG
>JAYFRL010000013.1:0-50050 GCA_034925905.1 Lachnospiraceae bacterium | reverse complement strand
GAATATGTTGACCCTTTTAAAGGGTAGCAGGTAAATAAACGTGCGGTTGGCGGAATCATAAAGCGCCTTAAGGCGCAATGTTGGTAATAGTCCCTTTTAGGGCTCAAAGAAAAACCCCACGTTTACGTGGGGATGATTATTTAATATTAATAAATCCTTGTTTTAAATATGAACATTTTAAATATTATATCGCATTGAAAAATTTTATTACGGATGATATCATAAATAAAAATTTTTGCAATTAAACGACCCAAAAACTGTATTACCTTTAAGAGCCGACAGATTGCATCTGAAGGTTTATCCTTGGAGTGGCTTTTGAAAAAATCGCCTTTTTTTGTTTCCCCTTACATTATTTTATATACCAACCCGGTAAAAAAGTCATGTGTTTAAGATTTATTTAAATGTATGGCTTTTTTATTTACTGATGCTATACTTTAAGCAGCAGGGGGCGGATATTATGAAAAAAGGTGTCAAAAAAATATTTTATCTGGTTTTGATTTTTGCTGCTGTCGCTGTTTTGGTGGTTTTTTCAATAGATTTTTATGTTAAACAAGCTGCTTCTTCTTATATATTATCAAAAGAGGAAGCGGAGAAACTTGAGGATGTGGATTGCATATTGATTTTAGGCGCAGGTATATGGGGAGAAGAGCCAAGCCCTATGCTTAGTGACAGGCTTAGCCTGGGCGTAGAGCTTTATAAAGCCGGAGCTGCCCCGAAAATCCTTATGAGCGGAGACCATAGCAGGAAGGACTATGATGAGGTAAACATAATGAAAAAGTTTGCCGAAAATTTAGATGTCCCCTCTGAAGATATATTTATGGATCACGCCGGATTTTCAACTTATGACAGCATGTACCGCGCAAGAGATGTTTTCGGTGCAAAAAAAATAATCGTGGTAACCCAAGGCTATCATATATACCGCGCTTTGTACGTTGCGCACAAGCTAGGTCTTTCGGCATACGGCGTAGCCTCGGACCAAAGAACTTATGCGGGGCAGGAATATAGAGAGCTTAGGGAAATAATTGCCAGAAGCAAGGATTTTATAACTTCGGTATTTAAACCTCTCCCAAAATATCTGGGGGAAGAAATATACATCGGCGGTAACGGAAATTTGACAAATGATAAATGAAACTGGGGGAAAATATGATAAAAGCTGAATTGCCACAAAAATTCAAGGTTTTAAACGGCATTACATTAAAATGGATAGCTCTTTTAAGTATGGTTATAGACCATTTTAACGGAGTTGTTATGAAAGGGCTAATTTCGCCTTATCTTAAGGATGGAACTCTTTGTTTTTCCGAAGACCTTCCCAAAATGGTTTTTTATTATCCCAGGATAAATGAAATTTCTAACATATTGGGCAGAATAGCATTTCCGCTTTTTTGTTTTCTTATATCCGAAGGGTTTATACATACAAAAAACCGGTTTAAATATGGATTGGGTATTTTTTTGTTTGCGCTTATTTCCGAGATACCTTTTAACATAGCTCATTACAGTGAACTTTTTAATTTTTCGCTTCAAAATGTTATGTTCACTCTTTGCGTTGGTGTGTTTACTCTTATTGCGTTTTCATGGACCAGAGAAAAATTTAAAGACAACAAGCTTTATTCGACGCTTTTCCCAATTGCCGTGATACTTGCGGGCATGGCAATTGCGCTTGTATTGAGAAGCGAATATGTTTCTTTTGGCGTTATTTCCATAGTGGCTTTTTATGTATTAAGAAATTCCGGGGATTTTCGCGTTTTAGGGATACTTCCGCTGGCAATTATTTTACCGTGGACTCTTCTTGCGGTTCCTTTAATTCTTTTATATAACGGCAAAAGAGGCCATGGCAATAAATATTTCTTTTATATCTTTTATCCGGCGCACTTTCTTATCCTTTCGTTTTTACGGTATTTGCTGCTAAGAGGGTAATAAAAAAAGCCTTGGGGCTATTCCCAAGGCTTTAATATTTTTAGCTGCTAACAATAACATTTTTATATTCCTCAGCATTCATTCTTTTTAATATCTTTCCGTTGCCCATAACTAAAACCCTGTCTGAAACATTGCGCACGAAATTTTCATCGTGGCTTACAACGAGTATGCCCATTCCGTCGGCGGCAAGGTTCTTTATTATTTTTATTACCCCGCTTACCAGGGCGGAGTCAAGTGCTGCCGTTGGCTCGTCGAAACAAAGCAGCTTGGGGTTTTGAACGATGCTTCTGGCAATTGCCGCTCTTTGCTTTTGCCCACCCGAAAGCTGGGAAGGCTTGGAATTAAGCTTATCTCCCATTTCAAGCCGTTCAAGCATTTTTATGGCAATATCCGAAGCCGTGGGTTTTGGGATTTTATATGCGTTTACAAGAGCAAGGGTTACGTTTTCCATAACCGTCATATGGGGAAAAAGGTGATAGTTTTGGAAAACCATGCCAAGCTCTTTTCTTATTTCAAAAAGCTCTTTTTTTGTGGCGCGTTTAACGATTCCGTCTTCTGTTTTGCATATGTATTTTCCGTTTATTGAAATTGTGCCTTTATCGCACTTTTCAAGACCCATTATGCACCTTAAAAACGTAGTTTTACCTGAGCCGGATTTTCCGACAAGCGAAACGATTTCGCCTTTGTTTATATTAAGACTTACATCGTTTAAAACAACGGTATCGTCAAAGGTTTTATATATATTTAAAGCTTCCAAAAGCATAATTATTACTCCTCATATGTAACTTTTTTTTCTATACGGTTAAAAAACTCCGTGATTATGTATGTCATTGCCAGATAAACTATTCCTGCCACAAAATAAGGAGCAAGAGTAGCTTCCCTGTTTGATATGCCCTTTGTGATCCTTAAAATATCGTTTAAACCTACGGGATATACTAATGAGGTGTCCTTAACAAGGGTTATAACTTCGTTGCCTATAGCGGGCAGGGTTCTTTTTATAACCTGCGGAAGAACAATTTTAATTGTTGTTTGAAAATTTGAAAGACCTAAAATATTGGCGGCCTCTATTTGCCCGCGTTCTATGGATTGTATCCCTGAGCGGAATATTTCTCCGAAATATGCGGCATAGTTTAAAACAAAAGCTATGTAAACCGCAGGAAGCCTGTCAAACCGTATGCCTATTTGGGGCAGACCGAAAAATATAACCATTATCTGAAGCAAAAGAGGGGTCCCTCTTAAAACCCAGATATAAAAACTGGTTGCCTTGCTTATCGGTTTAATTTTAGAAAGCCTTAAAAGTGCGATTATAACGCCTAAAGGCAGCGAAAGCACCAAGGAAACGAAAAATACGCTGAGCGTTATTCCCAATCCGCTTAAAATCTGGGTAAGATAACTCATAACAAAACCCCTTAATATATCACCTTATGCATTTAAGAAAGATATTACGGCATTTCTGCCGTAATATAATTTTAAAATACTTTATTTTAATTTGTTTTCACCAAACCATTTAATCGAAATTTCTTCGCCCTTGCCGTTTTCTGCAAGAGTGTCCAAAGCTTTGTCAATAGCGGCTATAAGCTCTGTGTCTTCTTTTCTTCCGCCTATACCGTAAAGCTCGTCGCCAAAGTTTTCTTCAAGGACCTTATATTTTTCGGAGCCTTTTTGAGAAATGTAGTAAGCCAGGAGAACTTCGTCTCCGACAACGGCATCCGTGCGTTTTGCTTCAAGGTCGAGCAGGCATTCGTTGTTTGTATCAAAGGTAACAAGCTCTTTGAAAGTATCTTTTACTTCTGGTTTTGAATCGATAGCGTCGATTGCACTGGATTCAGCCTGCGCAGCAACTGTTTTGCCGCTTAAATCTGCAAGTGTGTTTATAGGTGAATCTGCTAAAACAACAACAACCTGCCTGTTTTCAAGATAAGGCTCAGTGAAAAGAACCTTTTCTTCTCTTTCGGGTGTTATTGTGTAGGCGTTCCAGATGAGGTCGATATTTTTATTGTTAAGCTCGGTTTCCTTCATAGACCAATCAATAGGCTGGAATTCAAAAGGAATGCCTAATATTTCGCTTGTAGCGTTTGCAAGGTCGATATCAAAGCCCACAAGGCCGCCTTTTTCATCTCTGAAGCCCATAGGAGCAAAGGTGTCGTCAAGACCTATTATTATTTTGTCATAGGAAAGCTCTTTTTCTCCGTCGCTTTCGTTGTCGCCAGTTTTTGTGCTTTCTTCTGTTTTTTCCGGGCTGGTTTGTTCAGCCGGTTTTTTGCTGGTGCAGCCTGCAAGCGAAACGAGCATTAAAGCTGCGATAATCAATGTAAAAAATTTATTTTTCATAATTTAATTCCTCCGTTAACTTTTAAAATATGTAGGGTTTTTGATTCTCTATTACCACTCTACCATAATAAAGTGTTTTATATACGTTGTCAAGATGTTAAAAATTTTTTAGGGTTTTATATTGACTAAATACAAAAAAGCAAATAAAATAAAGTTTGTATCATAAATTTGGGTCTCCGTAGCTCAGTAGGATAGAGCGTCCGCCTCCTAAGCGGAAGGCCGTGCGTTCGAATCGCGCCGGGGACGCCACAAAAAGACGTATCTTCCGCTAAGGGGGAGGTATGTCTTTTTTTATGCTGAAAAGTATGGTATCATGGACTAAATTAATCGTTTATAGAAAAGAAATATGCCGGAATTTGAAGAGAAATAAATTGCAGCTTATTTGTCAGGCGAAGGGGATAAAGATTTGAAAAAAAAACATGTAATTCCATGTGTGGTTGGCGCAATACTTATTATCTTATCGATAAGCTTTTTTGCAATGCGGAGCCGTTCCGACGGCTCTACCCTCGAAAGCAGAGAACTGAGATTGAGCGAACTGAGTAAGCTGGATGGTGATGCTCACATTAGTTGTGAAATTGAAATCGACGGTTATATTGTCAGTGGTTATAGCAACTCTAACGATAAATACGGCTTGGCAATATTTGAACCACAAAAAGACGGCAAATATCAATACCAAACGAATACCACAAGAGAAAACGACGAGTTAGTATTTATGACCACTACCATCAATCAAAAGTCTTATAATTTATTTTGGGCGAATAAAGCGGATTTAGATTATGCGGAAATAACATACACACTATCCGGGATAGCCGGAGAAACAGTAAAACTTGATGCAAAAGACAATGTAATTATTTATACGGAAGCCCCCGCAAAAGATTTTTCGGTTGAATATTGTTTCGTCGATAAAAACGGTGATCGCTTTGAATAGATGGTTCTCTGATGTACGCATAATAAGAAATTGGTAAATTCCGGTTTATTAAGGCAAGGGAGCAGCCAAGGCCCTGTCCCTTGGGGGAATTTTATTTGCAACATTATTCCAAAAAGACATAGTTCCCCCTCAGTGGAAACTATGTCTTTTTTTATGCGGAAAAGCATGGCATGATGGATTCAAAGTCTGTTACATCATGCAGATAAACATGAATTTATCAGGGAGAACGATTCCGTTTAGGAGGTGCGATTCTGGAATGAATATTGAATACATAGTTGATAATAAAAATTTGACAGCTGAAGTATTCCTTGAAATGATGCAAAAGGTTTGGAAGGAAAACTATAATCCAGAATGCACAAAAGCGGCATTAGAAAAAAACATCAATATCACAGCATGGAATGGTCAACTGCTGGTCGGATACATCAGGATATTAACCGATGGATACTATTTTGGCACAATAACGGAACTGCTGGTAATACCGGAGTATCAGAGAAATGGCATTGGGAAGAAACTAATGGAATTGGCTTCCGAAGCGACGCCAACATCATTGTTTTTCGGCGCACAGCCCAGCACGGAAGCGTTCTATGAAAAGTTTGGTTATTTGCATGGACTGGCTTCGTTTTCTTTAAAAAGCAAGGAAAAGTATAAAGTATATTCCACTTTGTTGGTCATACGATAAGTAATGCTCGCCCAGCCCGGAAAATCTTTTTCGAACCATTATTCCAAGTTATAATAATGATAAAAGGATTCGAACTATAACGGTTTGGGCACTTTTATTATTCTCCTTTTTATGGTATATTCAATTATTTATGTTTTAATGGGAGGCAATTATATGAAAAAGTTTATATCTCTGTTAATTGCACTGATGTTTGTATTCGCAATGACTGGATGTGCTAAAACAGAAATACTGGAGTCCGAGTCTGAATCTTTAGCAGGCTACATAGTTATTGAAGACAATACGCTTTATTTAGATGAAGTCGAGATTGTTACAACAGAAGATACAGATAGAATTACAGAACTTGGTTTAACTATTGAAAACGATTTACCCAGTGGTTATTATATCCTTAATCCAATTATCGAAACTGTATCTTTTGAATTGACTGATGATACGATATATACTTTCACTGATTCTAACCTTCTTTTTGTAGAAGATGCAGATAGTAATCGACTTTATACGACAACGAAGAAAAAAGATTTTTTGAAGCATTTGGACGCATCATATTCTGATGACCTACCGGCTCAGAAAGTACCATTTTTTGTTGAAGTTTCTGATGGAAAGATAGTAAGTGTTACAGAAGAATTTCAATTTACGATTTAGGCGTATTGCCACAAATTATGAGCATAAATCAGAAATATGCATTTAAATTGAGCAAATGACATAATAAAAGTAAAATCTTTTTTGCTGTATAATTCCAGCTAAAAGTCATGTGTGAGTATTTTAACTTGCATATGGCTTTTTATTTTATCTGTGATAAAATTAGGCAAAGAATATTTATATTTTACGCAATTTAATAATTTGACTTTGAAAGGAAGCGTTGAAAATGAGCAAACGACATCTTGTTGTAATTTATCTTTTATTAGCTGTTATTGTTTGTATGCAACTTTATATTATAAAGCAAAATGATCAAATAAAACGGGATATTGTTAATAGCGGAAATTATATTTCAGAGAAGTTAGATATTCTTACTTCAAAAGTCAATACATACTTAATCGACTAATTATATAAAGACTTAACCTTCCGGCAAGATTATGAACATAATCCTGGCGACGATAGTCCAAATCTTTACTTAAAAACCAGAGGATATCTAAATTTGATATAACTTGCAAAAAGACATGCCTTTTGCTAAGAAAAGACCTGTCTTTTTTATGCAGAAGAATGTGATATAATAGACGTGGATTATCTATATTTTGAAGAGTGGAGGGCGTACGTTATGTTAGAAAAAATACCGTCACCTGAAGAAATAAATTTACTTATTGGCCCAGATAAGTTTAAGGCTTGGAATGACATTTGTTCAATGATAGACGGGCTGTACGATATGGAGCATCAATGGAACAGCGGCGGGAAAGCATGGAAATACGAGTACAAATATCGACGGGGTGGGAAAACGCTGTGCGCTTTATATGCAAGGGATAATTGTGCTGGTTTTATGATAATCTTTGGAAAAGACGAGCGAGAAAAATTTGAAGGGAACAGGCGAAATTACTCTGAAGAAGTCCGGCAAATATATGATATGGCAAAGACATACCATGACGGCAAATGGATTATGTTTGAATTGAATGATGCCTCCATGCCTGAAGACTTCAAAAAACTTTTGGCAACAAAAAGAAAACCAAATAGGAAGTAGCATTATGCGTATAATCTCCGTTGAAATAAAAATTCTTTTCCACGATTGCGTCAAATAAGGACTCGGTATTGCGTAAATACCCGGGTCCTTAATTTTTATTTAAATGCTTAAAAGCCCTTGGAATCAAGGCTTTTTTGGTTATATGAAAAAATTG
The DNA here is from genome assembly GCA_034925905.1 of Lachnospiraceae bacterium. GTDB lineage: Bacteria > Bacillota > Clostridia > Lachnospirales > Anaerotignaceae > JAYFRL01. The sequence continues at coordinate 42,378 of JAYFRL010000013.1, read as the reverse complement.
GCATCTTATGGTTGGGTTACCATAGGCTGACGCTGCTGTTTTCGTTTAAAAAAAATACCAGCCGTTTCTGATGGATAACGGCTGGCAGCAAGTTTATGGTAGGTTTATAGTATGCGGTTTATCAGACAGCCAGATCCGCAGCCCACCTGGCAGCTTTGGAGCAATTCTTCTCAGGACTTTTTTTAGGTTCAACATAGTCTGTTTCACCGATAAATTTATTCCCGGGAAGCGCTTTCTTCAGCTTTTTGAAGCATTTTTCGGCTCCACCGCCTCCATGGCTTGCAAACAGTGCGATCTGTTTGCCTTGGATATTATATTGGCTGATAAAGCTTTTTATCGGCGGGGTATATGACCCGGCCCAGACGGGTGTTCCGATTATAATTGTCTTATACTGGCTCAAATTGATGCTCTTGTTTGTTAGCTTTGGTTTTTCCCCGAAAAGGACTCCCATTCCTCCACAGAAGTACTTCCGAAATCCTCCCGTCGGATATTTTTTGCTTGTGTTTAATTCAACAATATCAGCGTTTATAGTTTCAGCAATTTTTTCGGCAATGAATTTTGTGCTGCCGTCGAGAGAAAAATATACAACCAGAGTGCTCATCTTCATTCTCCTTTTTAAAAATGTAGTTTATATATAATTCGCGCTGCCTATGATATACTCCGAAGGGGATAGCTTTATTTGGACAGCCTTCGACGTATTCGAGGCGGTTTATACATTATAATAACCAATTAACTGATTTTTAGAATACATAAAAGGTCTCAAAATTCTTTTGCCCCCGCCGATAGCAAAAACAGTTTAACATTTGCGTGGGTTAATTTGTATATTCCTATTTGAGCATACTCTAAAAAACAAACAGAAAAAACTGCTTTTATCAAGCAACGTAAAAGGCATATGACCGGTAAAATCCCGGTTGTGTGCCTGCGTTTTTTATATTGCGATTATTTGCTGCGGATAGCTCGCTATGAGAGCTGGTATTGCCTCCATACCACATGGGGTATTTTGGAGGGGCAGTATCGACTTTTTTGGTTTGTCTTTGTTTATAAATATGAACGCTGATGGCTCCGGTGGGATTTGGCGGCACAGATGCTTCTTCACCATGAACACACAGTGTGCCAATATTTTTTATAGAGTTTGTTTTTTATTTTCCAATAGCCTAAAAATACGCGGACTGTATGTTTATCGGATAAAATGAAATAAGGCGCAAAAAAATGAGGGGAGTTTTTTATATAAATATGCTAAATTACATAATTGTTGACGCTCGGATCCTCTTCCAGCAAATCTGCCAAGGTGGTTCCTTCAAGAAAATCATCAATCAGCTTATTAAGTTTTGCCCATAAGGGTAGGGTGCGGCATTCAGCTGCTCTGCGGCAGGCAGGAGCGTCCTTATCCAAACAGGCGACAGGAGCGAGTGAGCCTTCGGTCAGCTTTATAATGCTGCCAACGGTATATAGCTCCGGGGCTTTGGCAAGCTTATAGCCGCCGCCTCTGCCACGCAATGCGAAAACAAAGCCGGCTTTGCTTAATGTGGATAAAATTCCTTCCAAATATTTTTCGGAAATCTCCTGACGGTTTGCAATATCCATTAAAACGATGTATTCTCCTGTATTATGTTCGGCCAGATCCAACATAACGCGCAAGGCATAGCGCCCTTTTGTTGAGATCATCATTTAAACCAACTCCTTTTCTATAAGCATACAATACCATAATGTTTATAGTTTTTCAATAAAAACACACAAACATGTTGATAAAGTATGTTAATAAGCTTATAATGACAACAAAATAGAAATAAGAGACGGATTAATGAATATACATACGCTTTCCCACAAATTTTTCCGCTTCACCATAGGATGTTACAGCATAAAATAAGCTTACTTGATTCTAATAAAAATATTTTTGTAAAGGAGATTATTGACATGGCAAAAATTTTTACTTCTGCAGATCAGCTTATTGGAAAAACCCCTCTTTTAGAACTAACTCGTCTGGAGAAAAAATATGATTTGAAGGCAAAGCTGCTTTCCAAACTGGAATATTTCAACCCCGCAGGCTCAGTTAAAGACCGCATTGCCAAGGCAATGATTGAAGATGCGGAGGTGTCAGGTAAGCTTAAACCCGATTCGGTTATTATAGAACCAACCTCAGGAAACACAGGCATTGGGCTTGCGTCTGTGGCTGCGGCGAAAGGCTACCGCCTTATAATTGTCATGCCCGACACAATGAGCGTGGAGCGGCGTCAGCTTATGAAGGCATACGGCGCAGAGCTGGTGCTTACGGAAGGCGCCAAAGGCATGAAAGGCGCCATTGACAAAGCGGAAGAGCTGGCAAATGAAACGCCGAACAGCTTTATCCCCGGCCAGTTTGTGAACCCTGCCAATCCCGCCGTGCATCGCAGCACCACCGGCCCCGAGATTTTTGAGGATACTGATGGCCAGGTGGACATTTTTGTGTCGGGTGTTGGAACCGGAGGCACATTAACCGGAGTTGGCGAGTATCTGAAAAGCAAAAAACCGGATGTGAAAATCGTTGCAGTGGAACCTTCGGCATCCCCCATTCTTTCCGCAGGCATGGCTGGCGCACACAAGATTCAGGGAATCGGAGCAGGCTTTGTGCCGGATGTTCTTAATACGAGTATTTATGATGAAATAATTACTGTTTCAAACGAGGATGCTTTTGCCACAGGCAAAGAAATCGGCAAAGAAGAAGGAGTGCTGGTGGGTATTTCTTCCGGCGCTGCGGTATGGGCTGCCATCCAGATCGCAAAACGCCCTGAAAATAAGGGCAAGACCATTGTAGTGCTGCTTCCGGACACAGGGGATCGTTATTTGTCTACACCGCTGTTTGCGGATTAAAGAAAAGAAACCGGGAAAGCTTTTGCAAATGGCAGCAGTTCTCTTTTTGTTTATCGAGAGAATTTTTGTGGTAAAACAATAAGGAATATAAATTTTTAAAAACTACCTGCTTGAATTAAAGCTTATTGTAGCTGTATCCTTATAAGGGGCAGATAAATTTTTCATTTTAAACTTTCAATATATTGAGAAAAAAATATTATTAAATTTATGGTATGCTCCTTTTATTTTTTTAACTGGAATTGAACTTTGAACAGGGGAAGGCATAGCGCATAAGCTTTAGGAAGTTAAAACACAAATAATAACGAAGATTATCAACAGTGGCTTGCTGCTAAGGCGGAGCGAGGAATTTTATAGCCAGATATGGTAAGCAAGTTTATCAAAACGCCCAACCCCGGAATTTTTTATGGGGTCAATAAAAGCATGTGGTAAAGAGCTGCATTTAGGCGTCATGTTTAGTATAAAAGATCCAAGGAAAATTTTCGCATCATACACTAAGAGGAACTGGCATAAAAAATAATGCTGCAAGGAGAAATAGCTTATGTTAAACCAAAGAATACTTACCATCCAGGATATTTCATGCGTCGGACAATGTTCGCTTACTGTGGCATTGCCGATTATCTCTGCCTGCGGGCTTGAAACCTGTATTCTGCCCTCTGCCGTGCTTTCCACCCATACCGGCGGATTCACGGGATACACCTTCCGGGATTTAACCGAGGATATTCCGAAAATTTACAAACACTGGCAGAAGGAAGGAATTGCCTTTGACGCAATATACACGGGGTATCTTGGCAGTGCAAAGCAGATAGATTATGTTCTGGATGTATTTCAAGAGGTCGGACTGCCCGGCTGCATTAAAATAGTAGACCCTGCCATGGGAGACAACGGAAAGCTGTATCCCGGTTTTGACGAGGCTTTTGCATTAAAAATGGCGTCTCTCTGCGCTGAGGCGGATATTATTTTGCCAAACATAACAGAAGCCTGTTTTTTGACAGGTACGGTTTATCTGGAAACATATGATGAAGCATATATTGACGGTCTTTTGCAAAAGCTTTCCGCTTTAGGGGCAAAATCCGTTATATTGACAGGGGTTGGCTACACGCCGGAGCAAACCGGTGTTGTGGTGTATGAGCAAGGCAAAAAAAGGTATTATGGACACAGAAAAATTTCCATAGGCAGCCATGGCACAGGAGATGTTTATGCTTCCGCCTTTACCGGGGCGTTGCTACGCGGACACGAGAAATATGAAGCGGCTAAAATTGCTGCGGATTATACGGTAGAATGTATTTTAAACACAATAAACGACCCCGAACATTGGTACGGAGTGAAATTTGAAGCTGTTCTCCCAAAATTGATTGAAGCCGTCAACAGATAAACTGATACGAGAGGAGCGCAAGAGCTAAGCAGATGTTAAATGAATTTTCAAGGACAGAACTTATTTTTGGAAAACCGGCGATGGAAAAGCTGGCTGGCAGCAGAGTTGCGGTGTTTGGCATTGGCGGCGTGGGCGGCTATGCCGTAGAGGCTTTGGCGCGCAGCGGTATTGGTGCGCTGGATTTGATAGACGATGACCGTATCTGTATTACAAACATAAACCGCCAGATTTTAGCCACACATAAAACGGTTGGGCAATATAAAGTAGATGTTGCCCGCGAGCGGGTTTTGGAAATTTCTCCCGAAATCCAACTGAGAACCTATAAGTGCTTTTATCTGCCGGAAACCGCGGAGCAGTTTGATTTTTCGCAATATGACTATGTTATTGATGCTATCGACACCGTAACCGGGAAACTGGAAATTATCACACGCGCCAAAGAAGCGGGTGTGCCGGTTATTTCTTGTATGGGTGCAGGGAACAAGGTTGATCCCACGGCATTCCGGGTGGCGGATATTTCTGAAACATCTGTCTGCCCTCTGGCAAAGGTGATGCGCCGTGAGCTGAAAAAGCGCGGAATTTCGGATGTTAAGGTGGTTTATTCACGGGAACCGGTTATTCGTCCGTTTGAGGATATGTCCATTTCCTGCCGCCAGAATTGCGTTTGCCCTGCCGATACCGTAAGAAAATGTACCCGGCGCAGGGATATTCCCGGTTCCAATGCTTTTGTCCCTTCTGTGGCCGGGTTAATAATTGCAGGAGAGGTAATCAAGGATTTAACGGCTTTTGATCCTGCAGACAGGATAGAAACACCATAATATAGTTTAAACAGGAGAATACTTCCTGAAAATTTACGCAGGCAGCGTATAGCTGTCTGCTTTGTTAAAATTATATATACTGATAATAAAACCAGCCATATCAAGCCAGCCACCGGGATAAAAAAACGTGAAGGGAATTAAAAAAAGCTTTACTGCACGGAAATAATGAAAATTTTATTAAAGGTAATAGATTTAGTTTAACTGGTTTACGGAATTATATTTAAGCTTTTGAATTAAAATAATTTACTTAAATATTGCATTTTACAAATAAAACGAGTATAATTTGCGCGGTTAGGATAAGTGAATGCTCTAACGGGTGTAAGTATTATATAGAATAACGATTTTAACATGCCGGCTCGCAGACATTTAATCCTTGTAAGCTCTTGAGAAAGCCCTCAAAAAAATCAAAATTACTGTTACCTTTTAAAGCTTTTTTATCTTAATACCGCAAAATTTGCAAATGCTGAAGCATTTTTTGGGTATGATAAAACAGCTTTTTTTTTGCATAATTGACCCATGTTTAAAGAATTTTCTTGTTTACTATGCTGTAGTGTATAAAAAGGAGTTACCAATGAATCATAAATGTATAGGTAAAATAATCAAAGAATATCGGGTTAGGGCGGGAATGAGCCGTAAAGAGCTTGCGGAGAACATATGCTCGGAAAAGTATGTTTATTTTATTGAGAAATGCGAAAGGAGCCCATCTGTTGATATGACCAGGATGCTTGGCGACAAGCTGGGTGTGGATTTGTTTGAATACTGCGAATATATTGATTGCATAGATCCTATAGAAGTTAATGAAACCATTAAGCTTTTCAATAAATACAGGGCAGAAAACAATTTGGCAAAGTTAAAAGAAGAGACAGACGCGGCAATGCTTTTCCCGGATTTTAATAATAAACCATGGATTTATGAGATAGAGATAAACAGGATTTTTTATATGGCTTTGAAAGAAAACAAACCGGAAGAAGCCATAAAAAATATATGTAACCTGTTAAAACAAATTGAGCCAAAATATACAAACGGTATTTGGATAGCTAGCGCCTATGCGCTTCTTTCAATGTGCTATCAAATGAAAAACGACTTTAAAAAAGCTAAAGAGGCGATTTTGCCGGCATGTGTTATTATAAAGGGAAAGCAAGGTATTTTAAAGTATTCCCAGGTAATAATCACGGTTAAACTAACCTGTATAACAATGCTTTATGCTTGCCGGCGTTTTGACGAAACAATAGAAGAATGCAAGCTTCTTATAAAATATCAAACAGATATGAGTGCATATGAAAGGCTGCATTATACATTTTTTTATATAGCGTTTGCCTTTTATGATAAAGGCATGAGGGAGGAAGGCATCAGGTGGTTTGAAAAAGCTTTAAGCGCGGGGGTTTTTAGATATAAGCCCACAGATATTTACTATATATCGTTAAACAAAACCTTTGGGTTGCTTATGGCGGATGAGAGATTACCCCGTGAGCTTATAACTGCTTTTAAAAAAATGTATAATGAACCAGCTTAGATATTTAAACAGTCCAAAATGAAAACCGCCCTTAAAACGAGTATATTTTTTTTGATAATGTTTAGCCCAAGGTAACAATTGTTCCATAGAAAATGCGTTCATCTGTGGTAACATTAATTTAACATAAAGTGTAACATTTTAAGGAAGCTAAGATTTAAGCTCATATATGATAAAATCAGCAGGAAAGCTAGGACTGTTTATGGCTGGGGTATAAAATAAAAACGATGCCTTAATAAAGGCAAAATATTAGGGAGAGAAATATGGATTTTTTGAATATACAGGAGATTTTTAAGTTTTTTGCAAATTTCTATAAGCTTTTTGATGTTGTAAGGGTTATTGACACTGAAAAAAAACAGGTTATTTGTTCAGATGACAACTTAGAGGGGCATAAATCCGTTTGCTACGAATTTTGGGAGAAGGATAGCCAATGCAGTGATTGTATAGCTTCCCGGGCAATGTCCCAAAAAGATACTTTTATGAAAATAGAATACCTTAAAGGGAGAGCCTTCCTTGTTTTAGCAAGCCCCGTAAGGCTTAGGGGTGAGGAATACATTGTGGAGATATGGTTAAAGATATCACAGAAACCGGAATTACAACCAATTTAAGCTATAAAAGCATTAAGGAAGCAAACAACCTTATTTTTGAGCTTAACGCAAAGACTATCATAGATGACCTTACGGGTTGCTATAACCGTAGGTATATAAACGAAAGACTTCCGTCGGATATTTATAACGCAGCCGTTAATGATGAAAAATTGTCCGTTATGATGCTGGACATTGATTTTTTCAAAAGAACAAATGATACTTACGGTCATCTTGCAGGGGATAAGGTTTTAAAAGAGCTGTGCAATGTAATAAGAACGAAAATTAGAGATAATTTTGACTGGCTTGCAAGATTTGGAGGAGAAGAATTTTTAATTATACTGCCTAATACAGATATTAACGCGGCGTATGAAACAGCAGAAAGAATTAGGAGTGCGTGGGAAAGCAAAGTTGTCAGGCATGAACGGCATTTGATAAGAACAACCATAAGCATTGGCAGCTATACTGCCAATCCCGGCTGCGGGAGCTTTGAAAAAATCCTTGAAATGGTGGATAAAAACTTATACAAGGCAAAAAATTCAGGAAGAAACAGAACCGAGGCATCTTAAACTTAAAAATATTGCTTTTATGAATTTTTATACAATAAAAAGGCCTAAAATTTTTTTTGATGCCGTAGCTTGTTTTTTGCCAAGCTTTTTTTGAGATACTTGTTTTTTGCAGTGCCTCATGATATATTAATTAAACGGAACACAAAAAACAGGCGATGGAGTTCGCCTTAAAGCGCTTAAAGCTAATGACTCCTACTTAAAATAAAATTAGGAGTTTTTTTATTTCAGGAGGATTAAACATGATAAAAGTGCTTTATGTAGGTATAGGCGGATGTATCGGAAGCATGTTAAGATATTTTATATCTTTTTACGCTCCAAAGCTATTTGGCTCACAATTGCCTTACGGAACATTGATTGTTAATGTTGTTGGAGGGGTTTTAATCGGGTTTTTAATGGATTTATGCATGCTGAATGAAGTTCCGCATGAATTAAGGCTTTTTCTTACCACGGGAATTATAGGTGGATTTACAACATTTTCAACCTTCAGTTATGAAACGGTCAACTTTTTTTATGCAGGGGATTTTTTGCCTGGCTTTCTGAACATGGGGTTAAACCTTTTTTTGGGTTTTGGCGGAGTAATTTTAGGTAAAGTTATATTTAATGTTTTTAATATGCAGTAACAAAAACTAGGTTTTGGCGGTTTTACAAAAACAATTTCGTTTCTTTATAGCCTATAAAACTTTTGGCGCTATAAGAAGCTATATGCTTAAATAAAAATAACAAGATTGCTTTTGAGATTTACCCGGTACGGTTTTTGCTGGGAATATGAGTTAAAGGGGCGGTTAAATTGAAAACACTGCTGCATATTTGTTGTGCGCCGTGTTCGCTTATGTGTATAGAAAGCCTGCGCGGTGAAAATATTGAGCCGGTTGGATTTTGGTATAATCCAAACATACATCCGTATACGGAATATAAAGCCCGGAAGGAAACTTTAATCGGCTATGCCGGGGAAATAGATATGGAGCTTATTGTCCGGGATGACTATGGCCTGCGTGAGTTTATAAAGGGGATTCCCCCGGATTTTAATGAACGCTGTGGGTTTTGCTATTCGCTTAGGGCAGAGGCCGCCGCAAGATATGCTGCACAAAACGGGTTTGACAGCTTTACGTCCACTTTGCTTATAAGCCCATATCAAAACCACGATTTGCTTTGCCGTGTTATGAAGGAAAGCGCTGAAAAAAACGGGGTGGAATTTCTTTACAGAGATTTTCGTCCTTTTTTCAGGGAAGGTCAAAAGCGTGCCAGAGAAAAAGGTTTTTATATGCAAAAATACTGCGGATGCATTTTCAGCGAAGAAGAACGCTATCTTAAAAAAACCAAAAGCAAATAATATATAAAAACCGTTTGATTTTAAACGGCTTTTTTATATATAACTTGCCTTTATATGGGTCTTTCCATAAATTTTTCAAGCAGGAGACAAAGCTAAAATTTATATTCGATAACCATGAGCATAAAAAAGTTGTTGACACATGTGTTTTGATATGGCATAATAGCTAAAATTCACTTTCCGCGGGAGATTATAATTATGTCTGATATGTTTGCAAAACTCATGAGCATTATTAGCCTTATTATTATTGTAATCAAATTACAAATAATAGGGTTATTTGAGTTTTGCATAAAACCTTTGGAGGTATAAATCCCGGCTATTCTTGGATTAAACCCCTTACTGCAAAACAGTAAGGGGTTTTTTTATATATTTTTTTAAGGAGGTTTATTTATGAAAGTGTTTCCCAGAACAGTACCGATCGCAGCGTCAATAGCAATCCAGCTTTGCCTAGGAGTCGCCTATATTTGGAGTGTTTTTCAGACAGGCATTGCAAACAGTATTTTTAACGGAGACAACGCTGCCGCAAGCCTAACATTTTCCCTGCTTTTGTCTACCCTTACGGTCGGCAGTGTTATTGGGGGAAAGCTTGCCGCAAAATTTTCGGTTAGGGTTATTGTTATTTTAGGCGGAATAATTTTAAGCTCAGGTTTTTTGCTCGCTTCATTTGCAACTCCGGATATGCCATGGCTGCTTTGGCTTGGATACGGAGCTATGGGAGGAACGGGCATGGGGTTCACCTATTCCACAACCATTTCATGTGCGCAAAAATGGTTTCCTAAAAAAAAGGCTTTGTCACTGGCCTTATCGTTTCGGCTCTGGGCTTCGGCGGAGTAATTTTCACCCCTATAGTTGAGCGGCTGATAGAATATTTTGGCGGAGCCGAGGTGGGTGAGCCTAAAACCTTTATGGTTTTAAGTGGTATATTTCTTGTTGTATGCAGTGTAGGGGGGGTTTTTCTTCAAAACCCTCCTTCAGAAGGTCTAAAAAATCCCGGGGTATCCTTAGGCTCTTCGGGTACCGATGACGGAAGTCTTTCACCGGGTCAGGTATTAAAGGATTTCAGGTTTTATCTTGTGACGTTTTCACTTATGCTGGCATGTATGGGTGGGCTTATGATGATAGGCTTTGCAAAGCCTATCGCTGTGGCCAAGGGTTTAGCGGAAACCGCGACAATAGGGGTTCTTGTTATATCAATGTTTAATTCTCTCGGGCGGCTGTTTTGGGGCATGGCTTCAGATAAGCTCGGACGGAAGAGGACAATTTTTATTCTTCTTTTTGGCTCGGGGATTTTTTCACTGCTGGTTAACCAGGCAAACGGATATACCATATATGTGATAATAGGATTCATAGGGTTTTTCTACGGAGGCTTTTTAAGCACATTCCCGTCGCTCACAGCCGACCTTTTCGGACCAAAGCATATGGCCACAAATTACGGCATGGTGCTTTTGGGCTTTGGCATAGGTGCGGTTGTGTCCTCCTACATAGCGGGGTACTATAAAAATATCGCCTCCAAAGACATTTCCTTGATGTTTCCTGCGTTTATGATTGCTGCCGGATGCGCCTGCGCCGCTATTGTGCTTATGCTTCTTTTAAAGACAAAGCCGTCAAAAAAGGCATAAGCTTAAAGCTTTTTATTCTTTGCACAGTTTAAAAGCGTTTAAAAGATTTAAAGGGAATTTGATTTTTATAATTTGCGGGGAATACTTAAACCACCGTTTGTCTTAATTTTAAGATAAACAGTGGTTTTTGTCTGCGGATAAATAATAATGATTATTATTATTTTGTAATTACCTTAGCATGGAAGCGAGTTTGCATCAAAAGATATGCGAGCTTAATTGCAGGATAGATTTATACGCTAATCTTCATTACGCTAAGGTTTGCATTAACAGATGGTCCAAAAACAACAGTTCCGCCAGCAGTACTGGAAATGGCAAGATCAAGAATATTCCCCGGGGCTAAAAGAACAAAAGTGCTCAGATTAAGATTCTGAAAACTGGTTGTCAAAGAAACCTCTAAAACGGAAGAAGGAATAGCAACTCCATTTAAACGCACATAAATTTGCGCTCCGACTGTACCTGTGCTTGCCCCCAGCATCACCATGAATTCAACGCGGTAAATACCGGGTCGATTAATAATTATATTGTCTGTCCCGTAAATTGCATTAAGACTAGGCAAGGTTTCCGGTAGTTCAATAACTTCTTCACCTTCGGCTGGAATGATTATGGTTTGCTCTGAATCATTATACCGTCCGCCAAAAGCAGATAAGCCGCTTAACCCCGGAGGTCCGGGTATCCCAGGGAATCCGCGTGGCCCCGGAGGTCCCATTGGTCCTGGCGATCCTATAAAGCAAGCAGGTCTACATCCAGAATCGCATCCAGAACTACATCCAGAACTACATCCGCAGTCTAACGGGGAAAAGCAAGGAGATGAGCAGGGGGGGCGGAAGGAAGCGGATATTACTGCGCCGTCTTCTTGAAAGCTTGACGGATCCGTTCCAAAATTGTTGTAGAAATTTGGCATTTTATAGCATCCTTTCTTTAATTATTTAGAATAATATAAATTCTAATATAATATATGCGGATTATAGGAAGGATGTTCGTATTATACAACAATTTATTTATTTATCTGATTAATTAGGGCATATATGTTTTTATATTTTAAAGGATTTTACCGTAAATACTAAATATTAAAATTACTCCTTAAGGATTTTAAAAGTCTTAATATGACAATGATATTTTAGCCGGCATTTACACAGTGCAAAGTATACTAAAATAAAAACAAAGAGGCAATTTTATACGTATAATATTTAAAATATAAAATAAATCTTGATTTTTTCTTGACAAGGGAAATGATATTACATAATGTATATTTGTGTTTTACATTGTTGGATCTAAAAAAGCGTGGTTTTAAAAAGAGCTTGTATTAACCTGAAAATATAAAACAAACGGGGAACAAAATCCTGATTTTTACGCAAATTATAACTTTTTAATTTTACAATTGCTTAATTTATTGGATTTTGGTAATATAATTAGTATGCAAGTTTATGAATTGGCAATCGCGTGCTTTTATAGAGGCTTAAAGAGAGGGCTTAAAATGTTTAAAAAAGCCTTGGATTCCGTAAAAGAATATAATATGCTTTCCAAAGGGGATTCGGTTGTTGTGGGTCTTTCCGGAGGAGCGGATTCCGTTGCTCTTTTATGCTTTTTAAACTCTGTTAAAGAAAGCTATGATTTAACTCTTACCGCTGTGCATATAAACCATTCCTTAAGAGGCGCGGAAGCGGATGCCGATGAGCGTTTTGCAAAAGAAATCTCCCAAAGGCTTGGAGTTTGTTTCATGGCCTTTTGCTGTGATGTTAAGGGCGCTTCAGAAAGTATGGGAATAAGCGTTGAAGAGGCGGGCAGATTTATTAGATATAAAAAATTCAAAGAAGTTTTAAACGAAATGGCCGCAAACAAAATAGCCGTTGCGCATAATATGAATGACCAGGTTGAAACGCTTATAATGCGCCTTTGCAGGGGCACTGGGCTGAAAGGCTTAGGCGGCATTCCTCCTGTTAGGGGAAATATAATCCGTCCGCTTATAAGATGTTCGAGAGCTGAAATAGAAGCTTATTTAAAAGAAATAGGACAAGCTTACAGAGATGACGCCACAAATTTTGATGATGTATATACCCGGAACAAAATAAGGCTTAAGGTTTTGCCCCTTTTTTCAAACGAGATAAACGAAAGGGCGCTGGAAAACATAGCAAAAACGGCCGAGCTTTTAAGATGTGACGAGGAGTATTTGAATTCTCTTGCGCTTTCTGCCTTTGAATCTGCGGCGGTAAATAAAAATTCCGGGGAAATAACTTTAAGCCTGAATGTGCTTAAAGAGCTTGAGGATGCTGTCCTTTTCAGAGTTTTAAGGCTTGCCTTTGAAGCTTTTGCGGGAACTGCAAAGGATTTTGAGCTAAGACATCTTAAAGCTTTAAAAGAGCTTATTTTAAAAGGTACGGGCAAAAGCGTTTCCCTGCCTTGGGGAATCGGCTGCCGCACAGTTTATGATACCATAGAGCTTTATAAGACGTCTGAGGAAGAAGCCTTGCCATATGAATATGAACTTCCTGTTAACGGTGAAATTTTTATAAAAGAAGCCGGGATATATGTGGGGTCATATTTAAACTGTAAAAAAAACGGTATAAAATCGTTTAACATATGTACGAAAGCTTTTGATTATGATAAAATAAAAAATGGTCTTAAAGTAAGAAGCAGAATAAGCGGGGATAAAATAGTTTTAAAAGGCTTAAACGGCGCAAAAAGCGTTAAGGATTTTTTCATAGACGAAAAAATCCCCAGAGATAAAAGAAATTTAATCCCTTTGGTTGCTTTCGGTCAAAATGTTATTTGGATAATAAACAGACGCGTTTCGCAATATTATCTTGCTTCAAAGGACTCAAAAAATATACTTTATGTATACTTCCGGGAGGACATTTTGAATGAAGGAGAAGATTGTACCTTTAATAACCAATTCGGCAATAAACAAAAGGCTTGATGAAATTGCCGAAGAAATTATGAGGGATTATAAAGGAAAGACGATAGACATGATTTGCGTGCTTAAGGGAGGAGTTATTTTTATGGTGGATCTTGCCAGAAGGATAAACCTTCCTGTTAAAATATCTTTTATGAGTGTTTCAAGCTACGGAAGCGAAACAAAAAGCTCGGGAAACATAAAAATACTTTTGGATTTGGATGAATCAATAGAAGGGAAAGATGTTATAATAATTGAGGATATAATAGATTCAGGACGCACATTGAACCTTCTGGGGGAGTTCCTTTTAAACCGAAACCCAAACAGCTTAAAGATATGCGCTCTTTTGGACAAACCTTTAAGGCGCGAGGTTAAAGTTAATGTGGATTACACAGGGTTTACAATACCTGATGAATTCGTGGTGGGCTATGGCCTTGATTATGATCAGAGATATAGAAATCTGAACTACATAGGTGTAATTTCTTTTGAAGATGAATAATATATCTTCTCAGGTATTTTATATATTTATTATTCAATAAAAATAAAGAGAAAAGGAGGGAAACATTTGAAAAGATATTGGCAAAGCATAGCTTTATACGGATTAATTTTTGCGATAATTATAACCGTTGTTGCTATTACTAATGAAGATTACTCTGTTCAGCCGGAATATGAATATACATATAACGACCTTTTAAATAAGCTAAACAACGATGAGGTTACGTCTCTTGAGATACAGAGAGATTCAGAATATGCCGATTTTGGAACAGCAAAGGCTGTTTTGTCCGACGGCACGGAAATGCTCATAAACCTTCCAAGCTTATCAGGTTTTATGAATATCGCAAATGCCGCCGCAGAAAGGGATTCTTCCCTCAAAATAACAACGCCTGATGTTGTAAAAACAGGATTTTTAGCGTCTATTCTCCCGTCTTTGCTGCTTATGGTTTTTGCTGTGTTCCTTTTTGCTTTTATTCTTCAAAGGGTTCAAGGCGGAGGGGGAAAAATGGCTTCGTTTGGTAAAAGCCGAGCTAAGCTTAATGTTGATGATAAAAACAAGGTGACGTTTGAAAAGGTTGCAGGGCTTGACGAAGAAAAGGCTGAGCTGAGCGAGCTTGTCGACTTTTTAAGAGAGCCGAAAAAGTTTGTTGAGCTTGGGGCAAGGATTCCGAAAGGCGTGCTTTTAGTAGGCCCTCCCGGGACAGGGAAAACATTGCTAGCAAAGGCTGTCGCAGGTGAGGCGGCGGTTCCGTTTTTCAGCATTTCAGGTTCTGATTTTGTTGAAATGTTTGTTGGCGTTGGAGCTTCAAGGGTTAGAGATCTTTTTGAGCAGGCGAAGAAAAATGCTCCCTGCATAATTTTCATAGATGAGATTGACGCCGTAGGCCGCCGCAGAGGCGCAGGGCTTGGAGGCGGACACGATGAAAGAGAGCAAACCTTAAACCAGCTTTTGGTTGAGATGGACGGGTTTGGCGTTAACGAAGGAGTTATAGTTATCTCTGCAACAAACAGGGCGGATATTTTAGACCCGGCTATTTTAAGACCGGGACGTTTCGACAGGCAGGTTTACGTTGGACGTCCAGATGTTAAGGGCAGAGAAGCTATATTAAATGTGCATGCCAAAGGCAAACCCTTTGCTTCCGACGTTGATTTTAAGGTTATAGCAAAAACAACCTCAGGATTTACAGGAGCAGACCTTGAAAACCTGCTTAACGAAGCCGCTCTTTTAACGGCGCGAGAAAACAAAAAGGCTATAGACATGGAAGAAATCCAGAAGGCCTTTGTTAAAGTGGGTGTTGGAACTGAGAAAAAGAGCCGAGTTGTCCCTGAAAAGGAGAAATATATAACGGCTTATCATGAAGCCGGTCATGCCATAATTGCTGAAACCTTAAGCGAGCTTGACCCTGTCCACAGCATATCGATAATTCCTACCGGCATGGCAGGAGGATATACTATGCATTTGCCTGGGGATGAAAAGATGTACCTTACAAAAACCCACATGGAGCAGGAGATAGTCGGTCTTTTAGGTGGACGCGCAGCAGAGGAAGTTGTGTTTAACGATATAACAACCGGAGCTTCAAACGATATTGAACGCGCCACCGCAATAGCGAGAGGGATGGTAACAAAATATGGAATGAGCAAGATTTTAGGTCCGATACAGTTTGGCAGCGAAAGCGACGAAGTGTTTATAGGCCGTGAGCTTGCCCATTCAAGAAACTACGGAGAAACCATAGCAACAGCTATAGATTCCGAAGTAAATAAAATAATTTCAGGCGCTTATGAAAAAGCCGTTGGCATACTTAAAGAAAAAATAGATATGCTTCATATAACCGCAAAGGTTCTTGTTGAGAAAGAAAAGCTCACAGGAGACGAGTTTAGGGCGCTTTTAAAAGGAAGCCCTGCTTATGTGCTTGAGTAATGTAAGGAGGAAAGCATATGGAATTTAATTTAAACCCTGGAATGAGCTATGAAATAGAAAAAGTGGTTACAAGCCATGATACGGCTTCGCATATGGGCAGCGGAGAGGTTTCCGTTTTCTCCACGCCTTCAATGATACTCTGGATGGAAAATGCAGCGCTTAATGCTGTTAAATCCGCACTTCCTCAAGGCTATGACACTGTGGGTACGTTTGTGAACATATCGCATCTTGCCGCCACGCCTGTTGGAATGAAGGTTAGGGTTATTGCAGAGCTTACTGAGGTTAACGGAAAGATGCTGACTTTTAAAGTTAAGGCGTACGATGAAAAAGATAAAATAGGAGAAGGAACCCACGGACGCGCAATAGTGTCAACCGAAAAGTTTTTAAGCAAAGTAAACGATAAAGCAAAAGTATAAGCAAAATAAAAAAACAAGCGGCAGCTCTGCCGCTTATTTTCATAGAAAACATGCTAATAAGTTTGGGAGGAAAAAACATGTCCGTAAATTTGAAGGGAAGAAGCTTTTTAACACTTAGAGATTACACAGCCGGAGAAATACAATATCTTTTAGACCTTGCAATAGAGCTTAAGGATAAAAAGAAAAAAGGCATATACGAATATCGTCTTAAAAATAAAAATATAGCACTTATATTTGAAAAACCTTCAACAAGAACACGTTCAGCTTTCACAGTAGGCTGTACTGATGAAGGGGCACACCCTGAATATCTGGGCAGAAACGACATCCAGCTGGGCCACAAGGAAACGGTTGCTGATACGGCGCGTGTTTTGGGCAGGATATTTGACGGGATAGAATTCCGCGGTTTTTCCCAAAAAACGGTTGAAGACCTTGCAAAATACAGCGGCGTTCCCGTTTGGAACGGGTTAACGGATGAAGACCATCCAACTCAAGTGCTTGCTGATTTTATGACTATGCAGGAAAAATTCGGTGAAATAAAAGGCCTTAATTTTACGTATTTCGGCGATGGAAGAAACAATATGGCAAACGCTCTTATGATAGGCTGTGCAAAAATGGGAGTTAATTTCACTGTTGCAGCTCCCAAAAGCCTTTGGACCGAAAAAGAACTTTTAGCCACATGTATGGAATATGCTTCTGTAAGCGGAAGCAGTATAAATTTTACGGAAAATCCGCTTGAAGGCGCAAAGGGTGCCGATGTTATATATACGGATGTTTGGGTATCGATGGGCGAAGAAGAAAAAGCTGCGGAAAGGCTTGAGATACTTAAACCCTACCAGGTAAATTCTGAAATAATGGCGGAAACAGGCAAGAAAAACTCGATATTTATGCATTGTCTTCCTGCCGTAAGGGATTATGAGGTTACGGAAGAGGTTTTGGAAGGCCCATATTCCGTTGTGTTTGATGAGGCGGAAAACAGAATGCATACTATAAAAGCCGTTATGGTTGCAACTTTGGGCAACTAAAAAAAGTTTAAGGGTTGATTTTATTATGGAAAAAACCGTGCTTGCCGGCGCTTCATATTCAAACAGAAAATTTTTTATGGACAATAAATTTAGCTCCCTTCCCGAGCCTGTTAAAAAAGAAATAAAATCTCTTTGCGTTTTATCCGCCGAAAGGCTTATGTCTGTTTTTTTAATGGGATTTAACGCAGACGGCGAAATATATTTTGAGATATTGCCCGAGGAAAATTTTGCCCAGGCGGACGATATAGGCGCCGAATATGTTATGTCAGAAATAAGGCGTGACAAAGCCGAACTTCTAAAAGCCTTGAAACTTTGGTATATTATATTTAAGGACGGAAAGCTTTAAAATACCATATAATTTAAAAGAATATAAAGGGAGTGATATTCATGCTTTTGGCTATAGATGTAGGCAACACCAATATTGTTTTGGGAGTATACGAAGACGAACGCCTTCTGGCAACCTGGCGCATGACAACCACAAACTCAAGAACTGCCGATGAAGTCGGCATGTTTATACATTCGCTGTTCGATAACTCTGATTTAAGCGCGTCCCTGGTGACTGATGCCATAATTTCATCTGTTGTTCCCAATATTATGTATTCTTTGGTTCATGGTATAAGGAAATATTTTAAAATAGAGCCTATGATAGTTGAAGCCGGGCTTAAAACGGGGATAAACCTTAAAATGGATAACCCGAAAGAGCTTGGCGCAGACAGGATAGTGAATATGGTTGCCGCGCATGAGCTTTACGGCGGCGACATAATAGTTATAGATTACGGAACAGCCACAACATTTGACGTTGTTAGCTTAAACGGAGAATTTTTAACCGGGATAACCGCTCCAGGCATACAGGTTTGCGCAGACGCGCTTTTTTCAAGCGCCGCGCAGATACCCAAGGTTGAAATCAAAAACCCGGGCAGCATAATCGTCAAAAACACTATAAACAGCCTTCAGGCAGGCATCCTTTTCGGACATGTGGGTGAAACGGTGTATATAATAGATAAAATCAAAAAAGCTATGCCGGAGCGAAGCTTTAAGGTTGTGGCAACAGGCGGGTTAGCCCGGATTCTTGACGAAGCCGAGGACATGTTTGATGTTTTGGATCCTGTGCTTACGCTTAAAGGGCTTATGATAATATTCAATAAAAACAAAAGGAATCAAAAGAAAGATGCATACTATGAAAATAGGTAATGTTGAAATAAAAAACAATGTTTTTCTTGCCCCAATGGCAGGGATAACGGATTTGCCCTTCAGGATCATAGCCAAGGAAATGGGCTGCGGCCTTGTTTATTCGGAGATGGTCAGCGCAAAGGGCATTTTTTACGACAGCAAAAACACAAAGATGCTGCTTGAAACAAATGAGTCAGAGCGTCCCTGCGCTATTCAGCTTTTCGGGAGTGGACCCGGTTTGCTTGCGGAGATGGCAAAAAGGCTGGAGGACTATCCTTTTGATATAATAGATATAAACATGGGCTGTCCCGCGCCTAAAATAGTTAAAAACGGCGAAGGAAGCGCGCTTCTTAAAAACCCTAAGCTTATAGGCGAAATAGTTGCCGCCGTTTCAGGCGCGCAGGGGAAGCCCGTTACGATAAAAATAAGGAAGGGCTTTGATGAAAGCAGCATAAACGCCGTTGAAGTTGCAAAGGAAGCCGAAGCAAACGGAGCCGTCGCAATAGCCATCCACGGCAGGACAAGGGAAGAATATTACGGCGGGAAAGCCGATTGGAATATAATAAAAAAGGTTAAGGAAGCAGTTTCAATTCCCATTATAGGCAATGGGGATGTTTTTTCTCCTGAATCGGCCAAAGAGCTTCTTGATTATACGGGCTGTGATGCAATAATGGTTGCGCGCGGGGCCTGCGGAGACCCATGGATATTTAAAAGGATAAACGCCTACCTTGAAACGGGAGAGCTTTTGCCATTTCCGTCTCCGAAGGAAAAGATAGACATGGCTATAAGGCATGCCGAAATGCTTATCTCATATAAAGGCGAATATATAGGCTTAATGGAAATGAGGAAGCATATGGCCTGGTATACAAAAGGGATAAACGGTGCGTCAAAGGCAAGAGCGCTTATAAATTCGGCAAATACGCTTGATGAGCTTAAAAATATATTAAAAGAGCTTGCCAAATAATATGGAGAAGCTTGAAAACGTCATAAAAATACGTTTTAAAACATAACTATTATTAATTGTGTTTAAGGCGTGGTGAATATGAAATTTGCAGAGCTCAGATATTCCAAAGACCCTTATGATATACTGGAAGGCAGGTTTATAAAACGTCTGCCCGATACGCTTAAGGATATATATATACGTCAAAAATGCCCGTGCAAATATGAAGAGATAGAAATAAACGGCGGTCTTGGCTATACGGTGACGCTGCCGTTGTCAAAAAATGACCTGAATAAAAGGAGGTATGATTGCAAAAAAATAATAACGCGCACGGCGGACTTTCTTAAAGAAAAAGACGTGGGTATTGTGGTTGCTCCGGGTATAGATTTTGATATAGGCTTAAGAATATCTGAAGGCAGGGCAATAATGGCAATTTTCATTTTGCCTGTTATAAAAAAAATACTTAAAGATAGGGGCAAAAGCCTTAAAGATGCCGAAATACTTATTATGGGTAAATCGGATTTTCTGACAAAGCTTGTTATAGATTCACTTTATTCAGGGGTGAATTTTTTGTCTGTATACACTGATAATGAAAATACTTTTTTTGAGTTGGCGGAAGAGATAGAAAATGACGTAGGGCTTAATATGAACATATTTTCCGAAAAAAAGAACTCAGCCATAAGAGGGGCGGACGTCATAATAAATACCGGCATGCCTTTTCAGAATATATTTAAAAAAGGTTCTTCATATATAGAGCTTGGAAAAAATAAAAGTCATGCCAAAAAATTGTCTTTAAAAAGGAGCGATATGTTTTTTATAGACTCGTTTAATATGCTTATTTCTGGCAAAACGTATGGCAAAGAACTTTTTGAAGCTTATGCTTATTCGCAGTTTGCGGAATTTTCCAGGTTTTTAAACAATGAATATGACAGGAGCCGCGCTCTTTATATTCTGGATTTTTTTAATGCGTTTGACATTAAAATAACCTCGTGCGGCTTTCTGGGATAAAGCCGAACTCAAGTTGGGGTTGACAACTACGGGCTTTGTGTGTATAATCTTAACGTCTAAAAAATTGCAACACTCTTTGGCAAAATAGGCCACAGAGTGTTTTTATAATAACTAAAAGAACTAGAAGGAGTTGTTCCAATGTCCGATAAGAAGGTTGTACTGACATATTCAGGTCTCAAGAAAATGGAAGAAGAACTTGAAGAATTAAAAACCGTAAGAAGAAAAGAAGTTGCTGAAAAAATCA
Source organism: Lachnospiraceae bacterium (assembly GCA_034925905.1). Lineage (GTDB taxonomy): Bacteria > Bacillota > Clostridia > Lachnospirales > Anaerotignaceae > JAYFRL01. Next base: position 21,632 of record JAYFRL010000013.1, on the reverse strand, counting down.
AAGAAGCCAGGGGGCAAGGAGATTTGTCTGAAAATGCGGAATATGATTCAGCCAAGGAAGAACAGGCTGGAATTGAAACCCGTATAGTTTCGCTTGAAAAGATGCTTAGAAATGCAGAGGTTATAGATGAAGAAAGTGTAAGCTCAGAGTTGGTAAGCGTTGGAAACAAGGTTAAGGTTTTGGATATTGAATTTAACGAAGAAGTTGAATATGCCATAGTAGGCTCGGCAGAGGCAAATCCTATGCAAGGCCGTATATCAAACGAATCGCCTGTTGGCAAGGGCCTTTTGAACCATGGAATAGGCGAAACCGTTACAATAGAAACACCTGCGGGGAATACTTTGTTTAAAATACTTGCTATAAACAAATGAGGAGGGTTTAAGATTGTCCGACATTACAAATGAGGAACAAAACGAAGCCGTTGTTTCGGAAGAAGAGATAGGCGAACTTATAAAGATAAAAAGAGAAAAACTTGCTTTTCTCCAGGCCGAAGGGAAAGACCCTTTTAAAATTGTTGAATATCCCGTTGATAAACACAGCAACGAAATAATAGAAAAATTTGAAACTCTTGAAGGAGCCGAGGTTACAATAGCCGGACGCCTTATGACAAAAAGAGTTATGGGCAAGGCCTCCTTTTGCGATATATACGACAGAAACGGAAAAATCCAAGCCTATGTGCGCAAGGATGACGTTGGCGAGGAAATCTATGCCGATTTTAAGAAATTTGATATAGGTGATATTATAGGCATTAAGGGCGTTGTTTTCATAACGCATAAAGGTGAAATATCCGTTAAGGCTTATGAGATTAAGCTGCTTTCAAAGAGCCTTCAGGTGCTCCCGGAAAAATTCCATGGGCTTAAAGACCAGGAAACAAGATACCGTCAGAGGTATCTTGACCTCATAGTTAACCCTGAGGTTAAAGACACATTTTTTAAAAGAAGCAAAATAATTTCCGAGATAAGGAATTTTCTTGAAAATAGAGGCTATATAGAAGTTGAAACTCCCGTTTTGCAAACGATATACGGAGGTGCTTCTGCGCGCCCTTTTATGACGCATCATAATGCTTTGGATTTGGATATGTATTTGAGGATAGCTCTTGAATTGCCGCTTAAGAGGCTTATAGTAGGCGGATTTGAAAAGGTTTATGAAATAGGCAGGGTATTTAGGAACGAAGGCGTCTCGATAAGGCACAACCCGGAATTCACTCTCATAGAAATTTATGAAGCTTTTACGGATTATAAAGGCATGATGGAGATTACGGAAAGCATGCTCCGCCATGTTGCCTCGAAGGTTTTAGGCAAAACGGTTTTTAAATGCGGAGAGCATGAAATAGATCTCGGAGAACCCTTTGAAAGAATGACTATGATAGACGCCATTAAAAAATATGCGGATATAGATTTTGACGAAGTGGAAACTCTTGAGGAAGCTAGAGCCCTTGCCAAAAAGAATCATGTAGAATTTGAGGAAAGACATGCTAAAGGTGATATAGTTAATTTATTCTTCGAGGAATTTGTTGAGAAAAACCTTATCCAACCGACCTTTATTATGGATTATCCCGTTGAAATTTCGCCACTCACAAAAAGAAAGCCCGATAAACCGGATTACACAGAAAGGTTTGAGCTTTTCATAGTAGGGCGCGAATATGGAAATGCCTATTCTGAATTAAACGATCCTATAGACCAAAGGAAGCGTTTTGAGCATCAGGAAGCGATGCGTGCCGCGGGAGACGAAGAAGCCAACATGATAGATGAAGATTTCCTCACAGCGCTGGAATATGGCATGCCACCGACCGGAGGCCTTGGAATAGGGATAGACAGAGTTGTTATGCTGCTTACTGAGTCAACATCTATTAGAGACGTAATCCTTTTCCCGACTATGAAACCACTTGATAAATAAAAGCGAAAACCCGGAAAACAACCGGGTTTTTTTATTTTTATTTTTTATGAATAAAGAACCGGGTTATTTATTAACATAAATTTAAAAAAAAATATCAATATTTTATGTGACGGAAACCGTCAAATATGATATAATTACTGTGTATATTTGTTTTTTTTATGCAATTTAAAGGATGATTGCTTATGCCTGAAAAAAGAAAAATAAAAATAATGACAGCCCTTGCCATATATGATGAAAAATATGGCAAAAAAGATAGGCTGGCCGATGAAAATTTTAAAAGCGATTATATATACAAAAGAAACAGCTCGTTAAGGGTAGGTATAGTTATAGGCTATATTTTGATATTCATGTTTTATATGATTATCAAGGTTTTTTCAGGCAATATAGAAATAGTGGATTTTGATTATATGCTTTATGTTAAAATATGGGGAATACCTCTTGCTGTTATTCTTGTTTTTTATACCATTTTGGGACATTTTATTTTTGGCAGAGAATATAAAGAAAGCCAGGAACGCTTAACAGGTTACCATGAGCTTATGAAGATACTCCATAAAGAAAAACCGGAAGCTTCAGAAAGGGCAGAATAAAATGCACAGTTTGTATGTTTTCAGGAAAAGAATAATAATTTTATATAAAAGATATGAAAATTATCTTAATTATGCCTTGAAATTCTTAACAGGGTTTTTCTTCTTTTTTGGTCTGTCTTCTGTTATGGGAAATGCCATGAGCAGCGCAAAAGTTTTTGCAGTGTCGCTTTTTATGGGTGTTTTAAGCATGATAGTTTCAGGGACTGGTTTTTTTGCGATGTTTATGCTTGCCAGTGTGCTTTATGCGCTTTCAGCGTCCATTGAGACTGCCGCTGTTATCGGGTTTGTGTTTTTTATAATACTTATGTTTTATGTGAGGCTTTTTCCAAAAGAAAGCCTTTTGATTCCTGCCATGCTCATAGCGTATTTTTTCAAAATACCTTATGCAGTCCCTGTTTTTGCAGGGCTTTATATAGGTCTTTCCGGCATAGTGCCGGTTACAATAGGTGTTTTTTTAAACTGGTTTTTTAGCTATGTCCCGGAGCTTATAAATGCCGCGCCAAAAGAAAGCTTTGCACCGCTTACAATACCTGATTCGCTTATAAAAATGTATGAAATATTAAATGAAGCCCTTGCCAAAGACTCAAGCTTTATATTTATTTCTGTGTCTTTTGCGGTAGGTCTTGTTATAACCTATGCCATCTCAAGGTTATGGGTTAATTATAACAGGGGGATATCAATAGGCGCAGGCATGGCTGCAATTTTTGTTTCACATGTTATTTTTGGTATTATGGGAGTTGTTTTAGTAGGCTTTTTGCCGTTTATGTTTGGGATTTTAGCTTCTTTTGCCGTTGTTATGGCGATAGGCTTTTTTGACATGGTTTTAGATTATGAAGGCAGTTCAAAGGTTAAGTTTGAAGATGAATCAAACTGTTATTATGTTAAAGTAATACCCAAAATAAAAAACTGATGAATTTATAATCCATTTTATAAAGAGGTGAACCCATGAACTTCCTTAAGCTGTTTTTTTCCGATATAAACACTTTTGAACTTAATATGCCCTCTATAAGGATTATAGATTTTTTAGATATAATCATAGTTGCCTATATAATCTACAAAATAATATTCTGGATAAAAGAAACGAGAGCATGGGTGCTTTTTAAGGGAATACTTGTTATTTTAGGCTTTATGACCGTTTCATATGTGCTTAAGCTTAACACTATCCTTTGGCTTTTATCAAAGACTATTTCTGTGGGAATAATCGCTCTTTTGGTTGTTTTTCAGCCGGAGCTTAGGAAGGCTCTTGAGCAGCTTGGAAAGGGCAATATGCTGATGGGTTTTTTAAGACCCGATACAACTGATGAAAAATCCGAAATGAAGGTTACGGAAGAAATTATAAAGGCCTGCGGAAAGATGTCCGAAGTGCGCACTGGCGCTTTGATAGTTATAGAAAAAAGCGTGCCTTTGGGCGACCATGAAAGAACGGGAATACCCATAGATGCAATTGTTACAAACCAGCTTCTCATAAATATTTTTGAAAAAAACACCCCGTTGCATGATGGAGCCGTTATAATCCGCAACAATAGGGTTACCGCTGCAACCTGCTTTTTGCCTCTAACGGAAAGCCGTGAGATAAGCATGGAGCTTGGAACCCGCCATAGAGCCGCTATAGGCACAAGTGAGGTTTCAGATGCACTTATTGTTGTTGTTTCCGAGGAAACGGGAGCCATTTCCGTTGCGAAGGGCGGAATATTATATAGGAATTTGAACCTTGATACATTGAGAAGTATGCTTTCTCAATCCTCTAAATCGGGAAAGAAAAAGTTTGATTTCCTTAAAAAAGGATGGTGGTCTAATGAGAAGAATACTTGATGCTTTAAAGGCTATACTCATGAAGGACCTTAACTGGAAGATACTTTCTCTTTTTATTGCCGTCGCCCTTTGGCTTATGGTAATAAATATAGAAAATCCTATAGAAAGCCGGACTTTTAGAGTTACCCTGACAGAAGAAAATCTGGATTCGCTTGAACAAAACGGTCTTGTTATGGTTGCTTCTGAACAGTATCAGGATATCTCCGTCAACATAAGAGTAAGAGGTCAGAGGCTTTCTTTAGATAAACTTTATCAAAGACGCAGTGAAATAAAGGCTTATATAGATTTTAAAAAAGCCGTTACAGGTGAAAACAATCTTTCCATAGAGGTTTCTCTGCCATCTATTTCCGGCAGCTCCTTCCAAACAGAAAGCATAACCCCTAAAAACATAGCGGTAACTATAGACAATCTTTCTTCAAAAGACCTTGATATACAGCTTGTTACAACGGGCGAAGCAAAGAGTGGCTATGTTGTTTCGGAGCCTTCGCTTTCGGCGCAAACCGTTACGGTTTCAGGTCCTGAGTATATTATGGCAGCAGTTGATTCCGTTAAAGTTACCGTGGATATAACCGACCTTGAAAGTGATTTTAATGATTGGCCAGCCCTTTACGCGTATGACGCCAATGGCAATGTTGTCGATGGAGTAACCCTGTCTGAAAAATATATTAATGTTATAGTGCCTATAAACTTAAGCAAGACAGTGCCGCTTAAGCTTACAGCCACCGGAGTTCCGCTTGAGGGATATACGGTTACGGATATATTATGGGAGCCTCAGAGCCTTGATCTTATGGGTGATGCGGAAACCTTAAACGGGCTTAATGAAATAATTTTGCCTGTTGTAAACATAGAAAATGCTTCTGATGATGTTAAAGCCAGCTATAGTATTGAGGATATCCTTCCTGATGGCGTTTGGGTTAAGGATTACGCTGTTAATGCAATAGAAGTGACGATAAAAATAGAACGTATTGTTGAAAGGGAATTAAATTATTCCGGTGAAAACATAACTATGACAGGTGAACTCAAAGAAGGCATGAACGCCGAATTCACAGCGGAAGACGGGGTAGTGCGTTTAAGCGGGGCGGATTATATACTAAACGCCATAGACGAAGCCACCCTTAGCGGCACGTTTGATATTTCCGAGCTTTCAGAAGGGGAATATGAAATTCCGATAAGCTTTGATTTGCCGGATGGAATAAAAATTTCAGGGGACACACCCTTTATAACAGTTTTTATAAAGCCCTCTGACGCGGAAACATCTGAGCAATAAAAATTTAAAAGCTATTTAAAACAGGCATAGATACATATGCCTGTTTTTTTATTTTTAAGAACAGGCAAAAATTTATTTATTAATTCTGGAATTTAGGCTAATAATATGATAAAATGCTTATATTATAAACCAGTATAATCCGGGAAATAAAAAATACATAAGGAGGCTGTTTATGAAAACAATTGTGAAAGATATGAAAATAGGCGATATATTGATGATAGACAGGGGAATAGCTATGATACTTATGCAATCAGGCATGCATTGTGTAGGCTGCCCTTCCGCGGCAGGCGAAACTCTTGAAGAAGCATGTATGGTTCATGGAATGGATGTCAATAAGGTTACTGAAGAAATAAATAGATTTCTTGCTTCAAAATAAACCGTTAATTTAAACCGCAAAACGCACACTTAAAAAGTGTGCGTTTTGCGGTTTAAAAAACCAGGTTTTATATTCGGCCAAGAGCTGTGAGCATAAGCAAGAGCTTAAGCGAAGTTATATCCATCTTTTGGGGAAGCGTACCATTTTCGCCATCCTCGCTTAGATTGTATATTGTGTTTTCGGATGAATTAAAAGAACTGTCTATGTTTCTTATAACGTCCATGGCTGTAAGAGCGCTTATAATATTATCCATAGATTCATGGGTTGAAGGGTTTACGAAACCTTTAAGCGCTCTTATGAGTGCAATCTCCCTTGGTGGCTGTCGTTTCACTTTTTCTTCTTCCGAATCTACAATTGAATGCAGCTTGGATACATACCGTCTCTCAAGCGAATCTCTAAGCATCGAGGCGGAGCTTGATATATCGTTCGCAATCCCTTGCCTGTCGTTCATTAGCTCTATGAGCTCATACATTTTTTTGCCGTTTTCCATAAAAAAAGACCCCCCAAAAATATATAGGCATTACAGCCTTAAAAGATTTTTTATATCTAAAAGCCCACCGGAGGCAGATTTTATAAGCCGTTCTTTAACTTTAAACGAATCAAGCTCCGGCTCCTTTTGAAGGAGAAGAGCCGCCGCCCCGGAGACCATAGGTGTTGCCATCGAGGTACCGCTCATTAAAACATATTTATCCATTAAAATCGTATTATTGTTTAATTCTTTTTCAGGTGAAAGGCAGGAAGCTATATTTTCTCCGGGAGCAAATATATCGGCATATGCATACGTTTCTCTGTTTTTTATATCATAAGATTTAGAATAGCTGCCGACTATAGTTATACCTCTTTTTATATGCGCTGAACCTATAAGCCCTTTCCTTTCTCCCGAATTTCCGGCCGCGGCAATAACCACAAGTCCTAAGGACACGGCATAGCCTATTGTTTTTGTAAGCGCAAAGTTTATTGCTTTGTCACTGCCTATTGAAAGATTTATTATGCGGATGCCATATTTTTTCCTGTTGTCTATTATCCATTGTATGCCCGCAAGAGCTGCGGCAGAATTACCCTGACCGCTTTTATCGAGAATTTTAAGAGAAATAATATTGCTTTCCGGCGCTATGCCCATATAAAGCCCGTTGCTCGAAACTCCGTTTCCGCAGGCGATACCCGCTACATGTGAAGCGTACCCGTTTAGTCCTTATAAACGAAAAAAGCTTTAAAATGCGTGGGTTTTGTTTTATACTCTTTTATAATCCCATCTGTATTGACAGGATTTACTTAAAATTGTTATAATCTGTTGTGTATACAAAATAATAATTATAATAATAAGTTTTATATATGGCTTGATTTTTAAAAGCCTTTTAGGAGGACAAGCAATGCTTGAATTAAAGAATGTTTCGTTTAAAGCGGACGGAAAAGAAATAATAAAAAACATAAGCTTCAATGTTGAAGATTCAAAATTTATAGTTATAACAGGACCGAACGGCGGAGGGAAATCAACGCTTGCAAAGCTTATAGCCGGCATATATACTCCTTCGTCGGGCAGCATAATTTTAGACGGCAACGATATAACAAACCTTAGCATAACAGACCGCGCAAAGCTTGGCATAAGCTTTGCATTCCAGCAGCCTGTGCGCTTTAAGGGTGTAACCGTTAAAGATCTTATAACCCTTGCATATGGCGAAGAAATGAGCACGATTTCCGTATGCACCTATCTTTCGGAGGTTGGCCTCTGCGCGAAGGATTATATAGACAGGGAAGTTAACGCATCACTTTCCGGCGGCGAGCTTAAGAGGATAGAAATTGCAACCATAATGGCGCGTAAAACAAAAATATCCGTTTTTGATGAGCCTGAGGCCGGGATAGACCTTTGGAGCTTCAAAAACCTTATTAACGTGTTTAAGAAGATGCATGATGAAATAAAAGGCTCAATAATAATAATTTCACACCAGGAGCGTATCCTTAATATTGCGGATGAAATTATTGTTTTGGCAAACGGGGAGCTTATTTCCAAAGGCAAAAAGGAAGATATCCTCCCGTCCCTTCTTGAGACGACAGCAAGCTGCAGATTTTATAGCGAGGAGAATTAATATGGATATAATAGAGAAAATTTTGCTTAAGGAAGTTGCGAATATAACCGAACTTCCAATCGGAGCGTACAACATAAGGAAGGACGCTGCGGGTTCCGGTAGGAAAACCACTAAAAACATAGACATAGTAACAAAAAAGGACAAGCCGGGCATAGATATAATCATTAAAGCGGGGACTCCCGATGAAACGGTATATATACCAGCGATAATAACCAAAAGCGGTGTGGACGACCTTGTTTATAATGACTTTTATATAGGCGAAGGCGCGATAGTAACCATAATAGCCGGCTGTGGGGTAAATTGCAACAGCAGCGAAACTTCAAGGCATAATGGTATACACAGATTTTTCGTAGGCAAAAGGGCAATTGTAAAATATATTGAAAAGCATGTTGGAATAGGCGAAGGAACCGGTGAAAGGATAATAAACCCCGAAACATATATCGAAGCTGGGGAAGACAGCTATGTTGAAATGGAAACAACCCAAATAAAAGGCGTTGATTCGACAGACAGGATTTCAAAGGCTATTTTGGGAGCAGGCGCAAAGCTCGTTATAAAAGAAAAAATATCCACCCATGGCAAGCAATATGCAAAAACCTCCTTTGAGGTTGACATGAACGGCGAAGGCTCACGGGCAAACCTTATTTCCCGTTCTGTTGCAAAGGATGAATCGAAGCAGCTTTTTGTATCAAAGATAAGCGGAAACGCCGCATGCTATGGTCACTCCGAATGTGACGCGATAATAATGGATAATGCTTGCGTCAGCGCAACTCCGGAAATAACCGCAAATAATATAGAGGCCTCTCTTATACACGAGGCGGCAATAGGAAAAATTGCGGGTGAGCAGATAATAAAGCTTATGACACTAGGCTTAAGCGAAACCGAGGCTGAAGCCCAGATAATAGAAGGTTTTCTTAAATAAAAACAGAAAATATTAAAAGCAGGGATGTTTATCCCTGCTTTTAATTATCGGATTTATAGGCTTTAGCCTGTTGGGTATGCGAAGCAAAAAGAACCGCGCAAAACAAAACCCCTGTTTTTTAGGGGAGGCAAATTGTTACATAAAAAAAATCACCTTTTCGTTATTATAGAGTTGTTCAGGCTAATACAATAACGAAAGGTGATTTTAATATATTTAGGTGATTATTTTTTTTCTTCGTATAAAATAAGCGCGATCATCCTAAGGACGCCGTCTCCCGTGTTTTCAACACCGTGAAATTCTCCCGGGTTAATATTGCATAAATCTCCCGCTTTAATAGGGATGCGGTTTCCCTCAGCGTCTATAAATATTCCTTCGCCTTCTATAACATAATAAGGTTCAAAATCACCTACATGCTGATGATATCCAAGCGTAACTCCTGGATTAAATATTGCTTCCGCATAAAGCCTTCCGTGACCAGCAAGCTCATCTTGTTCAAGGATATGCTTCATAATAAGGGTTCCTTTTCCGCCTCTGGCGTTTTTAAGCTCTTGGATCCTTAGTTCTTTTTTAACCATGCTTTCATGCCTCCCGGTTTTTTTATTATTTTATCATATATGCGGATTAAGTCAATTAAAAAGAAACATTTTGAATGGTGAGTGAGATTCCGTTATTTATGGTAAAACTAAAAATATTATACAAAATTAACAAAAATATAAAATTAAATTGAAAATACTTGAAAGAATTGACGAATTGATGTATACTATGTGCAAAGATATCTGCAAAAAGTGCATTTAAACGGAGGACTCGGAAAATGGTTGAAGCGAAAACAATTATACGCCGTCCCATAGGCCACCATTTAAGAAGTGTTTCTAAATTTTCTTCTTTTGTGGATAAGTATAATTGCAGCGTGAACCTTATAAAAGAAAATAAAACGGCTGATGCCAAAAGCATATTAAATATTCTTGCTCTTAGGCTTGAAGACGGAAACAGTGTTGTTGTAAGGGTCCACGGTGCGGACGAAGAAAGTGTTTTGAAAGACATTTTAAGCTATATGGAAGACGACGGCGAAAGCAGATGAAATAAAAAACAAAAGAGGGCGTATGCGCCCTCTTTTTATTTGTTTTGTTCGTCCAGCGTTAAGCCATAGCTTTCAATGAAATTTTCCATAAAAAAATCAACTTCAGGCAGCTTCATTTCACGGAGCTGTTTTTTTATACTTTCTCCGGCCTCTTTAAATTCGGAATTTCCTGTTTTCATTTCTTCTATGCATTTTATATATGCGCTTAGCTTGTCCGCCGCTTTAACCATAGTGAAAACCAAGCTGTCTTCATTACTTTTAAAAAACAAAGAATTATAGGTAGGCTGCATTTTATCGGGCAGCATAGAAAGTATACGCATTTTTGCATCATTTTCGATCTCCGAGTATGCGGTTTTTATATTTGGGCTGTAATATTTAACGGGGGTTGGCAAATCCCCGGTTATTATTTCGCTGCAGTCGTGGAAAAGAGCAAGCACTGCCGCTCTTTCGCAGTTCAAACTTCCGCCGAAATATGTGTTTGAAATAACGCAGAGTGCATGCGCAAGCATCGCGGTTTCCATGCTGTGCTGGTTTAAATTTTCTTTTTGCAGGTTACGCATTAGACCCCAGCGTGTTATATATTTCATTCTTGATAGAAATGCAAAAAAATGATATTTTCCCATAGCTACTCCAAAATTTTATTGTATAATATATAAGTATAACATCTGCGAAGAAATATTTAAAGACATAAAAAACATTATTGCATTGTAAAGGCAACATACCAATGTTTTTTAATTATAATTCAATCACGGAGGTAGTTTAGATGAGAAGGAAAGACAGAGAGAAAGACAGAGAATTTGCCCTTGCCGTTGTGGACAAATGTGAATATGCGGTGCTTTCAATGTGCCTTGAAGACGGAAAGCCTTATTGCGTTCCTCTCTCAATCGTCAGGGACGGGAATAGTATATATTTCCACAGCGCAAAAGAAGGCATGAAAACAGATGCTATGAAAAAAAATCCTAATGTTAGCCTTGCCTGCATAGGAGAAGTCCACAGGCTTAAAAAAAGCTTTACTGTTGCGTATGAATCCGCAATAATTTTTGGAACGGCTGCCGAGCTTACAGACGATGCAGAAAAAATAAAGGCGCTCCGTATTCTTTGTGAGAGGCATACGCCGGCTAATATGCAAAATTTCGGAACCGAAATAAAAGAAGCTTTGGCACGCACGGCTGTTTGGGAGATAGAGATGAACCAAATAACAGGAAAGTGCAACGATACGAAGGAAAAAGAATAAAAAGTCTTTATAAAAAAGAAAAATAAATTATAAGCCCTGTTGTTAAACTCATTTGTTTTTTATACATAAGTTAAGATAAAAATATGGAAAATTTAGTTTATTTAAGAACAAAACAAAAAACCCGCTCTTTTGGCTACCTTCCATAAGACAGTATAAACCCAAATTGCTTATGTATGCTGACAAATGAGATGTCTAAAAAACTATACTGTTCAAGGTTAGGGCGTAAGGTTCCCCGGCGTAAATCCAGAGTTTTTTTTGATACACTGCCTTTAAAGTTAAAGGGTGGAGGCAAAATAAAAACACAGCATTACGGCAAATTTTTATGCCGCCATGTTGTGTTTTTTTGCTTGTCGCTTGGGCGCGAAATACCACTAGCTATGGGATGGCTTTTTTATATGCCATTATAGGAGTTTATTTTTTACAAATTATCCGTTACAGCTTATCTGCATTAGCGTAAATTTCTTTTTTATCTGTTTCCGACAAGGTTTTTTCAATAATCAAGGCAATGGCAAAAATTATAACCAAGTTTAAAACAAATCTTATAGATGTAAATTTCCAGCCTAAGGAAGAAATCTCAAAAAGTAACAATGGAATGCGAATGCTTGCACTTGCACATAGGAAAACCAATACATTAAAAATGCGGCTTCCTTTTTTGAGCAATACCCCGGCAACCGGCAGCAGGGCATATAAAGGAACGGCAGTAACAACTCCAAGCAACAAAGCCAATATAACACCCTTAAAGCTTGATTTTTCACCCATAATTTTTATCATGGCAGCTCGTTCAATCCACACATCCATCAGTCCGATGCAAATAAAAATTGGTGTGAGCATAAATAAGAAATTTAGGAAGTTCTTACCTGTAAAGCTTAAAGCATTAGTGCCAACGAGGGGATATGCAATTACCGTAATTAAGTTGGCTATTATAGCCGCCGCCAAAAACCAATATTTTTTTATTTGTTTTTTCATGTCAATATCACCCCGACTATATAAGCTGTGATAAACGAAAACAGATAAAACAGCAGGTTTCGCAATACAGAAACCTTTTTACCCAAATATTTCATTTCGAGAGGCAAGGTGACTATCCCGACAGTTGTGAGGGTAGATATAAAGACAGCTATTTGTGCAACCCCTGCGCCATTTTTTAATATTTCGGCGGCAACAGGAAACGCAATCACAGCCGGAACCAAGGTAATAGCACCAAGCAGCGAGCATACAAGCATTCCTACAATTCCCGTTTCCGCACCAATAATATGTTGAATGGTTTCGGGGCTAATTACCTCAAGCAATAATCCTATGAGCAGCAGGATTGCCAAAAATTGCGGCAATACGTTAATAAACATTTTCCATGCCCGTTTGAGGGACATTAGCGTTTTTGTCTTGTCCTTTATAAAGGATATAATAAGAAGGACAGACACTATGCCATAAAGGGAGTAAGTAAAAAGGGAATTCATATTATTTCCGCCTTTCCCCAATAGCTTTTTTTAATGTTGGAAGAATGGTTATTGCAAGCGCACCGCCGATCATAGCGGTAATAAGCTGGGGAACAGAAAACATATTTGAAATAGCGGCCGCTTGTTTTTCAGGCAGCCCTAAAAATAAAGGGATGGCTATTTTTACAATTCCAATATATAAAGTAAAAAACTTTGCCGTTGCGGCAAAAACCAAGGCTAAAATATAGGGAAAAAATTTATTCCCTTTATTTAGCTTATCCACAAGATGCCAAAGCAATATGAGGACGCTGTTTCCCAACATGATGAATGGTATTAAGCTCCAGAGCGGACCTATTCCAAAAAGCTTTGCCATGATGGGGGAGATTACCCCAACGGCAAGCCCGGATGAAAGCCCGCAGGTCATTACAGAAATTATAAGTAGTAAATTGACAATTGAACCCGTAACAAACATGTTCCCCAAAGGCGCAGTTGCCGCTTGTAAAATAATTAAAAGAGCTATAAATATTGCAGTGCTCGTAATCCAAAACACCTTGTTTTTTCTGTCCATAATATCACCTTATCTTGTTTTTATATGTCTATTATAATATAATTTAGTCAAATCTTTTGTTGCTTGCGCAACGAAAAGCGGGGTGAATGTTAAATGAAAGAATATATAAAAGATTTAGCGGACACAAATCTGTTTTCCGGCATTACGCCAAATGAAATATCAGGCTTGCTTGATTGTGTTCATGCCAAACTTGTTGATTATGAAAAAGATGAGTTTATACTTGAAGAAGGAAATAGGACATATGATTTCGGCATAATATTGTCGGGGCGCGCGCGGGCTATAAAATGGGATTCGACAGACAGGGTAATTATCATAACTTTGCTTCAAAAGGGAAGTGAAATAGGCGTTATTTTAGCAGCCAGTTTAGACCACAAAAGCCCTGTTTCAGTACAGGCACAAGAAAAGGTTTCGATTTTGCTCATTCCGTTTGACTACTTATTGGCCCGGTGTAAAAAATCCTGCCCGTGCCACGAAAGATTGCTTCGAAATTATATAAATATAGTTGCAGAAAAAGGCCTTTTATTACATGAACGTATGAATTGTTTGTTAAAGCCGACCGTCCGGGAAAAAATAATGACGTATTTAATGCGTGTATCGTGTGAAAAACAAAGCCTTGATTTTGTTCTTCCTTTCAACAGAAATGGAATGGCTGAATATCTAAATGTTGAACGGAGTGCGCTTTCAAGGGAATTGTCAAATATGAAAAAAGACAAAGTAATAGATTATAATAAAAACAGCTTTAGGCTACTATAAAAACATTTTTTATTATTTTGCCAAAAGACGCTGTCCAATAATGAAGTGCCTTTTAGCTTGATAAGGATAGGCTTAAGCCCATATTCCATTTTTAAAAGCAAAGGGTTTTTTAAAAACCAAATATCATGCAGCAGTTTTTTGACTTCTGCAACATCGGCAGCGTATAGACCACCGCTCCTGTTTATATTATTGCAATAACCGCCTTAAACCCTCCGGGTTGCAAGGCTTTTATAGAAGCAACGGATAAGTCCGGCGTTAAACCAAATATACAGTTGTAATCTGCGGGGTATCCGCCGGATGAACACACAGCAGACAACAAAATGGCATAGCTTCCACGCTATGCCATTTTTCAAAAGCCAATTTAATATTGTTTTACAAGGGCTGCCTTTTAAAGGCGCTTTTTTAATATATATCTTTATTTTTTTCAAACTTCCGTTCAAAAGCCTTTTGTATTTCAACAATAGGCATTATAGTAAACGCAAGGCCCATGGCAACAAAATATTCAAGTGCGGATATGGGTTCAAACCCAAATGCGTTTGATAAAAACGGAACAAATATAACTCCCGTGGTAAGTATCAGGGAAAGCCCCATTGCGCCCCAGAGGAACATATTTTGTTTTTTAAGGGTAAACACCGACATTCTTCGGCTGCGCATGTTAAACGAATGGAAGATTTCAGCCATGGAAAGGGCCAAAAAAGCCATGGTCATTCCGTCCGGGCTATTTACAATTTCCCATTTTCCGGCTTCTATATAATGTCCTATGAAATATGCCGCAAGGGTTATAAGCGTGACTGCAAAGCCCTGGAAAGCCACGTCAAAGCCCATCCCGCCGGAAAAAACCCCGTCTGTTGCCGCTCTGGGGGCACGTTTCATTATATTGTCTTCGGCGTTTTCCATGCCAAGTGCAAGAGCAGGGAAGCTGTCTGTTATAAGGTTTATCCAAAGCAAATGTGCCGGTTTAAGAATTATAAAGCCCATAAGGGTAGCTGCAAATATTGAAAGCACCTCTGAAAGGTTTGACGAGAGTAAAAATTGTATTGATTTTCTTATATTGTCGTAAATCCGTCTTCCTTCCTCCACTGCGGATACGATTGTAGCAAAATTATCGTCTGCAAGAACCATGTCAGCCACGTTTTTGGTTACATCCGTACCTGTAATCCCCATTCCTATCCCAATATCGGCATTTTTTATTGACGGCGCATCGTTTACTCCGTCGCCCGTCATAGCGGTTATTTTGCCTTTTTTGCGCCAGGCTTTAACTATCCTAACCTTATGCTCAGGCTGAACCCTGGCATAAACGGAGTAGCTTTCTATCCTGTCAAGCAGTTCCTTGTCTGTCATATCGTTAAGCATAGCGCCCGTAATGGCTTCATCTGGGTTTGATATTATTTTAAGCTCTTTGGCTATGGCGATTGCCGTATCCTTATGGTCTCCGGTTATCATAATAGGACGTATGCCTGCACTGCGGCACTCGTCTATGGCATCGATAACTTCCGGGCGCACAGGGTCTATCATGCCCATAAGCCCTATATAGCAAAGTGAATTTTCAATATAATCAGCCTCAAAGCTTTTAGGAGGCGAATTCCATTTTCTCAAAGCTCCGCAAAGAACTCTAAGAGAAAAATCGGCCATGGACTTATTTTCCGCAAGGATTCCTTCCAAAACGTCTTTTTCAAGAGGGATTTCCCCGTTTTCAGTGAGTATATGCGTGCATTTTTTAAGTACCTCGTCCGGGGCGCCTTTTGTAAACTGTATTATGCTTCCGTCTTCTTTTTTATGCACTGTGGACATCATTTTACGCATAGAATCAAAGGGTGCCTCGCCAATGCGTTTATATTTGAGCTTTAAGTCGTTCTTTGAAAGCCCGTTTCGTGCGGCGTAATTAACAAGTGCGCTTTCAGTCGGCTCGCCTGTGGCTTCTTTGCCCTCAAGCTCGGCGTCGTTGCAAAGCGCCATAGCTGTTTGAAGCATTTCCTCAGCCTGGGTGTTTGTTTTTACAACCGTCATTTTGTTTTGCGTTAAGGTTCCTGTTTTGTCCGAGCATATAACCTGGGTGCAGCCAAGAGTTTCAACTGCGGTAAGCCTTCTTATAACGGCTTTCTTTTTAGACATGTTTGTAACGCCTATCGAAAGGACGATGGTTACAACAGCAGCGAGGCCTTCGGGTATGGCGGCAACCGCAAGGCTAACGGCAACCATAAATGTATCTAAAAGACCTGCCGCCGAAACGTCGGGATACATTTTTATTATATCTATTAAAAATATAATGGCACAAATACCGATAACCAGCACACTTAAAATTTTGCTAAGCTGAGAGAGCTTTATCTGAAGAGGAGTTTGACCTTCTTCGGCTTTTGAAAGCTCATCGGCTATTTTACCCATTTCAGTATCCATGCCTATGCCGGTTACAACGGCTTTTCCTCTGCCGTAAACTATTGTGCTGCCCATATAAACCATGTTTTTTCTGTCGCCCAAGGGCACGTCCTTTCCGTCTTCCGAAGAAATGGTGTCTGATGTTTTTGAAACGGGAACGGATTCGCCCGTGAGTGCGGCTTCTTCAGCCTTCATGGATGCGCTTTCTATTATTCTTGCGTCAGCCGGAATAGAATCTCCGGCTTCAAGCAATATGATATCGCCGATAGCTACGTCCTCGCTTTTTATTACAGTTATGTGTCCGCCGCGGATAACCTTTGAGGTTGCCGCAGCAATCTCCCTTAAAGCGGCAATGGCGGCTTCAGCCTTGCTTTCCTGCACAACGCCTAAAACAGCGTTTATTATAACAACGGTCATAATTATTATCACATCTGCAAAGGATTCGCCTGAATATGCCGAAGTTATGCCTGAAATAATGGCGGCAGCTATAAGTATTATTATCATGGGGTCTGCAAGCTGCTTAAAGAAACGCTCCAAGAGAGTTTCTTTTTTGCCCTCCACCAGCTTATTTTTACCATATTTTGCAAGCCTTTTTTCTGCTTCCAAATTGCTTAAGCCGCTTTCCCGGCTTTCTTTTTCCTCAAGTACCTCATGAAAAGATTTTAAATATTCCTTCATTTTTATCCTCCGCATCATGTGCTGCTTAGTATATTAAATTATTCCCAAATGTTCTATTAATATTTTTATTCCCATGGCAATAAGAATCATTCCGCCGAAAATTTCGGCTCCGGATTTATATTTTATCCCGAAAACATTGCCTATTTTTATTCCGAAAGCAGAAAATAAGAAGGTTGTAATCCCTATGAAAATCGAAGCATATATTATGTTTACATTGAGGAAAGCAAAGGTTACGCCTACTGCAAGAGCGTCTATGCTTGTTGCTATAGCAAGAGGAAACATTGTTTTAAAATTAAAGGAATCGTTTAGAGTTTCAACATTCCCAAAGGCTTCTTTTATCATTCCTATGCCTATGAGCACGAGCAAAACAAAGGCTACCCAATGATCCACGCTCACTATAAGCCATTGGAACTTATATCCAAGAAGATAACCTAAAATGGGCATAAGCGCTTGGAAAACCCCGAAATATCCTCCCGCAATAAGGTTATGCTTTAAGCTTGTTTCCTTAAGCGAGAGGCCCTTACAGACGGAGACGGCAAAGGCGTCCATAGAAAGCCCGATTGCGATTATAAAAAGCTCAGGTATGCTCATTTTTTTCTCCTTTTAGTTTCTTTGGATTTTAAAGAGTGGGGAAAAGCTTCCGCCGTATAAAATTTATACTTATAATTTAAGTAAAAAAATTGTTTGAGGCAAAAAAAAAGACTACATCTGTCCCTGTTGACAGATAAGTCTCATCAATTAAAGCAAAGCCAAGAAAAAATCTCTGAGATGTTGACTTGCTGCGTCGATTTAACGCCGATTACTCCCTTATTCCCAAGGATTATAGCATTTATTTTTTATTATGTCAAGCATCAAACAACAATTTATCCTGCTGTTATTAAAAGACAATGGGTTTGCGGAGGTTTCCGAAAACCCATTGTTTTAAGCAAGAGAAAAAATTAGAGAACAAGAGAAGGAGCGGCGTAAATCCTGCCCGCAAGCTCTGAATCCAAGGAATAAAGACCCTTTGAATCATTTCCGAAAAGCTGGAATTTTTTAATTATGTCATCCGCATTTTTTTCTTCTTCTCCCTGTTCTTTTACGAACCAGTCCAAAAACTGCATTGTGCGGAAATCCTTAACAGAATAAGCTGCGTCATATATGGTGTGTATAAGTCCTGTAACATAAATTTCATGCTCAAGGCTTGCTTTAAGCGGATCCATGAATTCTTTGAAAGGCTTGTCCGGCGTGGCTATTGCGCTTAATGTAACTTTTTCGCCGTTGTTTAAAAGATACTGCAAAAATAGCATTGCATGGTCCCTTTCCTCCTGAGCCTGAACCTTAAACCAGTTTGAAAACCCGGAAAGGCCGGCATCTTCATAAAAATTTGACATATCCAGATAAAGATAGGCCGAAAAAAGCTCTTTATTAATCTGATCGTTAAGCAAAGCAACCACTTTTGAATCAAGCATTCACAATCACCCTTTCTTTTTATAGTTTATGCCTTAAAATCAAGGCCTTACGACATTTGTTTTGTTTTAAAATTATATCACAATATGCTCTAAAAATCATCAATAAAAAAGAAAAATTACCCAAAAACCAAGTTTAAGAGTTGTCTTTTTTAAATCCGCGTTTATCAAAGTTTTTTCTAAGCGCAGCTTCTGCGGAAAAAATTGAGCCTATTAAAAGGGTGAGCTGGCCTAATTGCAAAATCAAGGTAATGTTTTCAAAATTTACGGAGTCCATGAAAACCAAAATAAATATTGAGGTTAAAACTGCTGCTATGCCACCTAAAGCATACCATAAACGTCCGATATACTTATGTGCAAATTCCCATGTTTCCATGTTTTTCATTGACATTCTGGTTCTATATCCGTAGATGCGGTTTATTTTTTTAGGCGGATGTTTCTTCCATAAAGTGCCTATAAAAAGCATTGTGAATGGAATTATCATAAGGGATAGGGTTAAAAAAATGTCCATAACTCACCTCGGAAGTTGGTTTTTGTTATTATAACCTTTTTTATTATTTTATAAAGTAATCCTTAGCTTTTCCGTGAGCATAAAATGTGAAAAAGACCAAAAGGAATATAAAAAATGAAAGCAGCGCTATATTGCCGTATATCAAAAGAGGACATAGACAAAATGAACTCCGGCGACGATTCCGAAAGCATAAAAAACCAAAGAGCCATGCTCATGGAATTTGCAAAAAGCAAGGGCTATGAAATATATAAAATATATACGGATGAAGATTATTCCGGTCTGGATTCGGCAAGGCCGGCTTTCCTTGAAATGCTCTCAGATGCCAAAGAGCAAAGGTTTAACGCTGTTATATGCAAGTCACAGTCGCGGTTTACGCGGGATATTTTAGTTGCCGAAAGCTATATAAACAACATTTTTCCGGTGCTTGGCATACGTTTTTTAAGCATAACAGACGGGACGGACTCCTTTGCGCGGGAAAACAAGAAGGCCCGGCAGATAAACGCTCTTATAAACGAATGGTATGTGGAGGATCTTTCGGAAAACATAAGGGCTGTTTTGAGGCAGAAGATGGACTCCGGCTGCTTTATAGGCTCTTTTGCGCCCTATGGCTATAAAAAAGATGCCAAAAACCCGGGAAAGCTTATAAAGGATGAAGAAGCGGCAAAGGTCGTTTTAGAAATATTTAAAATGTATGCGGCGGGGAAAAGCCGCAATGAAATATGCGCTAAATTAAACGGGAAGGGTATAAAAACACCGACGGAATATAAAAAAAGCCATGGAGAAAAATATAAAAATACAAACGCAGGGAATTTATTCTGGAGCCCTTCGACAATTAAAAAAATACTCTCAAATGAGACCTACATGGGGTTTATGATACAGGGGAAATCCAGGAAAATAAGCTATAAATCCGAAAAAACAAAAGCAGTGCCAAAAGAGAGCTGGATAAAGCTTTCCGATTGCCATGAAGCTATAATAGATAAAGAGCTTTTTTACGAGGTTCGTAAAAGGGCGGCGGCGCGTCAAAAAAATGGGCACCCTTCATGAGTACCGTGACCGTTGTTGTCATATGGATTTTTTCTGCCGGAAACAAAATCTTTAAACGCTGTTATTCTGTTTGCGGGTACAATAAAATCATCAAGCGGCGAAATTCCTGTATCAAGAAAAGCTATGCCAACTCCTTTGCCGAACCAACCTTTGAAGTGAGCGTAGTCTGCATTAACTATTTTTTTTGAAATATCCATTAGAAGCACTCCTTTTGTCATAAGGCTAAGCCCGTATCGGCATATCCCCATATATTAAATTATGGCGGGGAAGGAGTTTTTGACAACAAAAAGACGGATTTCGATAAAATTTTATAAATTTATTTTATAAATAATAATACCCCGGGTTTTTAGCCTGGGGTATCAAAAATATATAAAAGAGGAAATAAACAAAAAGTTATCTTTTTGATCCAAAGAATATGAGGCACATTGCTTTTTGACCTGTATGCGAACCTATAACGGGGCCTATTTCCGTTATTATAATTCTGTGCTTCGGGAATTTTTCTTTAAGCTTGGCTTCAAGGCTTTCAGCTGCTTCAGAATTGTCGGCATGGCTTATGAATATCAGGTCGCAGGCATCAGGTATTATTAATTCAGATATAAGTTCGATAAGTTTTGATTCTGCGCCTTTTTTGCCGCGTGCTTTTGAAAACGGCACAAGCTTGCCCTCGTTTGTAACATTGAGTATAGGCTTTATATTGAGCGCCGAGCCTAGAAGAGCGGTTGTTGAGCTTATCCTTCCGCCGCGTTTTAAATGATAAAGATCGTCAACTGTTAAAAATATACAAATATGATACCGGTTTTTTAAAAGCCAATCCGCAGTTTCTTCTAGTGTTTTCCCTTCTTTTTTAAACCTTGAGGCTAAAAACGCCAGCATACCTTCGCCCACGGTTCCGCCAAGAGAATCCACAGCAATAATCTTTCTTTCGGGGAAAGCTTCTTTAAGCTCACTTATGGCTATAAGAGAGGAATTATAAGAACCGCTTAAAGCTGAGGAAAGAGATATATATAAAATATCGTTGCCTCCTTTAAGAACGGGACGGAAAGCATCTTCAAAGGTAGAAGGGTTTATTTGCGTTGTTCTTACAGCCGCTCCTGATGAAACTGCATTATAAAAACCCTTACAGTCAAAATTTGTTCCGTTATACGTAAATTGCTTTTCATCCATGAAATAATCCATAGGTACTACGGAAATACCTGTTTCTTTAACTAATTCTTCAGTAAAATCTATAGTTGCATCTGTAAAAATAATGAAGTTTTTCATTTTTCACCTCCAAGCCAAACTTCAATTTTATTTATTGTACAACAAATTTAAAAAGTAATCAATGTTAACCTTTATATTTTAATATATATTTTTATTAAGAAAAGTTTAAGAAATATAAAAATCTGGACTTGAAGGTGAAATCAAGCTTAATAAAAATAAAAAAGCATGGGTTTTTGCACCGCACCAGGCAAAATGGACATTGAAGAAAAAAGCCTCTTGTCGTAGGATAGAAACTACGACAGGAGGTTTTCATATGTCAGGAAGAAAAGGCATGGGACATTATAGTAAAGAAATGAGAGAACAGATCATACGAG
>JAYFRL010000006.1:0-15886 GCA_034925905.1 Lachnospiraceae bacterium | reverse complement strand
GGAATAAAAATGCAATACAAAAATATATTCAAGACCAATTAAAAGAGGACATGATGACTGACCAACTGACACTTAAGGAATATGTTGACCCTTTTAAAGGGTAGCAGGTAAATAAACGTGCGGTTGGCGGAATCATAAAGCGCCTTAAGGCGCAATGTTGGCAATAGTCCCTTTTAGGGCTCAAAGAAAAACCCCACGTTTACGTGGGGATGATTATTCAGCTTCATCTAAAACCCTTCCGTCGCTTATATATTTTGACAATATACGTTCATATTCACCATTTTCCTTTATATTTTCAATGCCTAAATTTATTTTGTCTAAAAGGATTTCATTTTTGCCCGGCATAACGTATATATAATAATCCTTTTCAAAAAGCTTATCTCCCACTATTTTTACTCCACCATTTTCTTTTATCATTTGGCTCATAAGAGAGTATTTATAAATCATAAAATCTAAAACCCCGTTTTTAACGTCATCATAAAGCTTAGACCTGTCGGAATATGTTTTTATTTCAAACTCATATTCCTCCGCATAGATTTTTGCCGGTTTGTTTTCGCTACCTTTCATATAAACACCGACTGTTTTGCCTTTCATACGGTTAAAATCAAAATCTTCATTGTTTTCATAGCTCGTTGAAAAAACATAGCCGTCTGTGAAATAAGATTCCGATGATAGGAAGGCATTCTTATCTTCATCGGAAATGTCATAATTGTATATTATAGCGTCACAAAGGCCCACCTTTAAAGATTCAAGGCCATCAAAAACATTAAGCGGCTGAATTTCAAAGCTTATGCCCTGGTCTTTTCCTATTGCTCTTATTATATCAAAATTAAGGCCTTCGAGATTGTTTACATCGCAATCCGTCGTAAACGGAGCCATATTAATTTTATCCGCTGCAACAATGTAATCATATTGCACAGATTCATAAACATCGCTTGAGCTTGGCAGAGGTTTTGCTCCGAGTTCTTTACTGCTTGAGCAACCGCAAGCTGAAATTAATATAAAAATTAGAGACAAGCTTAATATTTTATCCATATTCTCATCCCTATCAGCATAATATTTGTTTTATTAATATTATAATCTTTTAGTGTCGTTTTAACAACCGAAATGTCGAAACCAGTAATTTTTTTTGTTTGCATATTAAAAAAACAGGGATTTTAAAAACCCCTGTTTTTATTTTCTGTTTTTTATATTAGATTAATATGTAAACTCTTGAACCCAATATATTTTCCCGGATTCGTCTGTATAAACACCAACGCCTATGTTTTTAAAATTTGCGTTTAATATGTTTGCTTTATGTCCGGCGGAATTCATCCAGCTGTCCATAACTTTTTCAGCTGTTTTCTGGCCCATGGCTATATTTTCTCCTGCTCCGCTATAGCTTGCTCCGGCTTCATCTAATGCAGTGAAGCAGCTTGTTCCATCAGGGCGCGTATGCGAGAACAATTGAACCATTTCTTTTGCTCTTATTTCAGCTGCGGCAGTTACTTTTGAATCCACCGAGAGAGTGCTTAAGCCTGCGGCTTTTCTTTCTTGGTTTACAATCGCTACTACTTGCGAAGCATAGCTTGAAGAAATTGTGCCTGTTGAGTCTTCATCTTCATCGTCATTTTCTTCAGATGAAGAATTGCAGCTTCCTCCGGTACATGTGCTGGTGTCGGCATTGCAGCTTCCTCCGGTGCATGTGCTGGTGTCACTACCACAACCAAGCAAACTTGTTGCCAAGCTATATCCGTCTGAACTAAAAGTTATCCCAAGTTTATCGCATAAATCCTGAAAACTGCTGTAGTTATTCAAGCTTATGCCTTTTACCCCGCTCTGGCAGTAACTGTTCAACATGCTCATGCAACCTGTTTTTGTACACAAAGAGCCTGCATAAGACACAACGGATAACGAGCATACCATCACCGATGTAATTAATAATGTTGCTGCTTTTTTCATACCATAAACCTCTCTTTCTGTAATTTTTTAACTGCAAATTCATGGTAACATAAATAAAAACTCACAGCAATGTAACATATTGGAAAGAAAAGCTATGGTTTAAACTGCTAAAACGCCAATAAATAGGCAATTTTAAGTTTTTATGGAATCTCTTTCTGCTATATGGCAGAAATTTACAAACAAAAAATCCCCATATTAAGGAAAAAAGAAGGGCACATTAATGCGCCCTTCTTTAAATATTTAATCAATCATTAATCTTAAATACCGCCTTACAGCATTCGCCTGTTTCCATAAGCCTTAACCCCTCTTCAAAATCCTCAAGAGGGAGAACATGTGTTACTACTTTGCTTATATCAACACCTTTTTTAAGGAGCGCGCCGCACTGCTCCCATGTATCATACATAAGTCTTCCGGCTATTCCTTTAAGTGTGAGTCCTCTATAAACAAACTCTGAAATATCAAAAGAAAGCTCTTTGCTTGGAAGCCCTAATGCAGCCATTTTGCCTTCCGGTTTAAGATAAGACATAGCAGCCTTCATAGCCCCAACATTTCCTGAGTATTCAAGAACAACATCTACGCCTCTGCCACCTGTCATATCTTTAATTGTTTTAATAACATCACACTTCATAGGGTCAACAAGCTCATCCGCACCTAATTCAAGAGCAAGCTTTGCTCTTTTTTCATTAGGCTCAATAGCTATAACCCTTGAAGCTCCAACAGCTTTTGCCGCTGCTATAGACATAACGCCTATAGGCCCACAGCCTATAACGGCTACTGTTTTAAGGGCAAGAGGAAATTCCATAACAGCATGAACCCCTGCTCCAAAAGGCTCAAGCAAGCTTAAAACCTCAACAGGAATACTTGGATCACAAACATAAGCATTTTCTGCGGGTATTGCTATGTAATCGGCAAAGCTTCCATCTCTGCTTACACCTATAGTCTTTGTATTATAACAAACATGCCTGTGTCCATAATGGCACATTTCGCAAGTATTGCAAACAACGTGGGTTTCTGCGGAAACAATATCCCCCACTTTTATTGTAGTTACATTTTCACCTACTTCAATTACTTCTCCAGCAAATTCATGCCCCATTATTGAAGGCGGGGTCATTCTTTTTTCTGCCCATGGATCCCAGTTTTTAACATGAACGTCCGTACCACAAACAGCACAGGCTTTAATTTTAACAAGAATATCAGTGCTACCAATTTTAGGAATTGGAACCTGTCTTAATTCGATATTGCCCGGACCTGGTTTTGTTTTTACAACAGCTCTCATTGTTTCCATCGTTTTCCCTCCAGTTAGATACATTTTTAATTCAATTATTTAAAAACTTTGTACAATCTTTTCAAATTACATTATAACATCTGTCAATTATATGTCAAATAAAAATAACCATATAAATACATAAAAATCAAGTGCTCCAGCCATCGGCAAATTGCGTTATATAGAAAGCCTGTACACCCTGTTGAATATCCGCATTTCTAAACAATATTATTGTTTTAATAGTACTGAATTATTGTTTTAATAACACTAGATATAGTACATTAAATTATTTTTGACTTTACAATCCTCAAAATCAAAAGGGGACTGTTGATTTTTAAGTAGCAGATTATACGCTTTATAGCAATAAAAAACCCTTCATTTAAAAAGCTAAAAACTTATAAATAAAGGGGTTGTATCATTTGCTCAATTTAGATGCACACATATTTATATAATTCCCCAAATTCCTCTAGGTGTTTGCTCAGTTGCTTTCATACGCCTTCTTTTCCTTAATTAAGTAATAACCCAGCGGATATCATACTGTCAAGTGTAAAATAAATCACTAGACTTTTTGAGGTCATCCTGATACTGCTTCCAAACATATTTACAGACACCTATTAATATCTGTTTGCCCTTTCATATCTTTCATTGCACAATAAAGAATATCAGGCAAATCATATTTTTTCATAAAGTTACCCTAACTTTGTAAAAATTATCATATATATTAGATTCAAAAATATATAAGAAACTACATTTTTCTGTAAAAACAGAAAAACACAGTTTGCTTTTGTGCCATTTGCTCATTTTAGATGCAGGTTTATGGTTATACTTATAGAACTAAGCCACTAATATAGTAGCTCCACAATTTCAAAGATTTTCGTTTCTCCTGCAATGGTTGTAACCGGGAGGTGCAAATCAATGTAAAGGAATTTTGGTATGGTTCATGAACTTACCCTTACAAAGCTGGATGCCGATATTCAGTTGCGTGGCATGAGTGATTATGTGCTACCTCTGTATTACCCAGACAGATATTCTCAAAACCAAAAGTTTGTTGGATAAGCTTATGGAAAAGGAAACCAAGCACAAGACCAGGGGTCAACCGATGGTGGAAAATGCATGAGGCAAAGGATATTCCGGAGGGATGTGGCAACGCCTACCGCGTTAATATGATATGTTGGAATCTGCAAGACATTCCCTGTCACGGACTGACAGATCAAGCCGGATATAAGGCAACTATGTGAGAAAACCCTTCTTAAAAGCAGTGTGGGTTTTACATTTTTCTGATAGTGTCAGGGCATAATAAATAAGTATGATTAAAAGGAGCGTGAAAAAAATTGAGTGAAGAAACTATATCTTACTGGAATAAAACCGCAAAGATAGAACATTACCCACGGCTTGATAAAAGCCTTGAAACCGATATCCTGATTATCGGCGGTGGCATCACGGGAATTACCTGTGCTTATTGTCTTGCTCTGAAAGGGGCAAAGCCGGTTCTTATCGAGGCAGACGGACTGTGCAACGGTACCACGGGCAACACAACAGGAAAGGTTACTATTCAGCACGATATTATCTACAGTAAAATTTCCGACAAGCATGGAATGGATTTTGCAAAGCTTTATGCCGAATCGCAGGCTGACGCGCTGGATTTCGTAAAAAATCAGATAAATCAAGGTAAATTCGACTGCCAGCTTGCCGAAAACACAGCGTATATCTTTGCTTCTTCCAAAGATGACCAGGATACGGTCAAAAAGGAATACGATGTCGCCAAAAAACTTGGTATTGATACGGAATATATTGAAAATCCGGATTTTCCTCCTAATAATTTCGGAATGCTTGGATTCAGGCATCAAGCTGTTTTCCATCCTGTAAGATATGCGGATGCCCTTGCCAAAGAAGCGATTTCGAAGGGAGCAAAAATTCACTGCGACACAAAGGCGACTAAGGTGGAGGATGGAGATATAAAAACAGTCTATTGTGAAAACGATATCGTGATCAAAGCCAAACATCTTGTGATGGCTACTCAATTCCCCATTTACGACGGACCCAATATATTCTTTACACGCCTTTACGCCAAGCGGGCGTACGGAATTGCCGTGAAGGCAAAAAGAGACTGGCCGGACGGTAGCTATATTAGTTCCGGAGAACCGACTCGTTCCATCCGCACCCATGTCGAGAACGGGAAACGGATTCTGATTGTCGTCGGAGAAAACCACGCGACCGCGCGAGGAGAAGAAAATATGGAGCTGCATTATGAGAACCTGATCCAGTATGCTGAACACATTGCGGGCGTGGATGGATTGCTGGCCAAATGGTCGGCACAGGATTACGATACTCCGGATCAGATTCCCTATATTGGCAGGCTTTCAGACAATTCGAATATTTATGTGGCGGCCGGTTTTAAAAAATGGGGACTGTCAAACGGCACTCTGGCGGGCAATATGATTTCAGAACTCATTCTGAACGGAAATTGCCGTTATGAGGAATTGTACTCCAGAAAACGAGGAGATTATTCGAGTTCGATGGCTAAAACCATCTCGGAAGTTTTCGGCTCTGTCGGAGAACTTATTAAATCTAAACTTAAAAATGTAGAAGGCATGCAAGACCTAAAACAGGGCGAAGGTCGGGTCATCAATTTTGAAGGGCAGAAAGCAGGTATTTACCGTGATTTTGATGATCATGTAACGGTACTCGATATTTCCTGTACGCATATGACCACAGAATTGAATTTCAATACCGCGGAAAAAACCTGGGATTGCCCTGCTCATGGAGGCAGATTCGCCGCATCCAACGGCAAGCTTCTCGAAGGGCCTCCAAAAGATTCACTCCAGCTTTTGTATCAGGGAAAATTTACCGATTTTGTGTCGGCCAAAGACAGATAGATATCAAAAACCTTTCCCCAATTGCGTTTAAGAGATCAGCAGTTTTAATTCCTGCAAATTATAAACCGGTGCGGCACATGCACCGCCTGTGCAAAGGTAATATGCCGTTCCGTTCTTCGGGAAAGGATATTCCTTAGTAAACGGAGCAGCTTTGGCAAGCGTAAATTGGTTTTCTCTCGTTTTCACCAGTGTAGACAACAGGGACAGGTTGTTTTCCTGCAAAAATTTCTGAAGTTCAGTAATAACCTGATTTTCGGTCGTAACACACACAAGTTCGCGGGATGGATAGAGTTTCTGCATAAAAGCAAGCAGGGCTGCGCTATACCCTGCCGGAAATTGCTGCACATGCCCTGCAAGGTAGGCAAGTTGCTTCTCGCCATATTCGTTCCACCTTTTTTCGCCGGTAAACCGGGATAGCCAAACGAGTGTTGCCGCGGCGATCGAGTTGCCGGACGGCATTGCGCCGTCGTAGACTTCTTTGGGGCGGCTGATAAGCTGCTCGCTGTCATTGGCATACAGAAAAAAACCGCCTTTTTCTTCATCAAAAAAATGCTCTATCATCTGGCCGGAAATTTTTATTGCTTGCTCCAAATAATCTGCGTTAAATGTTGCATCATAAAGCTTCAGCAGTGCGAACGCAGCAAAGGCATAATCGTCCAACTGTCCGTTACGTGCGGCTTCACCGTCTCGCCAGCGGTGGAGTAAGCGTTGATTACAATCGGTCAGATATTCCGTGATGAACCCCCAAGCTTTTTCTGCAGCGTTCAGGTAAGCCGGCACCTTCAGCAGCCGCCAGGCGTCGGCCAGTGCTGCAATCATCAGCGCATTCCACGCCGTCAACACCTTATCGTCCTTGTGCAACTGAGTGCGTCTGAGACGGTACTCGTAAAGCTTTTCACAAAGCCCTTTAATGAGCGGGGATTCCTCTTCATACTTTGGATTTTCGATCAAATTTGGAATGCTTTTACCCTCAAAATTTCCTGTTTCTGTAATTCCAAACCACCTACAGAAGGTATCCCCGTCTTTTAAGCCCAGAACAGTGCGGATTTCTTCCGGCGAAAAAACGTAATATTTTCCTTCAACACCGTCGCTGTCCGCATCCTGCCCGCAATAAAAGCCACCGTCTTTGTCTGTGAGTTCGTGCAGGACATAACCGATTGTGCGTTCAACAATCTGGCAATAAAGCGGCCGACGGGTCTGATGATATGTTTCAAGAGAAACACCGACAAGCAGCGCATTATCGTAAAGCATTTTTTCAAAATGCGGAACTAACCATTTTTCGTCTGTTGAGTAGCGCGAAAACCCGCCGCCGATATGGTCGAAAATCCCGCCGCGGTACATCTGTTCCATAGAATGCTCCACCATATTTCTGGCTTTTGGCTCTTTCTCGAGATCTGCATAGACCAAAAGAAAGAGCATATTATGCGGCGACGGGAATTTGGGAGGATATCCAAAACCGCCCCAGCGTTCATCATAAGATTGTTTGAACCACGAACAGGCCTCATGCAGCGTTTTTTTGCCAACCGCATTAAATAGGTTCAAACTCTTTTCCGGGTTCAGCATGGCAGTGATTTCATCCCCTGCTGCTATCAGTTTTTCACGGTTTTCTTTCCATTGACCCGCCGCAGCGTCCAACAAATCAAGCAATCCCTTCAAGCCATATCGTGAGATTTTAGGCAAATATGTTCCTGCCCAGAACGGTTTTTGCTCCGGTGTCATGAGTATGGTCAGCGGCCAACCGCCCGAGCCGGTCAGAGTCTGGCAGGCGGACATATAGACAGCGTCTATATCAGGGCGCTCTTCCCTGTCGACTTTGATACAGATAAAATCTTTGTTTAAAGCGGCTGCCGTTTCCACGTCCTCGAATGACTCATGTGCCATCACATGGCACCAGTGACAAGTGCTATATCCGATGCTGAGGAATATAGGCTTGTCCTCGGCTTGGGCTTTCTTAAAGGCCTCCTCACCCCACGGATACCAGTCCACCGGGTTGTGGGCGTGCTGAAGCAGATACGGCGATTTCTCATGGATTAGCCGATTTGAATATCTCTTAACAAGCATGACATTCACTCCTAATATTATATGACCTGCTTATAGCCAAGCCAAAATTTTTCATTATTATATTAACCATTATAATGGGCACATATCCATATTTCAGCACATGTAAGCAAGTGGTATTGTACAGGAAATTTCAAACCTGTACCAGAATATCATTTTAAATTTCGGTTTATCGGTAACCTGTTTGGGGCATTCATGTTTTTCGTGGAAAACGGCTTTAAACAGTTTACCAGAAGATAATCGTTTAAAACAAGCACCCTATCGAGTTCACCTTGATTCTTCACCTGACAGCCGTCTTCGCTCATTGTTTTCTGGAGCAAAGCACTCCCTATGCATTTCTCGTTGGACAACAGCTTTTAATGTCCCGTCAAGAAATTCCTGATGAAAAGCTTCTTTAAATTTTACTGCTTTTATTTTCTGTAGACATTGCTAGTGCTCCTTCTATAAAATGAGATGAAAAAGAAGAAAGCCACGATGGATTTCTCCACCATGGCTAAAATTAAGCGTCTGCAGGTTCAGACCATGTCATTTGTAAGTCGGTCGCTTTTTCTTTGTCGCTTTTGCCGCGAAACATGCATTTGAATATAGAGAAAGCTGACAAATTTCGATTTAAAATCTGTCAGCTTATACTAAGTTATTCACTCAATTTAGATGCTCTGATATGAGTTGTATGATGCGTATAACCATTAAAATCAAAAGAGCGGCAATGGGCTCTTTATGTTTGAAGCTTTAGCTTGCTGATTTTAACAGTTCAAAATCATCGGATCGCTGATTTTTTTTATCGATTTTATAATATAATTTTCATTTTCTTTCTGCATGGTGATGAAATACTGATATTCAAGATATATGCCTTCCTCCGGTGTTTCACGCATGTAATTCACGATAGCATAATACCGGTCTGCATTTCCCTTGTCTGCCATCAACATCTGGACGATTGGGTATGCTACAACGCCGCCCAATGCCGGAATGCTATAGTATCCATTGTTGTATGTAACAGTATCGGTCGATTTGGATTCTTTTATTTCTGTTCCAAAGTAACGGACGGCAAGACTGTTCATTACCGATTCGTTAAACACGATATCAGCACCCGATTTTATGTCATCACCAAATTCGCTACCATCTATTGACCCCATTCCCAGATTCAGCCCGACAAAATTGATGATCATTTCATCCGTCAGCGCGCCTTCCTCAAAAGGTTGAATCATCTCCTCAGTTACAGCGGATAAAAACGTCTTAAGCCGATTATTCTCATCCTCAGACAGTATCACTGTTTCTGTATCAATCGGTCGCAAAAATGTAAACGTCCCTTCCGGTATTCCCCATAGCGAAGTTTCGTCCGATTTGTCTCTTGTAATGTTTGCTGTTATCTCGTTCGTTCCGAAGGTAAGATTAATGCTGCCGGAATACAACCAGCCCTCATCCTTATAGGAGGCTGTCAGCTTGCCATCAACAATGTCGCCTTCAAAATCTACGTTTGATTCCCTATAGCTGGGCGCTCCGGATATGGAATAAATTGTGCCTTTCACTTGATTGTTTTTAATTTCTTTAATGCTGATGCCTGTCGACCCATAATAAGTATCTAGTTCGGTAATCAGGTAGAGTTCCTCATCAATGGAAACTTTTAAACTCCAGTCTCCTAAGAAACTCTCGTAATTGGTCTCAGTGGTCGAAGACTGCTCCGGCACAGCCTCTTTTGATTCCTGCGTCAGGCTTGAAGTATCCGTACTCGTTTGGGATTGAGGTGCATTTGCACTGCAACCCACAGCCAAAAGCAAACACAGCGCACATGCCGTAAATAAAGATTTTTTTCTCACAAAACCATCCTCCAAGTGTGTTATAATCAATAAATTATATCATAAAAAGCCACATGCAAGTTCAAATTCTGGCACATGGCTTTTTTTATATGAAGCTGCTGACGGGATTTGAACCCGTGACCTCCGCCTTACCAAGGCGACACTCTACCTACTGAGCCACAGCAGCACATTATTAATTTTTAAACCAATAAAAATATTCTCGCTAAAGATACACGGACGCGCTCTGCCCACTGAGTTATAGCAGCACAAATTGCCGCCGAATATTAATATAAGTCATATTCTGCTCAAAGTCAAGGGCTTTTTGAGAGCCCCATAATAAGCTGAAAAACAGCAACTGTGCTTTTAAAGCTTATTTAGTCTTACTCTTTTTGTACATTAAACCTTCAACCTTTTTTTTAATCCTCTGCAAAGCGTTATCCACAGATTTTTGAGGCTTATTTATCAATTTGGATATCTCATCATAACTTCTGCCTTGCAGATACAAAAACAAGACTTCCGATTCAAATTTGCTTAAAACCTTAATTATATTACTCTCTATAAGGAGCTTTTCCTCCTGGCCTATAACTATATCCTCGGGATTATGTATATCTTCCTTGCACAACACCTCAAGGAACTCTCCGCCCCCATCTTCTTCAAAAGCAGGTTTATTAATAGAAATATATGAGTTCAAGGGTATATGCTTTTGCCTTGTTGCAGCTTTTATAGCGGTTATCATCTGTCTTTGAATACAAAGCTCAGCAAAAGCCCTAAAAGAAACATTTCTATCCGCCTGGAAATCTCTTATTGCTTTATAAAGACCTATCATGCCCTCTTGAATTATGTCTTCAACGTCGGCGCCTATAAGAAAATATACTCTTGATTTTGTTTTAACTATATATTTATATTTGTCAAGTATATAATCCTGGGCGTTTGTATCCCCATTTTTAGCCAAAGAGAGGACATATTCATCTGATCTTTCCGAATATTTATTTTCAAAAACATCATAGCTTTTTTCTTTCAGAGAAAATCACTCCTTAAAGTTTCTTCTTCTTCTCATGTTTTCCAGCCATTCAAGTGTTCCTTTATCAAGGTTATCAGAAAGCAGATTGTTTTTAATCGGACGGTTCTCAATATAGTTCTCTCTTATTGCCTTTTCAGTTTCTAAAATTTCTTTTCTAAGCTCCAAAGCCGACATCCTAACGGCGCCTCTGCCCATAACTATGATTTGTTCAAGAGCGTCTGATGTTGCAACACGTATAAAAATATCCTTTGGCAGTTTATGAACAATGCGTTCTATATATCTGTCCGCAGTTTCAGCCTCTTTTGTATACACCACATAAATATTATTATACTTAGCAGAACTTCCAGGGCTGCCTTTTACAAGATAGCCGTCAAAAACAACCAGCACTGTAAATTGTTTAAATCCTTGAAAATTAGAAAGTCTATCCAAAAGAGAATTCCTTGCTTCCTCAAGGCTCAAATCAGCTATTTTTTTTAAATCGGGCCACGCATGGATTATATTATACCCATCCACTATCAAAAACTCTTTTGGTTCAAACAAGAGCTCCCCTCTTTCCCTTAAATCTGTTTAAACTTCTTTTGGCGAACAGCTTCATACATCAAAAGAGCAGCGGCGACAGAAGCGTTTAAAGACGAAATCTCTCCGTACATTGGTATAGAAACCGTAAAATCGCATTTTTCTTTTACCAGTCGGCTTACGCCGCTTCCTTCGCTACCTATAACAACAGCCAAAGGCCCTGTAAGGTTGCTTTTATAATAAATTTCCCCGTCCATGTCCGCACAGGCTATCCAAAGACCTTTCTTTTTAAGCTCGTCTATTGTTGAAACAATATTGGTTACTTTTGATATTAAAACATGCTCCACAGCTCCGGCCGATGCTTTTCCGACAGTCGCCGTAAGCCCCGCCTGGCGTCTTTTAGGTATTATAACTCCATGAGCACCTGAGGCCTCCACGCTTCTTATTATTGCGCCAACATTATGAGGATCTGTTATTTCATCAAGTATCACTATAAATGGATCTTCTCCCTTTTGGGCGGCAAGAGCTAAAATATCATCTGTTTCGGCATATGGATAGGCAGAAACCAACGCTATTATTCCTTGGTGGTTATTGGTCTGTGATATTTCATTAAGCTTTTGCTTTGCCACTTCCTGAACAACAACACCCTTTTCTCTGGCAATTGAAACTATTTTTTTAATTGTGCCTTCAATATTGTCTTTTTGCACATAAATCTTTTCTATTTCGTGTCCGGATTTCAAAACCTCAAGCACGGCATTTCTGCCCTCCATCTGGTTTTCATCATACGTTTTATCAGGTTTATATTCTTTCAAGCTAATTCTCCTTTGTCCCTTCGTTAAAAAGCCATACAATACGGTCTATCTCTCCTTTAATATAAAGATATCCAAACACGGCTTCGATGCCTGTTGCATGTTTATAATCCAAAATTTCGGCGTTCTTAGGAATTGTATTGCTCTTTGCATTTCTTCCTCTTTTAAAAACAGCCTGTTCTTTTTCCGTTAAAACATCAGCCAACCTGAAATACAGGTCCGATTGTGCTTTAGCATTCACAAATGCTCTTGACATCTTATGGAGCTTGGCAACAGGGGCGTTCCCTAAGGACAAAGAATGCATCCTGACAAGTATTTCAAAAATAGCATCGCCTATATATGCTAAGCCCAAGGGAGAAATTTCGTCGGCATCCAACTCTATGTCTGAAATACGGATTAAATTTTTAAGTCTATCGGATTCACTCATAATCAATTCCTCGACCACTGCGTTCCCTGTCTAGTGTCTTTAATGGTTACACCCATATCGGAAAGCTCACCACGTATACGGTCTGCCTCGGCAAAATCCTTATTTCCCTTTGCTTTGGCTCTTTTTGCTATAAGAGCTTCTATAATTTTTGCATCACCATCAGCTTCAGCCTTATCTTCAGCTATTCCCAAAACAGAGCATAAAAGATTAAGCGTATAAAGCGCAGACTCCGCAAATGGTTTTGAAACATTTTCCTTTAATTTCACATTTACATATTTAACAAGTTCATAAACTGCGGTTATTGCATCGGCCGTATTAAAATCGTCATCCATAGCTTTTTCAAATTGGAGTTTAAAACCGTTTATTTCATCCATCATGGCGGCTTCTTCCGGTTTTATATCTTTCACTTCACAGTTTTCTATATAATATTTTAAGTTTTCTTTGCAGTTTTTAATTCTCTCAAGCCCATTTTGTGAAGCGATAAGAAGCTCTCTGCTGAAATTGATAGGGTTTCTATAGTGTCCGCTTAATATGAAAAAACGTATAACTTCATAAGGAAACTCTGCGGCTATTTCCCTTACAGTGAAAAAATTACCTGCTGATTTAGCCATTTTTTCATTGTTGACAGTAATAAAACCGTTATGAAGCCAATATTTTGCAAAAGGCTTACCCGAAGCGGCTTCGCTTTGAGCAATTTCATTTTCATGGTGAGGGAATATAAGATCTTCACCGCCGGCATGTATGTCTATTGTTTCACCCAGGTATTTTTTTGACATAACGGAACATTCAATATGCCAGCCTGGCCGGCCTTCTCCCCAAGGAGAAGGCCATTTTGGTTCCCCTGGTTTAAACGGTTTCCAAAGTACAAAATCCATAGGGTTTTCCTTTAAATCATCAAGAGAAACTCTTTCGCTGGCTCCCGCTATTAATTCATCAAGATTTTTCTTTGAAAGCTTACCATATTCTTTAAAAGCCTTTGTATTATAATAAACCGTACCTTCTTTTTCGTAAGCATAGCCTTTGTCTATAAGTGTTTTTATCATTTCTATTATTCCGCTTATTTCATTTGTAACTCTTGGATGAACGGTGGCTCTTTTAACATTAAGCCCATCGGCGTCTTTAAACGCTTCCTCTATATATTTGTTTGCCACTGCATCCATGGTTGAATGTTCCTCATTTGCTCGCTTTATTATTTTATCATCCACATCCGTAAAATTTTGTACATAGGTAACGTCATAGCCCTTATACTCAAAATATCTGCGGACAGTGTCAAAAACAACGTAAGGTCTTGCGTTGCCTATATGGATATAGCTATAGACCGTAGGACCGCACACATACATTTTAACCTTTCCTTCTTCAAGCGGTATAAATTCTTCTTTTTTTCTTGTAAGTGTATTATATACTTTCATATTTTATCTCCTTTAAACAGACACATTGGTATTAATCAAAAGCTCCTCAAGCTTTCTTATCCTTTCTTCAAGAGCCTCTATTTCACATTCTATAGGATCTCCGACGCTCATTTGGTCTATTGTGTCAGAAGGCGTCATTTTATCTTCAGGATGCAAAAAATTAAGATTTGTGGGCTTTGCCGGAACGCCTACAACTGTCGAGTTAGGCGGGACATCCTGCAAAACAACGGAACCAGCGCCTATTTTGGAATTATTGCCTACAACTATAGGGCCTAATATTTTAACTCCGGCGCCTATAAGGACATTATCGCCTATTGTAGGATGTCTCTTGCCCGTGTCTTTACCCGTCCCACCCAAGGTAACTCCCTGATATATAAGAACATTATTCCCAATTTCGCATGTTTCTCCTATAACCGTTCCCATACCATGGTCTATAAAAAACTTTTTGCCTATTTTGGCTCCCGGATGTATTTCTATTCCCGTTAGAAACCTGGAAATTTGGGAAATAAGCCTCGCTAAAAAGAAAAAATGTATCTTATAAAGCCAATGTGACAGATAATGAAAAAGCTTTGCCCAAAAACTCGGATACAAAATAACCTCTATGCTGCTTTTGATTGCCGGATCTTTTTCTTTAACTATTCTTATTTCATCTAACAAACTCAAAACTATCACCTCCGAATATAGTCACATTATATGAAATAATCACATAAAGTTGTTATTTGCCACTAAAAAAGCTTCGTCTCAAAAAATTAGAGACGAAGCAAAAACTCCGCGGTTCCACTCTTGTTGCAAAAGCCACTTAAAAACCTTAACGCGGCCAACGCATCAAGCTAAAAAATTCACCTGATGTGCTCAGGAATGCACTTCGCTTAAAACGCGCCCAAACCGCTCGCAGCCAAAAGGCAGAAACCTTAAGGCGGTCTTCTCTGAAAGCTTGATTTAAGCTACTTTTTCCATCAAAGCATTTATTTGTTATCTATACAGCAAACAGCCCATGCCGAAATGCCTTCTTTTCTACCTGTGAAGCCTAAGCCTTCTTCCGTTGTTGCCTTGACATTTACAAAAGAAGCGGGTAAATTACAGGCTTTCGCTATATTTTCACACATAGCTTCTATATATGGCGAAAGCTTTGGTTTCTCCGCAATTACAACAGCATCTATATTAATCACATTATAACCTTTTGAGCTTACCATTTCAACAACTTCATTTAAAAGTTTTAAACTGAACATACCCTTATATTTTTCGTCGGTATCAGGGAAATGCCTGCCTATATCGCCTAAGCCTGCGGCACCTAAAACAGAATCTGCTATCGCATGTAAAAGGACATCGGCGTCAGAATGACCCAACAGCCCCATTTCATAAGGAATATCAACCCCACCTAATATAAGTGGCCTATCAGGAACAAGTCTATGAACATCATAACCGTTTCCAATACGCATATATCCAACCCCTTAAAAACAACAAAATGCAGTCGAGGGGACTTGAACCCCTACCCAGTTTACCCGGACTAGATCCTTAGTCTAGCGCGTATGCCAATTCCGCCACGACTGCATAATAAGCAGCAAAAATATATATATGTAGATAAATAAACCGCCTATTAAAACAACACACTGTGCAGAAAAATTTATTTATAAAAATGGGAGTTACAGGGCTCGAACCTGTGACCCTCTGCTTGTAAGGCAGATGCTCTCCCAGCTGAGCTAAACTCCCATATTGGCGACTCAGAAGGGGCTCGAACCCTCGACCTCCGGCGTGACAGGCCGGCGCTCTAA